>LNEI01000023.1 GCA_001464455.1 Acidobacteria bacterium Ga0077534
CCAACTCCGACGCCTACGGCTACACCGACGGCTACTCCAACGGCTACACCGACGCCAACTCCAACGCCAACGGCTACGCCAACACCGACGCCGACACCAACGCCGACACCAACACCGACGCCAACGCCAACTCCAACGCCAACGCCGACTCCAACGCCGACGCCAACGCCGACGCCTACGCCGACTCCGACGCCAACGCCAACGCCGACGCCGACGCCAACACCAACGGCTACGCCAACGCCGACGCCTACGGCTACACCGACGGCTACGCCAACTCCGACGCCTACGGCTACACCGACGGCTACTCCAACGGCTACACCGACGCCAACTCCAACGCCAACGGCTACGCCAACACCGACGCCGACACCTGCGGGTACACGGGCGATAAGGGCTTTGAATGCTTTCGGAAATCCGGGACAGACGGTAACGGTTGCGATCGTGCTGGATTCGCTTGGCGATGAGACTTCGACGAGCTTTACGGTTGTTCGGGCAGATACTCCGGGGCCGGGTATAAATGCACCTGAGGTGCTGACGAATCCTATCGTCAATCTTGGCATGGGAGTTCCGGCGGGTTCAAACCTGGGCACGAATTTGGCACAGGCTCCGGGACGTGTCGGGATCCTGGTCGATTCGGTCAACACCTACGTGGCGGGGACACGCGAGATCGTTCGGATAACGTATAGCATTCCCGCAAACGCTCCTACTGGTCTGTATCCGATCACGTTCTCGTCAACTCCTACCGTGCAGAGTGTCTCGAGTGCGAGCGGCAGTTTGTTGCCGACAACTTACGTGGCCGGGTTTGTACAGATAGGGGGGCCGATTACCGCTTCCGGAGTTGAAGTCTCGGGGCGCGTGCTTACGCCCGATGGGCGTGGGCTTCGCAATGCTCAGGTTAAGATGACGGATGCAAACGGGGTTGTTCGAACGGCAACGACGGGCTCATTCGGCTACTATCGCTTCGATGACGTCGATGCTGGGTCAACCGTCGTTATCGGCGTGATGTCAAAGCGGTATCGCTTCGCAACGAGACTCGTAAACGTCGTCGATACAATCACCGATGCTAACTTCATAGCTCTCGAGTGATCTTTACTCAGCTTGAGTTCTAAAGCAAAAAATGGCTGGGTGAGATTCGTTCTCATCCAGCCATTTTGTCGTAACCAGCACATCCAACCAGCATTTCTAGCAGTTGGTCTCCGTGATGTTATTAAAAAAGAAGCGATTAAGAATGGAGCCGCCCATCGGAGTCGAACCGACGACCTTTCGATTACGAATTGGCGGGGCGGGTTTGGGGGTGGTTGGGGGTTTTGGGGTTTTGGCGGTGGGTGTTGGGGTTTGGGGGTTTTGGTTGGGGGTTGGGGTTGGTGGTTTTTGGGGGTTTTGGGGAATTGTTCGGGAGTGTTGGGGGCATGGTTGGGGGCATAGTTTTCGGCTTTGATTTCGATCTGGATCGCGTCGGCGAGGCGTAGGAGCGTCTTTAGGTTTGGGGAATATTTGCCGGAGAGCAGGCGGGAAATGTTGCCTTGCTTGAGGCCGGAGAGTTCGGCGGCCATTTCGTGAGTTATGGCCGCCGACTTCATGTGATCTTTGATGGTAGTTAGTATTTCAGGTTCGGTCATTTTTCATCCCCAATTTTGAGGGTTAGAGAAATATGCAACCTGCTCATCGAGTTCGTCAATAAGCTTTTGATCGCTTTTCCGTGCACTGCGAAGCCTGCGAACTTCGTCTGCTAGTGCCGAGACCGCTAAGCAGTCTCGGACTCTTAATCGCTCTTTCCGCGTTCTGAGCATATTGTCAACCACGTCTAACGCGGTGTCGATATTGTTCGAGTAAAGGTTAGTCATTTCGCCACCTCTGCATTTTCAAAAGAAGGTTGAATGCCGCGTGAGTAATTTTTTAGCAATGTATTGACTTGCTGGCGGGTTTGATGCGGCAGTATTTTCAGGTTCACGCCGTCGCCGACCGCAACTTCCCAAGTCGTTTTGCCGTCGCCGTAATACGTTCCAGAGTTGCCTTTCCAGTCTGGGTCGTATGCGACTGATACATAAAACTTGCCGAATCGCTTGGTTGCGAGCATTCCGGGGCCGAAGGATTTAAACCTTAATGTGCTTATCGTCATTATCTTTTGCCGTTTTTATAGCGTTGCCGCCGCTGTGTTTGGATTTCAGCAAGTAGCTGATGAATAGAGACTATATCACTATTGATATATTGTCAAGCCACTTCGTCAAGTTTTTTTGCGATCTCGAAAATAGATTCCGGCGTTTGGTTGACGTATCTGAGAAATGTTTTTATTTGGGTGTGGCCGCTTATTTTCATGACAAGGGCTTGGGGGATGTTTTTTTGGAGCATCCTTGTGATCGCGGTGTGTCTTAGGTCGTGGAAGTGGATGTCGGGTAACCCGGCGGCGGTGCGGGCGGTGTGGAAGGCTTTTTTGGTGTCGCCGGTTTGGAAGACGCGGGCGTTGGGGTTTAGGGTGTTGCCTCGGAGCTGGACAAGGGTTTCGCGTAGGCGGTTGGTGATCGGCACAAGGCGTTCTTTTAGGGTTTTGGAGTTGGC
Organism: Acidobacteria bacterium Ga0077534; assembly: GCA_001464455.1. Taxonomy (GTDB): domain Bacteria; phylum Acidobacteriota; class Blastocatellia; order Pyrinomonadales; family Pyrinomonadaceae; genus OLB17. The sequence goes on from LNEI01000023.1 coordinate 2,554, forward strand.
GGCGTCGATCCGGATGGTGCGTTGTTTCAGGTCGACGGCGGACCATCGCAGGGCGTTTATTTCGCCGCGACGGCAAGCGGTTTCGAGTGCAAAGATGATCAGCGGCCGCAAGTGTTCGCGTTTGCCGGTGCAAGCGGCCAGGAGCCGTGTTTCTTCGTCGGCGGTCAGTATGCGGGTGCGTTCGGTTTCGAAACTGTTTTGAATGAGCGGCCGGCCGCGTTTGAACGGGTTGACGGTCAGCCAACCTTGCTCTATCGCAACGTTAAAGATGCGGCGGGCGTAGCGTAGAAAATGATTTGTCTCGGAAACCGAACGCGGGCGGCCGATCGGGTCGTCGTCGGTTACTTTGATCGGCGTCGTTTCGAGGTCGCGTTTTAGATCGTAAAGATCGGAATAGGTTATTTCGTCGATCCATTTGTCGCCGAAATGGTCGAGCAGGCCGTCGAGGTAATGCCGTATGCCTGAAAGCGTGGTTCGATAACCCGAGACGCGTTTGCCGCCGACAAAGCGGGCCGTGTGGACGTATTCGCGGCGAAAGTATTTGTCGAGATCGCGATAGGTCTTTCGCCCGGCGGCTTCGTTGGCGATCTCATCGATCAGGTCGCGTTTCTTGGTCTTCGCCTGGGCAAGCGTGTCGCAGGTCCGCTTTTTCTCACGCCGTCGACCGTCGCTGTCAGTATACCGAACGCGGGCAAACCAAACGTCGCCTTTTTTATAAACCGAGCCTTCGAGGGAACGGGTTCGCTTACTATCAGCCGCCTGCTCCGATGTATTTGATCTCGCCATAGACGGTTTTGTTATAGAAAAGCGATTCGTTGTAGAAAACTAAATAGTATTTGCCGGGATCGAGTCGCACGTTGATGTTGCCGACTGTGACGCGGCCTGAGTTGTAATAGGTCTGTGCCTGGTTGCCGTTCTGTAAATTCTGGTAGCCGTCGGGGTCGACGATATAGCAGTAAATGTCGTTATTGCCGCCGCCGCGAGCTTCGAAGCGTCCCCAAACCTGCCCGCCGTCGCGTCCGATCAGAAACATGCGGTATTCGTATTTACTGACCGCGATGCTTCCCTGCAAAAGATAGTTGACCGGCTTGGGCTTTGGTTTGGACTTCCGTTTAGTTTGAGCCGACGCCGCTCCCGCCATCATCGCGGCGAGAATGATTACAATCGCGATTTTTTTCATTTGCCTTTTATCCTGCCTTTTTCACCTTGACCGGAACTTCGTCGATCATCTTTTGCACTTCCGCACGGTCGACGGCGGGCGTGATCGTCGCGGCGACCTTTGACTGCTGCTGCTGAAAGCGTTCGTGAATCTGCTGCTCAAACTGCTTTTTGCCTTCGCGAAAGGCATGGATCATGTCGTTCATGTTCGCCATTAGGAATTGCCATTCCGTAACGTCGAGGTCGTCGGCGTTGAAGTGCTCGGCGAGTTGTTCGTAAATGTTTTGGCCGATCGACTTACCTTGCGAGACGCGAACAACGTCTTCGACCGACATTTCGAGGGCTTCGGCAATGGCCGCGAGCGTCGAAAGTTTTGCCTCATTTATATTGCCGTTAAGGATCCGCGTGATCGTGTTCGCGTTGATCTTGTTGCCGGATCGCCTCGCAATGTCATACGTGGAAAAGTTTTTTTCAGACATTTTTTGACGAATTAAATCTGCTAAGTCGCTGTAATACATATACTTCGTACTATGCTACATATATAAAGTACGAATTGTATGGATTATTTTGCATTATTTATGTTGACAAGGCAATCTTTTTCTTTTACTCTGCATACACAAAGCAAATTGCTACATCAATGTAGCAGGAGAATAACCAGTCATGACAGTAATCGATCATAAGAAAATAGCCGATCACGCGAAAGAAAATCGCTGGTCGGCGGCGGCGGTCGGTTCCGCCGTCGATCGTGCCGATCGAGGGATATTGATTTATCGTGTTGGCGTAGTCGTCGAAGATCGAGCCGAAAGTCGCGTCGCCTAGCATTGATTGTCCGAAAAACATAGGTTGCTCCTATTTGCTTGAATTAAAAACGAAAAACACGCCTGCGGCCGCTAGTGCGACTTGCCAGAGCGGGAAACCTAGAACCGTTGGCGGTTGGCTGGCGGCGGTTGGCTGTATCGGCGTTTGCTGGCCTGTGGTTGCGACCGTCGTCGTCGTTACGGGCAAAGCCGTGATGACCGGAGCGGCGGCGGCTGGCGTTTCGACTAGCCACGTTTGGCCGGGCCAAAGCCGGTTTGCGAGTTCGACTTCGAGCGGGTCGAGCGGCAAAGCTGGCGGTAACATTCCTTCGCTTGAACCGTATGGTGACGCACGATGCAGGTCGTAGATCTGCTGCCAGATCGGCGTGACGCGTTCGCGGATCGGGTTGATGAGCGTCGGGTTTTTGTCGTATGCCAAACCCATCAAGCCCGAAAGCATAAAGGCGTTATGAGCAAGCTGGCCGCGAGCTCCGTAAGTCGGGATCGCGGCGAGCAACTCACGCATCGCGTTTTCGATCCGGTTGCCAAAATCCACGGCCTCAGCCTGCGTCTCGGGAAGGTCCTCGAAACGCACCGGCGGATTACCGCCGAAGGCTGTATGCACGTTTGGAAATTGGTTGTAAGCACTCATAAAGGGCAAAAGGGCAAAAGTGAAAAAGGGGAAAAGTTATTTTTTTCCGCCTGAGAATAGGAACAATGCACCGACTGCGACGGCACCTAGCACCCAGGGCGAAAAGCCGAAGATCGTGCCGTCGGCTGCGACGAGATTGCCAAATATTGACGCGTCGCCCTGGTGTCCGATCGTTACCGTGCCGTCAGGGTTAGTGACCGCGACGAGCGGAACGGGCGGATCTATCTGCATACTTACGCCGCCGCCTGCGTCTTCGGCGGGCATCATGTCGATGCCGCGAACTATCGTTCCTGAGTCCTGATCGTCTTTGACTTCTTCAAACATAGAGATAAATCCACCTTGTCCGTCTGGTGCCGGACGCGTCGTTTCGGTCATGGTTATGACCGGCGGAGTCGTTGCGAACGTCGGAGCCGCTGAAAACGGCTGATAGCTGTAATTCTGCTGTGTCCAGGCGGACGAAAGCGGCGAAACACCCGGCGGAACGTCGCCCTTTGGCCATCGCGGTATTGCGACCGAGCCGCCCCATCCACGCGTAAACGTCGGAACGTTGTAGACGTTGCCAAACATCGACGACCACCAATCAACCTGCGACGGATACGCATAACCGCCGTTGCCGTTAAAATATTGCTGGCCGGTCGTCCAGTCGAAAAGCATCCAGGTTTGATCGATGTTTGCGATCCTGTAATTTCCCTTTTGATAAACCGGCTTTCCGGCGTAATGCCCAACGTAATCGTAAACGCCGTGAAACATCGGATCGCCGCCGCCCGAAACCGTGATCGACGCGGTCGAGGCGTTCCACGTTCCGAGGCCGCCATTTCGCCTAACCCAGTCATCGAGATACGCCCGGCGGATGGTCGGATTTGCCGACGGCTGCTGACCGTAAGGAAGTTCGTAAACGACGCCGATCTCGTCAAGCTGCGTACAGTATTCGCAGACCTGAAACATCGGGCCGAACTGATCTTCGCGGTTGTAGCTTTCCGTTGCTGGCATCTAGTCTTTCACCACCAAAAACAAGACCACGCCTGCCGCCGCGAGGCCGACATAGAGCGGGTCAAATCCAAAAAGTTTACCGTTAGCATCGAGCAGCGACGCGAGCGGGTTGGTCGACGGCGTTGTCGGCGTCGTATTCGTCGGCGTCGCCGTCGGTTCGTTCGTCACCGAAATAATGTCGGTTCCCTGCTGGACCGGAACGCAATCGCCCGAAACCGGATGCCACGCGTAACCCGGCGGGCAAGTCGTTGGTGCGGGTTCCATCGGCGTCGGAACTTCTTCGTAGGGCCGCGTATTTCTCACGCACTGATTGCCTACGAGCGTGTAACCTTCCGGGCAAACCTGCGTAACTGGTTCGCCGTAATCATAAATAGGTTCTTCGTCGATCGGCGGAGCGATGTAAACCGGCGGCTGAGGCGGCGGGATGCGGTCAACTGGTTTGTAATCGTAGACAGGATCGACATAAACGGGATAATCGTCGGCGATCGGCGGAGCGATTTCCTCAATGTAGATCGGCGTCGGGTCGGGCATCGGAAGCCCGCCGTTGACGAGTTCGACGCATGCAACGCCATTCCAGAACGTGCCGGGAATACATTGCCCCGTTACCGGGTCAATGTTCGCGATCGGAACGATCGGTTGCTCTTTGCCGACGTTGCCCATCGTGTCAGGCCATTGATTTTGTTGACAATCGCACATTTATTTTGTGATCAAAACCACCGCAAGCAATGCCGCACCGCCGTAAAGTATCCATTTCGGATCGATCTCGCCCGGTGCCGTTGTCGCCGTTCCCGTTGCCGGGTTTACCACGGCGGCCGGGGAAACTAAAGACTGTTGAGCGGCGAGTATTGATTCCGCCCATGCGACGATAGCGTCCGCCCGAGCCTTTGCCGCGAGTTTCGCGTCTTCCCTGATCGTCCGGCTGCGTCCGCCTATCGACTGATCAAAATAGAGCGGGTCGCTGAATATCCTTTCGATCTGCCGGGCCTGAACGATCACCTCGGCTGGTGACATTTGCGACGACATTATTTCGAGCTCATCGAATAAAGCCATGACACGCGGAACGCAATTCGTCATTGCTTCGTCGCCCGAAACTTGCCCTTGCAAACAGTTGCGGCCGCTTGGCTGTTGCCGGTCGCGGAGCCAACTAACGCCAAGCCCTGCCCCTGTTTGGACACCGGCACCGATCAGGCTGCCCCAATCGAAACCCATCGTGTCGGCGTCGTGTTGATATTGGTCGAAGTACATTAGCTAAAGATCGGAAACCACTTTTCTTCGAATATCTGGTCGGTTTTCCAGCCGAAAGGTGCTTCTTCCGGTGTGGCGTCGAGGTATATCCATTTGCCGTTTACAAAAACGACGTTAAAGACATGGTTAAAAGCCCGGGCGTTTGCCCGCTGTTTGATCACGACAAAGCAAGATTCGTAACCGATACATGCACAGCAAGACGCGATAAAGGTCGACTTGATACCGCAATCGCCTTCTGGCTGATAAACGACACCGTCGCTGCGACGCAAACCGTAAAGCGTCGACCAGATGTCCGCGACGCGTTCCGTGTCGACCGGATCTTGTTCGTACCGGATGCGGTCGCGGGCATATTCGAAAATAGCCTGTACTTGCCGTTCCGGTTCGTGTCCGTCGTAACCGCCGACGATCTCACGCAAAACGAACGTCCGCAGATCAGGATGAAGCCGGTCGGTCAAGACGATCTGTTTCATCGCCTCGAGCGTCTGCATGTTCCCTTGCTCGCCGGGCAGAAGTGGAATTGTCAAATAACTTTCATCGAGGCGACCGTCGCGGAAGATCTGCAAAGCTCGTCTCATAACTATTGGCGGCGGGATCGTGCTTATTTAACCTTTTGCCTTTCGACATTACGCGAGGATATCCAGCAAACTCGCCGCCGCCGTTTTGAGAATTAACACCTAAAAAACGGCTTGTCAACAGAAAAACTAATAACTACTTGACAACAAAAGTAGATTATCTTATATTTCTGCACAGAGAAAACACAGCTTTTTCACAGAAAGCACAGAGCGAAAACACACGGATTTTTATGAGAAAAAAACTTTCTACCGATGTCGAAGGAACGGCCGCAGTGTTGGAATTGGAGCCGGACGACGAATTAGTCACGACAACTAACGTAACGACGACCAAAACGATCGGACGCCGCAAACCAAAGCCCGCCGCCGAGTCAGAGCCGGAAGCGATAGCGACCGGGGCAACGTTCGAGGTTGACGACGATCTCGAAAACGTTATCGACATCGACGGCGAAGACGACGACCGCCCGGCGTTCTCGCCCGATTCGCTCGCCGCTTTGCTTTACGGCGAAGACGAAGACAATATCGAGTCGAAGTTTTGCACCGTCTTAGTTCGCCGCGAACCGGACGACCTGCGAGATCAATTTCTTATTCCGTGCAACAAACAGATGCGTTTGCCGCGTCTCGGCGGTATTTCGCTCGCCGCTAGCCGTGCCGATATCGAAGACCGCGTTCGCGACGAACACGGAAGCGGCGGAACGTTTACCTTTCAGCTGCATGTCAACGGCGGCCTCGGGCCTTCATGGACCGCAACGCTCGCCGACGACCCGCGAAAGATCCGCGAAGCTCAAAACCCAACCTTCACGCCGCCGCCCGCCGTCGCCGCGTCCGTACCGGCGATCGATCCGCAAGCCGCTTTTATTAACAGTCTCAAACAAGCCGCCGAGCTTCGCGGTCTTTTGTTTGGCGACGTAGAAGCACAATTACGGGACGAGATAAAGCGTTTGCGTGAGGAACGCGAGCAGCTGCCACCCGCCGCACCGAAGTCCGAAAAGCTGGAACTGCTCGAACTTGCCTTCAATTCCAGCAAAGCAGGCGTCGCCGATCGCGTCGTCGATGCACTGTTTCCAACCGAAGACGACCAGCCAAAGCGTCACTGGGCCGCCGAAATGTTTAGCGTCGCGATGGAACACAAAGAGGAAATAGCCGCGATCGCCGGGCCGATACTGGCAAGTTTCCTCGGCGGCCCGCGTCCGCCAATGCCGCCGCCGATGTTCCAGCAACCGACGCAACCGCCCGCACTAGAACCGCCGCCGATATTGCCAAATACGCCAATGTTCGGCCGCCGCAAATCCGAACCGGAAACCGAGTCAGAACCGCCTGCGTCAGCGGGCGGCAACACCGACGCACCAAAAACCAACGCCGAACCAACCGAAACCGACGAAACCACGGAAGCCGCAGCGTAATGACTGAACCGCCAAACCTACAATTTCAAGACATTCTTTTCGAAACCGGGCAAAAGCAGGTTGTCGAGTTTATCGCGGAGTTTCGCGAGACGCACGGGCCGCAGTGGCTGGCGGAGTTTCGCGAGGAATATCCTGATTTCTGCTTCATCATCGACCTGGTCGCCAACCACGACGCCGACCAGGCCTTAACCGAACTATGCCGCCAATGGCCCGCCTTGACACTGGTCAAATCGGTCTACGGCCAAACAATAAAAAATTTCCACGGCATCTTAGCCGCTGAGATAAACAAAAAACGATGATCCAATTTCTACAAATAACCGACGAGCTCGGGATAAATCTCGGGGCTTTAACATCCTGGGAAGTCGTTGACATCGATGTCGAAGGCGGCAAGCCCGGCGAGGTCGAAACCGTGCTCGAACTGACAACCATCCTCGGCGGCGTCCAACATTTCCGCGACGAACAAGCCGAACAGATCCTGCGACGCCTGCGACTTCTCGGCCTAAGCACCGAAGCCGCCGCCCGCAGCCTAACCGATTCCGCCAACATCCTCGAACAACAAGCCAAAGGAGCAAAATCATGATCCCGCTAGTCGTAACCAGCCGTGGCGTCTACAACGTCTCGCACATCATCCACGCCGTCGAAGTCGGCGAGTCGCTCCGCTGCCGATTCGTCGATGGCGAAACCGTGATCTTTGACGGCAAACCCAACGCCAAAGGCGTCAGCGACGCCGGTATAATTCGCGGCAACCTGGTTTGGCTGCAAGGCCTTTTCAACGAAACAATAGCCGCCTACGAATCCGCCAAACGCCAATCCGAAAGCGGCATAGTAACCGCTAACGGTTCCATCGCTTCGCATTAACGCTATGAAGAAAGTGAACGTTTCACGGTACCACCGCCGCCAAAAGCTGGTGAAAGCCCACTTCGGCAAAGACCACCGATATGGCTTTTATTATTACTGGCATCCTTATAGCCGACAAGATCGTAAGAAACGGGAAACGCTGGATATCCTAGTAAGTCCGGCCGACGCGTCACCCAAAACCAAGTACGCCGCCGCCGTCCTTCTGGTCGTCACCGTCCCGCCGATCGCGTTCTTGTTGATGTATTTATTTTTATGATCGTTAAACTGCTTGATTCTTTATGCTACTGGTGCGGACTGTATCTCATGGCCGCACTATTGGTAGGCGTCGTTTTCAGTTTTCACGACGTAGCCGTTAGGGGCAAACGTAGGGGCAAGCCCTTTTTCGCCTAAACCCGTAACTTATTGATTCTAATGGAGCCGCCCATCGGAGTCGAACCGACGACCTTTCGATTACGAATCGAATGCTCTACCAACTGAGCTAGGGCGGCTAATTTTTGTGGGCGGTGTAGGGCCGCTTTCGGTTTAGGCCGAAATTTTGAATATACGTCGGCGGGCGGGCGGTGTCAAGTAATTGAAGGTAAGTAGTTGGGCATTTGGCAGGGCCTTATAGTGATGATTCCTGCGATCTGTCTGGGTCTACTTGCTGCATCCAATGCGGATCTGGGTTTAGTGTCCTATTCCTCACGCAGAGACGCTTAGACCGCAAAGAAGACGCAGGCCAGCCTCGTGAGAAACCGGACGGACCGGGCTTCTCGGGTTTGTGGGGCTTTTGCGTATTGGAGAATGTGTCACACGTCGACGTTGCAATGGTTTTGTGTGGTAACATTTGGACATTGTTATTAAACAGGTGTTGCAAGGAACTGATTATGAGCAGGGAATTTGTTGAGCGGTTGAATCTGGTTTTTGAGCATGCTTCGATGGCGGATGTGGCGAGGCGGTTGGGGATACCGCATGCGACCGTTAGGAACTATTACCAAGGGCGGCTGCCGGCTCCGGAGGTTTTGATCAAGATCGCCAGGGAAACGAGCGTGTCTTTGAACTGGCTGCTCGACGGCCGGGGCGAGATGTATGCGGGAGACGCTCCGCGGCTTGGGATCGGGCGGTTTCTCGAGGGCAAGATCGCTGAGATCGTCGATCGGCGGCTGGCCGAGCGAGGGTTTTACCGGGCGCCGGAGTTTGATGTGAGCGGGGCGATCGCACGTCTCGGCGACCCGCAGAGCGTGATGGGCGAATGGTTGCGGTTCGAGGGCCGTGAGTATCCGTCCGATTACGGCGTCGTGTTTTTTAAGGGCTGGGACGGCTTTTCGCTTGACGAACGTGTCGCGGCGATACGCGATGCCAAGAAGGCTCTGGATGATGCGATCGGGAAGTAGTGTTTTTATCACTTAGAAACATAGGACACATGGACGCTTAAAAATCTATGATCTCTATGTTACTCTGTGGTAAATATCGGCTTGGCACGGCGTTGCATCTGTGATATCTTTCCACCGTGCGTTTTCTCCTTGAAAAAATCGCAAAGTTAGAGATCGACTGGAACGTTCGGGAGCTCGGTGAGGTTGACGCTTGGCGGCTGGCTGAGCGGCTCGGGGTCGAGGTGCAGATGCGGCCGATGTCGGTCGACGGGTTTTATTTCCGGGCGATGGAGCGTGATTTTATCGCCGTCAACCGCGACCTGCCGCGTGCCCTACGGCTAAAAGTGCTTTTCCACGAACTCGCCCACCTGCTCTTCCACGCCCCCACATCCGGCCCCGCCGTCGGCTTTCACCGCATCGGCAAACGCAGCCGCCAGGAGATCGAAGCCGACACCTTTGCCACCTGCGCCCTGCTTCCGTTGCCGGTTTTTGAGACCAAAACGATCGACGAACTCATCGACGAAGGCTACGATCCAGAAACGATCGCCGAACGATCTGAGATCTGGCAGCGATTTGGTTTCTAGGCGGATCTCGTACTTGACCGAGAATCGCCAGATCGCAGGAATAAGTGCTTACATTAAACCTTCTCCGCCGCTTTCAAAATCAAGTAAAATGGAGATGAGACTCATTCGCTTTGGCTGACGACTGAAGATATTTCTTATGAACCGTATTGTTTATGTCTGTATTTTGAACATGTGCATTGCTGTGATGAGCAGTATCAGCGGTCAGGCCGTCCCATCCGATTCCGATCCTAAACTCGTTAAAGGAACGAAATTCACTATCCCGCAGTCGGCGATCGATGCCGACATCGATGGCAAGGTGAGGGTTGGGATCCTCGTTGACGAGAAAGGTGCTCCGAAGCGGGCGGCGATGACCTTGGGCCCGGCGTGGCCGTGCGGCGCCACGCCGCTCAAGGCTATCGGCGACCTTGAGAAGGCCATTGTCGAGATGGCGATGGGGCTGGATTTTATTCCGGCGATCAAGAACGGTAAACCGGCTTCGGCAACGGTCGCCCTTACGCTCGATCTTAAGAATCCCAATCTAGCATCGCCGCCGCAGATCGATCCGGCGACCGGGAAGCCTGTTGCAAAGCTGGTAACTGGCGGTGTTATCAACGGCAGGGCACTAATACTCGAGCGACCGGCATATCCTGCCGAGGCAAAGGCAAATCGTATCGGCGGAGCTGTCAGCATTCAAATACTCGTCGGCGAAGACGGCAAGATCCTGCGGGCAGGAGCCGTCAGCGGTGCCCCAATGCTCCAATTCGCCGCCCGCGACGCCGCCTGCCGCTCCAAATTCAAACCAACCCTCCTCGCAGGCAATCCTGTAAAGGTATCGGGCGTGGTGACCTATAATTTCGTGCCCTAAGCTGAGAAGTTTCCCAGCTCCATTAGGAGCGGCATGTTTATAGAAAAAAGGGAGAAATGGAACACAGAAGCTCCGTAGGTGCGGCCCGGCCGTCGCCCCTAGCGAGATCGTTTTGAATTGCGACCCCGTGCTACAAACATTCGGCACCTAACGGAGCCGGTGAATGCAACTCTTTTCCATCCTCAAATCTCCAACAGACATTCGATTCTGATCTACAAAGAAAGAAGAATTCTCATGTTTAAGGTTCATCGTTTCGTTTTCGGGGTGGTTTTCGTTTTGGGATTGGCGGCGGCGGGGTATTCCCAGCCGGTGGCTCCTAGAGTTGGTTTGATCAATATGGCTGCCTTTTATGACGAGAAATCGGGGATTGCGACGTTCATCTCGGCGGAGAAGCTCCTCAACTACGAGTTTGCCAAGGAGATCAAGGAGCTGGAGGATGGCAATGCAAAACTCGCGTCAATCGCGGCCGAACTTCAGAAGGCGACCATTTCAGACGCGAACGATGTGACTTTGCAGGCGAAAAAGTCAGAGGGCAAATCGCTACAGCATTCGTTGGAGGTCAGTAAAACAAATCTTGACGCAAAAATGGACCAACGCCGCAAGGCCCTGATCACCTTCGAAATCGGCAAGGCCGTCGCCGAATTCAGCAAAAAGAATAACTATGCAGCCATCTTCGACGCGACAAAGGTAGCCGATGGCTGCATTTTCATCAATCTAGCGAATATCACCGACGTAACGAAGGATTTCATCACCTTTTATAATGCGAAAGCTGCGGCTGTGCCAGTGAAGTAGAGTCCGATGTCAATATTATTTTACTTGCTGTTTTAAGAGCAAAAAGAAAGCCCTTTAATCGACCGGTTTCTTCCGGTCGAGCGGAAAAGACAATGTATAAAACGCAAATGGAACCGGGAGTGCCTTGTTGCAAAAGTGCGGCTCGAATTGTGGTATACTCGCGGCCTATTCTGTACATGCCACAGGAGGCCTCGCCCATGGGACTTCGGAAATTAATTCACGCTTCGATCACGCTGGTATTCGTCTGTGCCTTTGCGCTGGGGCAATCTGCTCCAACCGATGCGGACAAAGAGAAAGCCGACAAGGAGCTTCGTGACCGTGTCATGCAGTTGCTCGACAAGGCGGTCGGTGAGGCGGTCGAGCTTCGATTACCGCAGAACCGGGCCATCGTCTACGCGTTGACGGCTGATATGTACTGGAAATTTGACGCGAAGCGGGGCCGAGAGTTATTTCAGAACTCGGCATCGGAGATCATCGCATTTAATCAGGAAACCGAAAAAGAAAAACGCGAGAGTCCGGCTTCGAACAACGCGTTCTTTGAAATTTCAGACTTCCGGGGCGACATTAGAAATGAGATCCTGCCGCTAGTTGCCAAACACGATGCCGAACTCGCCCTCGATATGCTCGTGCAGACACGTCCTGCGCGTCTGTCCGAGGCGATCGCCCGTTCGGCCGAGACCAAAGCAAGCTCCGATATGCTCACGTACAACCCCGACCGCATCCGCGTGAGTCAGGAATTGGCTCTGGAACAGCAGTTTGCACTGCTCGCCGCGGACGAAAATCCCGAACGAGCGATCAAGCTAATAAGAGATAGCCTCTCGAAAGGTGTTTCTCAAAATGTGCTGGCTCTGTTGCAGAAGCTGTTTAGAAAGGATGAAAAGAAGGCGACAGACCTTGCCGGCGAGGTCATCAAGAAGTTCGTCGATACCGACCTCTCAAAAAGTAACGAAGATATGCAGATGGCGATGATGTTTCTGCAGTTTGCGTTCAAACCGTCGGCGCCGATGGGCAACCCAAAAGAAAAACAGTTCAATTTCACAGAAAGTCAGGCAAAGGATCTGGCAGCGAAAATCGCAAATACCCTGTTAAATGGGCCGAAAACGTTCGCGATGACCGAAACCCTGTCGCGTGCGATGCCGATGCTTGAGAAATTCGTACCGGACAAGGTCGCGATGCTCAAGCAACGTAAGGCCGAGAATGACGCAGGCCTGCCGCCGGAGTTCAGACGGATGCAGGAGCAGCAGAAGATGTACGACCCAAACTCAACTCCTGAGGATATCATCGCTCAGGTTCCGAAGATGCAGAATGAGTTTGAGCGATCGATGGCCTATCAAGTGCTCTCGACGAAGATCGGCCAGATCGAAGACGAGGCTCGAGCAAAAAAACTGATCGATCAGATACCAGACGAGAAAGTGAAAACGTCGCTCATGGAGCGGTTTGAGTCTGCAAGGATCGATCGCAACGCTGTTGCTGGCAAGATCGATGACGCCCGCCGAACGATAGCTATCCTTACAAACAAGCGTACGCGCATCCAGAAACTCGTAAACCTTGCGATACAGATCCACAAAAAGGGCGGCGAGAAGGACATTGCGACAGCTGTGGAATTGATGACGGAGGCCACGGCCCAGACGTCCGAGTATCCGGAAACGCTTGAGGATATGAATGAAATAATGGAGGTCGTCCGAGGTTACGCGATCATCGACAAAGAGAGCGCCTTTCGCATGTTCGAGCCCATCGTCGTCCGGCTTAACGAACACATGCAGGCCTCGGCAACACTGGCCGGATTTAACCCGCAGAACAGCAATTTTAAGCGCGGCGAACTCATGCTGACCGTTGGCAGCCGAACGAATTTGTCACCACTCGTTGGCTTTATTCCTCAGATGCAGATGCTCGGCAAGGCCGACCTAGACAGGATGATGGCCGTCACCGAACGTTTTGCGCGCAGCGACGCCCGGGCAGTCGTCCGACTTTACGTGTTACAGGGTTTTCTACGCGAGGAAAAGAAACCCGATGCTGTTGCAAAAGATAAATAATTACGTCGTTTTCATGCTATAATCCCGCGCAATTATTCCTATGTCTCCGGAGGCCGCGCTTATGTCTTTTCGCAAGTTCACCGCTGTATTTCTGGTTCTTTTGATGATCGGTACTCCTGTTTTGGGGCAGACGTCGGCGGCTGAGGCGGCGGCGGAGAGGGCTAGGAAGCAGAAGGAGATGGACGAGCAGATCGTGACTTTGCTCGACCGGACGATCGCCGAGATCGGTGGTTTGAAGCTCGCTCAGAATCGGGCGGTGATCAGTGCCATGACGGGTGATCTTTACTGGCGATATGACTCGACGCGGTCGCGTGAGCTGTTTCGAAACAGTGCGGGCGAACTGCTCAATTATCAGGCCGAGTACGAGCGGGAAAAGCTTGAGAATTCGAATTCTGCTCCTGGATTTATGGTCGTTGAGCCCTTTGACCCGAACGACCCGCGGTTTGAGGTGCTCAATCTGATCGGCACGCGTGATGCTGAACTCGGGCTCGAACTGATGGCTCAAACGCGGCCTCCGGCAATAGCCGAGGCGATGGCCCGCATCGCCCAGCAGGCGGCGATGTACCCGGCTGGAACTGTAGCGGGTCAAGGGATGACGTCCGGGTCAGGAGTCGGCGGCGGGGCGGACTTTGATCGCGCACGAGCCCAGCAGGAGCTTAGCCTCGAACAGTCGCTTACGATGCGGGCGGCAATGAACGACCCGGAAAAGACCATCAAGGCTATCAAGGAATCACTCGCGAAGGGTATCGGCGTTGGCGTCACGACCTTGCTGCAGCAGTTGATGCAAAAGGACGAAAAGAAGGCTGTCGAACTCGGCGGCGAGCTCGTCTCAAAGATCACCTCGACCGACCTGACCCGCTCGCAAACTGACTTTAACGCAACGCTGACGATCCTTCAGTTCGCTACTCGGGTGGTGCCGCCGCGTCAGGCAAATGCGCCGAAAATGTTCGCGTTTACTCCCGAACAGTCGCGTGAGATCGCTTTGAAATTGGCGAATACGTTTATGCAGATGGGCACGCCGGCTTTTGTTAATAATTCGATCACCCGAGCACTTCCGGCGATCGAAAAACTCGCACCCGAGCGGGCAGCTCAGCTCAGGCAGCGTGATGCCCAGAACAAAAAAACAGCGGCCGCCGCCCCGCGGCCCACCGGCAACGCTAACCAGCCAAGGTGGAACCCGAATGACACGCCCGAGGCGATAATAGCCGCGGCCGCAAAGATCACGAATGCTCGTGACAAGAACGCTGCTCTCCAGGCCGCCGCAAACAAGATCGGTCAGATCGCAGACGAAGCCAGGGCGAGAAAGATCATTGACTCGATCCCCGACGAGCGTCTCCGTACGCAGGCACGTGAGAGATTTGAATCAAATCGGGCAAACAGGCTGACCGCCGAAGGGCGTCTCGAAGAGGCAAAGGCTTCGATCGCCGCCCAGCCCAACCGTCGCACGCAGATCCAGCAGACGGTCGCTCTCGCAACCAGCTTTTTCCGCAAGAACACAGAAGCTGACCGCGAAGCCGCTGCCGATCTGATGAACAACGCCAAGGGAATGACCAATCCCTACGTCGAAAACGAAGACGACCTCGCCGACCACATGAGCCTGATCACGGGCTACGCCATCATGGAGCCCGATACGGCGTTTCGGATGATGGAGCCGATAATGGATATGTTCAACGAAATGATCCAGGCCTCGGCAGTGCTCAGCCGTTTTAACAAGCGCGACCGGACGTTCAAGAAGGGCGAACTGGTCATGCGAGTCAATGGTGCCGGCGGCGGGATGCTGCCGTTCCGGTTCGTGCCGCAGATCCAGACCTTGGCGCGGGTCGATTTCGACCGAATGAGCTTGCTCGCCGACCGCTACCAACGAAACGACGCCAGAATGCTCGTAAAATTGCAGATATTGCAGGGATATCAACGCTGGTTGCCGCCGCCACAACGGCCAACCACATCTTTGAATTAACGCGAAAACTCCCCGCCTGGACCGCGAAGGGATCCCGCTTTGGGCGATGTGTTTGAGAGAGTTAGGTACTGCAAGTGATATCCGGCATCGGGAAAGTCACCGCTCTCCTTGTACTTGTTTGCGTTGAAGAACCCCCATCATCTCAACCACCCCGTCAGCCCAAAGCGGCTGCCACCCCTCCTGTCCAGGAGGGGATTTTTGTCGTTATTTCCCTCCTGGACAGGAGGGGTGCCCGCTTCGGGCGGGGTGGTTGAGAAGATCAGGCTCCGCGAATGTGACGGTGCACACGTATTTTTTTAATTGGAACGAAACGCATCAACCCAACCACCCCGTCAGCCCAAGGCTGCTGCAACCCCTTGCGGTCCAGGTTGGGAGTTTTCTAGCGAGATTCTCGGATAGGCTCCCAGCGGGCGTATTTCTCGCCGCGTAGGAATTTGTAGAAGGCAACGACTGAGGCGAGATTGGCCAGGACAAAATAGAGCGGCATGGCGAGTATCCCGCTGCGGCGGCCGGTACTTTCGACTATCCATCCGGCGACCGCCGTTAGATAAAATCCGGTTTGCAGGGCGACTAGCAGCAGATAGAATGGCGACTTTGCCGCGAGTGCGATGCTTGCGATGAAGGCAGCGAAAAGTATGAACGGCACGGCGTAACGCAGCAGTTTGTGCGATATCAGTTCTATCGCAAAGAAGCCACTTTTGAAGGGGTTCATCATGTCGCGGTTTCGCCAAAGGTCGGTGAACGTCTGCGATATTACCCTCACACGCATATTCAGTTCGTGATTCGCATCGCGGTTCGTCTCTTCGGTACACACAGCTTCCGGCGCAAAAACGCTCCTAAGGCCCTTTCGATACAAACTGGTGCAGATCAGGAAATCCGAACACGCTTCTGGATAAAGCGGCTCGTAAGCCGTACGCCTGACCGCATACAGACAACCCGATGCTCCGATCAGCGAGCACGTCCGGCTTTCGGCGATCTTTATAAAAGTCTCATAGCCCCAATACGACTGGGCGCCTTTGCCGACGTTCGTGCTTTCGTCGTCAACATAAATAAGGCGGCCCGCCACACATCCCACAGTCTCGTCAGCAAAATAGGGAAGCAGCGTGCGAAAAACGTTTGGCTGATAAGCGGTCGTCGCGTCAGAAAACAGGATGATCTCGCCGGTCGCTCGTTCGACGGCGGCGTTTTGGGTGGCAGTTTTCCCGACACGGCCTTCTTTGCGAACTAGTTCTACGCCGCGGTCGGCAAACTCGCGAACTATGTCGTCAGTACCATCCGTCGACCCGTCCGAGGCGACGATGATCTGAAACTTGTCACGCGGATACTCGATCGCCAGAGTATTTTCGAGTTTCTCGCGGATCGCATTTTCCTCATTATATGCCGTGATGAGGACGGTGACGGTCGGCTCGATCTCACCCGTCTTGATCGGTTTCGGAAATGCCCGGCTGAACAGAAAGACGAGAACGGGATAGCCCACATAGGCGTACCCCATCAAGGCGATGCACGCCCAGAAAACGATTTGTTCTATAGAAAAGATCATGTACTCGGAACCGCTTCGCGATGCCAGATCGGATCGGGCTTTACATTCTCGACCAAGCCATTTTCCAGCGAATATATTCTCCTGAACGCAACTGCGTAGGCGATCAGGTAGTAGATGAACCAATTATACGCAACAGATGCAAAGAAACTCGTCACCATATATCCGACGATGCTTGCCTGAATGCCGATCGCCATATAGTAATACCAGTTCGATTCGCCCGTTCGATAAATGATCCGCTCTATCGCCCCCAGCTTGCGCAGTGGGCTGACTATAAACACAAGATACGCAATCAGCCCTAAAATCCCGAGTTCTGCCGAAACTTGTGTAAAAGCATTGTGCGTCTGCAGATTATGCGAGCCGAACATCGGCGAATTGCCGATGCCAACGCCCCATGGGTTTCTCAGCGTCACGATGATCGATGTGATCAAATGGTCGCGGCGTCCACTCGCCGAACCGACCGGGTCAAGTGCCGGGATAAAGATCGAAAGCATCCTGAGCCCGTAATTTCCGGGTGCCGCGGCGAGAAAGATCGCTCCGCCGATCAGTCCGCCGATAGCGACATTCAGCCGATGCTTTCGGCCTAGCTTCCAGCCGAGCACAACTGCCACCGCCATCAAACCCAGAAACCCGCCGCGCGAAAATGTGAACATCGTCGCCGCAACGAAGAGCACCATCATCGTGAGATAGACGAGCTTCATCACAAAATTCTTTGACGCGAGCGCGAGCGCGAGCAGTATCGGAGACATCGTCACGAAATGGATCGCCATGTCGTTCGGATTGCCGAAGATGCCCTTAACGTCAGAAACGGCAACGCGATAGCCTTCGACCGCGAACTCGCCCGCCATGTAAAGCTGCGTCGTCTGGACCGAAAGATAAACTCCGATGCCCAGCGAAAGCCATATCAGCCCCATCAGCCGCGCACGCGTGCGCACGACATTGACCAGGATGATAAATACCGCGACCGCTTTTATAAATGTGTCGTTAAATGTTTCCCAGGCCATGCCCTGGTTTCGGGCAAGAGGCATAGTCAGCAATGCGATCGCCGTCATCGCGAGCAGAGCCTTGACCTCGGTCGTGAGCATCGAGAGATTTCCCTCGGTCATCAATTGGCTCGGCACGAACAAAGCGATCGCAACGAGCGCGAAATAGATCGTCGTTCCGCCTAGAAACCCTAGCCCCGGAAATATCTCGTACGGCCGAAAAAGCACCATCGCCGTAAACAGAAACAGCGCCGCATACGTCAGCGTGTGCCCGTTGCGAACCAGCCAGCGATCGCTCGTGAGTCGTTGCTTTTCCTTCGCGATCTTTCGGGTCTTCTGCGCCGAAGCTTCTGACGCTATGACTGGTTCTGACTTTTGCTCTGTATTTTGTTCCGGCTTAACGGTCGGCGGGTCGAATCCTCGTATCGGCTCATCGGGTTCTCGAGCGACTACCGGCTCGGCCGCTGCTTCTTTTTGTTTCGGAGGCCGCAAAGACGAAAAACCATCGCCGCCCGCAGAGGAACTTCCCGCGGGCGTCAATGGTTTGTAATCGGATCCTGTTGTTTTCCCCGATGGCATCGCCTATTATGCGTCCCCGCGTTCGGCTAGACTGCCAACTCCTTCTCGACGGTTATCATCGTCCGGACCTTCATTTTCAGGGCTTTTTCGAAATGACGTGCCTCGTTGACACCGCTGAATGAAAGTTCCTGCAGGTTTGCTTCGATGCGTTTGCGATAGTCCGAGACGAGCGAGTCGGAAACGCCGAGCATCTCGGCAACCTCGAGCTGCGTTCCGCTGTCCGAGATCAGGTAGCAGTGCCACAGGACGTTTATCATTCGATCGTACTGCTTTGCCTTGCCGCGAACCGACTTATTGAGTGCTTTCAGAAAGCCTTCGACAAAATTGGCGGCAGCGGTTTCAGCCTCATTTCTGAGCAGGTCCTGCTCAGGCGTTTCCCGTGTGTCGGTAAATTCGAACGGCATGCGATCGTCGTCATCGCTGTCGGTTCCGCTTCCGACCGGAACGAGATGAATGTCCATGATCGGCAGCCGCGACATCACGAACGAACGAAGCGAACGAACATCGACAGGCGAATCGATCGCCTTAAAGACTCTTACGATCAGTTTTTCGAGTTCCGGATTGCTGATCACGATCTGAGCATCGCCTGTGCAGCCGACCATGCGAGTGTCGCGGCCATAGAAAGAAACGGCTTTTACACGCTCGTCCATTTCCTGAACGTCGCGACGGGTCTTTTTCACCGTCCAGTCCGCAAGGCCATAGAGCCGGTCGGCAAGACGGCGATGGACATCCGGGTAATCAAGATTATCAAACCGCTTGAATGTCGGGCTCGACTGGATCAGTGTCGAAATGCGACGGGCGAGCCGATAGCTCTCCGGATATCGCTTGCGAAGCTCCGCCGTGAGCATATTTGTCAGCTCGATCTGGCTGATCTCAGCCTCGATCTCGGCGTCCGTCATCGCGGTGTCGATGTAATGTTGAAATCTATCCTTGCTCAGCAGAGCGACAAAAAGCTCCTGCGTCAGATCGGTATAGGCATTCTGACGGCCCTCTTCGACGAGGAAGCCGGCCCGTTTTGAGGCACGCACGAGCGGATGCGACGATACGATGCGGTGCAGTTCGGTCCAGATCTGGTTAACATCCGACGTCTTCAGACTGTCGTTCCATTTACCAACCTTGATCTGCCGGTAATTTGCCGGGCGTGGTTGCTTTTCCTTTGTTTTCACTTCATTCATAATCAGCCTATCCGATCCAGTTGTCCGAATCGCCGCTGACGCTAAAAATGGCTTCTCCGCTTAATTTAACTAGCCCCGAGCGGGCAAGTCCGGTTTTCGATGCGCACATGGGGCCATCCGGTTGCGGGACATTTTTATCTGCGTGCGATTTGTTGGGGTAGAAAGTGGCGCGGTGTTCGGCTCCCTAGCCTTTGGTGCCGATCCGTAATTGGGATTGTGAGAGCTTGGATGCCTCTCACTTCCTACAGTTAAGATAGTAGCAGAATTTCGGACTTGAGTACAACCGTTTTTTGTCTCGTTGTATATTGTTTATACACTTCTTGTAAACTGTTGTAAGTAAACACTTTATCGGCGTCTTTATGGCATTTTAGCCCAAAATAGGGAACATTATTTTGTTTTTTGTCTGACAAGTTTTGGAAGGTTTCGGCCATTACAGATTTACTTTTGATGTAGCAACAAAAGCGTGGGCTCCCGCGGAAACATCCCGGTGTGCCCAAAGGGTATGACCGATCTCGCCCAAAGTATGCATAAAGGTATGATGACAGATTTCTGCAAAAACGAAGATTGTCCGGCATCGAGCGAATTGCTCGATCATCAAAATGGCGATCTGCCACGGCTGCGATCAAGCGAGATCACCAAGCACATGGCCACCTGCGAATTCTGCGCCGCCGAGGCCGAGTTTTATTCGCACTACCCGCAGGCAGAAGGCACCGTGGAACCCGCCGAGATCCCGGCACCGCTGTACGAACTCGCGGAAGCGCTCCTTAAAAACAGACATTCGGACTTCAATTCCCTGAATTCTCTCCTAAAGGAAAACGAAGAACTTATCGGCAGATAGGCCGATACCCCTGCGTTCGGTTACTGACATAAAAAAAACCGCGTCGATCTTTCGAT
>LNEI01000024.1 GCA_001464455.1 Acidobacteria bacterium Ga0077534
ACCCTATCTGCGAACCGCCTCCCACGAGATCAAACAACGCGAACTCCATATCGAAGTTTCCATTCGCCGGTGTTCCCGTGCTCTGCAGCTGTCCCTGAAAGACGATCTCAGTCGTCTGAGCGGAAACTGGGACCAGACAAATAAATAGCATTACAGATCCCCGCAAAAGGGATAGTGCGACTCTGGACATTCTATGACCTCCGTTAAATTTGGTTGCTACGTGGCTTTTTATCACAGATTTGTGTTCGGGTAAAGATTTTACTTCCGGAATGCGTAGAACAGACGCGAAGCATTCTTTGCGTTTGACATTCCGACACTGAAATCTATAATTGAAAATGAATTTCATTATCTGCTTGCAATGTCTATTTTTTCTTATAATTGTTCAGTCCCATTTTTTAGGTCCTTGGCATTTGCGATAGTCCTCTGTTCAGCGGGGCTGCTTTCTGTTGGGTGTGCTTCTACCGCCGGATCGAGTTCGATTGGCGATATGCGGATAGTCTCGGTGGGCGGGGCGACGACTGAGACTATTTACGCTCTTGGATCGGAGGCGAGTCTGGTTGGGACGGACACGTCGAGCGTTTATCCCGAGGCGGCGGCGAAGCTACCCCAGGTCGGGTATCAGCGGACGCTTTCCGCGGAGGGCGTTATTTCGCTGAAGCCGACGCTCGTGATCATCTCGGCCGATGCCGGGCCGCCGCCGGCGATCCAGCAGATCGAGAATGCGGGGATAAAGATCGCTCGCGTGAACACCGACAACACTTTCGAGGGCACAAAAGCAAAGATCCGGCAGATCGCCGAGCTGCTCGGCAAAAAAGACCAGGGCGAGACGCTGGTTAGTAAGCTTGAGGGTGAGATGGCAGAGGCAGAACGGGTCGTCACCTCGCTCGAACGAAAGCGAAAGGTCGCGTTCATTTTTGCCCGCGGGGCTGGTTCGCCACAGGTTAGCGGTACAGGAACGCCGGCCGACGCGATGATCAAGCTCGCCGGTGGGGCGAATGCGATCACAGAGTTTGAACTGTACAAGCCGCTAACTGCCGAAGCTCTCGTAGCGGCGCAGCCTGAAGTGATCTTGCTGCCTGCCCGCGGGCTCGAAGCCATGGGCGGGGTCGACGCGGTTCTGGCCTTGCCTGGGGTGGCCGACACGCCTGCCGGTAAAAACAGGAAGATCGTCTCTGTGGACGACGTTTTGCTCCTCGGCTTCTCGCCAAGGCTCGGACTGGCTGTGAAGGAACTTTCCGAAAAGATAAAGTGACACCTATCGAAGCGACAAATCCACCGATCGCCGCGGCCCGGGCAAGATCGGCTGAAAAAGAGGGCACGAAGGTTCGTTCGCGGGCGAGCCGGGCGACGCTTTGGCTTGGCGTCGCGGTCGTCCTATCGGCGGTAGTATCGCTCTGCATCGGAGCCGTTGAGATGACCCCGCTTCAGGTTCTCGGCATTTTGCTTAATAAACTCGGCATCGGCGTCGATATCGCGGTTTCGGAGCAGCAGGCGTCCGTGTTGACGGCGATCCGGCTTCCGCGGCTTTTGCTCGGCATTGCGGTCGGAGCGGGGCTGGCGGTTTCAGGTTCGGTTCTGCAGAGCCTGTTCAGAAATCCACTGGCAGATCCCGGACTTATCGGTGTTTCAACCGGCTCGGCGTTTGCGGTTTCGCTTGGAATCGTGCTCGGCGAAAGTCTTTCGATCAGTGCTCTGTCATTTAAGACGCCGTATTTGCTGCCTTTCGTGGCATTTGCGGGCGGTATAACGGCAACGTACACGGTATATCGCATCGGCAAGAGCAAAGTTGGGTCGAATGTCGCGACGATGCTGCTCGCGGGCATTGCGGTCAATGCTTTTGCGGTCGCGGGTATCGGGTTGATGAGCTTTTTGGCGACCGACGCCCAATTGCGTAACATCCTTTTCTGGAATCTGGGCAGCCTCGGCGGAGCGACTTGGAATAGTTTGCTTGTTGCTGTGCCGCTGATCGGGATCGCTGTTTTCGGGCTGACGCGGCTTGCTCGGCCGCTTAATGTCATCCTGCTTGGCGAGGCGGACGCCGCGCACCTCGGCGTGAACGTCGAGCGTCTTAAATGGCAGGCTATATGTTTCGTCGCTCTGGCGGTCGGAGCGGCGGTCGCGGTTTCGGGGGCGATAGGTTTTGTCGGATTGATCGTGCCGCATCTGCTGCGGCTCACGACCGGAGTTGACCATCGCCATCTGTTGCTGAATTCGGCTCTGCTCGGTGCGGTGCTGCTCGTAAACGGCGACGTTATCTCGCGAACGGCCCTCGCTCCGGCTGAGGTTCCGATTGGCATCGTGACGGCGATCATTGGTGTGCCGTTTTTTGTTTGGCTGCTTGTAAAGAAAAATGTTTGAAGCTCGCAACGTATCAGTTGAACGCGGACGCCGCACGATACTCAACGGGGTCACGGCAAGCTTTTCGCCGGGCGAGGTCGTCGGTCTGATCGGCCCGAATGGAGCCGGTAAATCGACTCTGCTCAAAGCAATGTGCGGCGAGGCCGGAATGCAGGGCTCGATCATCGTTGACGGACGCGACGTGAAGACGGTAAAACCGGCGGAACTTGCGCGGCGAAGGGCGGTGCTCTCGCAGCATTCGGAGCTTAATTTTCCATTGACTGCGTTCGAGGTCGTAATGCTGGGCCGCAATCCGCATATCGTCGGACGCGAACGCGGCATCGACCGCGAGATCGTTCGCGAGGCTCTCGAACTGGTCGATGCGACGCATCTTTCCGCCCAGCTTTATCCGACGCTTTCCGGCGGCGAGCGGCAACGCGTCCAGCTCGCCCGCGTGCTTTCGCAGATTTGGGAGAAACCGCCGGAGGGCTCGCGGTACCTGATGCTCGACGAGCCGACGTCGAGTCTCGACCTCGCCCATCAGCATCTCACGCTCGAGATCGCTCGCAAATTTGCCGAACAGCAAACCGGCGTTCTGATAGTGCTGCATGACATTGCACTGGCGACCGCGTTCTGTGATCGGGTCTATATGTTAAAGGGCGGCAGGGTCCATTCGTTTGGGGCACCGAGGGCGATATTGACGCGGGACTCGATCCTCGATGTGTTTAATTTTGATATCAATAGATATAGTAATTTCACGGCGCTTTTTAATGATCGAGACGCCTGAATAAAAGGAAACGTATGACACCAACAACCGCAATCGATAAGACAGACCTCAGCACGGCGTGGGCTCGCGTGAAAGAAGAGAACCCAAAACTACGCATCCGCGACGCAGCGAAACTGCTTGGCGTGACCGAAGCTCAATTGCTGGCGACCAGAACCGGTCAGAATGTGACGAAGCTTCGGCCGGAATTCGTCGAGATCCTTCAGGAATTCCATCGCCTCGGCCGCATAATGGCGTTGACCCGCAACGAAGAGATCGTTCACGAACGCAAGGGCGAATACAAGAACGTCGAATCGATCAAAGGCCACGGCCCGATGGGGCTCGCGGTGAATGACGACATCGACCTCCGGATCTTTTTTAGCCCATGGAGGTTTGCTTTTGCCTCGATCGACGAAGGTGCTCGCGGCACGATGCGAAGTTTTCAGTTCTTTGACGCCGCCGGTGATGCGATCCACAAGGTCTATCTGACCGACGCCAGCGATGTGAGCGAATACGAGAAGATCGTTGTGCAGTTTCGGTCGGACGATCAGACCGCGACGCTCGAGGTTGCTGAAAGAGCTGCAAAACCGGTCGAGAGGCCAGACAGCGAGATCGATGTCGAAGGATTCAGAAAGGCTTGGGCCGAGCTGAAGGATACGCATGATTTCTATCCGATGACCCGCAAATTCAAGGTCGAACGCGAGCAGGCACTCCGGCTTGCCGACCCTGAAATGGTGAAGCCGATGCCCGCCGATTCGTTCAAATTCATTTTCAGATCGGCCAGCGAACGAAAGCTGCCGATCATGGTCTTCGTGGGCAATCACGGAATGATCCAGATCCACACCGGCCCGGTCGAAAACGTCGTCGAGGCTCGCGGATGGTTCAACGTGATGGACGAACCGTTTAACCTGCACATCGACCAGGAAAAGATCGCTCGAGCATACGTGGTCAAGAAACCAACCGACGACGGCATCGTCACCAGCCTCGAACTCTTTAACAACGAAGGCGAAAACGTC
The DNA here is from genome assembly GCA_001464455.1 of Acidobacteria bacterium Ga0077534. Lineage (GTDB taxonomy): Bacteria > Acidobacteriota > Blastocatellia > Pyrinomonadales > Pyrinomonadaceae > OLB17. Next base: position 4,117 of record LNEI01000024.1, read on the forward strand.
GCGCTAATTTTTGGCAAACGAAAGCCGGGCATCCCCGAGAGCGAAGGCTGGAGAGCACTCGTTGCCGAGCTAGCAGCCAGTAGTTAGTAATTATCGGGCCTTTGTTCGACGTCGCAATAAACTCCGCGTTCTCCGATATTCAGAGAATGCGGAGTTTTTTACTACCCAATGAGCCCCTACCGGCAGACCTCTAATTCTTTCGATATGGAGCAAACTGCCTTTCGAAGTGCCTCGATCGTTTTCGCCTGTTCGTCCAGGCGACGGCCCTGCGATTCGATGGTTTGCCGCTGCTCGTTGATCAGGGACTGCTGTTCCTTGAAAGCATTGATCATGACCACGCCGACGCGGTCGTATTTGACGCCCTCGACCTCGCCTTTTTCATTGTAGGTTGCGAGCAGAGGTTCGGCCGCGGCGACCTCCTCGGCTACAAGGCCGAGGTCAGGCTTTCCATCCGTTTTCCAGTCAAAGGTCACGGGCCGAAGCTGCTGAACAAGCTGCGAACCAAAACCAAAGTCTCGAATATTGCGTTTGAATCTCGCCGAGGACACGCAAACTGAGAACTCGTTGCCCGCGTTACGGCACATCGCGGTATTGCCTTCCGTGCCGAGGTTGAGTATCTGTACAGTTCCGTTTGGATTGATAATTAGCCGGTTCAATTCGCCGCCGCCTGCTGGCGCGGTACGAAATACCATGCCGGTGCCAACCGCCGAACCGGTGCCCGAACGGGCGACGATGAAGAAGTTATTGTTTGACCCGTCGAGTCTAAATGAATTGCGAACGTCGCCACCGTCGTTGTTGACTAGAAGATTATTTGTTCCCAGGGCATCAGTGGTCTCTGTCAGTCCGACAAAAACGTTTCCGCGAACGTCGAGGCGGGACAAGGGATTTGTGGTGCCGATTCCGACGTTAGGCGTGTCGCACTGGAACATCGGCAGGCAACTATTTAAACCGTTTACCGGCCCGAGTATGAGAGAGTTGCTCGCCGCGACTACGGCCCGGTGTCCTATCGCGGTCGCATTGAAGAGATTGGTCGAGAGCACGTCGGCACCGTCCCCGATTGTTGTATTGTTTGAGCCGCTGACATTTATCGCACCTGAACTTCGACCGATAAAGATATTGCCGTCACCGTCCACGTTGCCGCCACCGGCAAATCTGCCAATGATCACATTGTTGTCGCCATTTGTGTTAGCGATACCTGCATCTCTCCCAACGAAAGTATTGCCTTCGCCTCCGATATTTGCCGCACCGGCCCCGCGCCCAAAAAACGAATTGCTAACACCGGTAATATTCGCCGCTCCGGCCCCCGCGCCAAAGAAACTATTGTAGAAGCCAATAATGTTTGCCTCTCCAGACCTCCTTCCGAAGAATGCGTTCTCGTATCCGGATGTATTGGCGCCGCCTGCTGCGGCTCCAAAAAAGGAGTTGTCTTGGCCTGTATTATTTGCGTCGCCGGCGAAGGCACCAAAGATCGAATTAAAGCTGCCCGAGATGTTTGCCAAACCCGCACTCGCTCCGAAAAATGCATTGCTAGTTCCCGCGTTGTTTGAGCTTCCCGCAAAGGAACCGACAAAGGTATTCGATGAGGCGGTAGTATTTTCCGATCCAGCATCACGACCTACGAACGTGTTTCCGTTTCCAGTGGAACCGAACTGACCGCTGTTCGCTCCAATGTAGGTATTGCTGCTCCCGATCTCATTCTGCCCTCCCGCCCGTCTTCCAACGAAAGTATTGAAATCGCCTGACGAATTATTGGCTCCGGCACTGGTGCCTAGGAAGGTATTTGCCGTTCCTGTTGCACTCAACATACGATTGCCGGCGATATTGTATTGAAGGGCGGCATTAAATAAATTGGCGGTTCCCGTCCCGCTGATATTGAAGTTACTGGAAGATTGCGGGGTCGTCGTGTTTTGGACGTAGTTGGTAAGGTTGCCGGGCACATCGGTCGGTTGGATGCCTGAGCTTATCCACGTCGTGCCGTTGCTGCGAAGAAAATTGCCATTCGTCCCGGGCGAGCCGAGGCCCGTACCGCCACGCGGCACGCCGAGCACGCCGGTCGTGATGCGAAACGCGTTAAGGTTTGTCAGGCCGGAGCCGTCGCCATCTGTTTTTAGGTAGCTCGATCCAGGTAGTCCGTCCAGAGCGGTTGAATCGAGAGCATTTATCGCTACTGCTGCACTCTCGGCCTGGGTTGCGTTCTGCGCCGTAAGGCTTCTGACGGTGTACGGTGTGCTCGAAATTAGTTGACGCGGCAACAGCGTGTTGAATGATCCGCTGCCAGCCGGCCGGATACGTATTTCCAGGTAACGCGGAGTTCCGTCAAATTGAGCCCCAAAGTCAAGATTTACTGAAAATACCCCGCCGGCAACAGAAACGCCGTTCCTGGATATCGGCGACCCAAGCAGACCGCCACTTAATGCCTCGGTGTAGAGCCGGAATTCGAGGTCGAAAAGGCCGTTGGCCGGGACGGATGCGTTTTGCAACTGGGCCTGATATGTGAACTCGGTAGTCTGAGCCGCCGCCTCGACAGAAAACAAGAAGATCATCGATGCGATAAATACTGAATAAAATTTCATTCCTTCCTCCTAGGTAGCTCCATTTGTTTTTCCTCATCAGGTATTTCCCGAGCTTCGCCGGTGGCCCTTTCAGCGTCGAGAGCAGTTCGAAACCAAACGTCGTTGACGCTCGCCTGCGAACCCTCGCCATGCTCGACTGAAGAAATACCAAAGCGAACGGTTATCCTTTCGACTCGACGGGTCTCGATGAAAATGTCTTTTCGTATGATCATTTCTGCTGTAAAATCGCCAAATATGCCGATTAGCTCCGGAGTTTAGATATTCTTAGATTTTTCTCCGGGCGAAATCCTTTTTGAATCTCAAAGATTTCTCAAAGATTCTCTTCGGGCCGTATGCGTAGCGGGGACAACAACTTACGAAGGATCGGCGGGTTCGCCGTCGACTTAGATCGGCGAATATTGTGGGTTAACGAAGGACCCGCTGATCTACCCGTAAAGGCGGTCGAGTTGCTATGTGCTCTCGTGGAGCGGGAAGGCGAGGTTGTTTCAAAAGATGAGCTCCTCGAACGCGTTTGGCCCGGCACCTATGTTGAAGAAGGAGTTCTTTCGCAAAATGTTTACCTGCTGAGAAAGATCTTCAAGCAGCATGGTCTTCCAGACGATCTGATCCAGACGGTGGCCCGTCGCGGTTATCGATTCATTGAGGGAGCTTCTGAACGACAGATGCCCGATATTACGATAGAGCGCGAGATCATCGAGCAAACATCGATAACTGAGCGGGAATATGTTGAGGAACCTGAGATCGTCGGCAACGCCTGGCCGCAGCGGTCCCGAGTTGCATTTGCCGCCGTCGGCGTTGCGATCCTGATTGGAGCGGTCGGCCTTTATTTTGCTTTGATCACGAATGCGGGCCCTGCTGCCCCATCGGTTGCCGACCCGAACGTTCGTCTTTCGTATGAAAAGATCACCGCATCGGGACGTGCGTTTTATGTCGGCCTCTCGCCGGACAATGAAAACGCGGCGTACGTACTGCATACAGCCGACAACAAGTACGCTCTCAGCCTCTACCACCTAGCTTCAAAGAGTGAGACAACCATCATTCAGCCGCAGGAAGAGCAGATACTCAACATTCAGTTCTCACCGGATGGAAACAGCATTTACTACGCCGGGCTTCAGGGAGACCTAAAAAAGAGTATCTACCGCATACCGATCTACGGCGGCACTCCACAGCTAATTACTCGTGAGTTAACCCACCATTACATGCTCTCACCCGATGGCGAATGGGTGGCATATTATCGGCGAGTTCCTGAAAATGAAGAGCATCACCTCGAGATCTGCAGGTCTCGCGACGGGAGTGAAAAGCGAACGATCACGGTACGACGCGGTACAGAGGGATTTATCATCTGGGGAGCTGCCCCTGCGTGGTCGCCCGACGGAAAAAGGTTTGCAGCTGCCGCTTTTACCAAAAAAGAACCAGGCGAACGCGGCCGGGTACACCTGGTCGAGATAGATATCTCTACGGGGGCACACAAAGACATCCCCGCACCGGATTGGCACGCTGCGCATCAACCTTACTGGGCCCCGAACGGCGAAGCCCTCTATGTCATGGTCCGTGAGGATCAGGGAGATCCGATGCAGCTTTGGTATCTTGACCACCGGACTGGGGCGGCCCGGAATATCACCAACGATGACAACGATTATCGCGAGTTTCGCGTCGCGTCCGACGGATCGTTCATCATGGCGTCGACGTGGACAAAATCAGAGAATCTTTTCCTTGTCCCGGTCGACGATCCGGACAGCGCGCGGCAGCTTACCTTTGACGATGATCGGCCGAACGGGGCAACCGCTCTCGCGTGGACCCGCGACGGGCGTTCGCTCGTTTTTTCGAAAGCGGAGGGCATCGGCCTCGGGAACTTATGGCGGATGGACATAGATTCTTTAGCTCAGCGGCAGCTTACTTTTGATAAAGGAGCATTCCCGCATTATGCCGATGTAACACCGGACGGTCGATCGGTCGTATTCGGTTACAACAAGACTGGTAAGTGGCACATCTGGCAGGTCGATCTTGACGGCGACGACCTTAAACAGATCACCAATGGAAATTACGAAGCCGCACCGGAGATCTCGCCGGATGGCAAGTGGCTATACTACCTCTCCGATGGCCTGCAAAAGCGTCCGATCGAAGGCGGCGAGCCGGTCAAGCTGATGGGCAAGGGCCCAGGGACGGTGCGTGTTTCGCCGGCAGACCCCTCTGTGTTTGCAGCTTATTTCAACGACCGCAACGAAAAAGAAAAGAACCCCTGGAGATACGTGCTTTTTTCGGGACCTGACCTAAGTAAGTATCGGGATCTAAACATTCCCGCGACTGTTTTCTTCGAGTGGAAACCTGATGGCAGCGGCATCTATTACATAGATAATGGAGAGAGCTTCAGCAATATTTGGTTCGTCAACTCGGTCGACCTCAGCAGGTATCAAATTACTAAGTTTACCGACCAGAAGATCGGAAACTTCAGCGTATCGCCAGACGGGAAAACATTCGCGATATCGAGGGGTTCGGCCATTGGCAACATACTGAAGCTCGTGCCTAAGTAAAAAGAGCGGCGACTCTCAGCCTCTTTGGCGGCGGGCTTTCTGATACAATTTCATTCATGAAGCAGAGAATTATTTTGGCCGTGATGTTCTCGATCTTGCTCGGCTGCAGTTCGGCATATGGGCAGTGGGCGAAACAGATCGTTGATACAAAAGCTGGTTTTCGGGGGCTTTCGGTTGTCAGCGAGAAGGTCGTTTGGGCGAGCGGCACAGGCGGCACGGTCGTGCGAACCGTTGACGGTGGGGCGACGTGGAAGGTGATGACGGTTCCCGGCGGTGAGAAGCTGGATTTTCGCGACATCGAGGCTTTTGACGAAAAGACGGCTTATATTTTGAGCATTGGCAATGGTGACAGTTCGCGTATCTATAAAACGGTGGACGGCGGGGCGACATGGAAGGAGCAGTTCATTAACGAGAAAAAAGAGGCTTTTTTTGACGCGATCGCCTGTTGGGACGCGAAGAATTGCCTCGCGATGAGCGACCCGGTCGAGGGGCATTACGTCCTAATAGAAACCAAAGACGGCGAGACCTGGAAAGAGATCAAAAGCAACAAAATGCCAGCCGCACGTGACGGCGAGGCCGCCTTTGCCGCAAGCGGAACGTGTTTGATCGCGAGCGGAAAGTCGACAGCGTTTCTCGTTTCCGGCGGCGATGCGGCCCGCGTCTTCCGCTCAAACGACCGCGGCCAGACATGGGACGTCGCAAACACGCCGATGATCAGCGGCACCTCGGGCAGCGGGATCTTTTCGATCGCTATGTGGGACGCAAAGAACGGCGTGCTCGTCGGCGGAAACTATGAAAAGCCGACAGAAAGCAGGGCTAACCTTGCGTTTACCAGCGACGGCGGCGTCACGTGGGCTCCGGGCAAAGGCCTCGGCGGGTACCGTTCAGGCGTTGCCTACGTCGACAGCAAAACTATCGTCGCCGTTGGTTCGAGCGGATCCGATATTTCATCAGACGGCGGTAAGACCTGGACTAACCTTGACCAGATTAACTACAACGCAGTTCAGGCGAAAGGTAAGAAGGCAGTTTGGGCCGTTGGGGCGACGGGGTACATCGCCCGAATGCAATGACCTTTGCCTGGTACGACATCATCGGAACGCTCGGAACGGCCGTCATCATTATTACGTATGTTCTGTTACAGGTCGGCCGTGTGCGGAGCGAGCAGTTGGTATATTCGCTGCTAAATGCTGCGGGTGCGACGATGATCTTGGTTTCGCTGTACTTTAATTTCAATTTTCCGGCCTTTGTGGTCGAGTTTTTTTGGTTGCTGATCAGTTTGTTTGGAATTGGGCGGTATCTAAGCCGTAAACATGACCGGTAGGGCGTTTGTCCAAGTTTTGATCGTCGCACAACGCCTAAAGTAGGACTAACTTGCGCCAAATACACCTCTCTATCGGTCGTGTTTCTGCCTATGAAGTGGATCGTTGAAAAAGCCAGGTATCTCTCATACATTCCGATCATCGGGATGCTTATCGGCGTGCTTGCGGCGATCTATATCGGGGCTGAGAAGACTATAAAGGTGGTGCAGATCGCCGTGCTTCACCACGAGAGCAACAGTCCGACGCTGTATGTTTTGTTCGAAGCTCTCGATAGCTTTTTAGTGGCTGTGGCCCTGCTGGTCATTTCAGTCAGCCTGTACGAACTGTTCATCGGCGGCCTTAGAGTGCCGGACTGGATGCTCGTAAAGAACCTGGATGAGCTAAAGGCAAAATTTGGCTCAGTTCTCATCCCGATCATGGCTGTGAAGTTTGTCCAGAAGCTTTTACAATCTGAGAGCTCGCTTGAGACTTTATATTACGGTATCGCCATCGCTCTCGTGTCGTTTGCTCTTACGGCATTTAACTTCGTGGCGGACCGCCACAAGGAAGTTGAGCGGGCAGCCGGGACCGACACCGCTGAGATGCGAGCAGAAGATCTAAAGAAGGCATAGTATGCAGAATTTTATCAGCATTCCATTCAAGGCGGAGAAGCACTCGGGACTGTCAGAGGTGAACGGCATAGCCAAGTTTTCACAGGCGGGTATCGTTTTCGAATTCGAATCGAAGCTATTTGGCCTGATCTCTGAAGGCGTGAAGGAAGCAAGGATCCCCGCTACTGAGATCCTGGATGTAAAATTTAAAAAAGGCATCTTTCGCCGCGGCGCCAAGATCAAGATCCGCACCAGATCTCTCGCCGCGATCGCCGGAATCCCAAATGATGGCGGTACGGTAACCCTAAATATCAAAGCCGCTGATTTCGACCTTGCTCAGGAAGCGATCGACAAACTGCAAACCGACCTGACCGAACTAAAGATCGAACAAGCACAACAAGCCGCCGCCCTGCCGCCAACACACACGCCCGTCAGCGTTCTCTTTGACGAGAGCGAGGACGAGACGCAGGAACTTAAATAGCTGATCTGTCTTTCGATCTCGCGACGCGGTTGGTCATTTTTCCAACCTTATTCAGAATTCTTAAACTATCTCCGGCATTCGCTCGTCCTAAGTCGTGTTCGGGGGTGCTGACGATATGAGATCTTCAAAAGCGACATTTGTATTGGTCGCCTTTCTTATTTTGCTCGCTGTCAGCGAAAGCACAGCACAGGGTACGTTTACGTCGATCCGTGACATCGCTTATGCGGGGGATCCGCTCGATTCCCACAAACTGGATCTGCACATACCAAACGGTGCGACGGGGCCCTTGCCGGTTGTCATATGGATCCATGGCGGTGGGTGGCAATCTGGTGACAAAACACTTGGCCCTAACAGCTTCCAACTCAGATACGCGAGAAATGGCTACGTCGTTGCGAGCCTGAATTATCGGTTGAGCAGCGAGGCCATCTTTCCTGCTCAAATTCATGATTGTAAAGCGGCCATAAGATGGCTGCGGGCCAACGCGGCTCAATACAACCTCGATCCGACAAGATTCGGCGTCTGGGGAAGTTCCGCAGGCGGCCATCTTGCGGCGCTTGTGGGCACAACCGGCGACGTTGCCGATATGGAAGGCTCGGTCGGTGGGAATACTCAATATTCCAGCCGCGTACAGGCAGTTGTCGACTGGTACGGCCCGACTGATTTCCTTCAAATGGATTCCCATGCTCAGGCACAGGGCTGCACCGCGAGCAATCATAATTCGGCCAACTCAGCCGAGTCGCTGCTAGTCGGGTGCCCGATCCAAACCTGCCCGGAAGCAGTCCGGCGAGCGAATCCCCTAACCTTTTACACGCCTGACGATTCGCCCTTTTTTATCCAGCACGGCACGACCGACTGCACTGTCGCGATGGGGCAGAGCCAGATCCTCCAGGCGTTATTCCAGGATCAGGGACACGATTCTGTATACACGCCGATCGCGGGGGCAGGACACGGCGGGCCTCTCTTCTCGGCTGAGTCGAACCTATTACAAGTGGATGCTTTCCTACGATCGCGATTGAGAGACTTAACGCCGCAACCCCTGTCCATTAGCGGCCGCGTTACTACTCCTGCAGGACAAGGAGTCAGGAACGTTAAAGTGTTGATCACTTCGCCTTCCGGAACTTCAGCGTCGGTCACGACGAGCTCATTCGGCTACTACCAGTTCGAGAATGTTGCCTCCGGCGACGTGTATACGATCTCCGCCGTGTCAAAGCGTTATCGCTTTGCCCCGCGGGTTTTGCAGCCTCTAACTGATCTTACTTCGGTCGATCTGACTGGCCTTGAGTAAATGACGCCGAACAGGTGAATTTGCATCCAAAGACCTGCGTGGTGCGAAATTATAGAGTCGCGAACACTGCGACGAATTTTTCTTTTTTTTGGAGCACCACGGATGACCACTGAGCTTTCAGGGAGATCGCTTTTTTTGATCCTCTTTTTCGCTGCGTATGGGCTGTTTCTTGTTCCGGGCCTCGATCCGGTTTTTGGCCAGACAAAGGTTGAGAACTTTGGGTTAAAGGATCAAAACGATCAATACCTAGAAGTTAATTTTCCAAGTGACCGAGTGGTCGTTCTTGTATTTGGCGACCGCAAAGGCGCTGGGCAGATCGACGGTTGGTCAAAGCCTATCTACAAGGATTTTGAGGGCAAAGTGTATGTTTTTGGCATCGCGTCGCTTTCCGGTGTGCCGAGCTACGCCCGCGGATTGGTAAGGCGATTGATAAAGCGGCAGACGTCCTTCCCGGTGCTGCTGGACTGGGGCGGCACTATCTCAAAAAGATTCAGCTATCAGAAGGACAAAGCTCTGGTCGTTGTGGTGGGTAAAGATGGCACCGTCCTCACCACACGTAGCGGGGCCGCCTCGGCATCGGAACTTGAGAAGGTAAGTGCTGAGATAAAAAGAAATCTTTAGATCCCGCGGTCACTAGCAAAAGACCGGCTGTCGAAGTCAGGCTCGTACACTATGAGCGAGGCTTCGACGCCGGTCTTGTTGTCTGTGAAGGTTTGGGCGCAAGCTTTAATTCGCTAGTCGCGGGTCAGGTGTCACGGTCACTTTGTACTCTTTCGGAGGCTCGGCACCTGCAAGGTGCTTGACAAAATAATCCCAGCGCCGACGCATCATGTAATTGTTGTCGCCGGCATAGCCGTGGCGAGCGTTCGGGAAGATGATCAGGTCAAAGTCCTTATTTGCTTTTACGAGAGCATCGACCACGAGGTAGGTATTGGACGGCGGTACATTGTCGTCCATGCCGCCATGTGAAAGGAGCAACTTGCCCTTAAGGTTTTTGGCGTAGAGCTGATTTGCTTGCTTTTCATAGTTGTCTCCGACCATCAGCCCGATGTAACGCTCGCCCCAATCGTCCTCGTAGTTGCGGTTATCATGGTTACCAGCCTGCGAAACGCCGACCTTGTAGAAATCGGGATAGCGGAACAAGGCGGCTGCCGTAGCAAAGCCGCCGCCCGAGTGCCCCCACATCCCGACGCGGTCAATATCCATATAGGGATACTTTGCTGCAAGCTGTTTGATGCCGGCGATCTGATCTTCGAGCGTGTTGTCCGCCATGTTGCCATAGCAGGCGTCGTGGAATGATTTCGAACGGTCCGGATTACAAGTCCCGTCGATGATCACCACAATAAACCCGAGCTCGGCCAGAGCCTGATGATCGCTTCGCGAAGCTCCAAATGCTCGCGTTCCGACGCCCCCGCCCTGCGGGCCGGGATAGATGTAGTTTACGATCGGGTACTTTTTCGACGGATCGAGATTGGTCGGCGTAAACATCAGGCCGTACAGATCCCATTTATTGTTTCGATCTTTTACAGTGATCGGCATCGGGGGCTTCCAGCCGGCGGCTTTCAAGCGTGTGATGTCGACCTTTTCGAGCTCAGCTATCAGGCGGCCGTTCATGTCGCGAAGTACCGAGGTCTGCGGAACGTCCGGCTTGGAGAAACTGTCAACAAAATATCTGCCGTCAGGCGACAAGGAAACCTGATGCGTGCCATCCTCAGGCGTCAGCAATGAAAGCCCATTGCCGTCGAAATTGATCTTGTAGAAGTGCGAGAAATAGGGATCGCGTCCCGGTTCGCGGCCATTAGCTTCGAAGTAGATGGTTCGGGCCGCTTCATCGACCTTGAGGATGCGCGTCACGACCCAATTTCCCTTGGTTATCTGGTTCTTTACGCGGCCTGTAGCTAGGTCGTAAAGGTACAGATGACCCCAATCGTCGCGTTCCGAATACCAGATCGCCTCGTTGGTTGCAGGGAAATAGTGCCAATTTTCCTCACCCTGGCCGGATTCGTATTGGGTCGCGACCTTTTCCTCAAAAACTTCGCGGATATCGCCGGTTGCAACGTCCGCTATCCGGAATTTCGCTTCCTTATGTGCTCGATCGGTCGATACGAAGGCGATCTTTGTCGCATCGGGGCTCCATCGGACATCGCCCCACGAACCGCCGCAGACTATGTCGTCGCAGAGCGTGCCGCGGCGATCATCGGCATTCATCTTAAACTTGACCATCCGTCCCGTCTCGACATCGATGACATTTCTATAGATCTTAATGATCTCCTTGTCCTGCGGCAGCGGGTATTTCCATGCCTCGAGCCGCGGTGCGCCGACGTTGGTCGAAGTAAGGTACATATCGCTGACGTGCCGCTGGTCCTGCTGATAGGTCGCGATCTTTTTCGAATCAGGCGACCAGAGGACAACAGGCCTGTCACTCTTTCTCCAGCCGGCGTTGTCCGTAGCGTAGCCAAAATCCTTTACGCCGTCGGTCGTAAGCTGAGTTTCTTTTCCGCTCGCAACATCCTTTACCCACAGGTTCCAATCCTTGATGTAAACCTGCTTCTTGCCGTCAGGCGATGTCGAAACGTTCGCTCCGCCTCGCTGCGGCCCGGCTGGGGCCGGCGGAGCGGGGATGCCAAGATCAGCCTGTCTAGCCGCCGTCTTTCTCGTTCCCGTCGCTGGGTCGAAAAGCACAAACTCTCGAGCGGTCGGCGTCATTGCGACGTACCAAAAGCGGCCGTCGGGCAGCCAGTTCGGCCGTACAGCGGCACGATCGACAAGCGGGGCCGTGCCAAATGCCAGCATTTTAACGGCACGATCGTAATCTGCCGCTGTAAGCACAGGTTTCTGTGCTGATACCTGCTGAGTGATGAAGAAGGAAACGAGTAGAACGAGTGAGATCGAGAATCTTTTCATGGTTAAATCTGATGTTGTGTAATCTCTGACGCGGCGTCGATCATTTATGGTTTTCCGTTATTCTAACCGAAGTCACGAAATTGTCACGCCGCACGCGGGCACGTCTTCTGATAAAATTGGGAAGATCAAGCAATATCCTAAATAATACGTATATCGGAGGAAAAAGTATGCCTAAATATGTGATCGAACGCGATATTCCAGGAGTCGGGGCATCGACGGCTGACGCTCTACAAGCAGTGTCGCAGACCTCGTGCAGCGTTTTGAACGAACTCGGCCCGCAGATCCAGTGGATCCAAAGCTATGTGACCGACGATAAGATCTACTGCGTCTACATCGCTCCAAACGAGGAAATGATCCGCGAACACGCATCGCGCGGCGGTTTTCCCGCTAACCGCATCTCTGAGGTACGAAATGTGATCGACCCGACAACCGCCGAAGCCTGATGAAACCGAAGGAAAAAGATCTCGGACGGATCGTGGCCGTTTATGGCATAGCCGCGATCCACGTTCAACGCGCCGTCTTTATGGCGGTACTTTCGTTTATGTTCTTCCTGGCGATGATGTTCGCCTTTTACATTCTCCAAAGCGCCCTTTATTTCCTGCTTTCGACAGCTTTTCTCATTATCTATCTGCTGACGATGTTCTCGTTCGTGATGCAGCGAAAGAAGCACTTCGAGATCTTCGAAAACGGCTTCCGATACAAAAAGCAGAACGTTTTGTGGGAGGAGATCAGTGAAGTCGATCAGGCAGGAACGATCTCGCTGAGAGACGGAAAGCCGATCACGGTGCCTAAGACGATCAATGAATTTGATAGGTTGATCGCCGTGTTGCAAGCGAAGGCATCCTGATTCCTGCACCTCAACTGTTTCTCTTCATCGGCAATTCTTGTATCCTTATAGATTGATCACTTTTTGTTTTGATCGCCGGAGATTTTATGAGCGTTGAAGTCGTAATGCCCCAGATGGGCGAGTCGATAACTGAAGGAACCGTTTCAAAGTGGCTGAAAAAGGTCGGCGAATCGGTGGACAAGGACGAGGCTATCCTCGAGATATCCACGGATAAGGTCGATGCTGAAGTGCCGAGCCCGGGAGCCGGTGTGCTGCTTGAGATCCGCGTTCAGGAAGGTGAAACGGTCGAGGTCGGAACGATCGTGGCCGTCGTTGGTGCGGAAGGAGAAACTGCTGCGGCAAGTCCGGCTCCGGCCGCTGAAGAACCTGCCGCCGCTGCACCGCCCGTCGTCGCCGAGCAGCCCGAACCAGAAGCGATAAAGATGCCCGAGGCAGCCGAACCGGTCGCAGCGTCACCGTCAGCCGCTTCGACTGAGGGCGGCACAGAGATCGTGATGCCCCAGATGGGCGAGTCGATCACTGAGGGAACCGTTTCAAAATGGCTTAAAAAGATCGGCGACGATGTAGAGAAAGACGAGGCTCTGCTCGAGATCTCTACCGACAAAGTCGATGCCGAGGTACCTTCGCCGGCGGCTGGAAAGCTTCTGTCCATCAATGTTCAGGAAGGTGAGACGGTTGAGGTCGGTGCGGTACTCGCGATCGTCGGAGCGGAAGGTTCAGCCCCAACTGCCAAGGCCGAAGTGCCCGCACCGCCACCGGTAACCGAGTCAGCAGCGGCCGAGGCGACTCCCGTCGTTCAGCCCGCTCCGGTCCAGGTAAGGGCCGCTTCCGCGACGGCTGGTTCGAGCGTCGACGATCTTCGACGACAGAAATCCAGCCCGCTCGTTCGCAACATTGCCAAAGAGCACGGCATCGATCTGTCTCGAATTCCCGGCAGCGGGATCAGCGGCCGCGTGACCAAGGGCGACATACTTTCATTCCTCGAAACGGGTGCAGCTCTTCGTCCGCAGGATCTACTTGTTAAAGGTGCCGCTTCCGCCCCGGCGGCGAGTGCTCCCTCTGCTTTACCGGCCAGGCCTCAGTTCTCGGCGCCTGTGACCACGACGATGGACGACCGCGTCGAAAAAATGTCGGTGATGCGTAAAAAGATCGCCGAGCACATGACCTTCTCGAAGCAAACCTCCGCCCATGTGACGAGCGTTTACGAGATCGACATGACCAACGTCGCGAAGTTTCGCAAGGCTAATCAGGAAGCGTTTCAGGCTAAGTACGGCACCAAGCTCACCTTTATGCCGTTCATATTCCAGGCCGTAACGGCGGCGATCCGCGAACATCGCATTGTCAATTCGCAGGTTGACGGCGACCAGATCGTGTATAAAGGCGACATCAACATCGGAATGGCGGTAGCCCTCGATTGGGGATTGATCGTGCCAGTGATAAAAGGTGCCGGTAATCTTTCTCTCGCGCAACTTGCAACAGCCGCCAATGACCTCGCAGATCGGGCCCGATCCAAAAAATTAATGCCGGACGAAGTTCAGGGCGGAACCTTCACCGTCACAAACCCGGGCGTCTTTGGCGGCCTTTTTGGTACGCCGATCATCAATCAGCCGCAGGTGGCGATCCTCTGCGTCGGTACGATCGAAAAACGGCCAAAGGTCATGACAACACCTGACGGCGACGACTACATTGCGATCCGACAGATGGCATATTTTGCCCTGACCTACGACCACCGCGTCGTGGACGGTGCGGATGCAGAGAGATTTCTCGCGTACATGAAGGCCTACCTTGAGAGCGCCCCATTCAGCATTTGATCTGAAGTTTTTTCCACGGCCCGTGCGATTCGCTGATCACCTTCGCACGGGCTTTTGTTGCGGTTCGGATAACAAAATAAAAACTCTTTATATCCTCTACCGCTCTTGTGTATACTCCAATACAGTGGACATGCCTTAACGTGGTTAATCTAGTAGACAACGCTGCCGACTCGGTTCGCGTCTAGTTGTGAGGTTAGCTCATCAACCATACATTTATCTTAGGAGATTCGTTATGTATAAAAAATTATCTGTTTTGGCACTCTCGCTGCTCATCGGCGTAGTTTCAGCTTTCGGGCAAACAGCGCAAACCCGTTCGGCAGTGATCGGCCAGAAATATAAGATCAAAGGCGTTGTTGTGGCTAAGGAGAACACTGACACGTTGATCGTTCGCGATTCGGTCGGTGTCGATACGCGTATTGTCGTTGCTCCAAATGCGAGCATTAAGAACAAGAGTTTTTGGGGCGGCGATTCCTATCCGGTTGCGGCCCTTGTTCGTGGTGTAACGATCGAACTCGAGGGCATGGGCGATTCCGCTGGAAGCGTTGCGGCGACCAAGATCAGGTTCGATAAGGGTAATCTTCAAACTGCGCAGGCTATCGATTCGCGTGTGACGCCTGCTGAAGACCGTTTGACGGCCGCCGAGCAGAACGCAGAACGCATCTCAGGCCAGATCGATGAGCTGGTCGCCATCTCCAATGCCGCGAAGGGCGGTGCAAAAGCTGCTCAAGACACCGCAGATGCGGCTGTCGCGGGCGTGAACGCGACCAACCAGCGTATTACCGATCTCGACGATTTCGTCGTTCAGTCAACGGCGACCGTGAACTTCAGGGTAAATAGCGCGGTCCTTTTGCCCGACGCAAAAGCTTCGCTCGACCAGGTTGCCGCTGCCGCTAAAACGCTGAAAGGCTACGTTATCGAAGTCACCGGCTACGCATCGGCAGAGGGCAGCCCCAAGGCTAACAAGGCCCTCAGCGAGCGACGAGCCAAAGCGGTTAAGGATTACCTCATCGAAAATCATGATGTAGACCTTCGACGTTTCTCCGATTCGTATGGTTTCGGGGCTTTGAAGGCGGTTGCTGACAATACGACCCGCGAGGGCCGTGAGCAGAATCGCCGTGTCGAGATCAAATTACTCGTCAGCCGCGGACTGAATCAGACCGTTGAGGTCAAATCGGCCAGTAACGACATTAACGAATAGTAATTGTCTGTTCTTCGGGGCGTTGGTGAGCGGTAAATTTCTTTCGAGATTTGCGGTGACCAACGCCCTTTTCCTGTCCGTTCATATTGTGGGTGGTTATATGAAAAAGCTGATCACGAGTCTTTCTATCGTTTTTATTATGTCGGCGTATGGCTTAGCGCAAACCGCTACGCCGACGCCGAAGGCCGATGATGACGAGATAATCAAGGTTTCCTCGAAGCTGATAGTCGTTCCGGTTTCCGTAACGGATGCCACCGGGCAGGCGATCGCCGGGCTTTCTGCGGCGGATTTCAGGATATCTGAGGAGGGAAAAGCTCAGACGATAGAAAATGTCGGAACGGCCGAAACCGTTCCGCTCGATATCGCTTTGCTTTTCGATATTTCGGCGACTACGAGTCCGATGTTCAAGTTTCAGCAGGAAACGGCAGCGAAATTTTTGAAGGATGTGCTGAGGCCGATGGATCGGGCGACGATCTTCACCGTCGGTGCAAAGCCGGTCCTTGTCGGCCCACGCGGCGACGCGGACGCTTCACAGCGTGCGATCATGTCGATCATCCCAACCAAGGAATTTACAGCTTTTTTTGACAGCGTCAGTTTTGCGGCGGAATATTTGGCCAGAAATGCTCCAGAAGGGACTCGCCGCGTTATTCTGGTGATCTCCGACGGCGAAGACACGAACAGCGAGCGCATCACGAAGGCCATCCAGGACGGCTACCGCAAAGTCGACGTAAACACGATCGATAACAAAAAGCTATACCAGCTTACAGTAGCCAATCGAAATACGGCGAGTATGCAGGAACGTGTCCGCGTACTCCGCGGGCTTCAGAATGCCGATACGGTGTTCTACTCGATAAACCCGGCGGGCAGCTCATTTCAGTTAAATAAAATGAGTGTGGTTGGCCAGGAAAATATGCAGACGTTTGCCAATGACACGGGCGGAACCGCATTCCTGCCAAAATTTCAGCCGATCGACACAAAGGACGGCTACCAGAACGGAAACAATTCCCGGGCTAACTCAGCTGCTCTCGACCGTATTTTCCGCCAGATCGGCAACGAACTGCGTTCGCAGTATCTGATCCAGTACTACTCAGAATCAGATTTTCCGGCGAATAGATTCGTCCGGCTTCAGGTCAGTGTTCCAGGCCGTGCGGCAAGCGTCCGCTCGCGACAGGGCTATTACGTAAAAAACTAAGAAGTCTTTTTCACGACCGGAGCTTCGATCTCGCCTTGGATCTCTGTCATCGTCCGTTTTGGCTTCGGTGGATCCGTTCGTTTCGGCGGTGCGATCGCTCCCATCAATGGCCTCGGATCGGGAGTCGTACGCGTTAGCGGGATCTTTAGTTTGCCGACCGTTACGCTTTTAGTCGAAAACAGCGAAACAAAGAATACTCCCGTGAGTACAGCCATCAGCATCGACGCTGCGGCGGTCGCGAAAATACGCGCTCGATGTTTCACGCCCGCCCATCCTACTGGACAATCCTTCGTCATCACGCTGCCGTCAGCTCTTCTATAGAACCGTACGCAAAGACGTCCTTCGGCGTTCATTATCAAGGCCTCGGCTTCCTGCTTCGTCATCCCCGATAGGTTGTAGACGTTCAACTTGCAATCGCCGCAGAAGCGTTTTTGCTCGTTGCCGTACATTGCGTTCCAATCTGCGGCGCATGGACTCGCGATGCGGACATTATCGAGCGGATTTGTAAACGTGGTCATATAAAACTCCGTCAAACTCAAGATCGAACAGCTAATTGGCTGACGATAGTTGAACGGAGTTCGGGAAATATTCTTGCGGGATTTTTACGCTATTGCTTAAATTATCGGTGCTCGATTATCTGAGTGAAGGAACTGGACCGAATATCGCCTATCGAGAGTCCTGTTTGTTCGGAGGCTTCATCCTCCGAGATCGCTCCACAATCGACCGCCCGGCGGAAAAAGTTTAGCAGGCCCTGCCCAGTCGCGGCATCGTCAAAAGTATTTCCGACTAAATTCGCCCGAGCACCTTTTTCGATAAAAGACCGTAGTCGTTTGGATGCATCCGGCATCGATTCGAGAAAGAACGCGTAAACCGCTGCGTATCTCGCGACAAACTGTGCCGGGTGCAGATCCCAGCCGCGATAAAAACCCTTTGCAAGTCCGTGACGGATGTTGTCGTAATGCAGTTTCCACGCCGCTCTAACAGCCGCGATATTTTCGTTTATCTGACTATCCGAAATATCAGGCCCGCGATGCGGGGCAACAGGCATCAGATTGGTTGCTCCGTCGGAAACGTCTACCGGACGTCCCGCAAGCGATAGTTTAATTAAATTGCGGGCGAGATCGCACGCCGAGTGACTTAGTCCCTGTTCAGACGAAGCAATGCCGAGTTCCGAAAGGTAGTCGTACGCCCCAAAATGGGCCGCAACGCATCGTCCATCAGCCGCATCCACGATCCCTGGCAGAGCCATCGAACCGTTCTTATCAAAGATCGCCCTGGCCGTCTCGACCATGATTTCGATGCCGATCGACCCTCGGTCTATCCCAAATCCATTCTCGATATCCGCTAGAGCCCTCGACAAGATCGATACCTCGCCCGGCGAATTTACCTTTGGCAATGTGATGACAAAGTTATGAGGCAATCGCCCATTCATCGAATCTATGAGGTGCGTCAAATAGAGGTCCAGCGTTCTGAGAGCACGCTTTCCGGTCTCAACGCTAAGGGCCTTGATCCTGATGCCAAAATAGGGTGGAAGGGCATTACGCTTGATCGCGTCTGCGGTTTCAGCGGCGGTGCTGACCGCATGACCATCTTCTTCCTCGCCCGAACGAACGCCGTAGCCATCCTCAAAATCGATCCGAAGGTCTTCAACAGCCTCGACAGAAAGTTTTGTTTCGACGCGTTCCCTTACTGCAGCCGCAATGCCTTCCGGAATATCGAAGATGCTTCGGACGTCGTCTGCGTCGGGAGCGTATGTGTGCAGGGCCTTGCGCGATAGCTCGGCCAGTTTGCTGTTCGTGTCCGCAGTGAAAAGCTGGGCACCGCCATAGACGGTGTGAACAGGCGACCGTCGAGTGACAGTCAGGTCAGCGCCTCGATAGAGAGCCGATTCTAGCTGTTCTAGGGCATCGGAGGAGATGGTAGTTTTCATTAACTTTTTATCGGCCGCGGAAGGTTGAATAGCTGTGCGGGCTAACTAGGACCGGAACATGATAATGCTGCTGGGCGTCCTTGACGGCGAAACTGACGGTGACCTGCGGATAGAAACACTCGATACCCTGAAGCAGAAAATACGCCGCTGTCTCGAAAATGAAGCGATAATGTCCGGGAAGGAAAGCTTCGCGCGTTGACAGCAGGTCATTAAGCCGGCCATCGACATCCGTTACACCCTCGGCTACTGCCTGCCAGCCCGCGGTGTGGGTCTTTCTTTCAAGCACCACAGCAACGCCGGCAGCTGGTTTGCCTGACGCGGTGTCCAGGATCTGTGTCGTGATAGGACTCATTTCTCCAGAAGCTTGCTCAATCGGCTCTCGATCATTTTGCGGTGTTCGTCAGCTGCGATCTGCAATTCCGTCGCTACCGAGTTGCCCAAACGAGCTTTGCACACCGCTAACACCTCGTCGGGACTTTTTCCTTCGTCGCTGAGTACGAATATAAACCCGAACTTATCTCTGTACAAGCCCTTTATATCCTCGATCGCCATTTCCGAGTTGCCGTTCGAAGAGGTACCATTCGTTTTTGCTTCGCCCGCACATGAAAATGCTGCTATCCGTTCCGCCGCCGGCAGCGAAAACCATAAACTCTCTGCCGTCTGGAACAATTGCTCGACGAGCGGAAAAGGCCTCGATCGTGCAAGTTCTCGTGCCCAAAGCTCCGACCCGCTCACGGAGAGGAATAGTTCCTCCGCCCGATCGGCAGGTAATTCGTTCAGCCAAGCCAGATTTCTGTAAATGTTAAAGCTTTTCAACGGCGTAATCGTTATAACACACCACGGAAACCAAGACAATTTCGGAGCCTTGAACGCCCCCGCTTTGTCGTTTCCGAGGGCGTGAAACATAATACTCTTAAAGTCCTGCAACAATGTTTTTAATGACCGATCAGCAGCGAAAACAATTTGACGCCGACGGACACCTGCTGCTTCGGGAGGTCATCGAGGCAGACGAAATTGCCGTTCACCGGCGAGCGATCACAGAGGCGAGCCGAAGGCTGATTACAGAAGATCGCCCGCTCGCCGAGCGGGATACCTACGGCAAAGCGTTTCTCCAGACGATGAACCTTTGGCTGCATGATGACGCGGTAAAGACATTTGTCTTTGAAAGGAAATTTGCAGACATCGCGGCTGCTCTGCTTGGTGTCGAAAAGGTTCGGCTCTATCATGATCAAGCTCTCTTCAAGGAGCCCGGCGGCGGGCCGACGCCCTGGCATCAGGATCAATACTATTGGCCGCTCGACACCGACCGAACGATAACGATGTGGATGCCTCTGGTTGATATTGATGTGGGAATGGGAATGCTCACCTTCGCTGCCGGCTCACATCGCGGCGGCGTGGTTGACGATCTCGCGATCTCGGACGAAAGCGATCAGATCCTCGCGAAATACGTGAAAGATAATAGCTTTCCGGTAGCGCGTGCCGAATCAATGAAAGCGGGCGATGCGACGTTTCATCTCGGTACTACGATACACACGGCGGGCGAGAATCGCTCGAATAGGCTTCGCGAGGTGATGACCGTTATTTATTTTGCGGACGGAGCACGCGTGACCGAGCCGCGAAACGAACACCAGCTGGCAGACCTCGAAACGTGGCTGACGCCGCGAAACCCCGGCGAGCTCGCGGACGGGCCGCTGAATCCGATCCTGCAATGATTATGGCAAATCGCGAGAGATCATCGGGACTTATCCTGCATCCGACATCGCTGCCAGGGCGTTTCGGTGTCGGCAATCTTGGCCCGGCGGCCTTCGAGTTTGTCGATTTTCTCTCGTTGGCGGGCCAAAAGCGGTGGCAAATACTCCCGCTCTGCCCGCCCGGTGAAGGCAACTCGCCTTACTCAGCATACTCGGCCTTCGCCGGAAACCCGATCCTGATCTCGCCTGAAAAGCTCGTCGACGATGGCTTACTTGCAGCAGAGGACTTAGCCGACGTACCCGAATTTTCGACTGAATTTGTCGAGTTTGACCGCGTCACAAAGTGGAAAAGCGAGATGCTCGCAAAAGCGTTCGAGGCTTTTCGAGCAGGTGCGGCACCGCAATTGACGGACGAGTTCGAGTACTTCTGCAAGAACAACGCTTGGTGGCTCGACGATTATTCGCTTTTTCGCGCACTCAAATCCTCACATTCAGAAAAGGCTTGGTTTCAGTGGGCTGAGCCGCTGCGTTCGCGTGAACCTGCGGCCATTGCGACTGTACTATCGCAACTCGCACGCGAGATCCAGACCGAAAAATTTTCGCAGTATCTCTTTTTCCGGCAATGGTTTGCGGTTCGACGATATGCGAATGAACGGGGCATCAAGATCGTCGGCGACCTGCCGATCTTTGTCGCGCTTGATTCGGCTGATGTGTGGTGTAATCAGCGTAGTTTCAAGCTTAAGCCCGACGGCTCGCCAACCGTGGTCGCGGGTGTGCCGCCGGATTACTTCTCAAAGACCGGCCAGCTCTGGGGCAACCCGATCTACAACTGGGAAGCGATGCTGAAGGACGATTTTGGCTGGTGGACGGCCCGTTTAGCGTTCAATTACGAGATCGTAGATATCGTTCGGCTCGATCATTTCATCGGATTTATCCGCAACTGGGAAGTTCCCGGTGGTGACGAGACTGCTGAAAATGGCAAATGGTCTCCGGTTCCCGGCCAAATGCTGTTTCGAACGCTGCTCAGGCGGCTCGGGCCGTTTCGCGTGATCGCCGAGGACCTCGGGGCGATGACGGCGGAAGTCGAGGCTCTTCGTGACGACTTTGGCTTTCCCGGGATGCGGATCCTGCAGTTTGCCTTCGGCGGTGATGAGGCTAATTCCAATTTGCCGCACAATTACATTCCAAACTCGGTCGTCTACACCGGAACGCACGATAATGACACAACGGCCGGCTGGTGGCGTTCAATTTCGGGTAAGAAGAAGGGCTGGGAGGCGAAAACTCGCAAACACTGTCTCGAATATCTGCAAACCAACGGTCGCGAGATGCATTGGGAAATGATCCGTGCAGCATGGGCATCGGTCGCTGAGACTGCGATCGTGCCCCTGCAGGACGTGTTTGGCCTCGACAACAAACACCGAATGAATCTACCCGCCTCGACCGACGGCAACTGGAAATGGCGGCTCGCCGATGGAGCACTGACGCCCGAAATAGCTGATAGACTTAGGCAATTGACTGAACTGTATGGCCGTTTGGCTTAGGAGACGATCATGAAACTAGCTTTTTTATTCCTGGTAACCGCTCTTGGTTTTTCCGCATGCGATGCTGGTACGGGCGGTGCCGGCTCGCCAACTCCTGATGAAAAGCCTTCATCTGCTGTTGCAAATTCCGCGGCTACTGCTCCAATTGCTGAGATACCCCCGCCCAAAACTGCTGACGGGCCGAAAACCATCCGCGATTTTTTTAACTTGCTTCCCGATAAGTACTTTGTCCTCGAAGGCTGCGATCGTCAGACGGATAAGGATTGCAAAAAGGCCAGGGCTGAGTATCTAAAGACCTTTACCGAGGTCGAGGATATTAAGAACGGCTATTTCAAAGGCGGTTGTGACGGTGCGCAGTCGTGCATCGAAATGACGATCTTTAAACGTCCCGACGAAACCTATCTGGTTGCGGTTATGACCTCGGGCGAGATGATGAACGACTTCTATTTTCTCGACTACAAGGATGGCAAATGGACTGACATCTCCGAGAAGGTCGTTCCGGATTTCAGCAAAAAGAACTGGTATGAACTGCCCCGTGTCGGAACGACCGTGAGGGTCTTTTCAAAAAAGATCACCGAAAAGGGCGACGACTATGAGATCAGTGAAAAGGGAAGGAAGCTGTATGATCTCGTCTGGAAAGACGGAACATTTACACGAAAATAGATGCAAATAAAGACATATCACATTATATTCGCTGCTGTTTGCTTCCTTTTGAGCGGGATGGGTATGCCGCTCTGCGGACAGGGACGTGACGGCTCGCCGCGTGTCTTTTTGCTCGATGCTAAGACTCTTTCTGAGCGAAAGAAAAACCTGTCGGCACCATCTCTGAAGCCAGCCCTCGACAAACTCGATAGTGAGGCGAAAAAAGCCCTCGCGGTCGAAGTTAAGCCGGTGACAGCCAAGACCATTACCCCTCCGAGCGGCGATAAGCACGATTACATGAGTCAGGCGCCGTATTTTTGGAAGGATCCGACGAAAAAGGATGGCCTGCCGTACATTCGCCGCGACGGCGAGCGGAATCCGGAGATCCTGCTTCTGCCGGACAAAACAGAACTCTCGAGGCTCGTAAATACAGTGCAGACGCTAGCCCTCGGATATTATTTCACCGGCAAAGAAGAATACGCAGAGCGGTCGGCAAAATTGCTGCGGATGTGGTTCCTCGACACGAAGACGAAGATGAATCCCAATCTGCAGTTCGCCCAGGCGATCCCCGGCGTCAACACAGGCCGCGGTATCGGCATTATCGAAACGCATGGGCTCGTAAACATCGTGGATTCTGTCGGTCTGATAGGGACGTCGGCTTCGTGGACAAAAAACGATCAGGCGGGAATGGAAGATTGGTTCGATAAATATCTGAAATGGCTGACCGAAAGCAAATATGGGCGTGACGAGGCCGCCGCGAAAAACAACCATGGAACTATCTATGACGTGCAGGTGGCGTCTTTCGCGCTGTTCACCCGCAATAGCGACTCAGCGAAACGAGTCTTAGAATCGTCAAAACAGAACCGCATCGCCAAACAGGTCGAACCGGACGGCAGTCAACCGCTCGAACTAGCACGGACGCTTTCGTGGAATTACAGCACGATGAATCTAGGCGGCTACGTCGAACTCGCCCGATTGGGCGACGTTGTGGGTGTCGATCTTTGGAAATTCAAAACGGCTGACGGGCGAGGCATCCGAAAGGCTTTCGAGTATTTGATCCCATTCGCCGATGGCAAAAAGAAGTGGGAGCACAAGCAGATACAGCCACTCGTTGGCGATCGCCTCTACAACCAAATGCGGCTCGCCCGGCACAAATATACCGATGACGCCTTTAAGTCGGCGCTCGCCGTATCGCCTGAACCACCCGCAGATGCTCGTGAAAGGCTGGTGCGTTAGAGACTTCGTCGTGGCGGTTCCTTGACTTGATAAGCCTTTTTGACGTACAACTTTAGCAGTTTCCGAACGAACAACTTAAAGTGAATTGATCGTCCTATGGCATCTAATCTGGTTTCGATACAGCGACGTGGCTTTGGACAGACGATGCGGAAGGACACTTGGTGGGTCGCACCGCTTCTGACCTTTATCGGGCTTGGCTCATTCGTCCTCTATTCGACGTGGGCAGCGTTTCAGGGTGCTCATTATTGGGTTCCGGGCACAGGTTATCTTTCACCGTTCTATTCGCCCGAGCTTTTCGGAAATTCGCCGCACGCCCTATTTGGACCGCAGCCTTCGTGGATACCGTCTTGGCTGCCGTTTTCGCCTGCTTTGCTGATCCTCTGGGCTCCCGGCGGCTTTCGGTTCACCTGCTATTACTATCGCGGAGCCTACTACAAAGCAATGTGGGCCGACCCGATCGCCTGCGCCGTCGGCGAACCGCGAAAGGGCTATCGCGGGGAGAATTGGTTCCCGCTGATCCTACAGAACATTCATCGCTATTTTCTATATCTCGCAATATTTTTCCTGTTCTTCCTCGCCTATGACGCGTGGAGTGCAATGTGGTTCCAGGCTGCTGACGGGACGTGGAGATTCGGAGTAGGCGTCGGAACGCTGGTACTAACGGCAAACGTCTTCTGCCTCGGATTCTATACCTTAAGCTGCCACAGTCTCCGCCATCTAGTTGGCGGCGTTTACGACGTATTGTCGAATAAACCGATCCGAAAGAAAGCGTATGGATGTGTAAGTTCTCTGAATAAACGGCACATGCTGTTTGCCTGGATCTCGCTCTTTGTAGTCGGTTTTAGCGACATCTATGTGCGGCTTGTTTCAATGGGAATTTGGACCGACTACCGAATCATTTGATGGATGACGGAGCTCCGAATATTCGGCTTCAGGGGTTTACTCGCATCGAGCGGCACGATATGATCGCTCGACTCAGAGACGCGTTTCAAAGGGGCTATGCAGACCTGATCGACTTTCAGATGTTTTCCAACACTGCGATCAGCATTAGCTAGGAGGTCCCCGGCCACCACCTGACTGAACTTCGAGAGGCCCTAGTGTCTACGCACATGTCTCTTGATGAAGAAAGCGTCATGTCCCTGTCCAAAAATGCAGAGGCGGGCGTGATCGTCAAGGGAAACTTGAACGTAACATTTATCCATAGCGATCCGGATCTTCGAATCCCGGTTCCGGCAATACCTGGTTGATTTATTGATGACTGATTATCCAACATTTGAACACGACGTTATCGTCATCGGTGCCGGTGGTGCTGGGCTTCGGGCGGCTATTGAGGCTTCGGGCTCGGGCGTGAGCGTCGGGCTGATATGTAAGTCTTTGCTCGGCAAGGCTCACACTGTCATGGCCGAGGGCGGGATGGCGGCGGCGATGGGACATAATGACGATCGCGACAACTGGAAGGTTCACTTCTCCGATACTATGCGCGGCGGCCAGTATGTGAATAACTGGCGCATGGCAGAGCTGCACGCCAAGGAGGCTCCGGATCGCGTCCGCGAACTCGAAAGCTGGGGAGCGGTTTTCGACCGTACGCCCGACGGCCGCATCAATCAACGAAACTTCGGCGGGCATCGATATCCAAGGCTCGCGCATGTCGGCGACCGTACTGGATTAGAACTCATCCGCACGCTTCAGGATCACGGCATCCATCAGGGCATCGAGGTTTACATGGAGGTCACGGTGCTTTCGCTGCTGAAAGACGGCGACCGCGTGGTCGGATGTCTCGCGTACGAACGTGAACACGGGCGTTTCCGCATTTATAAATGTAAGGCGTTGATCCTCGCGACCGGCGGCATTGGAAGGGCGTACAAGATCACTTCGAATAGCTGGGAAGGAACGGGCGACGGCCATGCACTTGCGTACGACGCGGGAGCCGAGCTGATCGATATGGAATTTATCCAGTTCCATCCGACGGGCATGGTCTGGCCGCCATCGGTTCGCGGAATTCTCGTCACCGAAGGCGTTCGCGGCGAAGGCGGCATTCTGAAGAACAGCGAAGGCAAGCGGTTCATGTTCGACGACATCCCGGACAATTACAAAGATCAGACCTCAGACACCGAGGAAGAAGGTTGGCGTTACGTCACCGGAGATAAAAACGCCCGCCGCCCGCCCGAACTCCTGACCCGCGACCACGTCGCCCGCTGTATCATGCGAGAGGTCAAGGCAGGACGCGGTTCGCCGCATGGTGGAGTCTATCTCGACATCGCCTGGATCAAGGAAAAGATCCAAAACGCACCGGAGCACATTAAGAAAAAGCTGCCGTCGATGTATCACCAGTTCATGCAGCTCGCGAATCTTGATATCACAACCACACCGATGGAAGTCGGGCCGACGACGCATTATGTGATGGGCGGAATTCGCGTAAATGCAGACACGCAGGAATCGAGTGTGCCGGGATTGTTTGCAGCGGGTGAATGCGCGGCAGGGATCAATGGAGCGAATCGCCTCGGCGGAAATTCACTCTCCGATCTGATCGTGTTCGGAAAACGGGCCGGCGAACACGCCGCCATATTTGCAAAGGAAAACGGCCACGGCACTATCAACAACGATCAGATCGCCAAAGCCGCGAAAGCCGCTCTCGAACCGTTCGAACGCGACGGCGGCGAAAATCCGTACACGATCCAGCACGATCTGCAGGAAATGATGCAGGCAAACGTTGGTATCGTCCGGATGCAGGATGAAATGATCGAGGCCCTCAACGGGCTGGACATACTGCGAAATCGAGCCGCACGAACGTTCGTCCCGGGCAACATCGATTTCAACCCCGGCTGGCACACGGCCCTCGACCTGCACAACCTGCTTATCGTCAGCGAAGCGATAACCCGCTCCGCAATCGAACGCCAGGAAAGCCGCGGCGGCCACTTCCGCGAAGACTTCCCGGACAAAGATCCGGCGTTTTC
This sequence comes from Acidobacteria bacterium Ga0077534, assembly GCA_001464455.1. Taxonomy (GTDB): domain Bacteria; phylum Acidobacteriota; class Blastocatellia; order Pyrinomonadales; family Pyrinomonadaceae; genus OLB17. The sequence goes on from LNEI01000024.1 coordinate 30,842, forward strand.
GAAGTTTAATTTCGCGGTCAAGAAAACTGACACGGGAGCAATGGCGATCTCGAAGCTACCGATCCCGGAAATGCCGGATTATTTGAAAGAAGTGATAGCCGAGATGGGGTAATTGAGTTTTTTCAACGCAAAGACGCAAAGGAGCAGAGACGCGAAGAATGAAACCACAGATAAATAAGGATCAACACAGATGGAATCGATGGTTCTATATCTGTGCTTATCGGTATCCATCTTTGGTTAATTTTCCTTTGCGTCGTTGCTCCTTGGCGGCTTTGCGTTAAATTCCCGAGTATTTTTATGACACAAGCTACTTTCAGTATCAGGCGCGGTGGCCGTGAGACGGCGGAGTTGGTTGATTACCGGACCGACGTGACCGAGGGGATGGTCGTGCTTGATGCGGTGCATCAGATACAGGCTGAATCGGCGCCGGACCTGGCTTGCCGTTGGAACTGCAAGGCGGGTAAGTGCGGTTCGTGTTCGGCTGAGATCAACGGGATGCCGAAGCTGATGTGTATGACGCGGCTGGACACTATCCCGCTAGACGAGCCCGTGACCATCGAGCCGATGCGTGCATTTCCGCCGGTCAAGGACCTGATCACTGATGTTTCGTGGAACTACGAAGTCAAAAAACGCATCAAGAAATTCAAACCGCGAAAACCCGATGCCGAGGATGGAACGTGGCGTATGATGCAGGAAGACGTTGACCGCGTGCAGGAATTTCGCAAATGTATCGAGTGTTTCCTGTGTCAGGATGTGTGCCACGTGCTTCGCGATCATGAGAAACATGCGGAGTTTATCGGGCCGCGATTCCTGGTTTATACAGCAGCTCTTGAAATGCACCCGCTCGATGTGGAGAATCGCACACAGGATCTAAAGGACGCTCACGGCATCGGTTACTGCAACATCACAAAATGCTGCACAAAGGTATGCCCCGAGCACATTACGATCACTGATAACGCGATCATTCCGCTCAAGGAACGTGTCGTCGACGAGCATTACGATCCGATTGGAAAGCTAGTTAAGTTGTTTAGAAAGAGATAGATGGGTTACACGCTGGAGAGTTGGGCCAAGAAACGGGAACAGGGATTTATTCGGTTTCTGATCATCGAAGGAGTTCTGTTCACTGGCGGTCCCTTTGCGGTCATTTTGCAGGTGGTCGGCTACTTTTTGCTGGCGGATGAAGGCCAGACTTTCGGGCAATATTTCACGTCGACGAGAACTTGGATGACATTTCTTTTTCATGGTACGCTGTTCGGTGGAATTATGGGTTTTGTGAAGTGGCGACGGAACGAGAAAGCGTACCTCGCCATACAAGGTCAGAACGGCGGGTGATTCTTCCCGAATTGCTAAAAAATATGTTCGATCTAAAGCCATTACATCTCGATGCGATCCCGGCGGCTCTCGAAAAAGCCAACCGCTATCGGTTGCTCAACGAGCCGGGGGCGGCGGAGAGCATTTATCTCGATATCCTGGAGGTCGATCCGCAAAATCAGGAGGCACTAAAGAATATCGTGCTCGCGATGAGCGACCGATTTGGAAAGGATTACGCCATCGGCGACGCTCGGATAACCGAATACATCACGAGGATCAAAAGCGACTACGAGCGAACCTATTACACCGGCATTATGTACGAACGCCGGGCAAAGGCGGCCCTGGCGAAAAACGGCATCGGGGCGTACGAATTGTTTCGCCAGGCGATGGACTGTTTCGAAACCGCCGAAGCGATGCGGCCGGCTGGTAACGATGATGCGATCCTCCGTTGGAACGGTTGTGCCCGTGTCATCACTCGCAATAATCTGCAGCCGCGTGACATGCCAAATGACTTTATCGAGTAGGTCAGCTTTGTTGCCAGTGCAGAGCTGTGCGATATTCTAAGTGCTGAAAACAGTGTGCTTTATCCTAAGTCTTTCTATTTTCCAATTCTGTAAAGGAGACAATTATCATGGCAGGTAAATTTGAACTAAAGACCTCGAGCAACGGCAAGTTTCATTTTAATCTGAAAGCCGGAAACGGCCAGATCATTCTTTCGAGTGAAATGTACGAGTCGAAGGCGGCCGCCGAAAACGGCATCGCTTCCGTCAAAAAGAACTCGGCAGACGATGGCCGCTACGAGCGTAAAGAATCATCGAACGGAAAGCCGTATTTCAATCTCAAAGCCTCTAACGGACAGGTCATCGGAAAGAGCGAAATGTACGAGTCGACCGCTTCGATGGAAAACGGCATCGAATCCGTAAAAAAGAACGGCCCTGACGCACCGACTGTTGAAGTTTAGTTGATCCTTGCGGAGGCCCGCGCGTAAGCAGGGGCGATACGTTTACGTGTCGCTTTCGCACTTGCTTACGCGCGGCCTTTTGCATCCAAATGCAATGTCAAGAACCATCCTAGGCGTCGAACGCCTTCTAACCGACAAGATCGATGTTATTCGCGGCGAGCGGATAGGTCTTGTTTGTAATCAGGCCTCGGTCCTGCCCGACACGCTTGTCCACGCCGCCGACGCTTTTCGCGACCACGATGGTGTAAACCTAACAACCCTCTTCGGGCCGCAGCACGGCATTCGCGGCGATGTTCAGGACAACATGATCGAGACTGAGCATTCGGTCGATCCGCGAACAGGCCTGCCGGTCTATTCGCTCTACAGCGAAACTCGCGAACCGACCGAGGAGATGGTCAGGGACATTGATACTTTTGTCATCGACCTGCAGGACGTCGGCTGTCGCATCTACACCTTCGTCTACACGATGGCGAACTGCATGCGGGCGGCGAAGCAGTTCGGCAAAAAGGTCGTCGTCTGCGACCGTCCGAACCCGATCAACGGAAACGCGATCGAGGGAAATATTACCGAACACGACTTCAAATCTTTCGTTGGCCAGTTCGAGCTCCCGACGCGTCACGGGATGACGATCGGCGAACTCGCGATGATGTTCAACGAGCATTTCGGAATTGGGTGCGAGCTCGAGGTCGTCGAGATGCAGAACTGGACACGTTCCATGTGGGGGGACGAAACCGGCCTCCCGTGGATACTGCCCAGCCCAAACATTCCGACCGTTGACACATGTGTAGTTTTCCCCGCAACAGTCCACGTCGAGGGAACTGAACTATCCGAAGGTCGAGGCACCACAAAACCTTTCGAGCTCAATGGAGCTCCGTTCATCGATCCATATGACTGGGTCGACGCTCTCGATGCGTTTAAATTCGAAGGTGTCAGGTTTCGCCACGTCTTCTTCCGCCCGACGTTCCAGAAGTGCGCCGAGCAAACCTGCGGCGGCGTCCAGATCCACGTCACCGACCGCGAGGCCTTTACGCCCGTCATCGTCGGCATCGCGATGATCAAAACCGCCTACGATCTTTACACCGAACACTTCGAATGGAAACGCGATCCGTACGAATACGTTTTTGATCAGAATCCTTTTGATGTGGTTTGCGGCACGGATAAGATCCGGAAAGCCATCGAGGAAGGCGTGGCTCTCAATGAGCTCGAATTAAGTTGGAGCGGCGGTTTGCGTGATTTTGAGCAAGCCAGACAGCGGTATCTGATCTATTAATGCCTGGGCGACCGGGGGGTGGATCACCGTCTAAACCTGAAGAACTTATCCAACGGATGTTTCTTTCCATGTAACATTCCGGAGACCATTTCCATGCCGATCACTGAGAAGGTGATGCCGTTGCCGCCGAAGCCGAGAACAAAATAAGCACCGGGAAAATTTGGGTGTTTTCCAATGTACGGCAAGCCGTCCTTGGTCTCGCCGAACGTTCCCGCCCAGGCGAAATCGGTTCGAAACGGCGTATCGGGGAATAACTTTGTGATCTGCTTTTCAAGCTTTGCGGATTTATCCGACAGCAGCGAATCGCGTTTTGCGGCGTCGACAAACTCCTCATCCTCGCCGCCGATCAGCAGTCGTCCGTCATCCGTCGTACGCATGTAGATGTATGGCTCGGCAGTGTTCCAGAAAAGCATGTCATTCCACTGCTCACATTCCTTTTCCATCACCTCGCCGACTATCGCGTAGGTCGAAAGCAGATTGACGAACTTGTCCTTAATGATCTCGACGCTCTCGAAACCGTTGCAATAAATGATCTTGCGGGCCTTTATCGTGTTTCCGTCTTCGGTCGTTGCCTTGATGCCGGACGGTCGATGGGCGACCTTTCTGACCTCAGTTTTGTCATGGATCGCCAGCCCGCGTTTAGCATTGAAGGCAAGCAGCTCGTGAGTGAAATGAAAAGCGTCGATGCTGCCGCCCTGATCTGACAGGATGCCGCCGTACGAGCCTTTCAGATCAAATGACTTTTCGATCTCCTCAGCTTCGAGCCACTTGACCGGAAATCCATGCGCTTTGCGAGCCTCGAATTCCCGCTTTAGCCACGCGACGTCCTTCTTAAGTGCGGCAAAATAGAGCGATCGCTTTTTCCTGAAACCGCATTTCGAACGTATTTTTCGGCAGAGTTTTCCAAGCGTGTCTATCGAGTCGAAACATGCTTGGTAGCTCGCCACGGCTCCTTCCTCGCCGATCATCTCGATCAATTCGTACAGCGGAGTATCAACCTCGTATTGCAGCATTGATGTGGTCGCAGAAGAACTGCCGTGGGCGATCTCGCGGCGATCGACCAGCGCGGTCTTAAAACCGTCTTCAACGCACTGATGAGCGATCAACGCACCCGTTATCCCGCCGCCGATCACCAGTACGTCGATGTTCAGATCTTCTGTCAGCGAAGCGTAAGAATGGAGAATGCCGTTCTTGACTAGCCAAAATGGTTCGTTCGAGCGAAGTTTCATTTGTTGGAGTTTAATGCACTAAGAAGCCTTTCGCCCCGAGGGGACAGACGATAACCGATATCTAAGCTTTCGGTCAGTCCGAGTGCTTTGAGTCTACGTACCATCGGCTTGAATTTGGCTATCTCCATTCCGGCTTTTTTCGCAAGGACGCCAGAGTAAGTAGCCGGATTGTCGTGGATCAGCCGTAGAAATGTCACCGTCCAGTTGCCGCTCCTGCTGTTTCGATCCAGCTTGTCGAGCTTTTTGATCAGCTCCGCCATTTCGACATCGGTGAGGTCTGCCTGTTCGCGAAGAGCGATTCTCGGATCCTCGCCAGCGAATCGCACGCCGATGCGGTATATGGGATCTTCACGATAATTCAGGTGTTCGATGAGGTCAGCGGCGCTCAGATATCCGGCCTGAACCGCGTCCATGTCGGTGATGTCGTCTTCGGAGACGATCTCGACAGCGTCGATAGCGATCACGCCGCCCTGCGTCATCTGGGTGCCGCCCGCTTTTGCACCGGGCCGTGACCAGCGGCGAAAAAGGACGGAGATCTTCCCCGTCCTAATTCCTTCGATCACATCGCCCTTTATTAGCATCTTAGAACCAACTACTCTTGCTCTTCCCGCCAAAGATGCTGCCCAAAACACCGCGGACTATCGAGTTTCCGATCTGGCGGCCGATCGAGCTGCTGGCGGAGCGAGCGGCGCTTTTAACTACCGCCTCGACAACGGAATCGCTCCGGCTGCTGCCGGATGAACGGGCCGCTTTTGCTTCGGCCTTTGCCTGTTCTTCGGCGACCTTGGCGGCGGCTTCGGCCTCGGCCTGACGCTGCTGTTCAGCGAAACGGGCATCGGCTGCGACCTTGAGCATTTCATAGGCGGATTCGCGGTCGATCACGTTTTCATAAACACCGGCGACCAGCGAATTAGCTATCAGGGCCGCACGCTGCTCGGGCGTGATCGGGCCGATCTGGCCGCTTGGCGGGACGACAAACGCACGGTCGACCATCGTCGGCACCCCCTTTTCATCGAGTGTCGAGACGAGAACCTCGCCAACACCTAGCTCGGTGATGACGGTTTCGGTGTCGAGCTTCGGATTCACACGGAAAGAAGAAGCGGCGGCTCGCACGCCCTTCTGCTCCTGCGGCGTGTATGCCCGAAGCGCGTGCTGCATACGATTACCGAGCTGCGCCAGTACTTTTTCCGGAATATCAGCCGGATTTTGAGTTACGAAATAGACGCCAACGCCTTTCGAACGGATCAGCCGAACGACCTGTTCGACCTTGTCGACAAGTGCCTGCGGAGCATCAGAGAAAAGCAGATGAGCCTCGTCAAAGAAGAAGACGAGTTTGGGTTTTTCCAGATCGCCCGCTTCGGGAAGCGACTCAAAAAGCTCACTCAACAGCCATAGTAGAAATGTCGAATACAGCTTGGGAGCGTTAATGAGCTGATCGGCAGCGAGCAAATTTAACACGCCTTTGCCGCCAACAGTCTGCATGAAGTCTTCAAGCTTGACCGCCGGTTCGCCAAAAAAATGGTCGCCGCCCTGTTCGTCGATCTGGAGTAAGCCGCGTTGGATCGCACCTACCGAAGCCGACGAAACATTCCCGTACTGCAGCGTCAATTCCTGAGCATTCTGCCCGACCCAGGTCATCAGGGCCTGTAGGTCCTTGAGGTCGAGCAGCAGCATTCCGTTGTCATCAGCATACTTGAACGCGATCGACAACACGCCTTCCTGCGTGTCATTTAGCTGCAGCAGCCGCGACAGAAGCAGCGGCCCCATCTCCGAAACTGTCGCTCGCAGCGGGTGGCCGTTTTTACCAAATACATCCCAGATCGTCGCGGGAAAGCCCTCGAACGCTGGCGTGATCCCGAGGAGTTCGTTACGCGCATCGATCTTCGCATTACCGCCGCCGGGCTGCGTCACGCCGGTCAGATCGCCCTTGATATCGGCCATGAAGACCGGCACGCCACGTGAGCTAAAGCCCTCGGCGAGCTTCTGCAGCGTAACGGTCTTACCTGTTCCGGTCGCGCCGGTGATCACACCGTGGCGATTGGCCATGTGCGGAAGTAGAAAAAATTCTGATGTGCTGTTTTTAGCAACTAAAATTGGTTCTGACATAGTGAATCAATCATACAGAAATACGCTTGGCCGCGATATACGCGAAGCGGTCGACGATCAAGTTACTTGCATTTTTCGTATTTCCAGTTTCGGCGCTTGCCCTCGCTTAGCCATTCGATGGCCGTTGCGAGGCGTTTATCGCGGGTCGCATCGGTTTTAGCATCCGCTATCCATTCCACATAATCTTTCTTACTGCTGTACGGGAATGCCGCAAAAGCTTCGGCAGCTTTTTCATCTCGAGCTAGTGCTTCGAGAAGTAACTCGGGAACCTCGAGATCCTGTTTTGTCCCTGGCTTTTTGGCCGGAACCTTAATGCCTTTTTCGTTGAGATCGACCGCCTTTTGAACCAGTTCAATAATTACTTTGTCTTCGGGCAGATCGTTGAGTAATGCGATCTTGCCAAAAGTGCTAAGCGTATTGCGGTCTGAGTTGATCGCCTCGTGTTCAAGTATCTGCTGTTTCCAGAACCCGAACGCACAATGCCGCTTAAATGCGGCCATGTTGCAAACCGGCCCCTTGAAGTCAAAATGGGGCATACTCCATTTCATCGTTTCTTCGATGTCCGGACAAGCCTTATGGACGAGCCTGCGAATATGCCTCAGTATAGGCTTCGCAAAATCCTGCGAGCTTTCAATGTAAGCGTCGATCCTTTGGTCCGTGTTCAGCATAGAAAGAGCCTCTGCGATGAAAGTGAAACGAATTATACACGATTCTCTTTTCGGATAACTAGCTTCAGGCCCGACCATTTTTCATCCACCGCACAGACCTTTACGTCGACGAGGCCGAGCGGCAAGGCGGCCTCGCGAACCGTATCTTCAGTTATCTCCGTGGGCAATTTTGCTGCCTTTTTGTACCAGGAAACCCAGATCGAACCATCCTGTTTTATCAGACGTCTCAGCCGTGCAAGCTGACCGAAAAGCTCGTCTCGGCTATTCGTAAAGAGATGAACAAGATCTGCCCCGGCGACCTCATCAGCGGCGACCGTGACATTGGCCGGGATAGGATCGACCATAGTCAGGTAGTCTTCCGGAGCGTTTACAGTAGCGACCGAGAATCCTTCCTTGAAGCCAAGTTTTCTTGCCAAAGGTGTCCCGGAGTATCCAGCATCTGTCATTTGTCTATCATCCCGAACAAAGCACTTCTGACCGTCGCGTCCGTTCCGAAACCCGCCAGCCAGATCGCTCCTTCTTCTCGTTTGAACCAGGTTCGTTGACGCTTAGCATAGTTTCGTACGTCGCGTTTGGACTGATCTATTGCCGAATCGAGCGTTCGCTCGCCCCGCAGATACTCGCATACCCGCCGATACGCGTGAGCACCGAGCGCGTTTCCCTCTTCGCGAACACCCGCCGCGAGCAGCGATTGTACCTCAGCAACCAGGCCCGCTTCGAAATGCTGTTCTGTACGACGATCGATACGCTCATAAAGCTCGGCACGCGGCGGATCTAGAACAAAAAGCCTTATTCGAGAAGCAAACTCGGGCGGCTCGCCACGGTTCGGCATCTGAACGGATAGTTTTTCGCCTGTTTGAAAAAAGACCTCCAGGGCCCTGATGACGCGGACGTAATCACGCTTTTCGAGCCTTGCGGCAGATTCGGGGTCGACCCGTGAAAGCATTCGGTGAAGATGCTCGGAGCCCTTCATCTCATGCAGATCGCGAAATCTCTCTCGCATCTCAGCGTCCGTTTTCGGCCCCTCAAAAAGCGGTTTTATCAACGAACGCAGATAAAATCCTGTACCGCCAACGAGGATCGGGATGACTCCTCGGTTTTCGATCTCGACTATCTTTGCGGCGGCATCGCGGGCCCAATCACCCGCGGAATAGTCGATATTCGGATCGACATAATCGATGAGATGATGCGGTACACCACATTTCTCTTCCGGCGATGGCTTCGCGGTCGCGATCTCGATATGCCTGTAGATCTGGACCGAGTCAAAATTGACGACCTCGCCGCCGATCTTAAGAGCAAGTTCGACGCTTAGGGCAGTTTTCCCAGAGCACGTAGGGCCTGAGATAGCGTATATCGGACGTTGCGGATCAGGGTTTGACACTGTAAATATAGCTTATCACGGCGTTTACTAAACGCCTGATACCCGACAATGACATCAGATATTGCGACTATTATCCTCGGTTCACTTTGCTTACTGGGTGCGGCTGCGTATGTAGTTGCTCGCTGGAAAGAGCTCGACGTATTGGCAACGATCCTAAAGGCGTCGGCCAGCACAACATTTGTCGCTCTTGCGGTTGTCAATGGAGCGACGGGGACGATTTATGGCCGGCTGATCCTCGCGGGCCTGGTTCTGAGCTGGTGTGGCGACGTGTTTCTGCTGTCGCTAAAAAAGTCCTATCTGCTCGCCGGAATGGGGGCCTTTCTCCTCGCACACGTTGTCTTTATTGTGGCTTTCGCGTCGAAGCCGCTCAGCGGAACTGCTGCGGCGGTGGGAGCAGCTTGCATCTTGGCCCTGGCAGCCATTACGCTCCGATGGCTTTGGAAATATCTGGAGAAGTCCTACAAGATCGCCGTTCCGCTCTATCTTGTCACGATCGGGATCATGGTCGTGCTCGCGGTTGCCGCTAGCGGAGCGTCGCTACCTACATCGGTCGCGGTCGGAGCGGCCGCATTTGCGATCTCAGATGTGTCCGTCGCCCGCGATCGGTTTGTCGAACGAAGCCTTTCTAACAAGATCTGGGGTATTCCGCTGTACTATTTTGCTCAGGTTCTACTCGCCGCGTCGGTGAACTTTGCTGGGCAATAGGATATTATTTCAAAAATTTAAGGAGAGAAAATATATATGGCTAACCCTGTAGGATGGTTTGAGATATACGTTGAGGATATGGATCGGGCGAAGGCTTTTTACGAGAGCGTGCTGGGCATTACGCTTCAGCAGCTTCCAACGCCCGAAGGCGACGTTTCGTTTATGATGGCATTCCCTATGGATCCGGAGGGCAGCGGTGCATCCGGGGCTCTTGTCAGAATGGGAGATGGAAGGCCGCAGGGAAACGGCGTCCCGATCTATTTCACATGCGATGATTGCTCTGTTCAAGCAGGCCGAGTCGCATCTAGCGGCGGATCGATCTTCAAGGAAAAATTCTCGATTGGAGACTACGGCTTCATCGCCCTCGCGACCGATACCGAAGGCAATATGTTCGGCCTTCACTCGATGAGTTAGAAAAAGTGGTACTGGGGACGGGAATCGAACCCGTACGTCCCTAAGGACACAGGATTTTAAGTCCTGGGCGTCTACCAATTCCGCCACCCCAGCACGATTATTGAGATTAGCACGGATGAGGCAAGTTGTCAGCGGCCGATGGCCGTGGCTTGGCTGAATCGGGTGCCAAAGATCAAAGATCAACGGTCGGATACAAGAATTCGTGTAGAATCTAACTGATGGAACAGTTCACCTGGCTCGGCTGGCTAATCTTGGGTATCGCACTTATTGTTGCCGAAATCTTCACGCTCGGATTCGTGTTGCTTTGGTTTGGAATAGGAGCTATCGCGGCGGCGGTGGTCGGGTTGTTTGGCGGCGGATTTTTGTTGCAGTTCGTGGTCTTTGCGGCTATATCCGTCGGTCTAACGGCCATGTCGAGAACGATCCTTGCCAGATATTTCCAGCATGACGACAGGAGCATGGTCAAAACCGGGGTCGATTCACTGCCGGGCAAGGTCGGTACAGTCGTCGAGCCGAGCAAAGGCGTCATGAATGAAGGGGCGGTGAAGGTTTTCGGGTCGACCTGGACGGCATATCCTATCGAGGGCGAAGACGCACTTTCGCAGGGCGAAAAGGTCGAGGTCGTGGAGGTTAAAGGTTCTTCGATCTACGTCAGGCGTATTACTGACGAATTACCGGAATGGCGTAGGGAATTAAAGGACTAGTCCCGGATCTCGCGATTCATGATCTCGGTCGTATCTTCGTTGCCGAGGTCCTGATCTGCGGTGTCATGAATCCCGCCAAGGTCGATCAGCTCAAGTTTCACCCCGTCTTCGAGCGGCTCGGGGAGATAGTCTCCGGTGAATTTTGCTATCACGACGGTAATGTTATCCTCACCACCGTTTTGATTAGCGAGCCTTACGAGTTCCGCACAGGCATTTTGCAGTCTGTCGAAATTGTCCAGAACGATCTGCTGCATATCGGCCGCGCTTACTTTATTCGAGAGCCCGTCGCTGCAAATAACAAACACGTCATTCCGGTTAGGAACTACTCGAGCGGAAACCGGGTATATCTCGTTCTGAGCGCCCAATGCTTGGAGAATTACGTTCTTTAGCGTGTGGGTCTCAGCTTCCTCAGGGGATATCTGCTGTGCGTCGATCAGTTGCTGAACGAGCGACTGGTCTTTAGTGATCTGATAGATCTTGCCGTTGCGAACCAAATAGGCCCGGCTGTCCCCGACCTGGATGATATCGGCAGCGTCAGGCGTAACACCGACGCCGGTAAATGTAGCGCCCATTCCCTGAAACTGTGGATCGGTGCGGCCCTGTTCGTGGATAAGGTAGTTGGCAAAAACGGTCGCGTTGTAGAGCTTGCTGATGAGGTAATGATCCTGCTCTTCAGGCGTGAGGGTTTGGTCTGAATCCTCGTCGAGCATTTTCTCACTGACAGTCTCGACCGCCATTGTGCTCGCAACCTCGCCCGCGAGGGCTCCGCCCATTCCGTCCGAGACAGCCATGACGACTCCATGAGGGTCGATGTCAAACCGCTGGCTTTCGATGACAAACTCACCGTCATCCTGCGTGCTCGTCCAGGCCTTCGCCGCAGCGATATTCAGGAGAAGATAGTTGTCTTCGTTCCCCTTGCGTACCCGACCTACGTGCGAGGCGGCATGTGTCTCAACAGTGAACATAGTTACGTAACGTTTCGCATCGCCCGTTAAACAGCTTCGGGTTAAAACAAGGTAACACGAAACGTGTCAATTCGCTAAATTTCGGTTTATCTCAGAGCCTGATCGAGATCGGCTATTATATCCTCGACATCCTCGATGCCGACCGAAATTCGCACCAAGCCGTCAGTTATGCCGAGAGCGTCTCGCTTTTCTTCGGGAACCGAAGCGTGTGTCATCGATGCTGGGTGAGATATCAGGCTTTCGACGCCGCCGAGGCTTTCGCCGAGCGTGCAGAGCTTTACGCCTTCGAGAACCTTGCGGGCGTTGTCGAGCGAGCCGGTTTCGAACGATACCATTCCGCCAAAGCCCGTCTGCTGGCGTTTTGCGAGTTCGTGCTGGGGATGTGATGTTAGTCCTGGATAATAGACCTTCTCAACTCGCGGGTGCTCGGCAAGAAAATTGGCTACTACACGGCCATTTCGGTCGTGAGCGTCCATTCTCACGGCCAAAGTCTTAGTCCCGCGAAGAACCAGAAACGAATCCATCGGCGACAGGATCGCTCCGATCCCGTTCTGCACAAAGCCGATCCATTCGGCGTCCTTTTCGTCGTTTAGAGCGACAAAACCGCCGACGCTATCCGAGTGCCCATTCAGATATTTGGTCGTAGAATGTACGACGATATCGACACCCAGGTCGATCGGCCGCTGAAAATATGGCGACATGAACGTGTTATCGCAAACGACCTTCGCTCCACGGGAGTGTGCGAGATCAGATACGGCCTTCAGGTCCGTGAGCGTCATTATGGGGTTTGTCGGAGTTTCGACAAAGACCATCTTTGTGTTTGGTTTAAAGGCGGATTCGAGATTTGCAACGTCAGACGTATCGGCGAGGTCGAATTCGATGCCGTAATCGACGAGGATCCGATTGAAAAGACGAAACGTCCCGCCGTACGTGTTGTCGCCGAGAATGACGTGATCGCCTGATTTTACCAGCTTCAGCGTCGTATCGATCGCCGCCATTCCAGAAGCAAAGGCAAAGCCAAATTTCGCATTCTCAAGCGCGGCGATGTTCTTCTCGAGCGCCGAACGCGTTGGATTCTGCGTCCGTGCGTATTCGTAACCTTTATGCTTGCCCAAGGCATCCTGAGCATAAGTAGATGTCTGATATATCGGAACTGAAACTGCCCCGGTTGCGGGATCGGGCTCATTGCCCGCGTGAATAGCTATTGTTGAAAAACCCATAATAATCAAGCAGCAGGCGTCGCTTGCACGCCGGCGTCAGTCCTCAAAATGAAGGATAATCCTATCTTGGCGTGGTCGAAATTGCAACGAGATGGCCGGTGTCGAGGTCCGGGGAGATTCGCTCTTGGTCACAAAAAGTACGCAAGTCTCAAAAGGGGATGTTTTAACGCAAAGCCGCAAAGGTCGCTAAGAAAGGCTCCAAGAAGAAGTTACGTCAACCCGGCAAAGCGATGAGTAATTTCCGTGTCGGCTTCATATTTAGTGATCATTTCTTCGTTCTGAAGCGTCAGCCCGATATCATCTAAGCCACTGAGCAGACAATGCTTGCGGAAGGCGTCGATCTCGAATGACGCATTGAGACCGAGTTCATCGATAACGGTTTGAGATTCGAGATCAATGGTCACCGAATAGCCCTCGAGGCTCTGCGACCGCGCGACGATCAGCTCCGTCGCCGCTTCGTCGAGCCTAACCGGCAGCAGGCCGTTCTTCATACTGTTGTTGTAAAAAATATCGCCGAAACTCGGAGCAATGACAGCCCGAAACCCGAAATCCGTCAGGCTCCAAGCCGCATGTTCTCGCGAAGATCCGCAGCCGAAATTCGTGCCAGCGACGAGGATCGTGGCACCGGCATATTTTGGATCATTCAGGACAAAATCCGCTTTCTCCGTTCCGTCCGGCTCAAACCGCCAATCGTTGAACAAGAACGCACCGTACCCACTTCGCTCGATCCGAGTAAGAAACTGCTTCGGAATGATCTGGTCAGTATCGATGTTCGACTGAAACAACGGCACCGTCAAACCTTCATGCCGGGTAAACTGATTCATAAATTAGAGACCTTTAGAAGGATAGCTATTAGCTAGATTTCTTTTCGGAGCCTGGGAATTTAGCCCTTAAATCTCCACTCTCGAACATCCACAAAATGTCCTGCAATAGCGGCTGCCGCGGCCATTGAGGGCGAGACGAGATGTGTGCGTCCGCCGCGGCCCTGGCGGCCTTCGAAATTTCGGTTGCTGGTCGAAGCGCAGCGTTCGCCGGATTGGAGAATATCCTCGTTCATCGCCAAACACATGGAACATCCTGCATCGCGCCATTCGAAGCCGGCGTCGATGAATATCTGAGCGAGCCCCTCTTCTTCAGCCTGCTTTTTGATCAGCATCGAACCCGGAACGACCAGAGCGTCTACAGCGGAACTAACTTTATGGCCCTTTGCAACTTTCGCGGCCTCGCGGAGGTCTTCGATTCGTGAGTTCGTACATGAGCCGATAAATGCTTTGTCGATGGGGATGTCCTGTATCCTTTGCGAAGGTTCGACGCCCATGTACTCGTACATGCGCTCAAAAGCCTTTGCCTCGGCGGGGTCGCGAGCATCGCTCAGTTCCGGAACGCGGTCGGTGATCGTCACGGACATGTCAGGCGATGTTCCCCACGTTACAAAAGGTTCAAGCGTGGCGGCGTCGATCTCGACTGTTTTATCAAACAGGACACCGTCGTCGGTCTTCAGCGATCTCCAATCCGCAACCGCCGCTTCCCACGCGTCGTCTTTCGGAGCAAATGTCCTGCCTTTCAGGTACTCGAACGTCGTCTCGTCCGGAGCGATCAGCCCGGCTTTTGCACCACCTTCGATGCTCATGTTGCAGACGGTCATGCGGCCTTCCATAGACATCGAGCGGAACGTCGAGCCGGTGTATTCGATCACATGGCCCACACCGCCGTTTGCCCCGATCTGGTTGATAATGCCGAGGATCACGTCCTTCGCAGTCACGCCGAAGGGCAACTCGCCTTCTACGTTTACCTGAAAATTCCTCGCCTTTGACTGTTGCAGACACTGCGTGGCGAAAACATGCTCGACCTCGCTCGTGCCGATGCCGAATGCCAGAGCGCCAAAGGCGCCGTGGGTCGAAGTATGCGAGTCGCCACAGACGATCGTCATCCCCGGCTGCGTCAGGCCTTGTTCCGGTCCGAAAACGTGAATGATGCCCTGTTCGATCCGGTCGAGATCGTAAAGCGGCAGGCCGAAATCGGCACAGTTCTTTCGCAGGGTCTCGACTTGCAGAGCCGCGATCGGATCTTTAAAAGGCAAGTTTCTGTTTACCGTCGGTATCGCGTGATCGACGGTCGCGAAGGTCAGTTCTGGCCTCCGCAGCTTCCGCCCAGCAAGCCGCAAACCTTCGAAAGCCTGCGGGCTAGTCACCTCGTGGATCAGATGAAGATCGATATAAAGAAGCGCGGGCTTCCCGGCCTCTTCATGCACCAGATGGCGTTCCCAGATCTTGTCGTAGAGAGTTTTCATGTCGGAACCGCCTGCGTCAGTGGGCGGAAAGTCCCTGAGGAGTTATTTTGCCTGCGGCTTCAGGCCGCCCGCTAACGCGGGCGGTTCTGATCTAAACCGCGTGGTATGCATTCTTTACGTTTGCAAATTCTATCGCACGCGCCGCCACCATTGCTCCCATTTCCGTGGTTGACGAGATGCTCATGCGGCCTTCTTCGGCAATATCGGCTGTCCGGTGGCCCTTGTTCAGAACCCAGTTTATCGCATCTTCGATCGCGACGGCGGCTTCCTCATTTTTAGCCGTGTAGCGAAACAGCATCGCTGCCGAAGCTATCGCGCCGAGCGGATTTGCGACATTCTTTCCGGCTATTTCAGGGGCTGAACCGTGAATTGGTTCGTAAAGATCGACCGCACCGCCGATCGTCGCTGACGGCAGCATTCCGAGCGAACCGGTCAAAACAGCGGCTTCGTCTGAAAGAATGTCGCCAAAAAGATTCTCGGTCAGGATCACGTCGAACCGCGTCGGGTCAGTGACCAAATGCATCGCACACGCGTCGACAAACAGGTGATCGAGAGCGACGTCCGGATACTCGCCCGCGACTTTTGTGACCGTTTGCCGCCACAAACGCGAGGTTTCGAGCACGTTTGCTTTATCGACCGATGTAAGCTTTTTGCGGCGTCGGCGAGCGGCCTGAAAGGCGACGTGGGCAACGCGTTCTACCTCGGCGACCGAATATCGCATCGTGTTGAATGCTTCCGTATCGTTATCCGCAAATCCACGCGGCTGCCCGAAATAAAGCCCGCCGAGCAGTTCGCGGACGATAAGCATGTCAGTTCCTTCGAATATTTCGCGCCGAAGCGGCGAGGAATCGATCAACGCGGGTACGGCGGCAGCGGGACGAAGATTGGCAAAACCGCCTAGCGCCTGACGTAATTTGAGCAGCCCGATCTCAGGCCGTTCTTGCGGGGGCAGATGATCGAACTCAGGCGAACCTACGGCACCGAGCAAAACTGCATTACTGCTCACGCAAGCCGCTTCCGTTTCAGGTGGGAATGGCGAACCGGTAGCATTGATCGCGGCACCGCCGACTAGGTGTTCCTCTGTCTCAAGCGGTATATCAAAAGCGGCCGCAACCTCGGCAAGTACATGAGCCGACTGACGACAAACTTCCGGGCCAATACCGTCACCGGGCAAGATCGTTACTTTCATATAGAGTCAGTACCGCCTGCGGTAGCGGGCGGGGTTGTGGACTCGCGGCAGAAATGCCCCACCCGCTACCGCAGGTGGTACTGACATTCTACGCTGCGATCGCAGTTGGAACTCTCACCGGGGCCAATGCCATCAGATCTTGGTCATATACATTCTTCTTTCGATCGGCCAGGGCGATGAAACGCGGATAGATGTCAGCGATCTGCGAATCATTGAGATCGAACCCGAGAGCTTCGTACCGGGCGATCAGAGCATGGCGGCCCGAGTGTTTGCCGAGCACGATGCTGTTTTTCGGTACCCCAACCGATTCCGGCGTCATTATCTCGTAGCATAGCGGATTGCTCAACACGCCGTGCTGGTGAATGCCCGCCTCGTGCGCAAAGGCATTGCGGCCGACGATCGCCTTATTCGGCTGCACGCCAAAGCTGACGATCGATGAAAGCAGCTGGCTCGCCGGATAGAGCTGCGTCGTGTCTATATTGTTCGTGTATGGCATCTTATCGGCTCGGACTGCCATCGCCATTACAAGTTCCTCAAGCGAGGCGTTTCCAGCCCGCTCGCCGACGCCGTTGATCGTGCATTCAACCTGCGTCGCACCGGCTTCGATCGCGGCGAGGCTGTTCGCCACCGCTAGCCCGAGATCGTTGTGGCAATGAACGCTGATCGTTACGTTTTTGTCACCGACCACGCGTTCCTTGACCGCTCGAACGAGGGCGGCGTATTCAGTGGGGAGCGTGTAGCCGACGGTATCCGGAACGTTCAAAACCGTCGCCCCGTTTTCTACCGCGGCCTTGAAAACCTCGCAGACAAAATCAACATCGCTCCGGGTCGCGTCTTCTGCCGAGAATTCGACCTCGTCAGCGTTTTCGCTCGCGATCCTGACCGCGTTCGCAGCCATGTCGATGACCTCGGCCCGGCTTTTCTTTAATTTGTATTCGAGATGAATGTCCGACGTTGCGACAAAGGTGTGAATACGCGATCGGCGAGCGGTTTTCAAAGCCTCGGCGGCCTTGTAAATATCGGACGGCACGGTTCGGCACAGCCCCGCGATGGTCGTATCTCGGCATTCGTTGGCGACTGCAACCACCGAGCGAAAATCACCTTCCGAAGCGAATGGAAAACCCGCCTCGATCACGTCGACGCCGAGGCGCTCCAGCTGACGGGCCATCGAGATCTTCTCCTCGAGGTACATCGAGCAGCCAGGCGACTGCTCGCCGTCACGCAAGGTCGTGTCAAAAATCGCAATTTTCGTCGAACTCATATCATCTTCTCCAATAAAATGTTCGGTGCCGAAGCTAAACTTCGATGAGCATTCCGAATCTTATAAGAGGGAATTTGATAAGTCAATATTATGTTACTACTAAATAAATAATGTTTAGTTATGATTTTATAATATCAGGCTCCTGACACCATCAGGTAGGTAGCCGCATCCCGCAATGTGAGGGCTTGCCACAACGGCAAAACAAAATATAATCATTCTTATAGGAAAATAACCTTTACTTTTCATCAGCTACTCATGGACATCAATCAGCTAGAAGTTTTGGTGACAGTCGCCCGCGAGCGGAGTTTTTCCCGGGCAGCCGAAGTGTTAAATCGAACGCAACCCGCGATCAGCCAGGCTATTCGCCGCCTTGAGGGCGAGATCGGAGAGAAGCTTTTCGATCGTTCGTCAAAGGACGGAACGCTTACCTTTGCCGGTGAGGTTCTGCTTACACACGCTAAGCAGATGCTCAATCTCCGCCAACATGCCCAACAGGCGATAACGGAAATGCGTAATTTGCAGCACGGAAAGGTCTCGATCAGCGCAAACGAGCACACTGTGTTTTATCTTCTGCCGGTGATCGAGGAATTCCGCAAAGAGCATCCGCTTATAAAGATCGAGGTTCAACGGGGCGTCGCTAGCCGCATTCCGAGCCAGATAACCGCCCGCGAGGTTGAACTCGGGGTGATCTCATTCACACCGAATGACGATTCGCTCCGTTCGATTCCCGTCATGAGCGATGAACTCGTGCTGGTCGTCTCACCGAGTCACCACTTGGCCGCGAAGAGTGAAATATCAATTAAGGATCTGGGCAGCGAGATATTCGTCGCTCACAACGCACCCTCGCCATATCGTCAAAAGGTCATCGAATCGTTTGAAAAGCACAAAACGAGGCTAAATATCGCTGTAGAGCTCCCCTCTCTCGAGGCGATCAAACGTCTGGTGGCCCGCGGTGTCGGCCTCGCTCTAGTTCCAAAAATTACCGCACGAGCGGAAATAAATGCCGGATTACTAAAAGAGCTATCGGTAAAAGAAATGAAACTCGAGCGAAAACTGAATATCATCTATCGGCGCAACTCCGAGCTGTCGCACGCGGCGAAGGCGTTCCTAAAGCTCGCGAGAGATCTCGGCCCGGCCGCGTAGACTAAAATTGTTATAGAATCGACAGACTATGAGTTAGAATATTCTCGAAATCTTCACACTCGTTAGCGTTCAAAAGTTTAATTAAATTATGGCTGAAACAGATCACACCGACGCTCGTTCAGCGTCAGAGAGGCGGGGTTCCGACCGAAAGAAGCTGATCGTCGACGTTCGGTTCGAGGGCGGCGACGGAACTGGCATCGCAAATACTCGCGATATTGGCTCGGGCGGGCTTTACATGACGACGACCGCACCGCTTGATATCGGAACGCCAATATTCATGACGCTGACACTAGGGGCGCGGACGTTAAACGTTCACGGTACAGTCGTTTATTCGGATCCGGGTCACGGCGTCGGAGTGCGTTTTCGCGATCTCGATCCGGACGACGAAGCGGTCCTAACCGGCGAACTTGAAACAAATTAACAAGCGGGAGAATTTATGTTCGATCAGTTTACACTTGGCATCGAAGAAGAGTTTCAGATTGTTGACCCAACGACGCGAGAGCTAAAATCGCACGTCTCCGAGATACTCGACGAGGGCAAAATGCTGCTTGGCGAAAAGATCAAGCCGGAGATGATCCAGTCGATGATCGAGGTCGGCACGGGCGTTTGCGCAAATATTCAGGAAGCTCGCGAAGATCTTACGAAGCTTCGGTGCATCATCTCAGGCCTCGCGCGTAAAAAGAACATGGCGATCGTCGCTGCGTCGACGCATCCTTTCTCGAAATGGTCGGAGCAGGAGATCTACGATGGCGACCGTTACAAGCTGCTGGTCGACGAACTCCAGATGGTCGCCCGCAGTCTTCTGATCTTTGGGCTTCACGTCCACGTCGGCATTCCCGATATGGAAAAGCGGATCCAGGTAATGAACGCGGCCCGATATTTCCTGCCCCATATTTTGGCGCTTACGACTTCGTCGCCATTCTGGCTCGGATTCAACACGGGTCTGAAATCCTATCGATCCGAAGTTTTCAAGAAATTCCCCCGAACTGAGATCCCAGACACCTTCGAATCTTACGCACAGTTTCAAGCCTACGTTGATCTGTTGGTCAAGATGAACTGTATTCAGAACGGATCGAAGATATGGTGGGACGTTCGTCCGCATCACCTATTCCCGACGCTAGAATTTCGCATCTGCGATATCCCGACACGTGTGGATGACACGATAGCCGTCGCCGGACTGTTTCAGGCGATCGTCGCTAAGTTAATGGTTTTGAACGAGGGCAACATAGGCTTTCGTATCTATCACCGTCGCCTTATCCTCGAAAATAAATGGCGGGCGATCCGCTACGGGCTCGACGGAAATCTACTCGATCTGGGCAAGCAGAAAGAGGTTCCAGCGAGAGATCTGATCCGCGAATTACTTGATTTTGTCGACGATGTGCTCGATCCGCTCGGTTCGCGCTCTGAGGTAGAGCATATTCACACGATCCTCGAGCGCGGTACGTCGGCTGACGAGCAGCTTCGAGTTTTTGAGGAAACAAACGGTGACTACAACGCCGTCGTCGACATGTTGATGGTAAACACGCTCGAGAACGTTCCCGAGCATTGTTTCGACTAAGTACGGCGAGTCTGTTACTGTAAGTCTGTTGATAATCAGCGTCTGAGGTGCCCCGCGTGGGCATGACAGCCGGGAAAGCGGGTGAGACTCCCGCACGATCGCGTCACTGTATTGTACGTTCAAAGCGTACTAAGTCAGGTTCCGGTGATTCAGACAGCTTATCGCCATGTAGGATGTTTCGCGTAAAACATCGCTGGCAAAAACACCGCTTCTTCGGTTTTAAATAGCTGAAACGCCCTGTTTTTCTGGCCTTGTTATTGGTCCAGAGAACTGGGCGCTTTTGTTATGAGAGATCCGGTATTGTTTGCTATCTGTTTTTTTGCTGCGTTTCTCGCTGCCTGCACGGGTACGGCTGAGCGCTCGAGTACCCCTGAGCCGGCGGCTACGAGGCAGATCGTCGACGACCTCGGCCGCAGTGTAAAAGTTCCCGCAAAAATAACGCGAGCAGTATCGCTCGCTCCGAATCTGACCGAAAACGTCTTCGCCGTCGGTGCGGGTGATCGCTTGGTTGGCGTCACGACATTCTGCAATTTTCCTGAGGCTGCAAAGTCCGTTGCAAAGATCGGGGACACGATGAACCCGAACATGGAGACGATAGTTGCCCTCAAACCGGACATCGTGCTCGTCTCGACCGCATCGCAGATCGAGGCATTCTCGTCGACGCTTGAAGCAAACGGTATCGCCGTCTTTGTTACAAACCCTGATTCGGTCGACGGCCTTTTTCGAAATCTCGAACAGATGGGAACGCTATTCGGTACGACCATAAAGGCTGACGAGGTGGTCAATGGCCTTCGAAATAGGCTGAAAAAGCTGGAAGCGAGGCGTTCGACGATGCCCTCGGATCGGGTATTCGTACAGATATCAAAGGAACCGCTTTTTACGATCGGGAAACAGTCTTTCCTTACGGCAGCTCTCGAAAAGATCGGTGCCGTTTCGGTCACTAAAGACATCGAAACCGCCTATCCGAAACTAAGCAAGGAAACCGCGTTAGCGTTGAAGCCTGACGTACTGATCATGTCCGAGAGCGATGACAATCGCGAACCTAACACTGCTTTCGCAGCCTCGCCCGCAGTTAATAACGGAAACATTATCAAAGTTAACGCCGACCTGATCTCGAGGCCCGGCCCGCGACTGATCGATGCTCTCGAATTGATCGAAGCCGAGCTGGGCCGGATAAAATTTGCGAGGGAAGCGAAGAATTGAAAAGGCTCTGGAAAATACTGCTGATCCTCACGCTCGTGCTGGCTGCCTCAATAGTTGCTGCGTCGATGCTGGGCGCCGAGCGGGTCTCGCTTCTTTCGATGGACGAATCTCAACGTTCGATACTCTTCGACATCAGGCTCCCGAGGATCTTGCTAGGAGCGTGTGTCGGGGCGAGCCTCGCTCTCGCTGGAGCGGGGCTGCAGGCTTTGCTTCGAAATCCTCTGGCCGAACCTTATCTATTGGGCGTTTCGAACGGCGCGGCACTGGGAACAATGCTAGCGTTCGTTTTGTTTGAAGGAACCGAGTTCGCGAGGCCCCTACTGGCGCTCGGTGGGGCGGGTCTCGCGACATTTGCCGTGTATCAAATGGCCCGAAGCCGGGCAGGAATGAATGTCGAGCGGCTGGTGTTGTCAGGCGTCATTGTCACGACTTTTCTCTCATCGATCATCGTCATGCTGACGACGATCCTCGATGCCGCCCGCCTGCGTAGCTTTACATTCTGGCTGCTCGGCGATCTATCGCAGGCTACCTTGACGGGTGTTTACATCAGCCTTGCGGGAGTTTTGATAGCCGTGGTTTTGCTTGTCTCGCAGGCTCGTGCCCTGAACTTGATGATGATAGGCGAACGCGACGCTGCTGATTTTGGCGTTGAAACTTCGCGGGTTAGGTTGATCGTCTTCGGAGCGGCGAGCCTCGTTGTTGCGGCCGCTGTCGCCGCGAGCGGTTCGGTCGGGTATGTAGGGTTGATAGTTCCGCACCTGCTCAGGCTGGCCGTCGGCAGCGATAACCGTATCGTGATCCCCGCGTCGGCCCTGGCTGGTGCTGCGTTTGTTGTTTTAGCTGACACGGTCGCGCGTGTTGCGATCGCACCGCGAGAACTGCCCGTCGGGGCGATCACTGCTTTAATAGGGGCTCCGCTGTTTATCTATTTGCTAAGGAAGAACTAACAACTTTCAATTAGATAACTGATAACTATTAGCCACAAATGGCTGCAATAGGCAGTTGTTTCCAATCAGTTAGCAGTCGTCAGTTTTTAGTTTTTAGTTAAAAGTGCCGCTACACGGCGATACTGACAAAAATGATCGAGGCAAAAAATATTTCAGTCAGTTACGACGACCGAGCGGTGCTCGATACTATCTCCTTCGCTCTTGAACGCGGAGAGATCATCGCACTTCTCGGGCCGAACGGCGCGGGGAAAACGACGCTTATAAAAGCCCTCAACGGAACGATAGGCCTAAAAAAAGGTGAAGTTCTCTTGGGGTCGTTGAGTGCAGAACAGCGAGAAATTCACGCCATGTCCCGCCGCGAGATCGCCGGATTGATCGCGGTTGTTGCTCAGGAAAATGAGACCAAGTTTCCAGTCTCGGTGCTCGAATACGTGCTCGCCGGAAGGTTCGTGAACGGCGGTGCATTTGGCTGGGAAAGCGAGAATGACTTTGAAACTGCAAAACGAGCATTAAAAGACTGCGATCTGAACGGCTACGAAGAGCGGCTGATGAACAATCTCTCGGGCGGTGAACGTCAGCGGGTGGTACTTGCGAGAGCAATGGCTACTAATGCTCGAATTCTGCTTCTTGACGAGCCGACCGCAAATCTCGACCTTGCTCATCAGGCGATGATGTTTCGCCTGGTTCGCGAACGCTGCCGCGGGTGCGAATCGGCGGCGATCGTTATCACGCACGATCTTAATCTCGCGGCGGAGTTTGCCGACAAGATCATTTTGCTAAAGGATGGCAAGATCGCGGCATTCGGAATACCGGCTGAGGTTTTGACGGCCGAAAAGATCAGCGACGTTTTTGGCGTCGA
This sequence comes from Acidobacteria bacterium Ga0077534, assembly GCA_001464455.1. Lineage (GTDB taxonomy): Bacteria > Acidobacteriota > Blastocatellia > Pyrinomonadales > Pyrinomonadaceae > OLB17. The sequence goes on from LNEI01000024.1 coordinate 54,226, forward strand.
TGTGCTACTGGATGAGAATCCGGCGAGCCGTAAGGTAAGAATTACGGCGGTTTACTAATTGCAGAAGCCCGCGCAAGCAAGGGCGAAACGCGTACATCGGTCGTGTCCTCTTGCTTACGCGAGGGCTTCCGCATTTTGCATTTGTTGACAACTGAGCACAAGGAAGTCCGGTGAAAATCCGGCGCTGCCCACGCAACCGTTACAGTCGGGAACTTTGCTCGTTCGTCTTGGTTTAGAACCATTGTGCGTGTGGGCACAAGAGGGAAAAATGAGAATTTTACTTACAGTTTCTTTTATATTATCTGCTGTTGCGGGTGCGTTCGCTCAGCAGGCTAGCTCCATTTCAGGCAAGGTCCTTCGTGGCGGCAGCCCCGAGACCAATGTGACGGTCGCACTTACAGGCCCAAATGGCGTTTCGCTCAGCACGGTTTCTGATGCAAGCGGTCAATATTCGTTCGAGAATCTCGCTCCCGGACGATATGAGGTGTTTGTTCCAGGCGCAACTGTCGATGTCACCCGAAAGGTGACCCTTGCTTCCGGGCAAACGCGGTCAATAGATCTCGATCTGACCATTTATCCTTCCGCGATCAGCGAACGAGTTACCGTCGCAGCCAGTGAGAGTCAGCCGATCGAACAGGTCTCGAAAACGGTCGATCTGATCACAGGCCAGGAAATGCGTGACCGGGCCGATTTCGGCCTCGTCGAATCGCTCCGAACGATCCCGGGTTTTCGGGTGCAGCAGCTTGGCGGCTTTGGAAAAACGGCATCGATCAAGACCCGCGGCCTTAGGAATCAGGATACGGCGATCTTGATCGACGGGATTCGTTTCCGCGATGCTTCAGCCATCCCGGGTGACGCGGCTCCGTTTTTAAGCGACTTTACGCTCACGAGCGTTAGCAAGGTCGAAGTCCTTCGCGGGCCGGGTTCGTCGCTTTATGGAACGAATGCAGCGGGCGGGACCGTCGATTTTCAAACGCCGCGAGCGAGAAGCGGAACCCATGGACAGGTCGGCGGAGCGTTTGGCGGGCTTGGCCTCGGACGCTTTCGCGGGAATGTATCGCATGGTTTTGCAAATGGCAAGGTCGGCATTGGCGGCGGCCTTTCGCGGACGGTTTACTCCGAAGGCGTCGATGGTGACGACCGGGCGGCAAACACTAACCTCCAGAGCCGCATTGACGCGAGCCCTTTCCAGAACACCTGGCTCTCGGGTAGATTCTTTTTTTCCAAGGCGGACGTAAAACTCAATTCCAGCCCCGACACGCTCGGCACGCCGCCAACTTCGAACGCCGCGATCATCGACGCACGGGCGGGAACTAACTTCGCGTCGGACCGGAATGATCCCGACAGCTTTCAGGACGCAGATTTCTTTTCGGGACAGGTCGCCGGTTCGCACGCGTTGTCAAATTCGGGACGTTTTGTCATCGCGGGCCATTACCAGGCGGTAACGACGAAGCGAGATAACACAAACGGCCCGTTGGGCGTCGGTTTCCAGTCTGCCTCGACCAGCATCTTCGAGGGCCGGATCGACACAGCGAACGCTCGCCTGACCTGGACCCCGAACGGGAATAATACGCTGACAGCGGGTTACGAATTCGAACGCGAGGATTTTCGCAATGAGGGTCGGACTCCATCGGGAACGGGGAATTTCTTTACCGAAGTGGGCCAAACGAGCAACACCGTTTTCGTGCAGCATCTGATCGGTCTCAACGACGAGCGATTTCAGCTCAGCCTCGGTGCCCGTGCCCAGCGTTTCAGTCTGGAACGCCCTGTGTTTAGCCTGGGAAACGCGCCTTATGAAGCTCTAACGCTCGGCGACCCGCCAAACGCGTTAACCTTCGACGCGGCTTCGTCTTACTTTTTCCGCTCGACCGGGACGAAAGTGCGGGCGCATATCGGGACGGGCTATCGTGTCCCATCGCTTTACGAACGGTTCGGAACATTCTTCTCATCCTTCGGAACACCAAGCTTTGTTGCTCTCGGCGACCCGTTTCTTGAACCGGAGAAAACCGTCGGATTTGACGCCGGGGTCGAGCACTACGTCGCAAACGGCCGCGTCATCCTCTCGGCGACGTATTTCTATACAAAGTTGACCGACATCATCGGCTTTGCAAACGTCGCTCCAAATATCGGCTCGACCATACGAACCTTCGGCGGTTACGTCAATCAGCCCGGCGGTCTTTCACGCGGCGGCGAGTTTAGTGCAAAATTCAAGCCTTCTTCTTCGACCGACATTTCGAGCAGCTATACGTTTACAAACAGCAAACAAAGGACGCCGCAAGTCATCGGAAACAGTTCGCTAAAGACGCTTGGGGTCCCGGATCATCAATTCACGCTCGTGGCAACGCAGCGGTTTGCGAAGTTCTGGGTCAATTTCGACTTCCTGGCCACATCGACCTATCTCGCTCCGATCTTCAGTAATTCGAGCTTTAGCACCTACATCTATCGCTTCAATGGCAATCGTCGTGGCGACTTAACGGCCGGTTACACGTTCGATCTAAAAAGACCTGGTATGAACCTGCGTGTTTTCGGTACTGTCGAGAACGTCTTCAACCAGGAATACTTCGAGAATGGATTCCGCACCGCGAAGGCGAATGCACGGCTAGGCGTTTCTTATTCCTTCTAGGTTATTTGGGTTTTCTCTGCGAACTTAGCGTCTTTGCGTTAAATAATCTGAATTTTTAACGCGAAGACGCAAAGGGGGTCCAAGGGAAGAATTTGGGGCACTACGATTTTATAAATGTTTTATGTGTAATACGTGAAACAAAATGTGACTGAAATTCGTATTATATGACGGCGAGCTAGATCCGCGAGGATTTGGCCGAATATATGAACGAAATATGAACGTATTTTGATTTAGGTGGGACAGTGGGACAAAAGACCTAAAACGTCTAAGTGGTTGATATTCAGTAGTTTCCGGCGGTCCGTTCGTGTCCCATCTTGTCCCACGGTGGGACAAGCTAAAGCAGATCGGACCGGTGACCGGCAAATATCCGGGTCTCGTGATCGTGTGAAACGTGATAATATCTGATAAATGGAGGCATTTTGAAATGAGGTTTAGCACAGCAGTTTTTGTGTTTTTGATATTTGCCGCTACGGTCACGGCGACCGCCCAGAAGAAGACGATCACGAATGCTGATCTCGAGAAATACCGGCAGGCGAGACTTGCTGCCGAGCGTGACTATCGTGAGAATCACGTCCGCCTTGGCATGCCTTCGCCTGAGGAACTCGACCGGCGAAACGAAGCGAGCCGCAAGGAATTAAGTGAATTATCCTCAAGGCTGCGAGAAGAGGAAATGTTAGAGCGCCAGCAGGCGGGTCGATCGGCCCATGCAGCGGCTTCTGTGATAAATCTTGATCTCGGTACACGCGTAAACGGGATACAAGGCATCGCCCCGGCAGTCGTCTGGGGATACTACGGATATGGACGCGATCGACGATATCGACCAGCCTATAGAGTGCCGTCCGGACAGCAATATTACGTCAGCGGTGGCAGCATCTGGCCCGTCGGCCCTCGAACACCCTCGCGGCCTCTGATAAGAGTAAAAAGAAGATAAATAGTTATGAAAGAAGGTTGGGAAGCGGTTATCGGCATGGAGATCCATGCACAGTTGGCGACTGACAGCAAGATATTTTGCTCGTGTGCGGTCGAGACAGGCGGAGAACCAAATTCGAATACGTGCCCCGTTTGTCTCGGGCTGCCCGGGGCACTTCCGGTTTTGAACAAGCAAGTGATCGAACTCGGTGCGAAGGCCGCTTTGGCCCTTGGGCTCGAGGTGCAGGAAACATCGGTCTTTTCGCGAAAAAATTACTTCTACCCCGATCTTCCGAAAGGCTATCAGATATCGCAGTACGATAAGCCATTTTCGGCGAACGGGCATCTGACCATCCTGACCGCCGAACGCGACGAACACGGCCGTGCCGAGGAATGGAAGCCCATGACCATTCACATCCAGCGAATGCACCTCGAAGAAGACGCCGGGAAGAACGTCCACGAAGGCCTGCCAGATACCGATAAATACTCGTACATCGATCTAAACCGTGCGGGCACGCCGCTGGGCGAGATAGTCACTTCCCCGGATTTCCGCACCTCTTGGCAGGCGTACGATTACGTGAACTACGTCCGTCGAGCTCTACAGTGGGTCGGCGCCAGCGATGCCGATATGGAGAAGGGGAATCTGCGATGCGAGGCTAACGTTTCAGTCCGAAGGGTTGGCGAAACTGCCTTCCGCAACAAGGTCGAACTTAAGAACCTGAATTCGGTCCGCTTTATGCAAAAGGCGATCGAGTACGAGATAGAACGCCAGATCGAAGCTCACGAAAAGGGCGAGCCGGTGAATCAGGAATCACGTCTGTGGGATGAAAAGAACAACCGGACGCGGTTCATGCGAAGCAAAGAGGACGCACACGATTATCGTTACTTCCCTGAGCCGGATTTGCAGCCGTTGCGTGTTACACGTGAGTTTGTCGATAAGGTAAAGGCCTTGATGCCGGAGATGCCCGACACCATGCGGGACAGATTCATTGAAGTGTACGGCGTAACTTTTGCCGACGCCTCGCAGCTCGTCTCAGATAAGGATCTGGCCGCTTATTTCGAAACGACCTCGCGGATCACCGCAAATCCGAAGATGTCGGCAAATTGGATACTCGGCGAGCTGACCCGCGAGCTGAATAACTCGGGCAAGGCGATAACTGAAAGTCTGCTGACGGCAGAGGACCTCGCCGAATTGTTGATCACCATTAGCTCGGGTTCGATAAACAACAGTCAAGGTAAAGAAGTGCTGATCGAGATGTTTGCCACCGGAAAACCGGCTCCTGAGGTCATTAAGGAAAAGGGCTTCGAACAGGTCTCAGACATCGGTGCCATCGAGAAGATCATCGAAGATGTGATGGCAGCCAACGAAGCAAACGTCGCGGCATACCGAGGCGGAAACGAAAAACTCTTCGGTTTCTTTGTCGGCCAAGTGATGCGAGCATCACAAGGCAAGGCTAACCCGAAGGTCGTGAACGAACTTCTGAAGAATAAGCTATGAAATGCGGTTTTCAGGCATGGATGAACCTTCTTGCGCACACGTTGGCTAGTACCTTAGTGGTATTTCTCGCTCAGGCAACGGCCCTCGGACAAAACCCGCCAAGCACGCCGCCGCCTGCTCCTGCGGCCACACCGAACGTTTACGAGTCGGTCCGCCGAGCCGAAGAGGACGCTCGCCGGCATGCGAATCTCAAAGGGGCCAGGGATGCTCGCTTTGGTCGGGTGGACCTAGCCCGGCAGCAACAGGCGATAAGACTTCAGATAGAAGCGCTTTATCGTGAACCCAATAGTGAAGAGAAAAAATTACTCCGACCCTCGCAACAACTTGGATCTGACTTTCGAGCTTTTCTCAAGCGAGGTAAAACTGGGATCATCAAGCTGATCCCGGATATGGGCTGTGCCGACAACTCCGTGATCGTTGTTGCCTCGGAGCACTGTCTGAAATATTCGATGCCGGGCGGCGGATCGTCGTATTCTTTTCGAACGAAAAATCACCGAATAGCCCGACTTTCAGATCTAACATTCTCGGGCGGTGCATTTAAGGCTCTTGGATCAATGGTTCGCGGGATCCTGGTTGATGTCGGTGATGTTCCAATAAATGAGGTCTCGGCACAGACTCGCGGTATGAGGTTTCTGCGCGAGTACAAGCTAACGCCCGACCTAATTGAGGCGATAAAGGAAGATCGAGCATTTGCTGCGGGTAAAAGCTACGACGGTTTTGTCTATTCCCGCTCTGTCGAGGCCAAAATGGGCACGACTTATTTGCTTCGATCCGCTGCGTACAATGGAACCTTGTACAAAGCTGTCGAGGGATTTGCTTACAATGAACTCGCTTTCGACGACCGGCGTGATGTGATAATTGCCTTTAGGATCGTGGGCGAAGAGCGGGATGGGATAACGATCATTTATCACGAAATAGATAGCAAAAGGTCGCCGTCATTTCGATGGCCTGACAAGGTCGATACGGTGCAGGACAACAAGTTCACAGCTGCACGGATTTTTGAAAAGTAGCTTAAACTCCAGGCGAGGCGCCAGCAAACGATACACAAATCAATGGAATTAAAAAATAAGATCGCTTTTGTTACCGGCGGTAGCAAGGGCATTGGATACGCTATAGCCGAAAGACTGCTTAAGGCCGGAGCGAGCGTTTTTGTTTGTGCCCGGACTATCCCGGATGTAGAATCCGCCCTACAAAGACTCGCACCCTTCGGTCATATTCTTGGGCGTAATTGTGATGTTCGGAATGAGGAAGAGGTGCGTTTAGCACTTGCCGATTGCGAGCGAGTGATGGGCGGTATCGACATTCTGATCAACAATGCGGGAATTGGCATCATGGGGAAGACCGTCGACGAGATTACGCCGGAAGAGTTTCGGGCGACGCTCGAAACCAATCTCTTCGGCGTATATTACGCCTGCCACTTCGCTTTGCCGCAGCTTAGGAAACGCGGGGGCGGATACATTATCAATATTTCGTCCCTCGCGGGCCAGAATGCCCACCCGCGAATGGCAGCGTACAACGCCTCCAAATTCGGATTAAATGGATTTACGGAAGCGCTGATGCAGGAAGTGCGACAGGACAATATCAAGGTTTCTTATATCTGTCCGGGCAGCGTGAATACAACGTTTGGAAACGACACACCATCAGCGGAAAAAGCGTGGCAGATACAGCCCGAGGATGTGGCAGAGATAGTGCTTGACCTGTTAAGAATGAACTCCAGAACGCTGCCAAGCAAGGTCGAGGTCCGGCCCAGCAAGCCGCCTGTTCGTTAGGCGGCCGTGTTGAGAAATGTATCGATTACCCTCGTGAGATCGGCATCACGAAGGGGTTTGATAAGATAGTCGTTCGCGCCTAGGCTTGCCGCCCGGTTTCGATGCTCAGCGGCGTCGAGCGAGGTGACCATGACGACTGGTATGTGGCCAAAATTCTCATCGGTTTTGACATACTCCAGAAAGCCCCAGCCATCTATCTGCGGCATTTCGACGTCCGACAAGATCAGGTTTGGTTCCCAGTCGCCGTTTAGCAGCAATTCGAGTGCTTCAGCGCCATTATTTGCAGTGATAACGCGAAGTCCTGCCTGCTCGACCATCTTGGTAGATTGCCGACGGATACTGGCACTGTCATCGACGATAAGTACCAGCGGAGCTTGGGGCAGAGCCTCTGCTTCAGGTGCGGTTACGACTTCAGAACGGGTATTCGCGATGGGCAAATTAATGATAAATGTCGTGCCGCGTTGTGGCTCGGTCAGAACGCTCACAGTACCACCCCGACTTTCGATAGCTTCTTTCACGATGCTCATTCCGACGCCGCGGCCAGCGTTAAGGTCGATCTTCTCAGCGGTGGTTAGTCCGCGGTCGAAGATAAGGTAGATAGCGTCCCGATCGTTCATCGACATGGCTTGGTGCTCGGTAATTATGCCGCTGCGTACTGCCTTTTCCTTGAGCTTTGCCGGTGAGATGCCTGCACCGTCATCGCTAGTTATAAGCGTGACGATGCCGTCTGCAGATTCTACCTTGACGGTGATCCGACCTCGTTCTGGCTTGCCGAGGAGCCGGCGCGTTTCTGGATCCTCGATGCCATGAACGACCGAGTTCTTCAAAAGATGCAGTAGCGGTTCGATAAGCGTATCGATGACCTGAGTGTCGATCTCGACTTCGCCGTTCTCGATCTCAAGCACGGCCTTTTTGGCTTCGTCGGTACACGTGACGTGCACATTGCGGCTGAGGCGAGTTTCAAGCGTGCCGAACTTCACCATTCTGATCTGCAGAAGCTTAGCCTGTATCTCATCAGTCAACCATCTTTGGGCGTCGAATAGATCTTTGAATTTTTTAGCCGTTTCTCTAGATCCCTCGATTAGGGGTTCAAGTCCTGAGATCCGCTCTTCGATCGCCGACCGATTGACGATCAGGCTGTTTGAGATCTTGATAAGCTCATCGAGTCGTTCGAGCGATACACGGACTATCGGCGTAGTCGTGGATCTGACGGCATCGGGCCTCGGATTAGCTGGTTCGGGAGGGAGTTGGGCTGCGTGGGCTGGGAGTTTGATCCCAGAACTGGAAAGTGCCGCCAACGCATTTCGGTACAAAGTATCTAATTCCGCGCCATTTTCATCATCTTTCGCGGTCGTTATGGCTGTTAGTTTCTTGGAAGACGCAATAAGAAATGTTAGAACCTCCGGACCTGCGGCCGAGCTCATCTCGACTAACTTGTCGAGCAGGTCTTCCATTCGGTGGGCGACCTCAGAGGCATCCTTTAGACCGACGATCCCAGCCGCACCCTTGAAAGTATGAGCGTTGCGGCGGACTTCCCAGAGGGCATTCTGATCATCAGCTCGGGCGGAAAGAATGCCAAGGTTCTCAGCGATATTTGAGAGCAGATCGTCAGCTTCGCTTCGAAATATGTCTAACGTTTCTTCATCGATCTCAAAGTCTTCAACGGCTTCGGGCGTGTTGACACTTGGCTTATCCACGATAAGGACATCGAAGGATCTATCAATGAAGTCACCAACATCAGTTAGGAAATCCTCGGCCTGAATAGGAACGTCCCAAACTGCCGCCTCGATGCGGGCGACTATGTCGAGAACGGCGTACGCGGCACCTGGCGAAACCTTGCCGCTCGCTAAAAGGTGTTCGAGTGCTTCATCGCATTCTTTGCAGAGATCGATAACAATTGTCAGCTCGTTTTCTTTTGCATTGGATCGCAGACGAGCAAGAGCGCCCCGCGGAACCGAAAGTTCAACAGGATCACCCGACTGGGCGATGATAAGAAGGCTGCTTCGGACGGATGCTAGATCGTCCTCTGCAGCCATAACAAAGGTTTGTAGTTTATCGCGGTCCATTTGTGCCGCAGGAGGGGTATCGGAGGTGATGACGGGGCTACTGATTGGCGACAACATCGTCAGGAACAAGGTAGGTTTCAAGGGCCTTCATGAGTGTTTCCGGACCAAATGGCTTGGTTACATAGCCGGATGTACCGGCCATGCGGCCGCGAACTTTGTCGAAGAACCCGTCTTTGCCCGAGATCATAACGACCGGCAGATTCTTGCCCGCAGGATTCGCCCGGATCTGTTTGCAGACTTCGTACCCATCCATTCGCGGCATGGTGATGTCTAGCAGCACGAGGTCAGGCATACCTTCTTCGAGCTTTACGAGAGCGTCGACGCCATCAACAGCACACACAACATTGTGGCCCGATTTTTCAAGTTTTCCTGAGATCAGTTTACGAACCGTTGGGCTGTCATCTACAACGAGGATCGTTTTGCCCCTAGGCATTGACTGATGGATCTCACTCTGACGCTGCATTTCGGCGAGCCGGATCGCAACCGTATTCACGTGTCCGCTGAGGATGACATCGTTTGGATTGAGACGCGATGCCTCTTGCAGGTAGCGGAAGCCATTCTCTGGATTTCCGAGATTAAAATGTCCAAGGCTCAGAGCTACAAACTCGCCCGTCGTGAATTCGCGAGTATTCCACTCGGCTTCCATTGCGGTAACAGCGTGTTGCACGACCTCTTTGTTTGCATTGGTGCCAAGAAGTAATCTATCGATATCGGTAAGCGTCAGCGTAGCGCAACACCCAGAGCATTCGATCGCTTGCGGATCGTTTGCTGATGAGCAGAATGAACAGACGATGGTTGGAAATACGGATTCGGCAGCGGGGTTTTCTACTTCTTCGAACCTAGGTTCCGGCACGTCGAAGACCTCGGCGGCAAAAGGATCGTTTGCGAGCGGTCGTGTTGCGAAAGGCGGAAAACTTTCCACCGTTTCGCTTTCCGGATCCGTCCTGGTCTCGAATTCGCCAAACATTTCCTCGACCGAGCGGGTTGGTTCCGACTTAGTGGAAACATCGAGAGCCGACGGCTGTGTATCTGGCAATGGTGATTCGTAAGCCTCCGGCATTTCCGGTGCGACTTGATTATTGTTAATCGATTCTTCGACCGGTTCTTGCAGGGTAACGACTTCGGTGTCGCGAGATGAAAGCTCGACGGACTCTGGCGAGTGTTCGAACGGTTGAAACTCCTCGACCGATTCGTCGGTAAAAACCTCCTCCTCCTCCTCGATCTCTGGAGCGAGATCGACCGATTCTGCGCTGGCTTCAAGAGTTGAGGCGTCGACTTGCATCTCGTCCGCCGAGGATGCTTCAAGCGGAACGCTGGTTTCCTCTTTGCTCGAGCCAAACGTTAGAGAAAGGAAGGAGAGCCCCGACTGGGCCGCAGTGTTTGCGGGGTCTATTTCGAGGACCTTTTCAAGTGCCTGGATCTTTTCATCCAGTGACGTCGAAAGATGTGAGATCAGAAGCCAGGCATCGACCGAGTCCGGAGTTTCTGCTAACAGATCTTCGAGAATTCTAATGGCCGTTGAACGGCTTCCCTCGGCTGCTGCCTTTCTAGCTTCATCAAAAGCAGCGGCGGCTCGCGCCTTTTTGATCGATGTGATGACATTCCGAGCTTCCAGGTTATCTGGATTTTCCTCCAGGACACGAGAGTAAAGCTCTAACTTTTCATCGTCTGTATCAGCGGTAACGGCCATTATCACCAGCGCGGCCTCGCGAACATCGGGTGATTCGTGTTCTGTTAGATGTTTGACCATCTCGGCTGCCAAGGCTGGCGATCCGTCGGAGAGAACGACTCGGGCCCTTTCTAGTACGTTTTCGACCTTCGAGTCTTCGATCCGCCTAATAGCCTCGGCGGCGTCCGTATTCTCGGGGTTTATAGCAAGGACCTTCTTGAAGAACTCAACTTGTTGCTCATCGCTTTCGGCGAGTGAGGCTTTCCAATACCAGGCTGCTTCGCACGAAGGGTCATGTGCAAGAGATTGGTCGAGGAATTGGCCTGCCAACTCGTTTGATCCGTCGTTTCTAGCCCCGAGAGCACGTTGAACAAATGTTTTGGCCAGCAAAGAATTGGTCTGAACTCGCCACTCGGAAGCTTTCTGATTTTCAGGATTTATTTCCAGAACGCGATTAAGGAACGCTAGAAGTTCCTCCGGGTAATCGCTTATGGATGCCATCCACATCCATACGTCTTCGCTCGCCGGATTGATCGCCGACGCTTGAGAAAGCAATTTGCGCGCCTGATCACGGTCGCCAGTTTGGGCAGAGGCGACGCCCTTCTTCAGGAGGGAGTCAAAATCCCATGAGGTTGTTGAGAACGCGCTTTCGTTTTGATCGGCATCTGTAGAAAAAGGGAAGGCGACGGCTCTAGGTTCGAGTTCTAATCTCATATTAATGTTTTTCGGGGGGCCACCAAGCTATAATTCTCGTGGGAATGATTGGCAGAAACGGACGGGCGCCCAATTCCGCGTAAAGAACAAATGCAAAATGGGTGCCACGGCGAAATGGACTAGATCAATTAGGAATAATGCCTACAAATATTATAACCCCAACTAAATCAACATGTTAGCTTTAACAGTCTGAATGAGGGTGCAAAAACCAGATTTCGCCGAGTGACAATCTTTGGTACCTTTTTACTAACAAAAAATCGTAATCGCGACATGGAAAATAGAGTACCCATAATAGTTGATGCTTTGATCATTGGCGGCGGACCGGCAGGCCTGGCGGCGGCTCTCTGGTGCACTGACCTTGGGCTTAGTGCCGTTTTGATCGAAGATAGTGAGCGCTTGGGCGGCCAACTAAATTGGACGCACGGCGCGATCAAAAACTTTCCCGGAGTTGTCTCGATCTTACCCATGGACCTCATTTCGAAATTGGCAGAGCAGGTGCATGCGAGATCGGTCACCGTATTGACCGGGAACAAGATCGAACGCGTCAATCTTGGCGAGCGCACGATCGCTATCAGTGACGGAACAACATATTCTGGTCGAGGAATGATCATCGCGACCGGCGTGCGGAGACGAAGGCTCAATATCCCGGGTGAGGATGATTTTCAGGGGAAGGGCATTCTATCGTCGGGGAAACTGGAAAGAGAAACGGTTAAAGGGGCAAGAGTTGTTATCGTAGGCGGGGGCGATGCGGCCCTCGAGAATGCGATAATTCTCGGCGATCAAGCCGCATCAGTCGTTGTGGTTCATCGCGGGCGCGAGTTCTCCGCTAGGAAAGAGTTTGTGATTGAAGCCAAAGCTAGGAAAAACGTTGAGTTCCTGTTTGGAACAAATATATTGAGCTTTTCGGGCCGTCGTTCCTTGGAAGGCGTTGTTGTCTCGCAAGGTAGTAAGCAGCAATTGAGGACTCTACCGAGTGACTTTGCTCTGATCCGGATCGGCGTAGAACCAAATTCAGAACTCTTTTCTGAAGAGCTAAGTTTGATGCCGGGCAGCTATATCGACGTGAATTCAAGGTGTCTAACTTCGATACCTCTGGTATTCGCTATCGGAGATGTTGCCAGAACTGACTCCCCTACTATTCCGTCAGCGGTAGGGATGGCGGCGACCGCTGCAAAAAATCTTGAGCGGCTGTTGGCCCAGACGTAGGCAAGCCTAAGTTGTTAACAAAATATTCAAAAATTTGAAAAATCGTCCATAAAACTACGCAATTATGCCGCTCCTGATGGACGGAGCAGTATGTTCGTTTGTTTTTCGGACTTTATGATATGGCGTCAAATCCTTGCCTATTGACGCTTTTCACTGACTTTCATTGCCTTTCGGACTTAAATGCTGACGCGTAGTTTCTTAGACGCCCGACTGGCACAGTCTGTGCCTTGGTAATTCTGCTAATCCACGAACTTATTGTGACGGACAAAATAGGCAACGCGATCATGAAAGATGCACTTCTTTTGCGGGAGTGCCGTCGACATGTGGAGTGTTCTTTTTTGTTCCGGTCCTGTGATTGACGCGAACACTTATTCAGATCGAAGAATTTTGTGTGATCGTCTTGGTGGTTTCTTGGTCGTACCGGGCCAACCGGGGGCGGCTTTCTTAGAGGAAAAATTCAGGAGGAAATGTATGAAGAGAAAGAACCTGATGGTTAGTTTTTTAACATCGGCTCTGATGATCGTACTTTTTTCTGCGTCAGCTTTGGCGCAGGCTGGTACATCGGTCGTCACCGGGGCAATTACCGATCCGCAAGGTAATGCTGTGACTGGGGCGACGGTCAAATTGATAAGTGGGCAAGGTAGCACCCGAACCGTAGTTTCGAATGATTCTGGAAACTACACGTTCCCGTCCGTTACCCCTGGGTCCTATCGCATTGAAGTTGAGATGAGTGGTTTCAAGAAAGCCAGTGTCTCTAACTTTCAGGCCCTAGTTGACAGCTCGGCAACGATCAACGTGGCGCTCGAGATCGGGCAGGTGACCGAGGTTGTAAACGTCGATGCCGCTGGACTCGAAAGTATCGTAAACACGCAGGATGCGAGTCTCGGAAACAACTTTGTTTCTCAGCAGATCCTGCAGCTACCGCTTCAGGGCCGCAACGTGGCTAACCTGCTTAGTCTTCAAGCTGCGGTTACGCCAGACGGTTCGGTCGCCGGCGGACGCTCTGATCAAGCAAATATCACGCTTGACGGTATTGACGTGAACAACCAGCAGGACGCATCGGCTTTTGCGCCTGTTATCCGCGTTAACCCTGACTCGGTAGATGAGTTTCGCGTTACCACGTCAAATCCTGATGCTTCAAAGGGCCGTTCGTCTGGTGCTCAGATCTCATTGATCACCAAGAGTGGTTCGAATCAATTTTCAGGAGCCCTCTACAATTATCACCGCAATACGGTAACTACATCGAACGACTGGTTCAACAACAGATCTGGCGTCGCTCGTCCTCAGCTTATTCGTAACTTGTTCGGCGGACGCCTCGGCGGCCCGATCGTTAAGGATCGCTTCTTTTTCTTTTACAATTATGAAGGAATGCGCGAGGCGAAGGGATCGTCAGTTTCTCGCTTGGTGCCGACCGCAACCCTTGGACAGGGAATAATTCAGTTTGTCGACAACACCGGCCAAAATTGGTCCATTAATTCATCGCAGATCAATACGATGACCATCGGCGGCGTTGCAATGGTTGACGTTAACCCGCTGGTGCCGACGCTCTTTGCAGGCGTCGCTCAGCGTTATCCGATAAATGACAGCACGCAAGGTGATGGACGCAACTCCGGCGGTTTCCGGTTTAATGCTCCCGCCCCTGTAAAGCAGAATTCGCACACCGCCCGCTTTGACTGGATGGTCACCCGCGATCAGCGACATCAGGTCTCTTTCAGAGGAAACTATCAGCAGGATCTGGCGGGGGCCGCTCCGTATTTTCCAGATACGCCTTCCACTGATACATGGAGTCATCCTCTTGGTTTCTCAGCAACGCATACGTGGCTGGTTAACAGCAACCTCACTAACCGATTCAGCTACGGGTTGACCCGCCTCGCATTCAGCGCTCAGGGCGACTCGTCTGACCCGGCAGTGACTTTCCGTTACATCTTTCAGCCGAGTTTCTTTGCTCGAACCTTTAGCCGTGTTAACCCCACGACGAACATCACGGATGACCTGACCTGGATCCGCGGTAATCACACGTTTCAGTTTGGAACAAATATTCGCCTGATCAGAAACGCCCGAGCAAATTTTGCACGAGCTTTTGACAACGGCATTACCAACCCGAGTGCGTATCCAAGCAACATCGCACGAACGGCAATCAATCAGTACATCACTGCCCAGACCGGCTCTACCCGTTCGGTCGCTTCTGCCTGGGACGTTCCGGCTCAGGGTGCAATTGTTGCTTTGATCGGTCGCTTGAGCGGATATGGTGCAAACTTTAACTTTAGGACCGACGGATCACTGCTTCCTGCGAACACGGCGATCGAGCGCGAGTTCAAGACCGAAGAATATGATTTCTATATTCAGGATTCGTGGAAGGCTCGTCCTAACCTAACGATCACCGCCGGGTTGCGGTATGGGATTAGTGTTCCGGTCTATGAGACATCGGGGTATGAGACAGTTCCATCGATCCCGCTCTCAACCTATCTTGAAAACACTATTCAGCAGATGAATATCGGTGGAAACTACCGTGAGATCCTCTCGGTACGTCTAGCCGGTAAGGCTAATGGCCTTGACAGCATCTATAAGATGGACAAGGACAACTTCCAGCCACGTTTTTCTATTGCTTGGTCGCCTGAGTTCACTTCGGGTGCTTTAGGCAAAATGTTCGGTAAATCATCGGAGTCAGTTTTCCGCGCGGGTATCGCGGTAACAAATGACTACTTTGGCCAGCAGCTCGCAACCAACTGGGATGGAGCCAACACTCTTGGTTTCTCATCCTCGGCGGCGATCAACGTTAACACGTACAACCTTACGACCAACCCGGCACCCCTCTATACCGGTCCGAGCATGTCAATCAGGAACCTACCGAACCTGATCATCCCGGGAACGCTTACATTCCCGCAGACTGCTCCGGTTCGCAATCCGGGAACTGGAAAGATCGAGACATCGCTTGACCAGAACCTCGAATCGCCAATTAACTATTCGTGGAACTTCAGCTACGGTCGACGTCTGCCAGGAAACATTTGGATGGATGCTGCCTATGTCGGACGCCTCGCACGCAAGCTGCTTGCAGGTCGAGACGTTATGATGCTTCGCGACATCCGTGATCCGCGTGGTGGAATGAGCTACAACGAAGCTGGGACGATCCTGGATCGTTTGCTTCAGGCTAATGCTTCCGCGACAACTGTTCCGAATCTTGCGTTCTATAACAATATGTGGGCACCAGGCTCGCTCGGAGCGATCTTTGGTTGTCCGACTGGTACTGGCGGAGCGACCGGAACCGGCTGTACCAACGCGCAGGCGGTTTATGGCCTCCAGCCAAATGCAGGTGACTGGACCTACACAATGCAGCTTCTCGATCAATTTACGGGTAGCCGCTACTTCTTCCAGGGCCAGTATGATGCACTTTCGGCATTCGGAACTGTCGGCTCGTCTGATTATCATGCTGCAACACTGACATTCCGCCAAAGACTTTCATCGGGCTTAACGTGGGATTTCAACTATACGTATGGTAAGTCGCTCGACGATTCGTCGGGTCTTCAGACTGGCGGACTTTTTGGTACGACGTTCATTCTGAACGCGTTCCGTTTGAAGGATCAGCGTGCAGTTTCGGATTTTGATCTGAAACACATGGTTAACTTCAACGGCGTTTGGGAACTTCCGGTCGGACGGGGACGCAAGTTTGGCAGCGGTATGAACAAGGTGCTTAACGCCTTGGTCGGCGGCTGGCAGCTGAGCGGAATTTTCCGCTATGACTCGGGTGCTCCGTACACGGGCGGGTTCTTCGATTCTACCGGTTGGCAAACCAACTGGCAGATCCGAAGCTACAACACACTTGTACGACCGATACAGACAGGTACCTACTACGGTGAAGCTTCTGCATCTTGCACGTCAGGTTGCGATATTCCGAACATTTTTGCTGATGCAGACGCGGCATACGCCTCGTTCCGCACCCCCCACCCGGGCGAAACTGGAACGCGAAACGCGATCCGTTTCCCAAGTTCCTTCAATATCGATGCCGGTCTTGGCAAATCGTTTGATATGCCTTGGAAAGAAGGACACAAGTTAAGTTTCCGTTGGGAGACCTTTAACGTGACCAACACGCCATTCTTTGGCGGTCAGGGCAACGCGACCATTGGTTACACTGGTTCCTCAGCCCCTACCACCTTTGGTCGTTACACCTTCCAGCGTAACAGTCCGCGAGTCATGCAGTTTGCACTTCGTTACGACTTCTAAGCTGAAAGCATTGCACAAAACTAAGGGGCTGCCGAAACCGGTAGCCCCTTTTTTCCTTATTAGGTTTTTCTAGTTTTTACCGTTTTCAGTGATGTATTTCTCGAACCGATCTTTTTCGGCGTGTGTAGGTCGTTTCGCAAGGAAAAGCTTGTATTCTGCCGCCGCCTTGTCTTTCATTTTTGCCGCATCGTAGAGAGCTGCAAGGCGGAGATGGACCTCCGCCATCTCATCAGGAGCGAGCCGTATCGCTTCATTCAAGTGGTTGACCGCGAGTGACCCTTTCTTTGCAAGCAAGTAGGCCTCCCCAAGAAACTGCTGAGCATCTGCCGAACCTGCATTGCTTTTTACGGCGTTGGATAGAACCATCACAGCATTGTCAGCCTGTTTTCGGGAAACGTAGAGCTTTCCAAGGTTCAAAAGTGCGACAAAATAGTCGTTCTTCTGCTCGATCGCCTTGAAGTAACAGGCCTCGGCATCGTTGAGATTATTCTGTTTGAAATAGATCGTGCCAAGTTCGGTCCATGCTACATAATCTTTTGGGTCTTTGGCTATGACGTCCCGAAACCCGGCCGCAGCCTTGTCTAGATTCTTGTTCTTCAAATGGCCAAGAGCGGCATCAAACGCCTTCGTCGCGTCAGCGTTCCTAGAATACGTGTCCTTCACCGACACCACACCCGGAGATGCCTGCCGTTTGAACTCCTGCCAATCGAGCTGAAAGTCCTGCCGGATCTGAGGGTTTCCTCCCACCGCAAGGGGCAGCCTTCCGTATTCGTGGTCATCTATTTCCAGGATCAAGGTGCCGTTTCCGCGAAGAGCTCGTCTGAACATGTACCAGCCGTTCCGATCTACTTGAGTCCGGTCGACCTGCGAGCCGCCCTCCATCAGCGTGACAAAGATCACCGGTCTACGTTCCCCTTCGCCCAAACGACGGATCGATACCTGCCCAAAGACCGCAGGTTCGCCGATCTTAATAGGTAAACCAGTAGCCACCCGCAACTCATCTGTTTGAGCCCAAGTAGGAGCTGCTAGTGTACCTAGGATAATGAACGTGAGAAAAAGAAAGCTGCAGACGTATTTCATATATCGATCTCCCAAAAAAACTTCCCCGAGGCTATGCAAGCGGAATTCAACAATGCTATCACGCATTAGGAAAACGTAGAAACTGCCCTTTAATTGAAAATTGGACGCACGAACTAGATCTGGGGTTGGATAAGCCTGCGGCTTAGGCCGAGACATTTGAAGCATGTTCGAGAGCAAGTTTCAGAAAATTCTCAAACAATATTCGGCCGTCCCGCGATTCATTTGGATGCTCCCACCTAGTAGGATTCTTCGACCAGTCTTCGAATGACTTCTCCAAGTGGAACTGAACGCAATAGATCAACTGCCCATCTTCTCGCTTCACCATCATTTGGTTCTTGCAAAGGTATGAGGTCGCAAGCAGCTTGAATCCACTAGGAACACCGACTACCTGAACCCCGTGGTTTTGCCATACGCGGAGAATATGATCCTCAGTAGTGTAATCCTGCCAAACACCGGATGCTACATCATCATTCCCCTCGAATATAGGGTCAGTCTTGTCTACGATCTTTACGAAACGATACTGGTACTCGACCAGGCGTCCGGTCCGTTTGTCCGATACGGCGAGATTATCGAGCGTGCGCAGCTCAGACCCAAAGGCCATCGCAACCAGCTGATGAGCTCCGCAAATAGCAAGTATGGGAATGCTGGTAGTGGTTAGAAACTTCTTTGAAGCCTCAATATGGACAGGATTGTAGTAGTCAAAATCTGCGAAAGTTCCGCTCATGACGATCGCATCCGGTCGGAATTTTTCGGCCGCGTCGGCGATCTCCGAGAGGTGCACGGTCATGGTCTTCGGATTCTGAACCAGGCGAATTACGTTCTGGGCAATGTTGTTGCACGCCATCCCGGCCACCTTTCGCTCGAACGCGAGTTTGGCCTCGGTCGTTCCGTTCCAGTCCTTGTGTGCCAGCTCCGATAGGTCAGATTCGTAGCGTAGCAGGTTGTTTACGATCAGGACCTTGGCGTGCTCGATGCGCTTCTCGATCGGCTCATAGCGGCAGTATGTGCTCTTGTTGTAAGGGAATGGAAGTTTTTCTGGTTCCGTCTTTTCGGCCACTGCGTCGAACATACTTGTTAAATCCTGGTTACGCGCGTCTTTCACGCATCCCCTAAGTATAACATCAATACGAAATGCTCCAACCTTTTCGGAGCTGTTTTAACCCTGCTGGTGCCTCGTTGGGCGGTCAAACTTGGGCATTATTTCCCCCGGCCCGATCTCTGCTATCTCAAGCCTTATTGATTTGATGAGCTTTGAACGCGAAAGGATCGCACTTTTTAGAGGCGCGTTAACGGAGTGCTCGGCGAGGAGGATCAGCGACCTTTGCCACGAAGTCTCAAGTTCATCGGCGGCAGCGGATATCCGCGTTATATCGTAAGGAATTGCAAAATCACGACATCCGATGCGAGCAAAGATCCGCATGTAACGAGCAGTTGCGAGATCGGGGCAAGCGAAGCGTCGTCGACCGACCTTTAGTTCGATACCAAGCAGGGTGTACTGGATGGTACAAACATTCTCGCGGAGCGGCACCTCGATCGAGAGTGAGCGTGTTCTCTGCGTACGCACCTTGCTCGCATATACTTGGGGCAGCCATTCGTCGCCGAGGGCTGACGCGATCGTCGGGATCAGCTGCATTATCTCTCAGCCGCGATCACCGCCGGAGCACCGGGTTGCGAAAATCTCTCGATAAGACCGCCGCTGAAAAGTCCCAAATAGAATACACCGATTACGGTGATGATAAGGGCGGCGGCGAGCGGGACCGGGATCTTAGGATCACTCCAGCTCGTCGTTCGCTCGCGGAAGAACATTACCACGATCAGTCTCAGATAATAGTAGGCTGAGATCGCTGAGCCGATGACGGCGACGACAACCAGCGCGGCGACGAGCGTGTTGCCGGATTCGAGAGCCGGACGGAATACGAGGATCTTGCCCATAAATCCCGCGGTCAATGGCAAACCGAAGAGCGACAGCATGAAAAGCGATAATGAGAACGCGAGCACAGGGGATTTGAAGCCGATACCGTTGTAGTCCTCGAATTCCGTTCTCCTGTCGTTCTTTTGAGCGAGAAGTGTAACGATGCCGAATGCTCCCATGTTTGTGACCGCGTAGGTAAGCATATAAAACGCCACGGCCGCGATCGCCTCGTCACGAGCCTGCGTCGATTTTGCGAGACCCGCTCCAACGAAGCCGACAAGTGCGTAGCCCGCGTGAGCTATCGACGAGTAAGCGAGCATTCGCTTGACGTTGTCCTGCATAATAGCGGCGACGTTTCCGACGATGATAGTTACCATCGCCATAACGGTAACCGCTCCGATCCACGATTGATGCAGATAGCCGGAAGCCTGAGCACCCGCGACTAGCGGGAATCCAAGGACAAAAACCCTCAAAAATGATGCGAAAGCCGCAGCTTTCGGCCCGGCCGCCATAAATCCTGTAACCGGTGTCGGAGCGCCTTCATAAACATCAGGCGTCCAGACATGAAACGGGGCCATCGCGATCTTAAAGCCGAAACCGATCAGCAGCATCGCTCCGCCAACCAGGAGAAGGCCGGGAAAGTTTGGGTTCGCGACCTTATCGGCGATCTCAGCGATCTGCGTCGTGCCGGTGGCCCCATAAATAAGAGCCATCCCGTAGAGCAGGAATGCTGATGCGAATGAGCCGAGGATGAAATACTTCATCGCGGATTCGTTCGATTTAAGATCGCTTTTGCGAAGGCCGGCCATGACGTAGGTCGCGATCGAAAGCGTTTCGAGCCCCAGGAATATCGTAACCAGATCGCTGCCCGCTGACATGATCATCATGCCGAACGTAGCAAACATCAGCAGAGCATGATATTCCCCAACCGGGACATCCTCGCGATCGGTCCAGACGGTCGAGACGAGAATGGTCATCGCCGATACGAATAGAAAGACGAACGAAAAGCCAAGCCGAAGGTTGTCGTGGGCGATCATACCGTTCCAGCCCGTCGGAGCAGCGGTCCCCCACATCGAACCAAGAACGATCGCTGCTGCAGCAAGACCGATCAAAGAAAGTGCGCCCGAGACCATCCGCTGCTTTGGAACAAAACTGTCGTAGAGCATGACGACTATACCCGTAACCGCCACGATCAATTCGGGCAGGATGAGAGACACGTTCGCGTCCGGCGTTATTAAATCTGTCAGCAAAAACGTATTCATTATCTATTCTCGGTTGCCGGAATATTCGGCAACACGTCGGTTTTCTCGATCGATCCTCCGCCTTGGTGCATTACGCGTTCTTTGATAGCCTTGACGGCTTCCTCACTTCGGGCTAGGAAGGGCTTCGGAAAAACGCCCATATAAACCATCAAGATAAGCAGCGGTACCATCAGGCCGATCTCTCGCCACGATAAGTCAGCGAGTATTCGGTTTTTTTCGTTTGTTACCTTACCGAAAAAGACCCGCTGTACCATCCAGAGCAAATAAACTGCGGCGAATATCACACCCGTCCCCGCGGCCATCGCGGCGATATAATTCCAATTTATAGATTCGGTGATGCTCAGAACCTGCGACTGAAACATCCCGATCATGATCAGAAATTCTCCAACGAAGCCGTTCAGGAATGGCAGCCCGACCGAAGCCATCGTCGTTATGACGAAGATCGTGGTGTAGATCGGCATCACGTTCGCGATACCGCCGAAGTCAGCGATCTTTCGCGTGTGACGGCGTTCGTAGATAAAGCCGACGAGAAGGAACAAAGCCCCCGTCGTCACGCCGTGAGCGAGCATCGTAAATAACGCTCCCTGCATGCCTGCCTCGGTAAACGAGAACATCCCGAGCATCACAAAGCCCATGTGAGCAACCGATGAGTACGCGACAAGACGCTTTACATCCGGCTGCACCATTGCCACCAGAGCACCGTAAATGATGCCGATGATCGATAGCGTGATAAAGATCCAAGCGGTTTCCCGTGCCTGATCAGGGAACAGTGCGAAATTGAATCTCATCAATCCGTAGGTTCCCATCTTCAGAAGAACCGCGGCGAGGATCACTGAACCCGCGGTCGGGGCCTCGGTATGAGCGTCCGGCAGCCATGTATGGAAGGGGAACAGCGGAACCTTGATGGAGAATGCCAGTGCAAAGGCGAGGAACAGGAGCATACCTGCCTGAGGCCCGAGCACGAGATTACCAGCCTTCATCGCGTTCAGTATCGATACCAGATCAAACGAACCGCCGAGGCCCGTTTGATCCGCGTACATAAAGAACAAGGCGATGATCGCGACCAGCATCAACAAACTGCCGAGTGCCGTAAAAATAAAGAACTTTACTGCCGCGTAAATACGATTTTCGCCGCCCCATACGCCGATGAGGAAAAACATCGGGATAAGCGAGGCTTCGAAGAACAGGTAAAAGACCAGCAGATCGAGCGATACGAAAACGCCGATCATCGCCGATTCGAGCAGAAGCAGAAAGATGTAAAACGCTGTGGCCTTCTTCTCAACCGCGTGCCATGTCGAAATGACTGCGATGGGCATTATAAAGGTCGTCAGTATTACAAGCCAGAAACTGAGCCCATCGACCCCGATATGGTAATTCGTATTGATAGCCTTTATCCACGGTACGTTCTGCTCAAAGAAGAAGCCGCTCGGGCCTGCTTTTGCCGACGACGAAAACAACGCGAGCGAAACAACGAAATTGACGAGCGTAAACCCGAGCGTCAGCCACTTTAGCTGGCCTTCCTGCTTCCAAAACATCTGATGGCCGAGCGTCAATACCGCTCCAACCAGGGGGATCAGGATAAGGATCGTCAGCAAATTTGAATTAATAAAGTCCATTGATCTTACCCAACCAGCTTCAGCCCGAAATAAATGAAATATCCTACGACGGCCAATGCTCCAATGACGATTATCGCCGCGTAGCTGCGGACAAAGCCGACTTGAGCACTGCGGACAACATTGCCTAGCTCCATTACGAAACCACCGACCCCATTGACAATGCCGTCAATAAAGCCGACATCGAAACCCTTCCACAGGCGTTCGCGGGATAGTCGCGTGATCGGGTCGACGATATAGCCGTTGTAAAGTTCATCGAGCTTCCATTTTTGCTCGAGTATCTTCGGCATTTTCCGAAGTGGATTGTTCCTAAACGCAAACCAACCGATCGCCATACCGATGATTGCCATCACCACCGAAAGGCCAGCGAGCAGTCTTTCTTTCTGGACCACTTCAGGCAGGTGAGCTTTTGCATTCTCACGAGCAGCGATCGCCGTTTCCATCTTGGTTTCCGCGACCACTGGTTCTAGTACGTGTTCGAAAGCATTGGCGTCCTTTACACCGACGAGCGAACTCATTGCGTACGGTACGCCAATGAGGCCGCCAACGGTAGAAAGAATCGCAAGAACGATCAGCGGTACTGTCATTACCCAGGGAGATTCGTGAGGCTTGAAATCGTGCGGGATGTGATGATGTTCTTCTTCGTCATCGTCGTGGCCGTGATCGCCATCGCCATCTGTCCCATTTCCCACTACCTCAGCGCGCGCATCATGGTGGGTGTCGTGGTGCTCTCCATCGATCTGATGGTGAAACCGCTCCTCGCCCCAGAATGTCATGACCATCATTCGGGTCATGTAAACAGCTGTTAGTACTGCGGTGAAGACCGCGACGCCCCACAGAATTTCTTCACCCGGAAAAGCTCCGGATGGAAAATATTTGTCCGCGGCGAATGTCTTATATAGGATCTCGTCCTTTGAGAAAAAGCCCGCCCATATCGGAATACCGCAGATCGCCAGCCAGCCCATCGCCATCGTGATGAACGTGATCGGCATGTGCTTTTTCAGGTTGCCCATTCTCCGCATGTCCTGCTCGTGGTGCATACCGTGTATGACCGAGCCTGAGCCTAGGAACAGCAGAGCTTTGAAAAACGCGTGCGTCATCACATGAAAGATCGCGACAGTAAATGCTCCGACGCCTGCGGCGAGGAACATGAAGCCTAGCTGCGAAACGGTCGAGTATGCGAGAACTTTCTTGATATCGTTTTGGGCGATCGCGATCGAGGCGGCGAAGATCGCCGTCGCAGCTCCGATAACTGCAATGATCCACATCGCGGTCGGCGAAAGCTGATAAATAACATTCGAACGAACAACGAGATAAACGCCCGCCGTCACCATCGTCGCGGCGTGGATAAGAGCGGAAACCGGCGTCGGCCCGGCCATTGCGTCAGGAAGCCATGTGAGAAGCGGGATCTGTGCCGACTTACCCGTAGCACCGACGAAAAGGAGCACGCCTGCCGAGGTCAGGCCACCGGCGATTATCGCTCCCCACGTAAAAGGCTCGGCCGACATGTTCGCTAGGACAAAGCTGAAAACGCTTTGTACCTGAGCTCCGTCGACCGTCTTGTCGAAAAACGAGATCGACCCGGTAAGCGTAAAGATCAAAAACATCCCGACCAGAACGCCCCAGTCGCCAATTCGGTTCATCACGAAGGCTTTCTTTGCGGCCTTCCGAGCTTCGTCCTTTTTGATGTAGTAGCCGATCAGCAAATATGAGCAAAGCCCCACGCCTTCCCAGCCGACAAACATCAGCAAATAATTGTCCGCCAGCACAAGCGTGAGCATCGCGAACATGAAGAGGTTAAGATACGCAAAAAAGCGATAAAAACCCTTATCGCCGTGCATATATCCCGTCGCGAAGATGTGTATCAGGAGCCCGACGAACGTGATAAAACACGCGTAAATACCGCTCAAACGGTCCATTCCGAGTGCAAAATCCGCACGGAAATTGCCGACCTGTATCCAAGTCCAAATGTGGTCGAGGATCGGTTTGTCGATGAACAAGGCTCCGCCGCCCGCAACAAACGCGAGATAAAAAGCGACGATCGTCGACACGAGGATCGAACCGCAAGCGACAAGTCCGCTAAACGCCTCGTTCTTCAGCCGTCCGCCGATCAGCCAATTGATAACGGCACCGATCAGCGGGGCGAAAATAATTATGCTTAAGAGGTTGTTCTCTATCATTTTACGTTCAGCGTCATTTCCGACATCGTGTGGCGGAAGCCCGCCTTCTCGAATAGGCTACTTGCCGTCTGATTTTTCGCCGCGACCGTGAGCAGAAGTTTGTTGGCCCCAAGTTCGACCGCGGATCGAAAAGCTGCTTCGATCAAGTCCTTGCCTATACCTTTGGCACGCACCGTTTCTTCAACAAAAATATCGTGCAACCAGGCGCCATGCTCTAGAAGTTCGGCGTAATTTCTATCGTCCTTTTCGACATAAGCGAATCCAACGATCTCGCTACCGAGCTCTGCGACGATAACGGCCGCTTCGGAAGACGAAAAGCGGCTGCGATAAAAGCCTTCCGCCCCTTCTACCGTGGCGAATGCCGAGAACCGTTCCGGATCATAATCGACATGCTGCTCAAATAACCTGATCGCATACTTCGCGATCACTTTCTCGTCGCCGTCCCTCGCGTTTCTGATCACGGCGGACATACAACTAATTCCTCATCAAACTCGCATCATCCACATCGACCGACATACTGTTACGGAAGAAGGCGATGATGATACCGAGGCCTACGGCCGCTTCGCAGGCGGCGACGGCCATTACCATGAAAACGAAGAGTTGCCCCGTCGTATCGCCGTAGTAACGAGAGAATGCAACAAAAGTTAGATTGACCGCGTTAAGCATCAGCTCGATGCACATGAACATCCCGATGGCGTTGCGTTTGAACATGACGCCTACGCAGCCGATGGTAAAAAGTATTCCTGAAAGGGCCAGATAACTGGCCAGCGATGGTTCCATACCATTAAAGGGCTATACCAAGCCCGTCCTTAGCTTCCTCTTCGTTTCTTAGTTCAAGTTCCTTTTCGACAACGAGTTCGAGCTGCGGAGCGTTCAACTTGCGAACGAGAATAACTCCGCCGATAACGGCCATTAGCAGCATGATCCCGACGATCTCGACCGGGAGCAGGTACTCCGTGTACATCGCCCTGCCAATGCTCATAGTTTCGCCGGGACTGACCGTTTGATCAGCAGGCAGATTCGGTGCACGCATTACCGAATAGAAAATAAAGAATGTCTGAGCAAGCAGCAAAACTCCCAAACCGCCGCCAAGTGCGTATAGGTAGTGCAATCTCGAATGCGGCCGATCTTCGTCGAGGTTCAGCAGCATTATGACGAAAACGACCAGGACCATGATCGCACCGGCGTAGATCAGTATCTGCACCGCTGCAATAAAGGGGGCAGCTAGCGTCACGTAAATGCACGACAGAGCTACGAAAACGCCGACCAGCGAGATCGCGCTGTAGATCGGGTTACGATGGTAGACCATCGAGATCGCACACGCTATCGCGAGTCCGGCGAACAAGAAAAATAGGGCTGTACCAACCATAATAGTAACGAGTGACGGGTGACAAGTGACAGGATTTTCCTGTTACCCATTACCGCTTACCTGTCACCGGTTTAACAAAAACACAACAACGATCGTCAGGATCACGTTTGCAATCGCGACGGGCAGCAAAAACTTCCAGCCGAAATTCATCAACTGGTCAAACCGAAAACGGGGCAGCGTTCCGCGGATCCAAATGTAAAGGAACAGGAACGCACATATCTTGCCGATAAAAGCGACATGGCTCACGAGTGCATAGGGAATCGAGCCAACTTCGAAAAGGTAACTCAAGCCGGGCACATACCAGCCGCCAAGGAACAATACCGTACACATTACTGAGACCGTGAACATGTTCACGTACTCGGCCATAAAAAACAGTGCAAATTTTAAGGCGGAGTACTCAGTGTGAAAACCCGCAACAAGTTCGGTTTCGGCTTCCGGCAGATCGAACGGCACGCGATTAGTCTCAGCAAATGCCGCGATCAGGAAGACGATAAATCCGATGAACTGGGGAATGATAAACCACTTAAATGGTGATTGTGTCTGCGCCTGAATAATGCCGTTCAGATCGAGCGTTCCGGCCAGCATGACCGCACCGATAACCGACGCTCCCATAGCAAGCTCGTATGAGATCATCTGAGCAGACGAGCGAAGGCCGCCCATTAGGGAATACTTGCTATTCGATGACCAACCCGCCAGCGCGATGCCGTACACTCCGACAGACGTAATACCAAGAACAAATAGAACGCCAACGTCGATCCTGGCGATCGTCAATGGCATGTTCTTAGCTTGTTCGGCTATCCAGACAACTGCATCGCCGAGATAAGCGATTCCCGAAACATATGGGACCAGCCAGCTTAGTGGATCTGCGATCCTCGGCCCAAAAGGGTATACAACTATCGGCAGCAGAGCACAGGTCAGAGCGACCATCGGGGCGAGGAAATAAACAAATTTCGTCGATTTATCAGGAACGAGATCTTCCTTGAAGATAAACTTCAGAAGATCGGCAAACGGCTGCAGAACGCCCCACGGGCCCACGCGGTTAGGGCCTATGCGCCCCTGTATCCAGCCTAGAACCTTACGCTCTGCGAGTACCGTATAGGCGACGATCATCAACACGCCCTGAAAGGCGAGCAGGATACCGACGCTGATCACGATGAACGGAAATGCGGTTTTTAGAACCTGTTCCATAAAAACTAACTATTTCGCGGGAACCGAACGGTCAGCCGCACCGACCGCTGCCGCAGCGTTAGCACGCGGATTGCCCTCGAGATCGAACTGAGCCAGAGGCGATACGAGTAAATTATCCGGCTTCGGATTACCATGTGCCAGCAGGTGAAACTGAGCCGTCTTGCTAGTCATGGTCGTTAAACGGTGAAGCTTGTGACCTACTCGCGGTACGGCAGTGATCTTAGCTCCCGAATCGGGAAGCTCGGCAAGTAACTTCGACAGCTGCTCAACGTGAGCAGAAATGTCGGTCCCTTTCTTCAACGGATGTTCTGCCTTTGCCGGCGTTGATTCATCCTTCATCGCCGGATAACGAAGTCCGGCGTATGCCGGAACCTCGTCAGCTATCGCTCTAAATATCGCTGATGCAGAAAGTTCCACCGTTATCGGAGCACCCATCTCCTTTGCGATCAAACTAGTGATCATCCAGTCGGCTCTTGACTGATGGAGCGGATCAACCGCCTTTCTTACCCGTTGAACGTTCCCTGCGTTATTTGTAAAAGTTCCGTCAACCTCGGCGAAACTCGCAGCCGGCAATACTACGTCGGCGTGATCGGTCGTTTCGGTCTGGAATAACTCCTGCACGACCACAAAATCTCTTCCGCTCAATATACTCGCGTCCTGAAGACTGCCGCCAATGAGCAGTGCCTTTGATGCCTTGACGACTTCGTCGACCGATCTTCGTCCTTCGGTCACGTCCAACGCTCCTACCGAATTGTTGTATCGCGCGAGCGGGTGAAGCAGAATGCGTCGGCCCTCCGCTTCGAGGCTGACCGCATTCGCGGCGATCACTGCTTGCGCAGCGACCGACAACTCCGATCCAAGCATTAGAATCACATCGCCCTGCGAATCTAGGATGGTTTTTCTAAGCTCATCGATCGCGGCCGATTCGATACCCAGTTTCGCGGCAATATTATTATCTTGCGAGGGATCGACCGTCATCAAAGCAAACGCGTCGATGGTACCCGTATTGATATGGATAAATTGCGTTGCACGTCTCGAAAGGTTGATCGGCGTCTCGTTGACGCAGACGAACTTCGCACCACCGTTACGAACAGCCTGGCGGATCTGTTTGGCGGTAAACGACTGTTCTTCGTCAGGCTCGCCCCCGATCAGGACGATCGTTGAGGCATGGCGAATATCCTTATGCGAGCAAAGTGGGACGCTCAGGTTTTCAAACACCGCAGACATGTCGCTCGCGTCCGAAACGGCGAAATTTCCTGACCCTACAGCGTCTGTCGCAAACTTCTTGAGCGTGAAAACAGCTTCGTTCGTCAGTCGCGGACTCGCTACCACGCCGACGCTTTTCCCGTGTTTCTTAAACTTGTCGGCGACGAGTTTTAGTGCAGCATCCCAGGTTGCAGGGATGAGTTTTCCTCCCTTGGAATAGCGGATCATCGGTGTTTTTACGCGATCTGCGTGATCGATGAATTCGTGTGCGAACCGAGCTTTAACATCAAGAAATTCGCCATTCAAGCCGTTCACGTATCGATCGCGAGCGACGATACGGTGAACCCTTCCGGCCCGCGAGCCGATCGAGATCTGCATTCCGTCCGAGCCGTAAACATCCGTCGAAACGGTCTGTTCGAGTTCCCAGGGGCGCGTTTCGTGGCGATAAACTCCGTCGAGCAGGGTTCCGGTCGGGCAGACTTCGATACAATTGCCGCACTGTGAGCAGTTAAGCCAACCGCCATAAGTTCCGATAACGGTGTTCGCACCGCGGTTTCCGGCTTCGATGGCGTCCTCGCCCATCCATTCGTCGCAAACGCGGGTGCAGCGTTTGCAGAGGATGCACCGCTGCGGGTCGTTGGCGACGATCGGCGAAAGATATTTTTCCGGCGCCCGATTCTTGTCCTCTGTAAACCTCTCTTCGACATCGCCCCAGTCGAAAATGACTTCCTGAAGTTCGCATTCGCCGCCGCGGTCGCAGACCGGGCAATCGAGCGGATGGTTTGTCAGCAAAAACTCGCCCATCGCCCGCTGAGCCTTTTCGACCTCTTCACTCTGCGTCGTGACGACCATTCCGTCAGTGCAGGTGATCGTGCATGAGGTTTGCAACTTGGGCATCTTTTCGATGCGCACCAGACACATGCGGCATGAGGCTTGGAGTTCGAGGTCTTTGTAATAGCAAAACGACGGTATCCCGAAGCCCTTTTCGCGACAAACCTCGATCAGCCGAGCCCCTTTGTCGACTTCGAACTCCTGTTCGTTGATTGTTACTTTTATCTGTTCTGACATTAATTCTTTCTCGAATATCGTGTCTCAGTCGCTTTAGCTTCCTCGCCGTCCGGCGTTACGTTAAACGCGGTAAAGACGATATTATCGTCGTCGATTATCGAAACCTCGGTTTTCCAGCCCCAACGCGGTGTTTCGGACCCTGTAAAATAGGTGCCGAATGCCGAGAATTTCTCACCTGCCTCACCCTCAGAGAACATGATCGCGGACGACATATGAAAGCTGTCCACCCACGCTGACTGAAATTTTCCAGTTGCGAGGTCGAATCCCAGGATCGCAATGCCCTCAAAAGGTTTGCCCTGAATTCCCCCGCGGTACTCGTGCAGTATAAATCTGCCATCGAGGATCGAGGTCACTTTGCCCGACATCGGCGACTCATCCGCGACGACATCAGGTTCGAACCATGTTTTGGTCGTGCCCGTCCACTCGCCCACAAGGCGAGCGAGCATACTGTGTGGTCCCGTGTCCTTCGAATCAGAGAACTTCATTTAGGAAGACCTACTTACCTTTTTTCTTCGGCGACTCACTAGGCGCTACGTTAGCGGACTGCTTTTTCTTCGGACGCGTCTTACCGAAACTGCCTGCGAATATCTTGCCTCGTCGTGTTCGTTTATCCCCTTTTCCCATTACATTACCTCCGTGACCTTTGCCCAACCGAATCTCCGGGCGGGCTGATCATATATCTTAGAATTTTCTGTTCGCTCAAATTTGCCCCGAAACAAGCTGATGGCCCATTTCTTCGACATCGACCGCGAGCTTGCGTCCGACGTTAAAGTACTTTGATCTCTCAATGCAAAAAAACTTACCGCATCGAAATTTAATTCTCGACATTCGCGACGATGCCGTTTGAACCCGCTTTATTGACGAGCCATTTCTTAAAATCATCCGGGAACTGCTTGATCGCTGACTGTATCGGCCACGCCGCGGCATCGCCGAGCGGGCAGAACGACTTTCCTTCGATGTTATCGCAGATGTCGAGCATCAATTGAGCATCTGCCGGACGGCCTTCGCCGATCGAGATGCGGTTAAATATTTTTACCAGCCAATCAGTGCCTTCGCGGCACGGCGTACACCAACCGCAGCTTTCGTGCTTGTAAAACTCGGTCAGGTTTTTGGTCGTCTCCATGATGTCGACGGTCTCGTCCATGACCATCATGCCGCCAGTGCCGAGCATCGAGCCCGCCGCAACCAGCCCTTCATAGTCGAGCGTTACATTCTGCCCGAGGATCTGGCTCGTGTTCATAATGTAAACACTTGAGCCGCCGGGAATTACGGCTTTTAGCTTGTTATTTCGAAGCATCCCGCCGCAGTCTTCCATGATGAACTTTTCCATATCGGCATAGCCCATTGGAAGTTCGTAAACGCCCGGTTTTTTAACATGGCCGCTAATAGACCAAAGCTTTGTGCCGCCAGATTTTTCTGTTCCCAGATCACGCCACGCGATGCCGCCCATTTCGATGATCTGCGGGATCGACGTTAAAGTCTCGACATTATTAACGATCGTTGGGCAAGCATACAAGCCTTCGA
This sequence comes from Acidobacteria bacterium Ga0077534, assembly GCA_001464455.1. Lineage (GTDB taxonomy): Bacteria > Acidobacteriota > Blastocatellia > Pyrinomonadales > Pyrinomonadaceae > OLB17. Next base: position 85,300 of record LNEI01000024.1, read on the forward strand.
TCGCAGGAAACGGCGGTTTCATTCGAGGATGCCCACGATATCCCTCAAGCGAGCTGAGAAGCGCGGTCTCTTCACCGCATATATAAGCTCCGGCACCGGTATGCGTGTGCAGGTCGAAAGAAAAATTACTGCCGAGAATGTTGCTGCCGAGGATGCCGGCTTCGCGAGCTTCCTTGATCGCGACATCCATTATGTCCAGTAAGTATCGATATTCGCCGCGGCCATAGACATAGCCGGTATTCGAGCCGAGGGTGTAGCCCGCGATTATCATCCCCTCGATCAGGGCATGCGGGTCATACTCCATCAAATAGCGGTCCTTGAACGACCCCGGTTCGGATTCGTCAGCGTTGCAGACGATGTATTTCGGCTTCGCCGAATCCCGGGGCACGAATGACCATTTCATACCCGTCGGAAACCCCGCACCTCCGCGACCGCGAAGTGCAGAATCCTTAACTTCCTGAATGATCGCGTCTTGCGTCATTCCAAAAGCCTTTTCGAGCGACTTGTAACCGCCGTCTTTCTTATAGACTTCCAGCGTGTGGCCATCTTTGATGAACACTCGCCTCAACGAAAGCGGCTCGCAGCCTAGTGCTTTGATCTCCATAAATGGAACGCGGACATCATCGTCCGCAACGTTTTACAATCCCAGATCTCTCGCAATTACCAGCGTATCCGTGTGCTGGTTAAACTTTACGATCTTGCCGTCACGAAGCTCCCATTCATGGGCAAAGGGAACTGACATCGACTTTCCTGTTTTCAAATATTTTCCCGAATAGGTCCCCGTCGAAATGACATTGCCATCGCCGCCATCAACGATCTTGTTGGGAATAGCCGAAAAACCTTCCCACTCGGTGCCGAGCCGCATGAAAACACCGGAGAGCACTCCGTTTGGCCCCTCGTAAGTACCGCTGTACATAAACCCTTCCGCTTCGGTCCACGAAATACTATCGTGAAAGGCACTCAGCACCGCCGGTACATTACCAGTCGCAAACGCGTCGTACAATCCTTTGATGATCTCGCCGTCGGTCATATCTCTATACTAACTTTCGAAATTCAGCTTCACTTAGTCCCGCATCTTTTACAATTCCACCCATGGTCAGGGCGTTTACAGGATTGTGTCGAGGAATAGTGACGATCCGTTCGCCATTCGTCATCACAATGTGTTTTCCCTGCCGGGCTATCCAAAATCCGGCTTTTTCCAACGCTCGAACGGCAAGAAGGTGATTGATTCCAGCAATCTTCGGCACTAGGCCGCAACCTCCACCTCTCGTATTTCTGCATCAAGCAAATTCATATCTACAACATCAAGATATTCACGTATCGCTTCTCGAATATTCTCCAAAGCTTCCTGCTCGGTATCGCCCTGCGACCAGCATCCCGGTAAAGCGGGACACGAGACGCTGTAGCCTTCTTCGGTTCGGTGCAATGCAACTTTGTAATGCATAACTTTTCTTGTCAGCGGCCCTACTCACGTGCGTGCTACTGACACGAATCAAGAATTTTATCGACCTTATCAACCGTCAGATCTTCGTGATAATCAAACCCGATCTGCATCATCGGTGCTGTTCCGCAGCTTCCGAGGCATTCGACCATGGTGACGGTGTATTTGCCGTCTTCAGTGGTTTCGCCGGGGTGAATGCCGAGCTTTGAGCAGATATGATCCGTTATGTCTGGCTCGCCCATGATCTTGCATGACAGGGTCTTGCAGATCTGGATATGGTGCCGGCCGACGGGGCGCAGATTGAACATCGAGTAAAACGTCGCGGTCTCCCAAACGTCGGTTACCTCGAGGTTCAAAAACTTCGCCAGAAAATTCACGCCCGGATTATCGAGCCATCCACCGCGTTCACGCTGCACGACAAAGAGCAGCGGGATAAGAGCCGAACGGCTGCGATCCGCCGGATATTTCGCGACGTGCATCTTCATCTCGTCTATGACGGCCGGTGAAAACTCGGCCACTTCGTCAGTCACGAGAACCTTATCGGTATAACTTGTTGCTGTTGCTCCTGCCATTAGCGGTCAATCTCTCCAAGCACGATATCCAAACTGCCAATGATCGCGACCACGTCGGCTACCATCTCACCTTCACTCATAACCGGCAAAGCGGCAAGATTCACAAATGAAGGGCCGCGGAAGTGGACACGTTCCGGTTTCGGGCCGCCGTTTGATTTCATGTAAACGCCGAGCTCGCCTTTTGAGGCTTCGATGGCATGATAGACCTCTCCGGGCGGAACGTTGAAGCCCTCAGCGACTATCAAGAAGTGATGGATGAGCGAATCCATATGCTTTCGCATGTCGTCGCGGTCGGGAAGGACGATCTTTGGAGCGTCAGCCTTGGTTGGCCCCGGCTTCAGACGTTCCAATGCCTGTCGAACTATCTTGTGCGACTCATTTAACTCACGCATCCTGACACGGAAACGGCTCCATACGTCGCCGTCCGTTTCGGTCGGAATGTCAAAATCGTACTTCTCGTAGCCCGTATACGGATTGTGACGGCGAAGGTCGAGTTCGACGCCGCTTGCACGAAGGCTCGGCCCGGTCAGGCCCCAATTTATCGCCTCGTCACGCTCGATGACGCCGATTCCTTTCGTTCGGCTTTGCCAGATGGTGTTTCCGGTCACGAGCGTCTCAAATGTGCTGAGCGCCTCGGGAAAATCGTCCAGGAACTGCTTTACGCGGTTATCAAAACCCGCAGGAAGATCCATCATCAACCCGCCGATGCGGAAATAGCTGGGTGTCATGCGGCCGCCCGAGGCGGCTTCGATCAAGTTCAGGATCTTTTCTCGCTGGCGAAAGCAAAAGAAAAATACGCTCATCGCACCGAGGTCCAGAGCGCTAGTTCCCAGCCAGACCATGTGCGAGGCAAGCCTTTGCAGTTCACACATCAATACGCGGATCACCTGAGCTCGTTCCGGGATCTCAAGATCGAGCAGCTTCTCCGCCGCCATCACGTAGGCAAGATTGTTCCCAAGCGGATTAAGATAATCCATCCGGTCGGTTATTACGATGCCCTGCTGATATTTTTTGTATTCGAAAAGCTTCTCCATTCCCGTGTGGAGATAGCCGATGTCAGGGATGACGTTGACGACCAGTTCGCCGTCGAGCTTCAGGTCGAGGCGCAAAACCCCGTGGGTCGACGGATGCTGCGGCCCCATCGACAGGGTCATCTCGGACTCGAGAGGCTGGTCCATGACCTCAAGCTGACTTGGAATATTTTCTACTGCAGTAGCCATAATCTGAACTTAGTTCAAGCTGTAGGGCTCGTAGCCTCGCAACGGGTAATCTTTCCTCAAAGCGTGTCCGTCAAAATCAGAAGGCAGCAAAATGCGCCGCAGGTCGGGGTGACCGGTAAATTTGATTCCGACCAAGTCATACGTCTCGCGTTCGTGCCAGTTTGCGGTCTGCCAAAGCGTAGTTAGCGTCGGGACATTTGGATCATCTTCCGAAAGCAGAACTTTCAGGCGGAGACGCATGTAATGCACCGTTGAGAACAAATGATAGTTGACCTCAAAACGCGGATCTTCCTCCGGCCCACGGTCACCGCCGCAAAGATCGGCAAGCATATCAAAACCCTGCTCGAACCTTAGAAATGAGCAGACATCTAGTATGGCTTCGCGGGGAACGGTCACGGTAATCTCTCCGTGGCCTTCCGCAACCGCGACGACCCAGTCAGCGTTCTTTTCTTTTATCTTTTCCACGTAACCGTGGAGCTTCTCAGTCATATGGTTCGATCTACGAAGAGCGTCTTCTCTCGTGCTTCGACGGCACGGTGTAGGGTCGGGCAGTGTTTCCTGCATCGACCTTGGCATGCATTTCACGCTCTAATGCAGTGTCTTCGGTGACCGGCAGAGTGCCCGGCACGATCGATTCGCGTGACTCCATCTCAAAGGTGTCGCGTCGATCCTTGACCGATTCCTTCATGATCTTATCCTGGAGCATCGTGATCGCATGCACGAGCATTTCCGGACGCGGAGGGCAGCCTGGCACGTAAATGTCTACCGGCACGATCTTGTCAACGCCCTGCACGATCGCATAATTGTCGAACACCCCGCCCGAGGTCGCGCAAGCTCCCATCGATATCACCCACTTTGGCTCGGGCATCTGGTCGTAAATTCTGCGAAGTACCGGCGCCATCTTGCGAGAAACGCGGCCTGAGACGATCATCACATCTGCCTGCCGAGGCGAAGCCCGAAACGTTTCGGCTCCGAATCTCGAAAGGTCGTTGCGGGCCGAAACCGTATTCATCATTTCGATCGCGCAGCATGCCAGGCCAAAGGTCGCGGGCCAAAGGCTCGATTTTCGGGCCCAGTTGACCACTGCGTCGAGCTTGACGGTCACGACATCGGGCAAAGATTCGAATAGAGTATTCTCGAGTCCCATATAAAACTTTAGGCCGCAAGCCTGATGTTCGCGGCGACTTCTTCGCGACGCCGTTTAGCGAGAGCTTTTGCCTCCTCGCGGGCCTCGGCACGTGCCTGAATGCCCCAATCGAAGGTGCCTTTCTTCCAAACGTAGATATATCCGATCACAAGAGTAGCGACGAATATCATGATCTCGATAAACGCGATCGTTCCATAATAGATGCCGCTGCTCACCTCGGCCGCGATCAGGCTCTTAAAAGCAACCGCAAAGGGAATGATAAAAAGAACTTCGATATCGAACAGCAGAAAAACAACGGCGACCGTGTAAAACTTGATCGAAAAGCGGTCACGGGCCGAGCCGACCGGATCCTTGCCGCATTCGTACGGCATCAACTTTGTCGCTGTGCGCTTGCGTGGACCGATGAGCTGCGTCACCAGGAGCTGGCTAAGGCCAAACCCCGCTGCGACCAGGAACATTATCCCGATCGGAACATAATCAAATGCGCTGAATTCCGACATCTTTTTTAGATTTTTACCGCAAATTGCCCCACGGATGAAGCTCATCCAGCGACGTCAAATGCGTTCTTTGGCTCAACGTAAATCGTAGTTTAAGCGGGTATCACTGTCAAGGCGATGAAAAGTACGTCATTGCGGCTAAATCATTTATTTCGTTGACCCTTCGAAAAGCCGTGTGTTAATTTTTAAACAGGCAGTAACGCGCCCTTTTGAACCACCATTTTTCCTCACCTTTCTTGGATTTATTAGCGTTGTGATCTCAGGCTTCAACACCGATATCGAGTTTCAGGGAACCGTCTATCACGTTCAGACGGAGGATAAAGGTGCGCCCGCTCGTATGATCATGACGCTCGTGTACGACCGAGGCACCATTCTCGCGAGTAAACGATCTACATACGAGGATCTAGAGGTCGTCGATTACGACGAAAAGGAAGTGACCGAACGGCTGTCGCGACAGCACAAGCTAATGTGTGCTGCCGTCAAAGCCGGCCGTATCAGCGATCTGGTCGCGATGACTCGCGCTGCCTCGGGAGCAAAAGCGAAAGCTGCCGAACCCGCCGTCGAAACGGTCTCGCCAGCAGTTGCACCGCCAGTCTCGCCCGAAGTTGTCGCAGAACCATTTATAACTCATGCCCCGATCAGGATCGGAACGGTCGAGACTGAAAAGGTCATCCGTGTTATTCCGGAGGACCTGTTCGAAGATGAACTTGTGATCGACGACGTTCACATCATCGAGGATGATGAGATCGAGATACTTCCAGCGGAGGCGGTTGCGGTCGTCAGCGAACTTTCCGGGCTGGAACGCTCGGCAAACCAAAAACTCAGCCTTGAACTTCTCAGCGATGCAAAATTCAAAGGCGGCGACCGGCGAACACTAGCCGTAATGATCTGTCGCGGGACCGATCGCCGCGTCGTCTCGAACGCTCAGATAATGGTCAAAGTGCTGGGGTCGAGTTTCCGTCCGGTTATCTTTCACGCAAAAACTGACAGTAACGGCCTCGCCCGGGTTCATCTGCAGTTGCCGCAGTTCCAGGCGGGACGAGCCGCTCTGCTGATTCGAGCCATCGCCGATGGCGAGGAGATCGAACTTCGTCGCGTCGTAACGCCGGGTTGACGACGCACCGCCGGCATCGCAGAATTACTTTGATGGCCGAGATCTCGATACAGCTAAACGGCGAGCGACGCCCGGTCGCCGATAAAACCAGCCTCGAAGCCCTGCTCGAGGTTTTTTCGCTTCCGCATAAACGTGTAGCCATCGAACTGAACGGATCGGTCGTACGTAAAAACGATTGGGCGACCACACTGGTGGCAGACGGTGATCGACTCGAGGTCGTTCATTTCGTCGGCGGCGGATAAGGAGTTTGCAGTGAACGAGCTGAAACAAACAAGCTCTATCAAACTCGACTTTTTCACTTTTCATCTTTTCTACTCTTTCACTTTTCCTCACTTTGCGTGAAAATTGGCATATAGATGTCAGATCAATTTTCACTCGCAGGCACCACATTTTCTTCACGGCTAATAATCGGCACGGGCAAGTATCGTTCGTATGACGAGATGAAGGCCGCTCATATCGCTTCGGGAGCCCAGATGGTCACGGTTGCGGTTAACCGCGTGCCGCTCGACGGTTCGACCGAATCATTTCTCGACCACCTCTCGCCACAAATGAAGATCCTGCCGAACACCGCAGGATGCTACGACGCCGACCACGCGATCCGCACGGCTCGCTTGGCACGCGAGGCTTTGGATACTGAGTGGATCAAGCTCGAGGTTATCGGCGACCCAATAACTCTGCTGCCTGACAACGAGCAAACTCTCGAAGCAGCCAAGGTTTTGGTAAAAGAAGGCTTTATCGTTCTGCCGTATTTCACCGACGACCTGATAATGGCTAAAAAGCTGCTTGCCGCAGGCTGCCCGGCAGTGATGCCGCTCGCCGCCCCGATAGGTTCCGGAATGGGCGTGCAAAACCCTTCTAACTTACGAATAATGCGTGAGCAATTGCCCGACGCGATCATAATCGTCGATGCCGGAGTCGGCGTTCCATCAGACGCCGCCATCGCCATGGAACTAGGCGCCGACGCCATCCTAATGAACACCGCCATCGCCGAAGCCGGCGATGCCGCGCAAATGGCGACCGCAATGAAACTAGCCGTCGAGGCCGGTCGTCTTGGATATCTTTCGGGAAGAATGCCGAGACGGCTTTATGCTTCAGCGTCGAGTCCCATTCAAGGAGCAATCAAATAGTTTATGGTTAGAGTCCTGTTCTTTGGAGCAACCGCCCAACTCGTCGGGCAGTCAGAAATCGCTGTTTTGGCTCAGGATGCTACGGTCGGAACGATCGTCGATCGCTTGATGGTCGATTATCCAGAACTCGCTAACTTGAACTTGCTCTTTGCACTCAATCAGGAGTTCGCGAGTCGCGAAACTGTTATTGGATGGGGTGGTGAACTGGCGATCTTTACTGCGGTTTCGGGCGGATAGTGCGTCATCTTTCCTCTAACGAGTACCATTAGATATGCCTGCAAACGGCTTTGAGAACATTGAAGTAATCGATCCTTTCGTTGAAAAGGGTTGGTCGCCTCGAATTCAACTCACTCTCGCTTCACACGAAGAGGTCGACGATCTTGAACGCCAAGTCGGACGTTTTCCGCTCGGCTATCGAGAATATGTTACAACGTTGGGCCGCGGAGAATATTGTAGCTATATACGCGTCCAGATGCCGTCAGAGATTCTTGAAGGTTATGTCGATTATCGGCGAAGTCTTGATGAACATTGGTTTTGGGAAATGAGTGAGGAACTGATCTCTAAGGAAACTGCTACCGAGTCCGTTAACTTTGCCAGCACGATCGACGGTAACTCATTGCTCTTTCATCCTGACACCCCCGAACAGGTTTTTGTGTTACCGAGAAATGATGATTGCGGGTATATCGTCGGCGCGGACCTTTATCAGATGATCGATTGGCTATGTGTCAGTCGTCAGCATCCGACGGGAGTTGTTGGCGAGACTCACACCGAACGGTACTTTGTTCCGTACAATGAATTAGCGTACGAACACGGATTGATCCGACCGGCGAAATATAGCTGACACACTTAGGGTTATCATGTCTATGAATCCTGATGCAATCCAAATAGTGGAATCCGAACCAAAACACTTCGGCACCGGTTGGATCAGTGGGGTTTTGTCGGTTTGTCTCGGGGCGGTTGGGTTGCTGGCGGTGCTTTGTTTTCATTATCCGGCGTTGCTGACGATGCCGGAGTTGCGGGCGATGTATCCGGTGCCTTATGTTCGGGCCTTGCTTTTTCTGATTCTTACGGCTTCGTTTGTTCTCGGCGGGATCAGCATTTATTTGCGGCGGTCGCGGTCTATTGGCGGGATCGGGATCTTGCTGACGATGATCGCGGTGATGTTTGGCGGGTCGTCGGTGCCGGTTGATGGGGAACTTGGGAACGGGCCGTTTCTGGGGCTTGACTGGTTTTTGCTGAATATTATCGCGTTCTCGGCCATCTTTGTGCCGATCGAGCATCGCTTTCCGCTTCGCCGCGAACAGCCTATTTTCCGTGAGTTTTGGAAGACCGACCTTGCGTATTTCTTTGTCAGCCATCTGTTCGTTCAGTTCGTGACGATCGTCACGCTTCGGCCCGCGATGATCTTTTTTGACTGGGCAACGATCCCTGCCGTGCGGACGTTTGTCGGTGGACAGCATTACGTCATTCAGTTTGTCGGGATAATGATAATCGCCGATCTGACGCAGTATTGGGTGCATCGGGCTTTTCATCAGATACCGTTTTTGTGGCGGTTTCACGCCATTCATCATTCCGCACAAACGATGGACTGGCTCGCCGGGTCGCGGCTTCACCTGGTCGATATCGCCTTCACGCGGGCACTCTCTTATCTGCCGATCTATCTACTCGGCTTTGCCGAAGGGCCGCTGTTCGCGTACATAATCTTCGTCAGTTTCCACGCGACCTTCATCCATTCGAACTTTCGCTTCGAATTCGGCCCGTTGAAATGGCTGTTCGCGACACCGCGTTTTCACCACTGGCACCACACCGCCGATCTCACATTTGCCGACAAGAATTTTGCCGTACACCTGCCGTTCATCGACCGACTGTTCGGAACGTATTATTTCCCCAGGACGGAATGGCCCGAACGATATGGCGTCGACGATCCGGGGGTCCCGTCAAGCGGATTCTTCGCACAGCTTTCGTACCCCTTTGGCCGAAAGGCTACCCCAACGGATGAGTCTTAGCTAGGTCGCCACGATCTCATGCACGGGCTTTTGCATTGTGCTCCAATCTCCGGCAATCGATTTTTACTCGCCACGCATCCTTTCTGAGGTAGAATAACGAAAAAGGGAGTTAGCGGTAATGATATCAGTTCGATTTGCGGTTGTTTTGTCCTTGTTTTGTTTGCTTGCGTCTTCGGCAGAGGCTTCGAAGCTTAAGAAAGCGACGGCGATGGATTTTGACGGCGACGGACGGTCTGATCTTTCGGTTTTTCGACCAAATGACGCGGTCTGGCATCTATACCGTTCGACGGAAGGCTTGATTCAAGCAAAATTCGGCGTTTCGACCGATACGATCGTTCCTGCTGATTACGACGGCGACGGCATAACCGATCTGGCTGTTTACCGAGCTGCCGAAGGCACCTGGCACATTTTGCAAAGCTCGACGGGCACGCATTTTCAGCTCAAATACGGACTTTCTACCGATATTCCCGTTCCCGCAGATTATGACGGCGATGGAAAGGCCGATATGGCGGTCTACCGAGCGTCGGAAGGCAAATGGTGGATAAATCTCTCGGCCACCGGCGGTTCGCTGACCGTGCCATTTGGCCTGAAAAGCGACCGGCCTGTTCCCGCGGATTATGATGGTGACGGGCTGACTGATATTGGCCTGTTCCGGCCCTCAGAAGGGAAGTGGTACATCTGGCGTTCGAAAGCGGGGAACATGGTAGTCAAATGGGGCGTCGTCGAAGATATCCCTGTACCTGCCGATTACGACGGCGACGGCAAAGCCGACATCGCTGTCTACCGCCCGCACGAAGGCGTCTGGTTCCAATGGCGGAGTACGACATCTGAGCCACATTACGTCCGCTACGGAACGGCAACCGATCTTCCCGCACCGGGCGATTACGATGGCGACGGCCGTGCGGATGTAGCGATGTTCCGGCCCGCTGATGGCAAATGGCTCCTCGACCTCTCAACCGAAGGTCGTCGCGTTGTTCCATTTGGCGTCACAGGCGACAAGCCAGCTTCGAACGCGTTTGTGAAATAGAAAGACAGAATCAATACGACCTGCGATAGCGGGTGGTTGAAGACCGAGATACACGCGGTATCTAGGCACCGACCCGCTATCGCAGGTGGTAGTCATTGCCGTTCACTACGCCGAGGTTTCCCCCTCGACCCACTCCTCGCCGTTAGCGTAGACCTCTTTCTTCCAGATCGGGACAGTTTTCTTAAGCTCACGTATGATCCACTCACAAGCAGCAAACGCTGCTTTACGATGGGGGGCGGCGACCGAAATGACTACGCTCGTCTCACCGATCTCCAGACGCCCAAGCCGGTGCACAATCCCAACCCAAGCGATCTCGAACTCAGCCTTCGCCCGCTCGATAAGCTTTGCCATTTCCTTCAAAGCCATAGGCTCGTAGGCCTCGTACATTAGATATTCCGTTTCACGGATCTCGCCCGACTCTTTCACTCGCGTAAACCGCCGGGCATAACCATCAAGCGTCACGGTCGCCCCGCATTCCGGTGGAACGATCCGTCTGGAGACAGCGGTGATATCGATCGGTTCACTGGTTAGTTCAAAAAGATCCATACAAAAAAGACGGTAAGCATTTAAGCTTACCGTCCAAGATTAGCATTCACTATAAGTAGTAAACCAGTGGTTACTCCTGGCCGACGAAGTCGAAGTCGGTAAGGGTGTCGGTTATGTTTACTATCCGCGAGGTGAAGCGGTAGCGTTTGGAGTTGACTCCGAGGACGTAGGTTTGGCC
>LNEI01000025.1 GCA_001464455.1 Acidobacteria bacterium Ga0077534
CCCGGAAGAGGGATACCAATGATCGCATCATCTGCTGCGGAACCCGCTACGAATGTGCCTCCTGCCGGTATCGTGGCACCCGCAGTACTGACAAACGTATAGTTCGGATTCGCGGTCTGTCCGACTCCCAGGGTTAAGTTAAAGACCTGCGGCGAAGCTCCTCCCGTGAATGTCACTGTCAATACCAGATTGATCGTGCTCGCACAGGCTACCGAGTTGCTCGTAGATATCTGGAAGGGCGTCGTATTGGTCTGCGTTCCGCCGGCAGCGATCGTCGGGTATGCCGAATTCGGCTGCGAGATCGTGACCCCAGGGGTTGTCGTCGAAAGCACTGCACTAACAGCCGTAGCTGAGATGTCACCACTTAGATTCGTTAGATTAATGTTTACCGAGTTGCATTCGTTGGGTTCGATCAGGTTGTTGCCTGTTGTGACTGTCGGAGCTCCGGCTGAGAGCAATGGATTAATTCGCAGCGTTACGTCCTGATTGCGGGTAAGTGCTCCGGACGTGCCTTGTATATTGAAGGGGTAATCCCCTACAGCCAGACCAGCGGTGTTACTTACGGTCATGGTCGAGGCATTTCCGGGTACGACCGGGTTTGGTGAGAAGTTGACCGTCGTTCCTGCAGGATTTCCGGTTGCACTAAGCGTTACCGGATCTACAAAGCCCGAGACCGAGCCAACATTGACGCTGTAAACAGCGTTACCTGAAAAGATAGCCTGTAGATTCGGGTTTGCCGATACTGAGAATCCAGGTGTGCCGCATGCATCGAATCTGAAACTTGAGATGCGAGTGCTCCACTGGGATGCGGCATTGTACTGGCCGGTAAACCAAAATGTGCAGTCGTCACTCGGGTCGACGCTCATTGCTGAGTAGTCGCCATAGCGATTACTGGCGTTGTTTGCGGCCCCGGCTGCCAATACTGTCTCAGCCTGCGTCATAACGTTGAGCGTGTCAGAAGCGAGTCGGCCGGTGTATCGGATGGACGGGAAAATGGTCTGGCTGGAAACGTTGTATGCCAGAGCGATGTTTCCGGCTCCGTCCATAGCGATGCCGGCCATCCATCGGTTATCGAGAGCGGTGGGCGAGTATGTACCGGTCTGGTGGAGCGTCCAACTGCCAGCCCCGACACGTCTCAATTCAAACCACCGAACGCCTCCGATATTAGCTCCGACGTCCGTCACAAAGTTGCCAAGCAATGTCTCGTGAGTACCGAAATTACGATAAACGAGACGATTCATGATGACCTCGCGAAGCGGGTCGAGCGATGATCCCGCACCCTGAGCAACGCCCGGCATGCCCATACAGAAGAAAGACGTCTGGCCGCATAGGGTCGAGTCGAATTCAGGGAATATCTGAATTGCGTCAGGCCTCCAGTTGGCTACATCCGGGGCCCGGTCCATTCGCGTTCCTTCGGGCGAATTTACTGTTGTAAGGAGGGCAAAGGTTGAGTTTGCAGGAACTGCAAAATCCGGCGAGAACGCCCAGATCTGCAAGCTGTCGCCGCCCGGCGTACCCGGCGGGAAATGTATCTCGTCGTCGACCTGTCGCATGAACAGTCCGGGAGCATTCGCAGCAGGGCCAACAGCTCCGTCAACATCAGCGGGTGTGAGTGCCTGGAATCCGAAACCGCTGAGCGAAGGTGCGGTGAACCGGATAAAGGTCGCGGCCAAGCCGGCGATCATGTTGGTTCGGTTCAGGGCATAGACCGCTGGGGATGCTTCGTTTGACGAGACGTAGTATGCATTTGACCAAACGCCGTACTTCGGATAATCCGGAAAGCCGGGTGCCTGGAAGGCATAGGCAAAGTAAGTGCCGGCCGGATCAGGCGTGGTTGAGATGTAAACACAGAGGCGATTTCCGCTGCTCGAAAACTCGCTGAGCATCCAACGGTTTGCGGCCTGGTCGTACAGAACGATCGGGTCGCCGGCACCTGCGTTACACGGAGCGGCAGTAGCAAGGGTTTCCATCACGAACTGAGCTCCGATGGTCGCACCCGTTGTTTTGTTGTAGATCTGCACGCGTGAACCGCCGCTGGCGTTGATGGCCTGAACATAGTGATTCGGGCCTACATCGCCGACGGTGTCAGGTGGATTTACGTTGGTAAATCCCTGGCCGTCGAAGTTAAGGATCGGGTTATTGAAAGCGTTTGGGGCGGCAGGCTCCGTTTGCAGCTGCAGAAAGGCAAGCGGGTCGGCATCGGCGTACTGTTCCGGGCCGAAGGTGTGTTCCTTTGACCGTCTGCGACGCTCTTCGAAGTCGTGCGTCTTTCGGGGGTTGATATCCCTGACTGGTTCATCCGGAAGCCTCGGGGCCGCAAGTTCTCTTGCCGGCCTTGAGACCGTCGGTCGAACCGGCTCGCCGACGACCATTGCGGATTGCCCTTGCTGTCCGCTAACCTGCCCGACAGCGAGAAAGCCCGCTGCAAATATCGTACATACGACGGCGAAAACTAAACTTTTTGCCGAAAACCCGCTCTTTTTCATATTTTCATCCTCACTCAAATAGCCAGCGTCTCTCCAAAAGGCATTGATCTGCCGTTTGAAGACACGAACCCCTAATCTCAGACATTCAAGGCATCTCCTCTTGGAGAGCCGAAGTAATACAGCTTTTTTTGGAACTTGCGAATTGTAGTACGGAAGCTGTTCAGAGTCAACTAATTTAATTGCCCTGATCCAAAGGAGATAACACGCTTCGGCAATATCGTCGGCAACGACGAGCTTTTGTTTTTCATCTCACTGCGGTAGACTACGTTCCCGTCTGCTAGATGCAGACACTCGTCCTTTCCTAAGGATGGGAGCCAGGGAATGGGGGCGACAGGCTTCGACAGGGGCTTGTATAGATCTTTGAATGCACGTCGGGCTTGCGTGGTTAGCTCGTTAAAAAAACTGCTGCAAAAACAAATGCTAATCAAGAATTAGCTCTTGCTGCCTAATTAACTTTAGCTCCAGCAATGTCACACCGGAAGTCCGCCTGATGCGACCGGCCGTGGCATAACACAGTTCAGGCTCGGGCACGTTCTCCACCTGCGAACGTGACTTAAAGTTAGCCGGGTTAGTTTTTCGAGAGGTCTTGTCGGTTCATCTGCTCTTGAAAGGCGAAACATAAGTGAACTCGACTAAACGTGTAGATTTCACTGGTCGCAACCTTTGGATGCGGGTTCGATTCCCGCCGCCTCCACCACTTTCTAAGTAACAATAAAATTTGATCAACCGTCTCAGGGTGACACGAATGCAAAAGCCCGACCGTGAGGAAGGGCGATACCTCCAACGTGGTCTGTACCCGAAGGGTGATGCTCCGAACGTTCGCGTACCGCCCTTACTTACGTGCGGGCTTTCGCAACATCGTCTCAAGCGTCTCACTGTCTCACCCTGAGACGACTGAGACAGGTGAGACGATGTGAAACGTTCATCCCACCGTCCCATCCATCCCACTCATCCCAAGAGGGGATTTTCGTATGCAGAGCGACCTTTTTGGTTCATACGATCAGGATTATGCGACAATTCCTATAGAACTAAGATCAGCGGAGAACCGCGTTGTTTTCATACCAGACGACAATTCGTTTAATGCTCCTGATGGCCATCCTGGCATCGGTTTTGAGTGTTACAGCTCAGGATAAGGCTCCTTCGATGCGGGAGCTGATGGCTGCGAGGGCTTTGCTGACGTCGGATGAGTCGGTGAGGCTTGCGAACGGCGAGACGGTGGTCAAGATACTGCCTTCGCAGGACAAGCGGGAGATATCGGTCATCGGGATAGTTAAGGTTCCGTCGGCTCAGAGCACGGACCTTGCAGGATTTCGTGAGAGCCTTAGCCAGCGGGGCAATGCCGATGCGATGGATGGCGGCAAGTTCAGCGTTCCTCCCGTCCTGGGCGATCTGGAACGTCTAAAGCCGGATGAGCGTGACCTTGCCGATATGCAGCGGTGCGTTGTTGGAAAGTGTTCGGTCAAGCTCTCTGCCGAGATGATCACCGCCTTGAAAGGCGTCGATTGGAACGCTCCTGACGCCCGTAAACAGGCGGCTGAGGTCTACAAGCGGCTGCTCGTCGAGCACGCCAAAGCGTATCTTGCGAAAGGCGATGCCGGTCTGCCGGATTATGTCGACCACAAGCAGAATGTTCGCCCATCGGTTGAGAATCGGTCTGTACTTGATGCCTCATTTCTGATGAAGGCTCTCGCCCCCGACCTTGACGACTATCTGCGACGTTATCCCAACGCCGCTGTGCCCGGCATCGAGAGCCGACTGGATTGGACAAACGTCAGCTCCGGGCTGAAGCCGATACTCACCATTACGCATACTGCAAGCTATGCCAAAGAAACGCGGGATTCGTCGATCCTGATGATAGCGACCAAGCAGGTGTATGCGAGCCACTACGTCGATGCATCGCTTGCCGTTTCTTCGCTCGTCCGAGATGCGGATGAGACTTACCTCGTCTTTACGAACGTCTCCCGCTCTGACGCCCTTGGTGGAGCGTTGAGCGGCATCGCTCATTCGATCACCGAAGGAGAGGCCGTTCGGAAGGTGACCGACCTGCTGGCAAGGGCGAAAGTTCGTCTTGATGCTCCAAACCGGACACCGGCCCAGAAGGTCGAACCCGAATCCGGCCTGATCGACAACGCCCGAAGCTGGCTCGTTCCGGCTGTCGCCGTTTTGTTGATAGCTGTGCCCTTGTTTCTCTTTTTCAGAAGGCGACAAACGAGGTAGATTTGTCTATTATTTCAAAAACTATGAAACATCTGTCCGCCCTGCTGAGAACAGTCGCCCTAGTGCTTCTTTGTACGCTTATTTCGACCGCCCAGACCGTTTCGGTGGTCATTCAGAATGCCACCATTATCGACGGCACGGGGAAGGCCTCGTTCCGTGGTGACGTGCGTATAAAGGGCGGAAAGATAGAGCGGATAGGGAAGATCAAGCCGTCTAAGATGGATGAGGTGATCGATGCGACTGGCCTCGTGCTGGCTCCGGGATTTATTGATATCCACAACCATTCCGAGTCGGGCCTTCTGAGCGAAGGTGCGGCGGCAAATCAGGTTTCACAGGGCATCACGACCATACTCGTCGGGCCTGACGGCGGTTCGCCGTGGCCGATAGCCGAGTATCTGGGCAAGCTTGAGGGCAAGATCGCTCCGAATGTAGGTGCGTTTATCGGCCATGCCGAGGTTCGCACACAGGTGATGAAGCAGGACACGAGACGCACTGCCACGCCCGAGGAAGTAGCGGCGATGGCAAAGCTCGTCGAGCAGGCGATGCAGGAAGGTGCTTTCGGGCTGTCGTCAGGGCTGGAATACGACACGGGCTTTATGGCTTCGATCGAGGAGATGATCGAGCTTGCAAGAGCCGCGGCCCGTCATAAAGGCATCTACATGAGCCACATCCGTGACGAGGAAGAGGGCTTTCGAGCGGCGATGGAAGAGGCGATACGCATCGGTAAGGAAGCGAGACTGCCCGTTCAGCTCTCGCACATCAAGATGGGCAACCGAAACGTATGGGGCAAGTCGGCCGAGGCCATCCAGCTTATCGAAGCGGCAAAGAAAGCCGGTCAGGATGTGACGGCGGACGCTTATCCCTATACCGCTTGGGCTTCGACGATCACGGTTTTGGTTCCGAGCCGGAAGCACGAGGACCGAGTCGAGGTGGAAAAGGGCTTAAATAATGTAGGTGGAGCCGACAAGGTGCTGATCACCAGCCATGCGGCAAACCGTTCGTACGAGATGAAGAACATGGCACAGATATCGGCTGAAAAGGGCATTTCGCCTATCGACCTGTACATCGAGATAGTCAAGAACGGCGGTGCTGGCGTGGTCTGCAATTCGATGAGCGAGGAGGACGTTAAAGCCTTCTACACACGCCCTTGGGTGATGGTCTCAAGCGACGGCGGCATCGGCGGTCGGCATCCGCGTGGAACGGGCACGTTTCCCCGCGTTCTGGGGCGTTTTGTGCGTGAAAGCAAGTGGCTCTCGCTCGAATCCGCGATCCACAAAATGTCCGCCATGCCCGCTGCTCGTCTCGGAATGAAAGATCGCGGAATCATCAAGAAAGGCATGAATGCCGACCTCGTTCTCTTCGACCCCAACACCGTCATCGACAACGCCACCTTCGCCCAACCGCAAAACCTCGCGACCGGAATAAAAGCCGTAATGGTCAACGGAACAAAGGTCTGGGATGGCCTGAAACCAACGGGAGCCATGCCGGGAAGCGTCCTCAAAAGGTAAAAGGCGAAAGGCAAAAGGCAAAAAGGCCTTTATTTACGCTGTTTCACATCGTCCATCCGTCTCAGTCGTCTCATTTGTCTCATTTGTCTCATTTGTCTCATTTGTCTCAGTCGTCTCAGGGTGAGACAGTGAGACGCTCGTCGCCGCGTAGCGGCAAGGTGATCGCCAACTGTGGGTTGTCACCCAGGGCTACTATCAATCATCGCTATGCGATGAAGACCTGTTCATTCTGTTTCATCCGTCTCATTCGTCTCACGGTGAGACAGTGAAACGGATCGTTCCACCTTGTTCCGCTTCCTCCATCCTGGGATGGTGGGACAGATGGAACGATCGTCTTCGATCTACGTAGTAGTTAAATAGCTCTCTTACTTAATCATAGATATATATATAGATATATATATATAATGATCTAACCCCTTACGTCATAAGCTCTTAGGGGCTTATCCTCTTATAATATATTATTATTATTACGTAGAAATAAGAGGTTCGCGAAAAGGATATCGATGCTCCGTCTCATCGTCTCATCCGTCTCACTGTCTCACTGTCTCACTGTCTCACCGTGAGACGAATGAGACAAATGAGACGACTGAGACGATTGAAACGATCATCCCGCCAGGGCATTTCGCTGTATTTCAAACAGCTTATTGATTCCTGAGTCGGCAAGTATGAGCATTGCGTCCATTTGGTCGCGTGAGAAGGGTTCGCGTTCAGCGGTGCCTTGGAGTTCGATGAACTTGCCGGTGCCGGTGCAGACGACGTTCATGTCGACGTCAGCGTTCGAATCTTCGGTGTAGGCGAGGTCGAGGATCGGGGTGGCTTCGATGATGCCGACGCTGACGGCGGCTACTTCGCTGAGGATGGGGTTGGTCTTTATCACGCCCGTTCTGACGAGCTTGCGGCAGGCGAGAGCGAGGGCGACATATGCCCCGGTGATGGACGCACAACGCGTACCGCCGTCCGCCTGTATCACATCGCAATCAAGGTATATCTGCCGCTCGCCGAGCAGCTTGGTGTCAACCACGGCACGCAGCGAACGTCCGATCAGGCGTTGTATCTCCTGAGTTCGCCCTGAAGGCCCGCTCTTGGTCTCACGCTGAGTACGCGTATTGGTCGCACGCGGAAGCATTGCATATTCGGCGGTCACCCACCCTAAACCCTTATTCCGCATAAACATAGGCACGCGGTCCTCGACCGATGCGGTGCAGATCACCTTGGTTCCGCCAACCTCGATCAGAGCCGACCCTTCGGCATACGGCGAGATGTTCGGCGTTATCTTGGTGTTGCGGAGCTGGTCGTGGGTTCGGTTGTCGGGTCTTGTGTAATTCATAGAAAGTGGAAATGTGAAAAAGTGTAAGGGTGAAAGAGTGTAAAGGTGAAAGAGTGAAAAAGCTTAAAAGAGCAAACGTGGTTCACGCTTCCGCTTTTCCCCTTTTTCACATTTTCACATTTCCACTTCTCACCTCATCCCGTCCGTATACCTCTATCGCCTCAAGCTTAGACGGCTTGGTGCCTAGAAAGCGTTCGGCGACATTGGCAAATCTTTCGGCGGCATCGGTCACATAGAAGTGATCCAGATCGTCGCACAGGCGGCGTTTGCCTGACGGCGAGTTCGGGTTTGCCAAGCCCTTTTCTGTCAGCAGAGCGGCGACCTCGTCGGCGGTTGCTTCACCTGAATCTATTAGTCTAACACCCTCGCCGACAGTCTGCTGGATGACATCCCGCAAGATCGGGTAATGCGTACACCCAAGCACGAGTGCGTCAGGTGCAAAAGCCTTCATCTGCTTCAAATACCGTTCGGCGATGGAAAAGGTTTCAGGCTCAGCCGTCCAACCCTCCTCAGCCAGCGGCACAAACAGCGGACAACTAGCCTGCATCACCTCAGCCTCAGGCGAAGCCCGCCGTATCGCCTCGACGTATGCATTACTCGCAACCGTCGCCTCGGTGGCGATCACGCCTATCTTAAGAGTGGTCGGTGGTCGGTGGCCAGTGGTCAGATCGGGCTTGTCTTTTTCTCCGACCACTGACCACTGGCCACTGGCCACTGCTCTCCTCCCGCCCGGCCCGATCACACCGACGACATCGATGCCGATACGCTCTCTGATCTTTGGTAAAGCCAAAGCCGAAGCCGTGTTGCACGCAACGACGAGCATCTTGATGCCTCGCGAAGCGAGAAACTCGGAATTCTCCAGTGCATAACGCTCTACCGTCGCCAGAGACTTCGTCCCATAAGGCACCCGTGCCGTATCGCCCAAATAAACAAAATGCTCGTTCGGCAAACGGTCGTGCAACGCACGATAGACCGTCAGCCCACCAACACCACTATCAAATATCCCTATCGGCAGCTCGTTCATCGAAGAATTAGACTATACACGACTGGCCCCATCGTTTCATACCGTTTCAGGCGTTCCATACCTGAACGGGTGGAACGCTGAGACGCTCAGACGCTTTGGTTTTATGCCGCAGAGCGGCAACCGATTTTAGCCGTGGGTTTCAACCCACGGGACGCGTGTAATAATGATCCCGCGTCGCGTAGCGACGTGTCGAAACGTGAACGTGAGCGGTCAATCCGATCCGTCGCTACGCGACGTGGATGCTTTTTCACCGCTTACCGTGGGTTGAAACCCACGGCTAAATTCGGGTGCCGCTCTGCGGCATTAAACCAACACGTACCCCCGTTTCAGCGTTTTCACCCGTCTCACCTTGAAACGATGAGACGCTGAGACGTTCGATTTAGCGATCTGCGATGTAGTAAACTGACTCCTCGTATGAGCAACAAACAATTTGAAAGAAGATCGGCGATCGTGACCGGTGGAACGCGTGGGATAGGCAAGGCTATCGTGCTGGAGCTGGCTCGTGGCGGGGCGAATGTGGCTTTTAACTACTCGAAGAGTGCCGATGAGGCGGAAAAGCTGAAAGCTGAGGTCGAATCACTTGGGGTGAAGGCATATGCGGCTCAGTGCGATGTTGCCAGTACCGAGGCTTCGGCGGAGTTTGTAAAAGCGGTCGTGGCGGAGTTTGGCACGGTCGACTACCTCGTCAACAACGCCGGGATCACGCGTGACCAGCTCATTCTTCGCATGAAAGAGGAAGATTGGGATGCGGTCATCGACACCAACCTGAAAGGTGCGTGGAACTTCTCAAAAGCCGCTATCAGGCCGATGATGAAGAACGAGAACGGCGGTTCGATACTGAATATCTCGTCGATTTCAGGCGTCGTCGGTATGCTCGGGCAATCTAATTACTCTGCCTCAAAAGCCGGAATGATCGGCCTGACAAAATCGCTCGCCAAAGAGGTGGCCAGCCGCAAAATAACCGTCAACGCCCTAGCTCTCGGCCTCATCGAAACCGAAATGGCCGCCGAGATGAACGCCGACTACCGCGAAAAGATCCTAGCCTCGATCCCGCTCGGACGGCTCGGAAACGTACAGGAAGTAGCCGAAATAGCGTGCTTTATGCTCTCGCCGTCCGCAGCATACATCACCGGACAGGTTATCCAGCCGGATGGGGGAGTGGCAATTTGAAGGCAAAAGGCTAAAGGCAAAAGGCAAAAATTGGGGAGCGAGATGGATGATCGGGAGTTGGTGAAGCGGAACGCTGATGGGACGGCATGGGACATTAGAGAACGAGCTTTCGAGTTTGCCGTGCGTATCGTAAAGCTTTGCCAAGCCCTCGAAAAGCAGAATGTTGGCCGGACGATGATCACCCAGTTGCTCAAATCAGGAACGTCGATCGGAGCTAATCTTGAGGAAGCACAAGGAGGACAGACGAAACCGGACTTCGTGACCAAGAATGCAATATCGCTTAAGGAAGCCCGTGAGTCAAAGTACTGGCTGAGAGTGATTCTGGCCTCGTACAATCTGGAAAAGTCGATCCAAATCGAGGTAATGGCCCTAAAAGATGAAGCCCAACAACTTGCAGCAATAATCGGCTCCATAATAGTCAACGCCAAAAGACCGTAGAATCCGCCACTTTTTTTGCCTTTTACCTTTAGCCTTTTGCCTTAATTCATGTCACTGCAATACCAAACCGACCAAGACCCGCCCGAAGAGCCGCAGGCCGAATACATCACTGTCCGTCCGCCTGTGCCTATTTACACGATCCTGATGGTCGGACTGACGGCGGTTGTGTTTGCGGTGCAGCTCGCGGCCGGGTTTGAGGTTTCGACGGCGGCGGTTAGCTTTGACAAGCTGATGTTTACCGCTCAGCACGAGTACTGGCGGATATTGACGGGAGCGACGGTACACGGCGGGCTGCTGCATGTGGCGATGAACGGGTATGCGTTCTACATGTTCGGCAAGATCACCGAAACGATATCGAACCGTGCTCATCTTGCCATCGTTTTTCTACTGGCAGCGGTCGGCGGCGGTGTTTTGAGCCTTATCTTTTTGCCCGAGGGCAGCTCGGTCGGAGCCTCGGGCGGGATACTCGGGATAGTGGGATATCTGACCGTGTATGCGTTTCGCCGAAGGCAGTTCATCTCGAAGGAGTTTCGCAAGTCGCTGCTTATCAACATCGGCTTCATCCTCATCTTCGGCCTGTTCCTCTTCGACCGCATCGACAACTACGCCCACATCGGCGGCCTCCTCGCCGGTGCCCTCTATGGCCTCGTCCAGATACCGTCAAACGAATACACCGACCCGCGTGAAGCAGGCAAATTCACCGAAATAGCCGGCATCGCCAGCCTCGGCATCTATCTGGCGGCAGGAGTGTTCGCGATCTTGTTGATGCTGAGAGTGGTTTAAGGTGAAGGCAAAAGGCGAAAGGTAAAAGGCAAAAAGCGTTTCAGTGCGTTTCAGTCGTTTCAGTCGTTTCACTCTGAAACGGTGAAACGGTGAAACGGGTGAACAGTGAAGCATCCCACTCGTCCCGCTCTGGGATGGTGGGACGAGAACGGAATGAACAAAGAAGAGATCTAGCTCCGTAGGAGGTCGCAAGGATAGGTCGCTCCTACGGAGCTAGGTTCCTTAACAGCTTTTGCGACTACAGACAGACCGCTCCTAGCGGAGCTATCGAAATGCAAAACCACCGTCCCATATCGTCTAACACCGTCTCAGTCGTCTCAGGGTGAGATGGTGAGACGGATGCAACGCCCTTCATGAATCGACGTAGTTCTTATTTATATTTTAAAGATAATAGATAGATAGCTTTGCCTTGGTCGCGATAGGTATTAGCGTGATCTAGTCTCTAAATATATATATATATAGTTATATAGATATAAGATAGAAGGAACTAGTTTATATTACGTAGAAGGAAGTTAGGTCGACTTTACGTAAACATGTAGTCTGTCTCACCCTGAAAAGACTGAAAAGACTGAAACGACTGAAACGACTGAAACGGATGAGACACCTGAGACGATCATCCCGCCATGGAACCAATGGAACGAATGCAAAAGCCCGACCGTGAGGAAGGGCGATACCTCCAACGTGGTCTGTACCCGAAGGGTGATGCTCCGAACGTTCGCGTACCGCCATTACTCACGTGCGGGTTTTCGCAACCTTGTCTCATCCCTCTCCCCTTTCATCCCACTCATCCCACTCGTCCCACCATCCCAGAGCGGGACAGGTGGGACAGGTTTTTTGCCTTGCACCTTTTGCCGTGAATCTTCCTTTTGCGATAATTTCCGTTTCACCCGTTTCACCGTTTCAGACTGAAACACCTGAAACACTGAAACGCACTGAAACACTTTTCGCCTTTTACCTTTCGCCTTGATCCTTTATGCCCAGAGTCCGAGTTCACCAGCACGTCAATCCGCTTTCGCCTTACTATCGGCAGCAGCCGGAGCCGGTTGATCTGGCGGTATTTGCTGACCCTGAGAGGCCGCTTCATCTGGATATAGGGTGTGCACGCGGGCGGTTTATTCTGCGAATGGCGATGGCCGAACCGGAATGGAACTTCCTCGGTGTCGAGATACGCGAACCGCTTGTCACCGAAGCGAACCAGATCGCCGGCGAAGAGAGCCTGACCAATCTGCACTACTATTTCTGCAACGCCATGCTCTGGCTCGACCACCTGCTCGAACGCATTCCCGAAGGCCGTCTGCAGATGGTCACCATCCAGTTTCCTGACCCTTGGTTCAAAAAAAGACACGCGAAACGCCGCATGGTCAACGCCGAACTGGTCGAAGCCGTTGTCAATAAGCTGGCGGATGCGGGCAAGGTCTTTGTCCAAACTGATCTAGAGTTCCTTGCCGAAGAGATGTTCGCCCTGTTTCGGGAAAGGCCGGAGCTCATCGAACACCCGATCGAAGATAATCCTTTCCCTATAAAGACCGAGAGGGAAAAAGCAGTCGAAGATAAGCAACTGCCGGTTTACCGAACGCTGTTCCAGAAAAACGCAGGATCCCCAACCGGTACCTGACATCCTGACGCGGGTTTTTGTCATCTATTTGCCTGAGACGAGTGAAAAGAAGAGTGTTATCATCAAGGTCATTGCTAACCTTGAGCCGAGTCATTGGTTGGTGTGCAGATCTTGTGAGTAACTCGGAGGTACGTATGAAACCCTTATTTTTTATTGTGACCGCCTTGTTTATGTTTGGCACCGCAGTGTTTGCTCAGCCGCGGCCTGCGGACAAGGCAGCCGCCGTTCCGGCAAATGCTCCGACGTCATACGAAGCCCGTTACGAGGGTGGGTTGTTCGGGGCGAGTAAGAAAGAGAATGGGACGCTCATCTTTGATGATGCGAACGAACGAGTCGTTTTCAACCGTGAAGGCAAAGAGATGTTCTCGATACCGTATTCGTCGCTGATCATGGTCTATCCTGACTCGAAGGACAGCGTTCCGCAGGCGGGAAAGGTCATCAGCCACATTCCGCTACCGGGAGCCGGCCTCGCAAACCTCTTGAACAAGAGTACAAAATACGCGAACATGACGTTCGAGGACCCGGATATTCAGGCGAACGGAACCGCGAGTTTTCGTTTCAAGGACAAAGATAAGCTACTGCTCTTCATAAACTCGCTCGGAGCCAAGGCGAAAATGAAGCAACGCGGAGACGCTTTCTATAGGCCTCGAACCGGGGCGACATTCTAATTTAGATCGCCGTACCGGTGCTGCAGAATAGCTATCAAAGCGATCGAGGCCGTTTCCGCTCTAAGAATCCGGCCTCCGAGCGTGATAACGCCGATCCCTTTCTCACGGGCCATCTTTAATTCCAGATCATCCCAACCGCCTTTCGGCCCGATCAAGGCGGTTATTTTTTTGTCCACCTTGACGTGATCGAATCCAGAGCCCTCACGTTCGGAGAACATCACGACGCTCTCGTCCGAAATCTCCGCTATCACCTGCTCGAAAGTAGCTGGCTCCGCAACCTCCATCAGTCGTGCACGACCGCATTGTTTGGTCGCTTCCATCGCGATCCGGCTCCAACGCACCATCCGTTTCGCAGCGTCTTTTGCCTTTACATCTCCGCGGATAGTTTGAAGTGGGATGAGCCTGGTCACACCAAGCTCGACGGATTTCTGAATGACCAGATCGTACTTGTCGCCATTCAAGACCGTTGCAGCAAGCGTTATTTCGCAAGGGGATTCGGGCGAAGACGGAACGGTTTTTTCAATTATCGTCAGGGTCGCGTCCCTTTTCCCGATGTCAGAGATGACACACCTAAACTCACTTCCAACACCATCAAACACAGACACTGTATCCCCTGACTTCAACCGCAAAACATCCCGCAGGTGGCGGGTCTCATCGGCGTCGAGTTTCACACTGGCGGTTTCAAAACTCGTTGGTGGTGCAAAAAATCTATGCATTTCGTTTCAATTGCTAAAGAAGCGGTCGAAAGATCGCCGAGCCTCGAACTTTTTCTATTGCCTCACGGATATTTATGCCTGGATGTTCCTTCGAATAAGATTCAGCTATCTCATCCTCGGTGCTCCCATTGAGAATCCCCTCAAGTACGGCTATCTCGGCATCACCAAAGTTGGGAATGCCCAGAGCATTCGAGGTCTCGAACCCGACAACCCGAGTTTCGGCAAGGTCGAAGACCCAGTCGAGGATCTTCTCCTTTGGATCGGCCTCGGGAAAACGCTGCTTCACCAGGGCTAAGATCCGCTCGCGGTCGTCAACATTCATAAGCAAGGCAAAGAAGAAACGGTGCTCCGGATCCGTGACAAAATTACGACGCTTAACGAGTTCGTCAACTGTGTCGAGGCGCTCGAAGATTGGGCCGAAGATCTCACCGCGTTTTCCATGCCGCGAGATCGCGGAGTCGAGAAACGCCTGAAACCGCGAAACTGCTCCCTCGATACGAAACATTTGCTCAAGCTGGTTTGCACCGACCAGGTGTCGAAGGCGGCTGAGGATCGTGAAGGTCGTCTGAAGGTCGCTAGTTTCGATCATCTCGATCGCCATTCGGTCGGCATCAGGATGTTTTGCCCGAATGGCAGCGGCGAGGATCTGCAACTTCTTTGTTGATGTCGGCTGCTCGAAAAACGGATCGATCGCGAGACTCGGCTTTTCGTACGCAAACTGAGGAAGATGAAGCGGTGATCGATCGGTACGGACAACGATCGTCGCCGATGGATGATCCAGATGAAAAAGGGAGTGAATGTATGGCTTACCGGCCCATATCTCCTGCACCGCACCGACCTCGAGCAGTTCGCATACCTTCAGACGCAGCTCTCCGATCTCGGCAAAAGTGTTTACGACATCATGCGTTTCGAACTCGTACCAACTGTGAATACTCGAACCCGCCAGCACCTGAAATGCCCCGCAAAAGCCATGCTGATGTATCGCTGTCGTCCCTTCAAACCAGAAGTAAAGATCGATGTGAAAACGCGGCCCTGAAAAGAGCGTTATCGGCGGATCGGCAAAGTTCCCATGCAGATCACGCTGCGGCGGCAGTTCACGCTGCTTCAATGCCCATTCGACCACATCCCACGGAGTGAGCTTCGACGGAAGATCGGCCCCTTTCAGAGCCTCGGCGGCGATGGCGGGAAGATGGTCTTCGTTGTAATCTTGCTTGAGCCAGAGTGCTTCGATCTCTTCGCCAAGACGAAAAAACAGTTCCATAGTGTTAATCGTGACTTTCAAAAGACGGCGGTGGCGGCGTAGCACTCGGCTCGGAAGCATCGTCGTCTGGCAACTGAGCGGTTTTTCGCAGAATCAGAAACATGCCAAGCACACTGAGTGCAAGAAAAGCGACCGTTACCAGCAGAGCCCAGTCATTGGCGAACTGGATGGTCCTATCGGGTGGATTTCCTGCCACGGTAAGGGCCACGCCGATGATAACCCACATCGCGATCGGAATTATCCATTGCAGACCAAAACCGACCCCCGCACATGCAACTCCCCAGACGAGACCGTTTCGCCCGTTCTCGGACGCGGTTCGAACGACGAATATCGTAAATATTACGATCGTGATCAAGCCAAGCAATTGCAGAACCATAGATCTTCTCCCCGTTCACCCACCTGATCAGCGTCATCCAACCACGCCACACAGGATTGCGAGGCTTTCGGATAAATGATTTATCTGCTATATTTTGCCTGACTCTTCTCAAGATTAAAACAAGAAAGGAAGTATACCGATGAGCGCTAACGCAGATAACGTCACATCGCAGGGAGGCTTTTTTGGCCATCCGAAGGGATTATCGACTCTCTTTTTCACGGAAATGTGGGAAAGATTTTCATTTTACGGATTACGTCCGCTGCTCGTACTCTTTATGGCCGCCGCAGTCATGCAGGGCGGCTGGGGCTGGGACCGCGGTGAGGCTTCGGCGATCGTCGGTATCTATGCGGCTTGTGTTTACCTCGCATCACTGCCGGGCGGGTGGATCGCCGACAAATGGCTCGGTCTTCGTAAAGCCGTGCTTTACGGCGGCGGATTGATCTCACTGGGACACATGACCATCGGTGCATCTGCTTTTCTTGACAGCAAGGTGCCATTCTTTCTTGGCCTAATCTTTATCGTGCTCGGCACGGGGCTATTGAAACCAAACATCTCGGCAATGGTCGGGGATCTCTATCCGGAGGGCGGAGCCAGAAAGGACGCCGGTTTCTCGATCTTCTACATGGGGATCAACCTCGGTGCTTTTATAGGCCAGTTGATCACAGGATTTCTGGGCGAAAAGATTGGTTGGCACTGGGGCTTCACGGCCGCCGGCTTAGCCATGATCATCGGCCTCGTACAGTTTTGGCTGATGTCGGCCAAGACCCTCGGCGACATTGGAAGCGAACCGACCAAGCATCCTGATCCGGTCGTTCAGGCAAAGCAGGAAAGTACGGTAAAGCTCGCTACCGGTGTTGGCCTTGCGATAATCGCCATCGTCTTTATTCTCGTCGCGGCCGGCGTAATTGTGGTCAATGCTCAGGTCGTAGGAACATACCTCGCATACGTGCTTGTTAGCATCGGTTTCGTCTATTTTGCGTATCTCTTGCTTCTTGGCGGCCTCGATTCGGGAGAGAAAAAGCGAATCCTCGTCATCGGCGTTTTGTTTATCTTTGCTGCCATCTTTTGGTCTGCATTCGAGCAAACGCCGACGGCTCTAAATCTTTTCGCTCAGGATTTTACCGATAGAAACATCGGCGGTTTTGAAATGCCGGCGACGTGGTTTCAGTCGGTCAATTCGGCTTGGATCATCCTTCTTGCACCGGTGATCGCCGCGATATGGACATCTCTAGGGCGGAGAAACATTAATTTGTCGAGCCCTGTTAAGTTCGCCATTGGTCTGAGCGTTACTACGTTGGCCTTTGTCATCATGATATTTGCCGCCAACATAGTCGTCAGCGGCTCCGGCGTACGAGTTTCACCATTCTGGCTGATCACGTTCTATCTCTTCTTGACGCTTGGCGAGTTATTCGTGAGTCCCGTCGGCCTTTCGTCCATGACGACGCTTTCCCCGAAACGCTATGTCGGGCAGATGATGGGAATATGGTTTCTCGCCTCATCGGTCGGCAACCTGATCGGCGGCTTAGTGGGTGGTGAGGTCGACCCTGACAATCTCGCCGCAATGCCGAGACTGTTTACGACGACCACCTTGTTCCTCGGTGGTGCCGCATTGGTCCTTTTCTTGCTTTCGATCCCGATATCGAGAATGATGAGAAATCGTGAAGGGGCAAAGGTCGATGACCCGATCGAGGAGGTCTGATCAATTCCAATCGAAAGGCTGGATGGGAGTAGAGGTAATTTTCCTCTGCTCCCTTATTTTGTGCACGAAGGCATCTGTCGGCTCTACCAGAAGAGCCCCTTATTGAAACTTGCTCAACCCATCCCTAATACCGGCGAAGTAATGAATGCCGACTATCTTTCTATAGAGCGGGAACAGCAGGCGGTCGTTTTGCGGCATGATACGCTCCAAGATACCGACCGCCTTTAACAGCAGACGGCGAATGGCTGGTGTAGCCAGGACAGATTTCACGGCCTTGGAGGCTTTAAGCTTTATCGGATCCTCGGAGCGGATCGGCCCATTGATCTGGAGGGTGTAAGCGAACTGTTCAGGCGGCACTTTATCTCTAAGCCGCGAATACGCCTCAGCGATACCGAGGCCGTACTTGAGGTCCTGAATACATTTGCCCTCGATCGTCGTCGGCTGAGTGTGCAGAGCATCGAGCGACGGCACGTAAATGATGGGAACGCCGCTGGCGGCGAGCCGAGTGGCAAGCTCGATCTCCTCAGCCATCGGGGTTTTGAGCGTTTCGTCGTAAACGCCGCCGCGGTCAGCAAAAGTCGCCTTTTCAACCGAAAGGTTGCCGCTTGCGACGATGTTTGCGGGAATGTACTTACCCTCGCCAAGCGAGGCGACCTCACGGCGCGCATCGCTTTCCAGCTTATCGAGATAACGATAGGACGGCGTTTCGATCGCAGGCTTAACATACGGGTAGAGCCCAAAAACGACCGATTTCGGATTATCGCGATGAGCTGCAACGTGGCCGCGGAGCCCGTCTTTAGTTAGAAGCACGTCATCGTCGACAAAAAGCACGATGTCATTCGCCGCTCGCCTCAAGCCATTGTTCCTTGCCGCCGACGGACCGCTGTTCTGCTGACGAACGTAATGGATCCGAAACGGAACGCGAGTCGATCTGGCGGCGACCAGATCCTCGGCCGAAACAGGCGAGCCGTCATCGACGACTATGATCTCAATATCGTCAAAACCTTGGGCGTCGTTCGCAATAATAAAGTCGAGCACCTCGGCGAGCTGATCGAGCCGATTATAGGTCGGGATGACGACGCTGATCTTGTCGCTCATAGGTCAGCTCGGGCGGTTGCCGTAGATGGTCGCGACGTAGTTCGCAGTGGGGTCAAAATTGACGTCCGCCGGATTGGCGGATTTGATACGGCAGATGAACCCCGCGTTTTCGAGAAGCGTAATGAACTCGCCTAGCGAACGCCGCCCGCCGCCTGCCGCATAATGATACTCGATGATGACATTCTTGATCTGGCCGAGCCTCGGAGCGATCTCATCGATCACATCGTGCTCGCTGCCCTCGATGTCCATCTTCAGAAGATCGACCGATTCGGGCAGGATCGACGACAGGCGTTTCGCTGGCACAAGGATCTCCGTCGTCTCGCTCTTGCCATGAAGCTCTTTCATCCGAGTCGAACGCAGATCGCCTGCTTCGGCAAAGATAAGCGCCACTTCCGTCTCGTCGCCGCCCGTGACAGCGACGTTAAGCGTTTCGACATCGTTGAATTTGTTGTCCGCAACATTAGCCGAAAGAGCTTTGAAAGTAGCGGGATTTGCCTCGATGGCGATGACGTGAGCCTTTGGGAAGGCTAGTTTGAAATACATCGTCGCGAGTCCGATGTTCGCTCCGCAGTCGACGATCACCGGCGAGTCTGAATCGGCTTTGAAGAAATACTCTTCTTCAAGGAAAACCTCGCCGAAGTTATAGGCAAAAGCCTTGGGATCTGGATAATTGAACAGGAACGGGTCGATACGCACTTTCCCGCCACCAGTTTTCGATCCAATTTGAAATCTCGTCAACGCCCGGGCAAACGCGCGTTCCTGCGAGCGGGTCAGATGCCCGTTGTGATATGAAGCTCGCGCGGTGCGGGCCACGCCTTCGATCAATGTAAAGACCGCAGATTTGAGCATAGAAGTGGTCGATCAACTCACAAAAACCCGGATCCGGCTCTGCAGCCAGTCGCGCTCGACGCCCGAAAGGATAACTCGCCAGCAGTAGAGCAGAAAGCCGCCGAGTCCCAAAACCAACATTATACCCGCAAGCACGAGCTGTTCGGGAAACGCTAGGCGAAGAATGATCGTCGGGATGATAAAAAGGCTGGAGATCAGAGCCTGTGAAATGAGAGAGCCGGCGTCGAATTTTATCCCGGCGACACGGCGTGCAAGTATGAATTGCAAGACGCAATCGACGATCGCACGAATGCTCCAGGCGAAGGCAGCACCGGGAATTCCGTAGCTCGCCACGAGTAACCCGGTGAGAATAAGATGGGGTGCAAGTTCGAGCCAGAAGAGCTTAGCCAGAACGTCAGTTCGGCCCGCGGCCATGATAGACGAATATGGCATGTATGCCATGATGTTGAACGCGATCCCGCCGAGCAGAATGTAGAACGGGGTCGTACTTTCCGCCCCGTAACGCTCGTTTGCCCAGTAAGTGAAAAAAGGCTGAGCGACTACGAACAGGAAGCCAGCCGCGGGCACGAGCCAGATAAGATTCAGCCGGACACCCGTCGAAAACAAAGAACTCAAACGGCTCTCATCCGTCGCCGACTGCAGCTGTGCAAACGCCGGAAGCAAAGCCTGCACAACCGAGCCCGAAAACATTGTCAGCATCGTAGCCAGCGTAAAGCCGACCGAATAATAACCGAGCTCAGTCGTCGAATATTGATCGGTCAGAATGGCTTTTTCTCCGTTCATCAGCAAAACCATAGCGATCGCTGCAACGACATAACCAAGTCCAAACTTGACCATCGGCCGCATCATCGCTCGGTCGATAGAAAGGCCAAACAGCTTTCCTTTGAGTAGTTTACCGGAAATCGCAAGATGGCCTGCGAGACAGATAAGATTGGTAACGAGCAATGCCATCGCAACACCGGTTAGCCCGTATCCGAGATAAATAACGACCGGCGTAGCGATGAGTCCGGCAACGCGGGTCGTAGCGTTTATCGCCGTATTAAGGTCGAGTCGCAGCCGCGTGAGCTGCGGCGTGTTGACGATGCTGCACAAAAAATTGACGAGGAAGGTAACCGAAGCGATACGCAAAGCCCAGACGGCGTCCGTAGCGTATTGAGAGGCGACGTTGCTTCTCGTAATGATCTCCGGAGCAAGAACGATGAGTCCGAGAGCAACTGGAACCGAAACCGCAAGAGCTATAAACGAAGCAGTTCGGACGATCCGTGCTTCGCGATCAATGTTGCCCTCGGCGAAAGCCTCGGACGCAAACTTGGTTGACGCCATCGACATTCCCAGATCCGCCCAGGAAAAGTAGTTCGGGATCAGAACGATCAGTGCAAGCACGCCATAGCCCACGTCACCGAGCAAGCGAATAACAAAACTCGTTGCCATCAGCGAAACCACAAGCGGCAACGCCTGACCGACGATCATCCAGAACGAGCCTTTTACCACTCTGGTCGTCAGGCCAGTAGACGCATCTTGTGTCGATCCGATGTTTTGAGTTTTTTGCGAGATAGATCCGGGCTCCAATCGAACTAATTACTTTGCTCTTGAGACAAAATGATCCCAGGCTGCTTTGGCAATATCGGCGATGATCTTTTCATTTGTATCGAAATCTTCCCTTGAATCGGTAACGAACGCGCTAATGAAAAAATGTCTGCCGTCGGGTAGAAAGACAATGCCAATGTCGTTGACGGCAGCGTAGATTCCGGTGGTCTTATGGGCTCCCGAGTAGCCCGTTTTATGAGCGACTACGGTTCCTGCGGGCAGCTGCCCCTTGAGACGTTTTGGGCCCGTTGAGGTGTCACGCATCGCTTTCCAGATAAAGTCATGGGTTATTTGCGATAGCAGCTTCTTTTTGTTTTCGTAAAACTTTCGCAGGACTTCGTTGGCAGCTTTTGGCGTTGTCCAATTCCGGAACATCATGTCCCAATTCGACTGCATTGTCTCTTCGTTGATCCTGATCGCAATGTCTTTGATGCCGTGCTTCTTGAAGTAGTTTTCAACTGCGACCGGGCCGCCGAGCAGCCGCAGCAGGGCATCGCACGTGGCATTGTCGCTCTGCGAAACTGAGTATTCGATCAATTTCGAGATCGGAAAACTGCCGCCCTCGGGGTTTTCTTCTCTTAGCGGGCTCCACATTCCGGGCAGCATTTGGTCTTTCTTGATTTCGACCTGTTGATCGAGCGTAAACTTGCCCTTATCGATCTCCGCCAGCATCATCAGCCCGATGTGATACTTAAACACACTCTGCATCGGAAACCGCTTTCCGCCATTGATGAACACCTCATCCTTCCCATCACCGCTGGCGATCGACACACCAACCACGGCCTTTTTTGTCGACACGATCTGTTCTATTTTTCCCCGAAGATCATCTTTACCTTGCGCAGGTATTTGATTCGCAAGAAATAGCACTACGATCGTGACTAAAAGCAATATTCTGGTCATAGTTCTGAAATTCAGTGATGCTCGTGCCCACCATCAGGCAAATTTCCGTGATAGATCTCGGAGCCTGTCGCTTTGAACTCGGCGGCTTTCTCGCTCATGCCGACTGCCAGAGCCTTTTCAGCTTCGATATTTTGGGCATTGGCGTAGTCGCGGACGTCCTGCGTTATCTTCATTGAGCAAAAATGCGGGCCGCACATTGAGCAGAAATGGGCGAGCTTGGCGCCTTCGGCTGGCAAAGTCTCGTCGTGAAACTCTTTTGCCTTCTCCGGGTCTAAGCCGAGATTGAATTGGTCTTCCCAACGGAACTCGAAACGTGCTTTGCTTAGAGCGTTATCGCGGTACTGTGCTCCCGGGTGGCCCTTTGCGAGATCCGCTGCGTGGGCGGCGAGTTTGTAGGTGATGACGCCTTCCTTTACGTCCTGTTTGTTTGGCAGGCCTAGATGTTCCTTTGGCGTGACGTAGCAAAGCATCGCAGTCCCGAACCACCCGATCATCGCGGCACCGATGCCCGACGTAATGTGGTCGTAGCCGGGAGCGATGTCGGTCGTCAGCGGCCCGAGCGTGTAGAACGGTGCCTCGCCGCAGATCTCGAGTTGCTTGTCCATGTTCTCTTTGATCAGATGCATCGGCACGTGGCCCGGCCCCTCGATCATCGTCTGGCAATCCATTTCCCATGCGATCTTCGTCAGTTCGCCTAGCGTGTCGAGTTCGGCAAACTGAGCTTCGTCGTTCGCATCCGCGATCGATCCAGGCCGCAAACCATCGCCGAGCGAGAACGCCACATCGTAGGTGCGCATGATCTCGCAGATCTCACGGAACCGCGTGTACAGAAAACTCTCCTCGTGATGAGCCAAACACCATTTCGCCATGATCGAACCACCGCGGCTAACGATTCCCGTCGTTCGCTTCGCCGTCATCGGAATGTACGGCAGCCTCACGCCTGCGTGAATAGTGAAATAATCAACGCCCTGCTCAGCCTGTTCGATCAGCGTATCGCGGTAAATTTCCCATGTCAGATCCTCGGCCTTACCATTCACTTTTTCTAGAGCCTGATAGATCGGTACTGTTCCGATCGGCACCGGTGAATTTCTCAAGATCCATTCTCGGGTCGCGTGAATGTTCTTACCGGTCGACAGGTCCATCACCGTGTCCGCTCCCCACAGCGTCGACCAACGCATCTTCTCGACCTCTTCCTCGATGCTCGACGCAATAGCGGAATTGCCGATATTTGCGTTGATCTTCACCAGAAAATTACGCCCAATAGCCATCGGCTCGGATTCAGGATGATTAATGTTATTTGGAATGATCGCCCTACCGCGGGCGACTTCGTCACGAACAAATTCTGGCGTGACAAATGTCGGGATCGACGCTCCGAATGATTCGCCCTTGTGTTGATGATTCAGTGAAGAACGGTCGCTTCGTTCCGCTTTCGTAAGATGGTCGTATTCTGCCTGCCGCCCCAAATTCTCACGGATCGCGACGTATTCCATCTCGGGCGTGATGATGCCTTTGCGGGCGTAGTGCATTTGAGTGACGCACGCGCCATTCTTCGCTCTCAGGGGAGCACGGCGAAGTCCCGGAAACTCTTCAAGTGTTCCGCGTTCCTTCACCCGGGCGACATCTTCAGCACCTTTGGTCAAATAGCCATTGTCCTGCGGCAATATCTCGCGGCCCTCATATTCCTCGACATCGCCACGCCCGACGATCCACTCGCGACGCAATGCAGGTAAACCTTCCCGAACATCACATTTCGCCGACGGATCGGTCCACACGCCGCTAGCGTCATACACGCGGACCGGGGCATTTTCCTGCAACGTTCCATCAAAATCCTTCGACGGCGACAGAGCGATCTCGCGAAACGGTACTCTTAAATTATGTTTGTTTTGATTGACGGTCGAGCCGTTGGTCTCGACATAGACCTTGCGCGATGAAGGTAATACTACCTGATCGCTTCTCTTTTCTGCTGACTGCTGACTAGCGTCTACTGACTGTTTACTCATCTGTTTTTCTCCCTTCGTCGGTATTATCCGCATCAGGTTCCAGGGATCGACGCCTACTTTTGGCGAATCTCAGCTGTACATCAACAGCCCTCCCGAAAACTTTCGTGCAACTAAATTGTATGTTAAATCGTGAAATTCTTCGACACTTTACCCGTTCGGGACAAAAAGTGCTTAATTTCTTTAGTTTTAAGGTTACAACCTTTTGTCTTAAGCGCTATACTAAATAAAAGTGTTGGTCAATGATAAACATATTAAGGGGAAAACGAGTATGAGAGGGCCGATCGTGGGAATAATCGCAGTTTTTATGCTCCAGCTTGGAGTCATCGGTTATGGAACGGTCAGCCGCTTTTTCGACGCTTCGGCTGAGGTAGCTGCGGTTGTCACACCGGCACAGCCGCTGGCCGAGCTTTCTGATCTCGACTTTGTGGCCCTCGAACCTGAACAGGACGTTTACACTTTTGTTTCCACTCCCCCTGCCAGCGCTCCTGAATATGCACGTGCCCGGATAGCCCGCCGCCAGGCGGTTAAACGTCCAGCCGTCCGCACGTTTGAGACGGACTTTAGACCCGTCACGATCACTGTTCCGACACCATCGCCGTATACCTTTTCAGCGTTTGAACCTCAGTCTCCACGAACCGAGACCCCGATGACGCAGGCTTCTGAGCCGAATGGGGTGAATTACGAAACTTCTGCTCGAAGCGTTGATGTTCGTCGCAAACGCGGTTTCCTGGCAAAGACCTTTACGGTCATCAAGAAACCGTACGACTGGATGAAAGCCGTCGGTTCGAAGCTCAGATAGACCGCGCTTGTCTCGTTAACGCTTCGCATTTAGACTCATCGTATGAGTCTATTTGAAACTATTGTTGCTGACCTGACCAACGCGATGAGGGCGAAGGACGCCGACAAGCTGTCGACGCTCAGGATGGTCAAGGCCAACCTGATGAACCGCAAGATCGACAAGGGCGGCGAGCTGACCGATGAGGAGATATCGAAAGCTCTGCAATCCCTCGTAAAGCAGCGTCGCGATTCTATTGAACAATACGAAACCGCCGGCCGTGACGATCTTGCCGCGAAGGAAAAGACTGAGATCGCGGTGATCGAGGTGTATTTGCCGCAGGCCGCGACGCCGGAAGAGGTGGTCGCTGCCGTCGATGCGGCGGTTGCTGAAACGGGTGCTTCGTCGATGAAGGACATGGGCACGGTTATGAAGGCCGCTCTTGCCAAGCTGGCGGGCAAAACCGCTGACGGCAAACTGGTGAGCGAGACCGTCAAGGCAAAGCTCTTATAAGGAACATGGGAAGTCCGGGCGAAAACGTTAGCTGGACCGAACGAAAGACCGACGAACGTGGTCGGCGGGCACTCGAGCGCCAACTCGACTATCAGCAGGACAAGTCCAACGCCCTGGCCGATGCCGAGGACGAGATGGTCCGAACAAACTTCGTCCGGTCGCAGCAAGTTCGGCAAAAGATCGAGCGTGTGCGGCCGCTTCGAGAGGAAGACCGTGTGCTTGAGGTCGGGAGCGGCGCTCATGGGCTGGTTTTCGGGCTCGCGCACGCTCGCGGTGTCGGGCTTGATCCGCTTGCTGTCGACTATCGGAAGCTTTTTCCTAAGATCCAGCGAACTGCTCCGACGATCGCAGCCATAGGTGAGGAACTGCCGTTTGCTGATGCTTCTTTCGACGTCGTGATGAGCGATAACGTCATCGACCACGCAGCCCGCCCATTGGCAGTGGTCGACGAATTGGTTCGCGTGCTCAAACCCGGCGGAACACTCTATTTTACGGTCAACGTCCATCACCGCTTTTACGATATAGCTTCGCGTGCTCACGGAGCCTGGAACGCTGTCGGGCTGAAATTCGAACTTTCGGCATTCGCCGACCACACCGTTCACCTGACCGAATCTCAGATATCCGAAGTCTTTCACCGCCAGCCGGTCAATATCGTCAGCGAAGCTTCTACCGTCGACGAAACGCGTCGCCTGCAAGCATCTGCTCCGGCTCGAAATGCGGACACCGTGCTGAAAAAGATCTTTTTTAAGAACGCTCTCTATGAACTCGTCGCCGTTCGGCGTTGATATCCGTTGATTGCGAGCGAGATAACAGACAATGATGAAAAAACGCCTAAAGTATGGTATAAAACAGGATTGCGCTTGTTTAGAGTAGTATTATTAGCTTTAGGTAGTATATGGAAAACGATCAGCGGTTAACGCCTTTGCCGGGTTTGAGAACGATTCAGCCGAATGCGCCGATAGACTATCCGGGCAGCGGCGGGTACGCCGCGAGCTACGACGATACGCCGGGCGGCAAGCGCTCGATCCGTCAGTATGTTCAGATCGTTTACAAGCGCTTGCCGATAATCCTGGCGATCACTATTTTGGCGACCGCGGCAGCGGCCATATATTCCTATCGTCAGCCCTCGCAGTTCCAGGCATCGACCGACATTATCATCGAACCGCGCAAGGCTCCGCAGTCGCAGCAGAATGTAACGATCATCAATAATGGTGACGATGCTCGCTATTACATGACGCAGCTCGAGCTGCTCAGAAGTCCCGACCTAATGAAACGCGTTGTTGTGGGGCTTGGGCTCCATCGCGAGCCGAATCTCTTTGGCGATCAGAATCGCGGGCTTCTCGCCAGCTTTAGATCGCTGTTCTCGGGCGAGCAAAAGCCAACTGAGAATCCAAATACACTGCCTGTTTTATCCGACACTTCGATCGACGAAGATAACAAGGTCAAAGTCGAGTTAACGCCGGAGGAAAATGCACGAGCTGCATCGTACGCCGGGATGTTTAATGTGCAGGCGGTTCCAAAGCAGCAGACCAACATCGTAACGGTCAGCGTTACCACTACGAATCAGGCACTCGCCCCGAAAGTCGCCGACAAGATCGCCTCGCTCTTTATCGAAGAGAACGAGGAACGCGAGATCGGCCAAACCAAACAGGCTTTAAAGGAACTCGAAACTTCGATCGCAGGACTTAGGACGACCATTGCTCAGCAGCAGGATGAGTATATCAGCCAGATGAGAACCAGCGCACTCGGCCTCGGCGATAAGCAGGGCGAACTGCGGGCGGGTAATCTCGAAGGGCTGCTGACAATGTGGCGCGAAGCTCAGAAAGAGGTGGCGGAGCTTGAAGCGAAATATAACACTGCCGTCCGAGCAAAGGGCACGCCGGGCATCCTTTCGATCGATGAGAGCCAGCGCACAGCCAAACTGTTTGAGGAGAATCTAAAGGCCCAGGCCGACATGCGTAAGCGTGTCGAGGAGATCGACAAAAAGATCGATGAGGCTGAAGAAAAACGTAAAGAACTGCTCGCCACAAAGACCGAGGCCCACCGCGATGTTCTTACCAAGGACGCACAGCTCAAGGAGCTGAAGGAACAGAAGACCCGCATTGAGAACGAGGTCGCGACGAAGATCAAAACAGACCGGGACACTCTCGCAAAAGACACGGAAAAGGGCGTTCTTATAAGCCGCGAAGCTGCTCTGAACGCGGCACGCCAACGTGAAGCTAAACAGCGAGGGGCATTTGAGAGTGCGGCCGTCCGAGCAAACGCCGAGGGAATAGCCGAAACGCGTTTGAGTACACTCGACAGTGCTTTGAAATCGAATCAGACGCTGCTCGATACATATACTAAACGTCAGAAAGAGCTCGAACTCGCTCTTTCTATCGATCGCCCGAACAACATCACGCAGCAGGCTCAGGCCGGGCCGGCGTGGCAGACCGGGCCGGCACGTGGCAGAAATATTCTCGTCGCGTTAATGCTCTCATTTGCCGCCGGTATCGGGCTGGCATTCTTGCTTGATTTTCTTGACGATTCGGTGCGGACATCGGATGACATCAGCCGGCATTTAGGCTTGCCGACGCTTGCTCTTATTCCGCATTCGGCTGCCACTGACAAGAAAAAGCTGCTCGGCGGCGGTATTGGAGCGGGAGCTGGCGGCGGCGGACCGGGGACGTCTCTGATAACGATGGACGAGCGCACTTCGCCGATGGCCGAGGCATACAGGCATCTGCGTACGTCGCTGCTTTTCTCGAGTGCAGGGAAACCGCCGCAGACGATTCTCGTTACGTCATCGCAGCCTTCGGAAGGTAAAACAACTACGGCGATCAATACGGCGATCACGCTTGCACAGGGTGATGCCGATGTCGTTATCATCGACTGCGACCTGCGTCGTCCACGACTGCATACGCATTTTGGGCTCGAAAACACGCGTGGCCTGACAAATTATCTTTCCGGTGACCGTGAGACCGAAGGCCTGATCCGTACGTATCGCGATCTGCCAAAGCTCAAGATCATCACCAGCGGCCCGATCCCGCCAAACCCGGCCGAACTGCTTAGTTCGAACGAGATGCGCAATCTGCTGACGTTCCTGTCGGGTAAATTCAAGCACGTTATCATCGATTCGCCGCCTGCGATCTCGTTCACCGACGCATCGATCCTGTCGACTCTGGTTGACGGCGTGGTCCTCGTCGCGATGGCCAACAAGAGCTCGCTGCACCTGATGAAGCAGTTCAAACAGCGCGTCACCGCCATCGGAGCCCGCATCTACGGCGTCGTCCTAAACGGCATCAAAGCCAATTCGGATGAGTACTATTACTACGGCTCAGGCTATTACAACTACTACAACAGCCCAACCGAAGACGAGTCGACACCGAAAATGGAAGACGTTCAGAAGTAATAGTCGCGCTTTGTTCTTTTGAATTAGCCATTCGTGTAGCTGCGAATGGCTTTTTTATGCAAATACTAGTGCTCGAGCCTTCGCATCTGCCGTAGGAGAGTGTCGGCGTGGTCTCGGGGCTTGTTGATGTTGGCGAGGGTTATTTTTTCAGTGTCGTCGCTTGCGTTGTCGATGGTCAGGCTGCCAAAGCCGAGTAGGCGTTGGAGGACGGTGGCTGAGACGGTGACGTCCTGGATACGGCGGAGCGGGATGCTTCGCGTCGTGCGTGAGATAAAGCCGGAGTCGATCTCGAGTTTTGTTTCGGTCAGGGTGTATCTGACCAGCTTTTGTTTGAAATGGTAAAAGGCCGGGATGATAAACAGAAGTAGGCCGAAGCCGACTGCGGCCCAGATCGGAACGATGGCCCAGGCGAACGCACTCGCGGCCGCGACGACCAGCAGAGCGGCGATAGCAGTTGCAACATAGCCAAGCTTGACGAACATCAGCGTCGGCGAGATCGTGAAGATCTGTCGCTCAGCTTCGTTTGGAATGTCGTCGACCTTGCTCTCATTTCTCGCCACGACCCGCGTTTCGACCTCTTCGCTGCCGCTGACGGGTTCACCGCATTTGCGGCAAAACTTCGCCGTCGTGAGATTGTCTTCGCCGCAATTTATGCAGAACATTTGGTGTGAGCCTCCGAGATTATCTTAGCCCAGAATCGCGAAAGCGGACAATTTCGTCGACCGACGGATGCAGCTAGGAAAGACTGCGGCCATGAAGCAAAAAAAATCGAGACTTTTTGTTGAAGTTGTGATAACTTTGCGAAAATGACGAAATCATCGACTTAGGAGGTCACATGGGGACAAAATTTGCATCGTTTCTGGCTATCATCATCTTAGCCTCATCCGCTGCCGCTCAATCGGGAGGAGACTTTACGATTACTAAGTCAGTTATCGCCGGCGGC
Source organism: Acidobacteria bacterium Ga0077534 (assembly GCA_001464455.1). Classification (GTDB taxonomy): domain Bacteria; phylum Acidobacteriota; class Blastocatellia; order Pyrinomonadales; family Pyrinomonadaceae; genus OLB17. The sequence continues at coordinate 29,345 of LNEI01000025.1, forward strand.
GGCGGGACCTCGAGCGGCGGAACATTCGTTCTCGACGGCACGATAGGGCAATCATTAGCAGGAACGACCTCGACGGGCGGTGATTTTTCGCTTACGGGCGGATTCTGGGGCGGGGTTGCGGCTCCGGTCTCGAATGTGACCATCGGTGGCCGCGTCACATCGCCGAACGGTCAAAATCTACGAGACTTAAGAGTTTCGTTGATCGATCAGAATGGCGTTCGCCGAACGGCGACGACCAGCTCATTCGGAATATACAGTTTTGATATGGTCGCAACCGGGCAGACGTACACGATGACGGTGTCATCAAAACGCTTTCGATTCGCCCCGCAGTTTGTTTCGGTGACAGGCAGTTTGACCAACATTAACTTTGTCGGATTAGAATAAAAAAACGCGGCCGGTGCGTCCGGCCGCGGTGAGCGTCTTCCGACTAGTTGGAGAAGAATGCCACACGTCGGTGGGAACTATTTTTAATTGACGAGCCTCATGCGGCCGTCCGGAAGCTTTATCGCCATCGCGTTTTGCTGGACAGTAAGCGGTGGCGTTTCTACTTTTGCCAGCTTGGTTGCAGTCTTATTCGTTACGCGAGTCGCGGTGCTGGCCATCGCCGGATTTGATATCGAACCGTACCGGGCCGAGATGCGGCGAACATATTCGCGGGTTTCGTTGAACGGCGGAATGTTGCGGCCGTACTTGATCACAGCTCCTTCGCCTGCGTTGTAGCCCGCCAGAGCAAGCGTCACATTCTGTCCGAACATGTCCAGCAAGATCCGCATGTACTTCACGCCGCCCTCAATGTTCTGCTTCGGATCGTAAATATTTGTTACGCCCAGACGTCTTGCCGTCGCGGGCATCAACTGCATGAGGCCGCTCGCTCCTTTGTGCGATGTAGCTTTGATCTTAAACGCCGACTCCTGATGCATCTGAGCGTAGATCAAGAGAGGGTCGATGCCGTATTTGCGGCTTGATTCGACAATGTACTGATCGTGCAGAGAGTTGCCGGTCGTAAAACCACGCATCCCTGCGACCGTTCCCATCGTCATCGCTGGCGCTCGATTTGCTGAATACGATGGCGTTTCACGGTCTGCAACTCCCTCTGAAACGCCCATGCTGGCATTTCGCGACGTCTGTTTGGACCTAGTCGGCTGATTCGTCGGGGCGGACATTCCTGTCGGCATAAGGAAGCGTTTGCCGTTTATGACCTTCGTATTGCCCGAAGGGGTTGCGTAGGTAACGGTGCTCGCCGACTGCGACGATTTCGCAGACGCCTGGACGTAGCTTGGCTTGACAACCTGAACGCCGCGGGCCGTGTCGAAATTATCGAAAATACGCGGGCGATCCTGAGAGAATGCGGGGAGTGCGAGAAACAGAGAGGTGAGGATGATGAGGTGTGTGTTTTTCATTTTGAAGGTTTGAAATGCGAGGCACACGGGTATCTGGCCGGATATGGCATCCTGCATCGGCCTTCGCCGTCTGCCCATTTACCCATTTATTAAAAAAGCTCAACCTTCCAGAGTTTCCACAAATTACAAAAATATTTATCAATGTTGCGCACAACGCTGTCGTAGTATGAACTGTGTGTCATATCAGCATGTGATATTTGTGGTATCTTTCTAGCAAATGCTTTACGTCTCGCAGATCATTAACCGGCCGGTTTTCGACGTTCGTGGTGAGCCCATCGCGGTGATTAACGATGTGATCGTCAAGTATGGCGAGGAAGAGCACCCGCCCGTTATCGGATTGGTCGCGCGTTACCGCAGGCGAAATTTCTTCATGCCGAGCCGCGATTTTAAGGATCTAAGCCTAAATGGGGCAAAGATGATATCGGCGATACTCGACCTGACGCCCTTTGAGCGTCGTGACGGTGAAGTGCTGCTCGGCAAGGATGTTCTCGATAATCAGCTGATCGACGTCGACGGCAAAAGGGTTGTCCGAGTTAATGACGTCCAGCTGATAGAAACCGGTGACAAATGGCGCGTCACGGGTGCCGACGTTAGTCTAAGGGGATTTGTTCGTCGTCTAATGCCAAAAGGATTTTACGGCAGCGATCGTCCGGTCGAGGTCATCGACTGGGCGGACGTTGGCTATCTTGCTACCGACACAGCGACCGTGACGGTGCAGCTTAAATCATCTAAAGACAAGCTTTCGCGGCTGCATCCCGTCGAGATCGCCCAGCTTGCCGAATCCCTTTCGCCGATCCACCGAACCGAGGTCGTCGAATCGCTGGATGACGAGATCGCCGCTGACACGCTCGAGGAAATGTCGACCGAGGCACAGGCACGCATTCTCGAAGACATGGACGAGGAACGAGCCGCCGACATTCTGGAAGAAATGTCGCCTGACGACGCCGTCGACGTTTTGGACGAAATGGACGACGAGAAGTCCGAGCAGCTTTTTGCTCTGATGGAGGATGATGAAAGGGCCGACGTGGCGGAACTGATGGCGTTCGAACACGATACGGCCGGCGGGCTGATGACGACTGAATTCGTGACCTTTCCACGGTCGCTAACGGTAGGTGAGGCTATCCGATCCTTGCGCGAAATGGCCGAGACGCCGAACATGATCTATTACATGTACGTCGTCGAAGAAGCCGACAAGTGGAAGATCTGCGGGCTGATCTCTCTGCGTTCGCTGATCCTAGCCGACCCGACAAAACGCCTCGAAGAGGTAATGCGAACCGAGTTCCGCTTCGCACATCCGTCAGAGACTGCCGAATCAGTCGCCCAGACAATAGCTGAATACAACCTCCTCGCCCTACCAGTCATAGATGACGAAGGCGACATCGCGGGGATCGTCACGGTCGACGATGCGATGGAAATTCTTCTCCCTAAGAATCTTCAACGGCGTTTACCAAGACTCTTTGGCTGATCATTGCGGGAACTTCATTTCTTGGACTAACCTTTTGTATCGGGGATCATCTCTGATGAAATCGAGATAAACGTCGTTCTGTAACGCCGCCATAGCCGTCGTTCGCACCCGTAAAGCCTCTTCCAGTCGTTCCAAAGTTCTCTCTCTGTCGCGCCTGGCCGCGTGATAGCGCGCCTCGAAGTAAGGGGTGATCGGAAACCTTTGTTCCCTTATCGCGGTCTCAAGATCCATTGTAAGGACTGCCCACATGCCTTTTTCTTTGAAAATAGCCTTATACTGTTCGACCTTTTCTGTTGGCGAACGAAGTACTTTTTGATACTCCAAAAATGTCTCAAAAGATTGGCTTTCCATCCCCGCTAAGTGATAGGCCGAACTGAGTACTAGCCAAACTCGTGAGACGGTATTGTCGAGTTCAAGTGCTTTCTTAAATTCTGGGATCGCCTCTTCGAAACGACGCGAGCTGTATAGGATCAACCCGAGATTCCAGGTACTTATTACCGAAAAAGGCTCGATCTCAATAGCCCTTTTCATGTGGGCGATCGCTTCATCTTTGCGAAGCATGCATGAAAGAAATTCACCGTACCATTGATGAGCTTGGGCGTTATTCGGATCAAGTTCGAGAGCTTTCTTAAAGTCTCGCTCAGCGCCCGGCCAGTCCCAGTCCGAACGGAACTTTATCCAGGCGAGCGAGGTGTAAGCTTCGCTCAGGTTTGGGTTTAGTTCAATCGCTTTTTCAGCCGACGCGCGCGCCTTGGGTATAACTTCTTCAGCAGGCAGAGTTGATCTGAAGAGTGTGCCTAGCAAGGCGTAAGAATCGGCCAAACCCGCGTATCCGAGTGCGAAATTCGGATCGAGATTGACCGCATCCTGAAAGTACTTAAGACTCTGTTGAGGACCTGCTTCTGATCCTTTGCGGGCGATATATTTGCCTTTGAGGTAAAGCTGATATACCTCGGGGTTGGTCGTGCCATTGTTTGAGAGTCGTGCGACCTCGGCCCCGGTGATCTTTGCGCTCAGATTTGCCGAGACGTCGCGGGCGAGGTCCGTTTGAAGCGAGATCAGATCTGCCTGGCGGCGGTCGTAGCGCTCCTTCCAGATAACATTTCCTGTGGCCGGATCGACCAGTTCGAGTTCGAGGGTCAATTGCTCACCTCGCTGGACAAATCTGCCGCTCAGTATCGTCTGTGCATTCAGTTCCGCCCCGATCTCTTTCAGGTTGTGTTCCTTGCCTTTATACCTAAAAACGGAAGAACGTGCCTTTACATCGAGGCCCGGAAGCTGCGACAGATTTCGGATAAGTGTATCGGTCATGCCATCGGACAGGTATTCGACCTCGGGGTCGCCGCTTTCGTTCACGAACGGCAGCACCGCAATAGAGCCGATCTGTTTTGACGGCGAAATATACTGATATGCAAAAAAGATCGCGGCGAAGGCGACCACCAGAGCCGCGAAACCCGCCAGGTAAGTAAATGACCGACGTCTAGGCATTCCGACCCCGCTCCCCACCGTGGTCGAACGGTCATCTTCCATCGTCGCGGGCTGAAATACCTGAGTTCTGGATTCCGGTCGATTCGGCACCAGAGAACGTTCGATCCGATCCTGTGCCTGCAATTGTTCGGCGAGTTCGGTCAGGTCATTTAGCAGTTCGCGGCTCGTTCGATACCGTTCGCTCTTCTCTTTCTCAAGCGAGCGTGTAACGATCTTTTCGAGTTCGGGCGGGACGCCGGAGACTATCTCGCTCACCGGCGGAGGTTTTTCAGTGAGGACGGCCGCGATGACGTCACTGATCGTCTCACCCGAGAATGGCCGCACACCGGTCAGCATCTGATAGAGAACAACGCCAAAGCTGAAAATATCGGTCTGAGCGTCAACGGGCTTTCCGCGGGCCTGTTCCGGCGACATATAATCGGGCGTGCCCATTATCATGCCGGGCGAGGTACGCGGAGAGCCTGAATCTACGCTGATGGGTCTCAACAGCGTTGCGCTTTCGGCCGCTGCTGTCACGCTCTCGGCGAGTTTTGCCAGGCCGAAATCGAGAACCTTCACGATGCCGTCGTCACGGATCATAACGTTATCCGGCTTGATGTCGCGGTGGACTATTCCGGCCTCGTGGGCGGCGTTGAGGGCAGAGGCGATCTGCTGGGCGATCTTGAGAACAGAACTGAGAGAAGGCTTTTCGTGCTTGAGGCATTCGGTCAGCGTACGCCCTTTAACGAACTCTGTCGCGATAAACCGAAGGTCGTCGCTTTCGCCGATCTCGTGGATGGTCAGTATATTTGGGTGATTCAGAGCCGACGCCGACTTGGCCTCTAGCTGAAATCGTTTCACGCGATCCGGGTCGCGGGTAAACTCGGGCAGCAGGATCTTGATCGCGACATCGCGGCTGAGGCTTTTATCGCGGCAGAGATAGACCTCGCCCATGCCGCCTTTGCCGAGCCTTTCCTGCACGACGTAATGTCCAAACACCTCCCCGGTTGTGAGTGTTTCCGGAGTCGGTGCAGCTCCGTTTCCGTTCGAGATGATCTTCGCGGCATTTGGGATCACGGGCTGATCGATAAAATCTCCGGATTCGTGATGGGCAGAGACCAATTTCGAAACCTCGGCGATGATCTCTCCGTCGCCGCCGCTCTCGATCCTGATAAACTCAAAACGCTCCGCCGCGTCGACAGCGAGGGCCGCATGAAAAAGGTCGTTTATCTTTTGCCATTTTTCCGCGGTCATTCGTTCTTCATTCTTGCAAACAACCACGCTTTAGCAAAGCTCCATTCTCGTTCGACGGTTGCATCCGAGATCTCGAGCACCTCTGCGATCTCAGTGGTGGTTAGACCGCCAAAAAACTTTAGCTCTACTATCCGTGCCTTCCTCGGGTCAAACTCGGCTAGATCATCGAGGCAGTCGTTGAGAGCGAGTATATCTACATCCTGCCGCAGGGCCGCATCCGCCGCGACACTGATCGAAACCTGCTGCAGCTCGCCGCCGCGTTTCTCGGCCCGGCGATCTCTCGCATGGTTGACCAATAGCCGCCGCATTATCTCGGAAGCAAGTCCAAGCACGTGTGGGCGGTTTTCCCAGTCGATCTTACGCTGGTCGAGGAGCTTTAGATAGGCTTCGTGGACGAGGGCCGTAGGCTGGAGCGTGTGCGACGAGCGTTCGCGGCTCATGTGGTAGCGGGCGATCCGCCGGAGCTCATCGTAGAGCATCGGCAAGATCTCTTCGGCAAGCTTGCCGCCGCTGCTGAATGAGTTAGGTAAAGCCCCCATATTGCCCTTGAAATTTTTTTTGACGTTTCGTGAGGGATTCTAGCCCTTAACCGTGCGTTATTCAATAGACGGGCAAATTTAACCGTCGATCAAAAAATCATCGGAGGAAATCATGAAAAATTCAATCATCAATATCGTGTCCTTTATCGCTTTATCGCTCGTTGTCACTATATCAGTCAGTGCGCAAATGTCGACTGGGTACAAAGCCGAAGTTCCGTTCGATTTCACACTTTCAGGTAAGACGTTTGCCGCCGGCGAATACCGCATCGAGAGCACGAATGCCCGTTCCGTGAACGGCCAGGTCACCATTCGTGAGATGAAAACAAAAAAAGCTCACATTTTTAGCTCGGTGGATACCGGCGAGACTTCGAAGGCCGCGAAATTGATCTTTAGCAATATCGACGGCGAGTATTTTCTCGAAGCCATCTCGTCCTCAACGCTCAACGCTCAATTTCCACAAACGACCGGCAAGACGATGCTTGCGAAAAACGGAGCTAAGCAGGCGGTGGTTGCACTGAAACCTTCGAGATAGCTAAACGCCAAACTGTCGCAGGTGATGGTCCATGTGTTTGTGAGCGATCAGTGCCCATTCCTTCGCGGACATTTTCCCGAACATCGGATGGTCAAGACATTGGTGCCCTTCGGGCAAGGTTCCTAGTTTGTTAGTTAATTCAATAAGGGTCTCGCGGTCAGCCGCGAGACCCTGCGGCTTCCGGCCCGCTTGCTGCTGATCCAACTCAGCCGAAACTTTGACCTCTTTCGGCATGGGCAGGACGTACAAGACGAGCGGCTTGATAAAAGTCCTCGACGCAAAAGTACTGCGGGCCGGAACACTTTCTACAAACGGCATCTCGCCTGCCTGAACCAGATGCGAAACCATCTGCTCAAGCGTCATCCGCCCCCACGCCGCCTTCTCCTCCCCGGACAAACTGTTGATTCGTCCAATGATCGCTTTCCTGTCCTTTTCGTTTCTCAAGGTCTTCATATGTTCGTCATCTTCCTAAAGCAGATTGTAGTGCAGATCACGTCAATTTTCACGCAACTGTGACAGCATGATCGACGCCGCGGGGGCTGAGGTGCCGAGGGCGTCGGCAGTGAAGCTCTGACGGCGGCGGATGAGTGTGAAAACCCGAGTTTTCGCGTCATTATGATACAGATGCAGAGGTGATATCCGCTATATCGTCGATCTGACACAAGCCGCCGCCCGCGCTTGATAGCGATCCTAAAACACGCCATAATTCCATCGTCCTATTTAATTACCTCAATTCAAAGGAGTTTCTGCCGTGATGAGATCGCGTCGTTGGTTTTGTATCGTTTTCCTTTTCCTCGTTCAACTATCGGTCGTCGTTGCCCAAACGCCGACGCCGTCGCCGGGCGCATCTCCGGCAGGTGACTCGACACGGGCGACCGTGGTCCAGGGCTCGCCATCGCCGTCTCCATCACCCTCCGCCGCACCCATGGCAGCGGATCCGATGGGGCCGCAGGCCTTTAGCGGGATGCGGTTCAGGTCGCTCGGGCCGGCAGTTACTTCGGGGCGTGTGATCGCGTTTGCGGTTGATCCAACGGATAAGGCGAAATACTACGTTGCGGTTGCCTCTGGCGGTGTTTGGAAGACCGTAAACAGCGGCACGACCTTTACACCGATCTTTGATAACGAGGGAGCATTTTCGATCGGAGCAATAGTTCTCGATCCTAACAATCCGGCAACCGTCTGGGTCGGGACCGGCGAGAGAAACAGCCAGCGAAGCGTCGCATATGGCGATGGCGTGTACCGCTCGGACGATGGCGGCCGAAGTTGGCGAAACGTTGGCCTCAAAACCTCAGAGCACATTGGCCGCATCGCCATCGATCCTCGTGACAGCAACGTAGTTTTTGTTGCGGCCCAGGGCCCGCTCTGGTCCGGCGGCGGCGAGCGCGGCCTTTACAAAACCACTGACGGCGGAAAGACCTGGAAGGCAGTCATCCCGGGCACCGAACATACGGGAGCGACCGATGTCGTGATCGATCCGAAAAATCCCGACCTGATGTACGCCTCGACGTGGCAGCGTCGCAGACATTTTTACACGCTGATCAATGGCGGCCCGGAATCGGCGATCTATAGATCGACCGATGGCGGCAACACCTGGACCCGCCAGAGAAGTGGCCTGCCCCCGGGCGACCTCGGCCGTATTGGCCTTTCGATCTCGCCGGCAGATACGAATGTTATTTACGCTTCGGTCGAGGCCGGCGGACAGTTGAGCGGCATCTTCCGTTCGAACGACCGCGGGGCGACATGGGAGCGAATGGGAAACCGCATCGCTCAGGGCATGTATTACGGCCAGATAGTTGCCGACCCGAAATTAGTCGACCGCGTTTACATTCCTGACGTCCAGATGCAGGTCTCGGATGACGGCGGACGCACGCAGCGAATGGCGGGCGAGCGTCTGAAGCACGTTGACAACCACGCTCTGTGGATCGACCCGAACAACAACAACTACCTGCTCGTCGGCTGTGATGGCGGTATTTATGAGAGCTTTGACCGCGGCGAGAACTGGCACTTTAAGGCGAATTTGCCCGTAACGCAGTTTTACGACGTCGCCGTCGATAACGCCGTTCCTTTCTACAACGTCTACGGCGGTACGCAGGACAACAACTCGCTCGGCGGCCCGGCGAAGAATAGGAATGTGGAAGGCATCGTCAATTCTGACTGGATCATGACCAATGGCGGCGACGGTTTCCAGACCCGCATCGACCCGACCGACCCGAACATCATCTACGCCGAAAGCCAGAACGGAGGCCTCGTCCGATACGACAAGCGCACCGGCGAACGCGTGAGCATCGCGCCGATAGAGGGCAAGGGTATCGAATCGCAGCGATACAATTGGGATTCGCCGCTTATCATCAGCCCGCATTCGCACACTCGGCTTTATTTTGCGGGGCATAAGCTCTTCAAATCCGACAACCGTGGCGATGATTGGAAGGTCATTTCCGGCGATCTTTCCCGGGGTATTGACCGCAACACTTTGCCGGTAATGGGCAAGGTCTGGGGTCCGGACGCGATCGCAAAACACCAATCGACCGCTCTGTACGGCAACGCCTCGGCCCTTTCAGAGTCGCCCAAAAAACAAGGCCTGATCTACATCGGCACCGATGACGGGCTGATCCAGGTCACCGAAAACGATGGCGGTTCGTGGCGAAAGGTCGATGAGATCGCCGGTGTCCCGAAGAACGGTTATGTCCAACGCATCCTTGCTTCGCTGCATGACGCGAACACGGTTTTCGCTCTGATCAACAATCACCAGAATGGTGACTTTAAACCATACATAGTCAAAAGCACCGACGCCGGCCGCACCTGGACATCCATCAAAGGCAACCTTCCCGAACGCGGTTCCACCTATGCGATCGCCGAAGATCACGTAAATCCGAATCTGCTGTTTGTCGGCACCGAATTCGGAGCTTTCTTTACGGTCGACGGCGGCAATAAATGGACGCAGCTTCGCTCCGGGCTGCCGACCATCTCGGTTCGTGACATCGCCATCCAGCGTGAGGTCAATGACCTGGTGTTAGGTACGTTCGGCCGCGGCATCTATGTGCTTGATAACTATGCACCGCTTCGTCAGGTCTCGGCGGCGATGATGCAGCAGCCCTCGGCTTTGCTGCCCATCGCGGATGCCCTGATGTTCGTGCGGTCGAACTCGAGCTTCGCAAGCTCGCAGGGAGCGTCGTTTTACACCGCCGCGAACCCTGCTTACGGCGCTGTATTTACCTACTACCTTAAGGCCGCCCCGCGAACCCTTCGCCAGCAACGACAGGAAGCGGAACGTGCAGCAGAACGAAGCAACCGGCCGTTCAAATATCCGAGCATCGCCGAACTCCGTGCGGAAGCCGAAGAAGAGCCGCCAGCGTTGATCTTTACTGTGACAGACGCCGAGGGCAAGGTCGTTCGCCGGGTCACCTCGCCTGCAAGCCCCGGCATCCAGCGCGTCGTTTGGGATCTTAGGTACCTTCCGCCCTCGGTTCAGGCTCCGCAGCAGGGCGGACCGGGCGGCGGCGGTGGATTTGGCGGCGGCGCTGGTGGATTCGGCGGCGGTGCTCAGGGCCAACTCGTAATGCCTGGAAAATATACTGTTTCGATGGCAATGCGGGTCAATCGCGTCGTCACCGACATGCCCGGAACGCAGAGCTTCAACGTTATTGTCGAAGGAAAAGAGAATATCTCACCTGCTGACGCAAAACTGCTAGCTGAGTTCCAGCGCAAAGTGGGCTCGCTTCAGCGTTCAGTGGCGGCATCGTCGGGCGTCGCTACCGAGGCAAAGTCTCGGATCGGACTCTATCGGCGTTCGGCCGCGGAATCTCCAACCGACAACAAGCGGCTTTTGGCCCAGGTCGAGGCGTTCGATAATGAGATCGACGAACTCATAAACGAGATACGAGGTGGTCGTGCCGATACGGAGATCCCGCCGCCCTCGATCCTTGCCCGAATTGGCAGAGTTGCAGGAACGATCCGTCTGGCGACGATCAAACCTACTGCGACGCAAGTGACCAACTACGAACTTGCAAATTCCGAGTTTGCTCCTGTCCTCGCACGGCTTCGAAAGCTGGTCGAGGTCGATATGCCTCGCTTCGAAAAAGAACTTGAAGCAGCCGGAGCACCTATGACTCCGGGAAGGCTGCCGTAGGGAAGGTCATGTGATCCTAAAAAAACGGTACGAAGTTCAAGTTCGTACCGTTTTTCTTTTCACTCGATCTTAGCAGGCCGCGGGTTTGGTGGATTCAATGTGAAGACAAATGACCGGTATTCGTGCGCGTACGCACACACAGTGGCTCGGACTAATGTAAAAAGCGAACTGCCAACTGAATCAGGCTACGGTGATTCAAATTCGTATAACGGAGGATGTAATCTTTAATATATTGAAACGAGAGAGGCCGGAAGCACACTGAAACGCTTTCGCCCCCCTTTTTAATTGCATCATCGGCCTTGACATTTTTATTCATACTGTGCGATTCTTGCAACGGTATTGCATCAAGGCGACTTTCAAGATGTGTGATCTTTGATAATTTACGATCGCTGGTGGAGACGAACGATCGGCGACCAGGCTGAGACTGTAGATCTTCGTTTCTGGTGGAACGCAGGTGTGTATTTGCTTGCAAGTGGAACGATTTTTCACCGTAAAGTGTTGTAAATATAGTATTTGAGCCGTTCCACTTTCAACAGCTAAGTGGAACGATATGTCAACCTGTTTCATGATGAGACGGGCTTTTTTTCTTTTCAAGTGAGACGATTTTTCGGCGTAACCGACAATGTCTGCAACAGTTAAGCCGTCTCACTTTCAGCAGCGAAGTGAGACGATAGCCTGCTCAGCATCACCCCTGAGATCGACGCTAAATGCGTCACGGAATATGGACCACGTTACATAGCTCAAACGTATTCTTACCTCTTCGAAAGCAGTTTGGCGGGGTTGTTTGTTATTAACGCGCTGATGTTGCGCTTTCTGCATCTCGTGAGCCAGGCGGGGTTGTCGGTGGTCCAGATGGTGATGGGCATCTGAGCATCGGTTGCGAGAGTTGTCAATTTTGGCGTGGCGAGTGAGTGATGGACGGAGAGTTGATCGGCGCTGAATTCGCGGGCCAGGGCAATAATATGGCGTTTGCGCCGGAGGATGTTCATTATCTCGGGTGCGAAGAGAGCAGCGGTCCTCACTTCAGGCAGAGCGTGTCTGACGGCAGGGATTGCCGCGAGCTTGAAGCTTTTTACGATCATCTGGCTTAGTTGCGGCGAATCGCGAATGACATGACAAACCGCTTTGGCGAGCTCGTCGTAGCCTGTGTCTCGGCATTTCAGTTCGATATAGATCGGGCCGCGGCAGTCAGTAAGAGTGTCAAGAACTTCGACGAGCGTCGGAACCGTTTGCGATGATAGATCGTCACCGGTTTTGTTTTTCCTGGCGAACCACGACCCGACATCGATCTTGCCGAGTTGTTTTGCGGTCAATTCGGCGACAGCTTCGCGGCGGCCGGCCGTTCGCTTCAGGTCGAAGTCGTGGATGACGACCGGAACGCCGTCTTTCGAAAGTTGGACGTCAAACTCGACCCCGTCCGCTCCTTTGTCGAGCGCGAGTCGAAAAGCTGCAAGCGTATTCTCCGGCGCATGCGAACTGTCTCCGCGGTGAGCGATTATCAGTGGCTTTTTCACTTTTTCTCTAGAAGGAAGATGGTCTTGGACCACGAGATCGGTTCGGTTATCGGGAATTCGTGATTTCCGACAATGTTGAAATATCGCGTCGAAGCCTCGCGGACGCTGGCGAGTGGATGGATCTTGAAGTTGTAGAGCAGCTCGAGGACGGAGCCAACTACGGACGGCTTGACCGGTAAGAAAACGAGAGGTGCTCCTTTCTTTAAGACTCGGGCTGCCTCACGAAGCCCGTCGTCGAGCGGCGTATACTCTAGCACTCCGCACATCAGCAGCAGGTCGAAAGTGTCGTCGGCAAACGGCATGGTAAGAACGTTACCCTGCACGAAATCAGTTTGCTTCGAAAAGACATTGCGTTTTTTGAGACTGTCGCGGGCCACCTTCAACGAGTTGACCGACAAGTCGAGCGAAACGACGCGGCGAGATTCCAGACCACAGTCATGAAAGGCGTTCGTTACAATGCCCGTTCCGCTCCCGGCGTCGAGTACGAGCGAATCCGCATCAAGCTTAAGGTCTAACGAGCGAAGATACTTCGCAACGGAGGCCCGGTAACCGTTCACCTTCATCGCCAGATTTTGGACATCGGCAATGCGATCATAGAGGCCTCGCGGGTTCGTTTTTAAGGGTTTGCCGTTCTTCGGCATCGTCGATCTATTTTTCTGCTAAGAGTTTTACGATCATCTCGCGCATCTGTTCCAATCGCGCTTTGCTCGTTCCGGTTTCAATGTAACGTATCACGCCTTTTCTGTCGATCAAAACCGCTGTCGGGAGGGAAGTCGCGTCAAACATATCTTGGGTCTTACGGTCTTTCATAACAACGATATCGTAAGGCAAACGTTCTTTTTCGCGAAACCGCCTGAGGAACGCCAACTCATTCTGTTGATCGGCTGGAGCGCCGTTAAGCTCGCCATAATATCTTGTGAGGCCTAGTATTTCGAGGCCCTGGTCTTTGAAATCGTTGTGCCACTCGGAAAGTGCGGGAAAAGCGTCGAAACACGGCCCGCACCAGATCGCCCAAAAATCTAAAAGCACGACCTTGCCGCGAAGGTCGGCCATGGTTTTGGGGCTACCAGGAAACCAATGGTCCGCAGGGGGAAGATTGGGGGCGACGCTGCCCAGTAGCAGATAATGTTTCTCTCGTCGCTTCAGCCGCGAGATCACGTCATTTTCGGCTGCTTTATTACTAAAGTCACGCCCCGCACTTTCGATCGATGCGGTGTAAAACGCGGACGCCGTAGATTTTCTGCCGGTTTCGATGAGGTACTTCATCTTTTGGTCGACGGCGTAGTAGTAGAAGCTGGGCGATCCGACATCGGCGGCCGTGGCACGCATATCATCGAGAGCCTCGTCAGCCTTTTTCTGATCGGGCAGGTCGCGATAGGCCTCGTAGACTAACATCGCCGCATCGTGTATCTCCTCAAGCCCACGGGCTCTCGATGAGGCATCTTTCAGGAGGGATTTTGAAGCTGCGTAACCTGCATCGGCGTGCGGGGCCATTCGTTTGAAGTCGCCTGCGGCCTTGTACGCCTTCGCCATTTCGCCGCCCATACGCGAACGCTCGGTCATCTTGGTCGGTTCGCTTTTGAGGTATTGGGCCAACAAGGCCTCGGCCTCATCGAACTTCTTTTGCTTTGCGTAGACGACGACCAACACAGAACGAGCCGTCTGCCGGCGTGCAGGATCGGATTCGCTGCCTGTCACAAAGAGTTGCAAAGCAGCGGCGGTTCCCTCGAGATTCTCGGCGATCCAGTGAAGCATCCCGAGGTAGTATTGGTCCGCGGCAGAAAGATCTTTTCGCTGAACGGCTATCGCCGCATAGCGAGCTGCCAACTGGCGTTGCTCGAGCTTTACACGGTTGAATGTGCCCTGATCGAAGGGCACGCGTTTCGAGTCAAATTCATCTGCCTTGGTCCGGATGTAACCGTTGACCTCGTCGAACATCTGCTTGACCGAGACCTCGGATGAGGCCGACCCTGCGGCTGTTGGCAACTCCGCACGCGACGATCGGCCCGACTGGCCCGAGATTGGAATGGCGAGCAGGAATACGAGTAGAAGATATGAGTGCTTCAGCATACTGCAATACGATCAAATACCGGATACGACACTCCGCAACTTAAATCGGTCGGGACTGTAAGCCGGAGCGGGAGATATACCATTCAGCAAACTATTGGCGATGCACCTGGCAGTGATCGGTGCAAGCAGAATGCCGTTTCGATAGTGTGCCGTGGCGATTGTGAGACCGTCGATCGCGTCCAAGTGTCCGATTATCGGCAATCCGTCAAAGGCAAATGGACGAAGTCCTGACCAGTTATCTATCGTCGGCAAGCCCGAGGTGGTCGGAGCTATCTCGTTGGACATGGCTCGTAACGCCGCAACTGCACTGTCTGTCGTAGAACTATCGTATCCCACTCGCTCTGAGGTCGAACCTGCCAGGATGCGGCCGTCCAACCGTGGAACCAAATAGCCTCTCGGACTGTAGATGACGCTCTGAAAAAGCCTCTTCGCCGTCTTAATAACCGCTATTTGTCCTCGTACCGGTTCGACCGAAAACGGCATATCAGCGACGCCCATTTTGATGAGTGAGGTCCAAGCTCCGGTTGTAAGGATAGTTTGGTCGGCTTGGAAACGCTGATCGAGAGATTCTGCTCCGGTCACTCTGCCGTCTTCCACGTTCAGGCGATCGATCTGTGTATTTTCGACGATCTTTACGCCACGGATTTCGGCACTTCGTCTAAGAGCCGCTATAAGTTTTCGGTTTTCGACCTGCCAGTCATTTAGAAAAAAAAGAGCGTCGCGCACATCTGGCGACATGAAGGGTTCTCGGCGGCGGGCTTCCTCAGCCGAAAGGTGTTCGACTGGCAGGCCGATCCCTCGCTGGCATTCGAACCGTTCGCGAAGCTTCTGTGAGTCGCGTTCGCTAAACGCAAGACTAAGCGTCCCTGTTTGATCGAGTTCTGCATCTATGCCGGTCTCGGCAAGCAGATCCTCGACAAACTGTGGATACATGTCACGTGACTCACAGCATAGGCGGAAAAACGAATCATATTTGTCAGCTTCAGCCTGAGGCCCAAGCATGCCGGCTGCCGCCCACGATGACTCCAAACCGGGAGTGCCCCGTTCCAAAAGGATTACATCACGCACACCACGAAGCCGTAGTTCGCGAGCTAACGTAAACCCGATAATGCCGCCCCCAATGATCAATACTTCTGAACTCATCTCAATGCATACGATTATAACAATATTCCCGTGCTCCAAGCTCACATGAGCGATCACGACCGTTTTTCGGTCAGGCTGACCGGTCAGATCAAGTCACGCTGACTGAAATACAGGCATAAGAAAACGGTGCAACCCCGCTAAATATCTTAAATACATATAGTTAACCTATTGGCACGCTCATTGAATAGAAAGCGGCGAAGCGGCTTATTGCGCCACTTCTATTTTGAGTCCCCACTTTTAGAGGAGCATTGGAAATGAAGATATCAATTTTCGGTTTTACGGCGACAAGGAAACTCGCGGCTATCGCGATCCTTGCCTCGTTCGTTTTTTCGAATGCCCTGGTCATTGGCCAGGTCCGTTCCGAAAAGATCCAAATCGCATCGACTGCGACCGCGAAATATACCACTAATTTGACGCAGCTTGGCCGTGAAGGAAGATTGCGTGCAAACCTAAGCTTTGAAGCCGAGACGATGCGTCTCGTCAAGGCGTTAGCAGAACGTGGGGTTCGTCAGCCCGTCATCGTCGATCAGGATAAAGCAGTTCAGCAAGCCATCGTTGAGCAGGCAGCGATCCGCATCGCAAAAGGTACCGTGCCGGGAACCCTCGCGAACAAGACCATCCTAAAGCTGGAAACTGAGACTCTCTTTTCCAACGCTCGCACGCCTGCCGAAGCCGCAACCGTTGTTAATTCGATAATTAATGAAGTCGTTGCTTCGAATGGCCAGACGATACTGTTCATCGATGAAATGACAAATCTCATTGGTGCAACGTCAGTCAAGAATAACCTTTTTAACGCGGTCACTGAAGGGAAGATCGTAATGATCGGCGGCAGTTCAGCTGCGGATTATGACGAGCGGATCAATTCCGATGCTTCAATCGCTGGATTCTTCGCAGGCATACTTGTACATGATCGCAATTCGGCAACGGCTTCCAATACAGAGGAAACCGCCAGCCGCGGCGGATATCAGGGTGATAACGTTTCGCCGGACCTGCGGGAAATGATGAAGCAGGATCCGACCGGTAAAAAGCGTGTAGACGTCATCATCCAAGCGAAAGATGCCGATAACGCAGGTCTTCGACAGCTAATGGCAAGCGGGCAGGCACGTGTTTCCGACAGGATCGGCAATAGCGAAACTCTGGTCGTCAACCTACCGCTTTCAGCTCTCGAGGCACTCTCAACAAGTGGCCTGATCAACTATATTTCGCCTGATCGCGAGCTCAGGGTAACCGGTCATATCGAAGAAACGACCGGCGCCATTGCGATGCGCTCTCAGCCGTCGATGAACGGTCGTCCGGCCTATACGCTGGATGGGAACGGTGTCGGTGTTGCCGTTGTGGACTCGGGTATTCAGAAGAACCACAAGGGCTTCAAGACGAATGGTTCAGGTTCGTCTCGAATTGTCGCGAATGTAAACTTCACGACGTCTGATATGAACGCGACCACCGACAACTACGGTCATGGAACACATGTCGCCGGCTTGGCGGCAGGTGCAGCAAGCGCTCGCTCGAATGGTTACAGAGGAGTGGCACCAAACTCGAAGCTCATTAGTGTCAAGGTCCTCGGTTCAAACGGTGAGGGCAACACGTCGTCTCTCCTTAACGGCCTTGACTGGATACTGAACAACGCCGGAACCTACGACATCAAGGTTGTTAACCTGAGCCTAGGCACGACGGCCATCGATTCCTACATGAATGATCCGATCTGTTTGAAGGTCAAGCAGCTCGTCGAATCGGGCATTGTCGTCATAGCGGCCGCGGGAAACCTTGGCAAATCGGCGACCGGCGGAAAAGCCTACGGCCGTATTCATTCGCCAGGCAACAGCCCATACGCGATAACGGTCGGGGCTACAAACAGCTATGGGACGGATTCGCCGGCAGATGATACGATCACATCGTTCAGCTCACGCGGGCCAACACGCAGCTTCTTTACCACTTCGAACGGAATGCGCGTTTATGACAACCTCATCAAGCCAGACATTGTCGCTCCGGGAAACCGTCTTGTTTCCTACAAAGCGGTTGGAAACACGATGTCGATGAACAATCCATCGCTTGATGTAGCTCCTGTTGGTGGAGAGACAACGGATGATGCTCTGATGTATATGAGCGGCACGTCGATGTCGGCTCCGGTCGTTGCTGGTGCAGCAGCCCTTCTGATGCAGGTCAATCCGAACCTGACCCCTGGGATGGTCAAGATGATCCTCCAGTACACCGCTCAGCCTGTCGCGGGCGCAAACACCTTCGAGCAGGGCGCCGGTCAGCTTAACCTTGAGGGCGCGGTTCGCCTCGCTCGTTCACTTAGGACGGACGTACAGTTCGATAACCTTAACAAAGGCAGTTCGATGGTACCTTCAGGCTGGTCGATGCCTTCTACAACATCGAGCATCGGTGGCTCTTCGTTTGACTGGGCACAGCTCATCACAGGAGACCACACGTTCATGACTGGCCAGAATCTCGTGTCGAAGTTCCAGAACGTATATAAAACCTCAAATACGTTTGGCCAGGGAGTCACTTTCTCCTCAGGAGCGTTCAACCTCACCGGTGCTGGTATGTTCACGACCGGCTTGACCGTTAACCGAACCGTTACGACCAGTAATGGTGGTTCGATGGGTAGCGGCTCAATATGGCTGACCTACGGCGTGCTCGTTGGCGACGGCGTTCTTGTCGGGGATGGCGTGCTGGTAGGTGACGGCGTACTGGTCGGAGATGGTGTGCTTGTCGGCGATGGAGTACTTGTCGGTGACGGCGTGCTTGTTGGCGATGGCGTACTTGTCGGTGACGGAGTTCTCGTCGGCGATGGTGTGCTTGTCGGGGATGGCGTGCTGATCGGTGATAGTGCTCTTGGCGACGATACACCGTCAATGCAGTAGCTCTAATTACAACTACTAACCACATATTAATTGTAAAAAGGAGAAAAAACATGCTGCAGATAAATGCCAACACACCACAGGTGCGCGAATACGGCGTCGTACCTTACATGGCGTTCACGGCTGATGTACAAAGAGTCAGTGAACTTGATCAAGAGAATACAGCAGAAGTTTTGGGATTCCTCAGTGTAAGGCCGGTACATACAGTTGTAATGACCAGCTTTATAAATGACAACGGCATCGTAAGCGAACTCAACCGAGGTAAGTTCTTCGGCTATAGAAATAGTCAAGGAGTGCTTGAGGGAGTAGCCTTGATCGGACATTCGACTCTGGTCGAAGCCCGAACCGAAGCCGCCGTCCGGGCGCTTGCAATGATCGCAAGAAACTCCGAAACGCCGATCCACCTGATCATGTCAAGTGGTGATGCTGCTCAAACCTTCTGGAACTACCTTAGCAATGGGTTAAGTCAGCCACGGTTAACCTGCGTCGAGAGACTGTTCGAAGCTGCCTTTCCATTCATGGTTCAGGGCACGGACACAGGACTCCGACTAGCAGAAGCCGGCGAACTGATCGCCGTCGCGGAAGCTCAAGCTGAGGTTGCATTCATTGAATCTGGTGTCGACCCGATGCTGAAGGATCGTGAAGGCTTCCTACGCCGCGTAGCACGCAGGATAGAACAAGGCCGCATCTTTGTAGTCTTTGACGGTGACAAGCTTGTATTTAAGGCTGACATCATCGCTGAGACCGAGGATGTTGCCTATCTCGAAGGCGTCTATGTCGGAGCTGAGTATCGCGGAAAAGGTATCGGCCCTAAGTGCCTCTCGGCAATGACGGTTGAACTGCTCTCGCGAGTCTCGAACGTCTGCTTGCTTAGCAATGTCGACTTTTCGTCTGCACACCGCAGTTTCGAAAAGGCTGGATTCCGCAGTTCGGATGAGTGCACGACACTATTTGTTTAATAAAAATAAACGGTAGACAAAAATGTTAGGCTAGTTCATAATTGGGAAGGCTCGGATACCGGCCTTCCCATTTGCTATTCTTTAAATTAGCCGTTCTCTCATCATTCCGCACCACCCGTTGAAAGCCTCCCCATCACTTAAGCGATCTCGACCTCGATCGTGATCACATAAGGCTTCAAACAATGGATCGAACCAAAATCTCAAACAGATATATGGCGACGGTGATCGTCGCGGGCATAGCGTGTGTGCTTTTTGCGCTCGCCAATGTCCGCTTCGCATCGGCCGACATATATCTTGTTGTTCTGGCCGTATTTACGGTTGGTATTGGTTCGAGAATGACGATTCAGATACCGCGATTCAAATCGCATATTTCTGTTTCCGACATCTTTATCTTCCTCGCACTACTCGTCTATGGTGGCGAGTACGCAGTGATACTGGCGGCAGTCGAAGCAACAGCATCCTCATGGAGATTCTGCAACCGCAAGATAACGGTATTTTTCAATGCCGCAACGATGGCGATATCGACGAGCGCCGTGGTTATCGTCCTTAAGGCCTTTGGGCTATACACGGAGGAGCATCTTCATGGTCACGGTGAAAATACATCGGCTTTTATCATCGTCCTATCCTTGGTTGCTCTGACGCAGTTTATTGTCAATACATCTCTTGCCTCAATCCATGATTCTCTGAAAGCCGGTATAAATCTTTGGGAAACTTGGAAGACAAAGTACATCTGGACATTTTTTTCCTATTTTGTTGGGGCGGCGAGTGCGGGCTTGCTGGTGCAGGTCGCCGACGCAGTTGGAATAGCCATCCTTTTGGCCACGTTCCCCGTGATCATTTTCGTCTTCCTTTCGTATCGGATGTATCTCAAAAATGTTGAGATCTCGATGCAGCAGGCCGAGCAGGCTGAGCAATACGCGAAGATAATGGAAGAACAGTCGGAAGCACTGCGTGAATCTGAAGAGCGGTTTCGCAGTGCATTTGATTACGCTCCGATCGGGATCGGGCTGGTCTCGCCAAGCGGCATGTGGCTGAAAGCTAATCGTGCACTGACTGAGATCCTCGGCTACACCGAGGAGGACCTTCTGACGACTGACTTTCAATCCATTACGCTTCCCGAAGACCTCGGCCTTACGCTTGTCAAGGTCCATGAAACTCTTGCAGGAAAGATCGCGAACTGCCAAATGGAGCAGCGCTACGTTCACAAGACCGGGCGAACCGTTTGGACGTCGTGGAGCGTGTCGGCAGCCAACGAAACTCAGGCGAAACAGCCAAATCTTATATTTCAGATCCAGGATATTACCGACAAGAAACGAGCCGAGGAAAAACTTCAGCATGATGCGACGCATGACGCCTTGACCGGTTTGCCGAATCGCCTGCTTTTTATGACCAGTCTCGACCGTGCTCTTGAACGGCGAAGGCTCGCGGACGAGTATCGTGTCAGCGTCCTCTTCATTGATCTTGACCGGTTCAAGTATGTAAACGACAGCCTTGGGCACATCATTGGCGATGAACTGCTGAAAGAGATAGCCATTCGACTTCGCGACTGCCTGCGGCCGTCGGATCTCGTCGCACGCCTTGGAGGGGATGAATTCACGATACTCGTTGAGGGAAATTACGAAGCATCTGAGGTTACGCGGATAGCCTCTCGGATCCAAAAGAAGTTCAGCATTCCATTCGATCTGCGCGGCCACGAGGTCTATAGTTCTGCGAGTATCGGGATCCTTCACGCGACGGAAAAACACTATGCATCCGAGGATGTGATGCGTGATGCCGATACCGCTATGTATCAAGCAAAGCGAGCGGGCAAGGCCAGGCATGAGGTTTTCGACGAGAAAATGCATAGTGCTGCTAAAGAGATCCTCCGGCTCGAAACCGATCTCCGCCGCGCCGTCGAGCGTGAAGAGATACAGGTTTACTATCAGCCCATCTACACGCTGCAGACCGGCGAGATCGAGTGCTTTGAGTCGCTCGCCCGTTGGGACCATCCTGAACTCGGCAAGATCGCTCCTTCAAAGTTCATCCCGCTCGCCGAGGAGATCGGGCTCATTGACCGTCTGTGCGAACAGATCCTACGACGGGCCTGTGTCGAGATCGGCTCGCTGCAAAATCGCAGCACCGATCTGAGAAACTATTCGGTGAGCGTAAACCTCTCTTGCCGGCAGTTTAGCCAGAGCAATCTCGTCCAGCGAATCGAAGACATTCTCGACGAAACCCAGTTTTCACCGCGAAGGCTGAAACTCGAGATCACTGAATCGGTCTTTTTCGAGCATCAGGACCGAGCCGTCGTGATGCTCAATCAGCTGAGGGAGAGCGGTATCGAGATCAATATCGACGATTTCGGCACGGGCTACTCAAATCTCGGTTATCTGAAAAAACTGCCCATCTCTGCCCTCAAAGTAGACCGCTCATTCGTCTCGATGATCGATTCCCAGGGGAATAACGACGAGATCGTCAGAGCGATCATCAACCTTTCGCGCACGCTTGGGCTCAAAGTCGTTGCAGAAGGCGTCGAGACCGAGACCCAGCGCGACCTTCTCAAAGAACTGGAGTGCGAGGGCGGCCAGGGATTTTTCTTCGCACGACCAATGGGCTTTGACGATCTGAAAGCATTTCTCCAACAGCCTCCGCCATTATCAGTTGTTAAGCCCGGCTACGACGACGTTTCGACGATCCAGCAGCTTCAGTAATCTCGGCTGTTGACGAAAGACGCCTCAAGGTGAACAATTGTTCACTAGATGTACCGACGGCCAAAATTTCTCGAAGTATTGCTCCAGATCCGGCGTGAGATGGCTCAGGAGGCCGACTATGATGTCGACCTGTTTGCCGAACTGACCCGATCAGGACTGCGCTCGACATCAAAAGGCGAAGGCATCGAACGGCCGAAAATCTCGGACGATGGCGAACGGGTAAAACTTCAAACCACGGGCGGTGTTTCAACCTGATGTTTCGGTATATCATATCGATGCTCATCATCGCTGTCGCCGTCGCGGGTTCCGCCGTCGTGTTCTTCCCGTCTTATTGGGAGCATCGTTACGACGAACTTATTGCCCGCCACTCCCGTGTTTACCGCCTCGACGAAAAGCTCGTTTGGAGCCTGATCTACGAGGAAACATGGTTTCGCTCCTGGCTGATCGGCGCCGATGCCGAGGTTGGTCTGATGCAGGTCACGCCGCTCGTTGCCCGCGAATGGGCGAAGGAAACCGGCTTCAAGGAGTTTGAGAAGCAGGCCGCCGAAAACGTCAACGAATTCCTAGCTGATCCCGAACGAAACATACAAGCTGGCTGCTGGTACCTTGAAAAACTTCGCGAAAAGTACAGAGCAAGGCCTGCCGAAACCGCCATGACGCTCGCCGCGTACAACGCTGGCCCGAGCCGCGTCGAGGAGTGGACAAAGGATGTCGATGCCGCAACATTGCCCGAGGCCGACTTTATCGAGCGGATCGGAATTTCGAGTACCAAATCGTACGTGACGTCCATTCTGAACCGGTACCGGTCAGAGCAGACCAAAACTAGTCGATGAAGATCCTTACAGCGAAATTCGTCCTGCCGATATCGTCCGAACCTATCGAGAACGGTGCTGTCGCGATCGATGGAAACGAGATATACGCGGTCGGAACGGCCGGGGAACTCGCCGCCGACATGCCCGATGCCGAGATCGAAGATCATGGCAACGCGGTGATACTTCCGGGGTTTGTCAACTGTCATTCGCATCTCGAACTCACCGCTTTTCGCAATCAGCTTGATGATGTCGAGCACGATTTCCGCTCGTGGCTGCTTAAGCTGAACAGCCTTCGTGCGGAGCTTTCCGATGCCGACATCATTGCCTCCGCCGTCGCCGGTGCGGTCGAAGGTGCGCGGGCGGGCGTGACGTGCTTCGGCGACATCGGGCGTATGGGCCATGCCGGTGTCGCGGCTCTCAAACAGGTCGGGCTTCGCGGAGTAGTTTTTCAGGAAACGGAGTTTTCTCCCGACAACCGCACGGCTGATGACGATTTTCTCGCTCTTGCTACAAAGTATGAGAAGCTTCGCGAGGAGGAAACTGAACTGGTCAGGATCGGGCTTTCGCCGCATTCGCCGTACACGGTCAGTTCGAGGCTCTTTGAGCTTCTCGCCCAGTACTCGATCATCAACCGCGTGCCGCTCACGATCCACGCTGCCGAATCGGCCGACGAAATGTCGCTGCTGACTCGCGGCGAAGGCTTTTTCACCGAGGTTTACGAGAAATTCGGACTCGAATGGCACAGCCCGCATTCGACGCCGATCGAATACCTCGAACGGCTCGGCGTTCTCTCGACTCAGCCGCTGCTTGCCCATTGCGTCCGAGTTTCCAACAGCGATATCGAACGCATCGCGTCCTACGGAGCAAAGATCGCTCACTGTCCTAAATCGAACGCCAAATTCGGCCACGGCTACGCTCCCTTCGAAAAATTTCTGGACGCCGGCATCACCGTCGGGTTCGGCAGCGATTCGGTCGCTAGCAATAACATCTGCGACCTGATCGAGGAATCCCGCTTCGCCCTCCTCGCCGCCCGCAACCATCCCGAATGCAGAAGCCAGCGCGAAGCAAGGGCTCTCTCGCCATTCCTCGGAGCCAAGCAAGCTCTCGAAACCGCAACGCTCGGCGGAGCCAAAGCTCTCGGCCTCGACGATCGGATCGGTTCCCTCGAACCCGCCAAACAGGCCGACATTGCCGTTATCTCGCTCGATCGCCTTGCGGAAACTGCGTTGCAAGACGTCCATGCCGCGATCGTCTTCTCGACGAACGCGCGTGACGTGAAAATGACTATGGTAGCCGGTCATAAAGTATTCTAGGGGAGCATCGTTCCACATGCGTGCTGAAAGTGGAACGCCTAACCTACTGAAACGAAGCGACTTACGTCGAAAAATCGTTCCACTTGACGAAATGTTAAGCCTCGATGGTGGAACGAGCATTTTTTCCTCCTCGCATGACGTATCGATAAGCGGTTGTCTTCCCGATCCCCAGCTTTTTCCCGATAGCGGCCGAGCTCATCCCCTGCTCGGCGAGCATTTTTGCGTATGCCACGCGGCGGTCGACTTTGGGCCGTTGTTTTACCGGGAGCGGCCGGAAAGGTGCGGGAAGATGTATCAGTTCGTTCTCGAGTCCGACAAATGAGTAGCCAAAGAAGTTCCTCGAAGCGGCATTGGTTTCCGACAGATCAGCGCTGAGATCGAACTTGCCGAGGTGGTAAACAAGAACATTCTCGCTGCCGAACTCCATCTGTCCGGACCGCGACTTTATCTGCTTGATGTATCGCAGATCAGGCGCAATGCAGCTGCGTCCGAGTGCGAACATCGAATCGGCGACTTTTGCGAGGTCTATCGAGCCTTGCAGGTCACGTTCTGTCAGCGGGCGATGTTCGAGGCGTTTTGGCGTGTGAGCGACGGCAAGTATCGAGATGAAGCGATACTTTTTCAGCTCCTGCAAACGGCTCATCAGGCGAAACGCGATGCTGGCGTTGGCAGTTGAACTCGTGCTGAGGAAAGTTATGTTGTCGCAGATCAGCACAGTCGCCTCGTGTTCCGTAAGTTTACGGTCGAGGTCGGTGAAGAGCATGTCGGTGAAATCTTCGTATCCGTCGTCAATTCTTCCATTCCAGACCAGCTCGCCGCGAAAAAAGTTAGGCGAAAACTCGTACAAGTTCTCAACTCTCAGTCCATCGTCGCTCTCGGTCGAATAACGCCGCGTAAACTGCTGCAGCGTCAGCTCGAAATCGATGTATAGGACCCTCTGCGGCGGCACTTCGCAGCCGGGCCGAGGTTTGTCGAAAGGGGCGATAGAAATGCCGCGAGCGAGCGATTCGCCGATCTGCACCGCCAGCGAACTTTTCCCAACGCCGGGCGACGAATAAAGCACCGCTACCTCTTCCCTGAGCCACAGCGGTCCAAACAATTGTTGCATCGGCTCCCACTTGCCCGCTATCTCCTGAACACCATTTGCAGGCCTCACGAACAGCATGTCCGGCACCGGCGAAAACACTCGCGGGTTGTTCTTTTTCGCCTCTGCTATCAGCTTGTTGAGCCGCTCTTTATGCGGATCCCAACCCACCATCGAACCATAATCCTGATCTCCCGTCTCAAACATCGAACTGCCCATAACGATCTCCTTCTTTTATCGCAAAATATCTTTCAATTGTTACGATAAATGAAACAGAGAGTTTCGTCAAGGGGAAAATGTATCATTAGTGCAAGATTTTACATGTAATGGCAGATCACCGCAGGCTGCCGTATACTTGCAAAAGCGACGGCCATTTTAACCTTAAGCGAAACTGGCAGATCGTAGATCGGTAATTTTTGAGGTGTTTAGGACCATGATCCGCTTTACAGCGACATTTCTCTCATTGTTTTTAGGTGTTTTAATCTGGGTGCCGAATACGCCCGGTCAGTTTTTTGAAGGGAAGGTTGTTTATCAGAATTCCTACGAAAGTAAACGGGCAGACTTCAAGAACGAACAACTCGAATCGCTAATGGGCACAATGCATGAGTACCTGATCAAGGGCGGGAACTATAGGTCATCGCTAAATGGTAGAGTACAGTGGCAATTGTATCTCAACCGTGAAAACAAACTGTACAGCAAGATGGCCAATTCGGACACCATCTTTTGGAACGATGCTTCAATTAACGAGCAGCGGATAATTAGCGTGACATCTCGCAAAAAGGCTGTTCAGCTGCTTGGTTACGAATGTGACGAGGTGACGATAAAGCTGGAGGACGGGATCGAGAAGTACTATTTTAATGCAAAACTGGGTGTCAATATTTCGCTCTTCCGCAAACACCTCTATGGCAATTGGTACACCTATCTTAAAGCCGCCAAGGCCGTACCGTTGAAAATGATCATCGAGAATGAAGATTTCATCCTTACCGCCGTCGCTACAAAAGTTGTTCCGATGAAGGCTAGCAATAAAGAGTTCGTACTTCCGCCGAACGCTAAAATCGAAAAAAGCCCCTACTGAGGCACCGGAAATCTAGTGGTCTCGTTGCCAACTAAAAAGCTTTATCCAATTCTGCCGATCCAATATTCCGGATCTCGGCGCTGATGTCCAACGGCAATAATGGCGATCTCCTGGCCAATTACCTTGTAGTGGATGGTGAAGGGAAACGGGGATATCAAATTACGCTTTCGCGTTCCGTGATTGGTAGTTGGCCAAGACATCGGAGACGCCGCGATCTCTTTTATCGTGCGTTCTATCTCGTCGAGAAATCGAAATCCAAGGCCTTGTTGCTGATTCTCGAAATATTCGGCGGCCTTTGCAATCTCCGCTACGGCCGCTGAATACTGCCTGATCCTCATTTGGTTCGGAGTCGCTCGCGTATCATCCGCATTGCAACTTCATGATCGACCAACTCGGCCGTACCGTTCTCGACCTCGCGTACCCGTCGCTCGATCTCCAAATGCCACTCCGGCTCCATACCATCAAGATCCAAATGTTCGAGATTCTCATGCAGTCGCGTCATTAAAACCGCCTGTTCGTGCGGAGACAGTGATAGAGCTATCATTGTAGCTCGCTCTACAGAAACTTTTTCCTCGACAAGTGAGTTCATAGTGCAAAGAATATTACAGTCGATTCAAAATTAAAAGCTATTTTCCGATCTCATACTCCGGTTTCGCGGCTCCCATCAGCCACTTGTCGAACCAGCCGACGATGTGCTGAAGGCGTTCGACGCGGTGCCATGGATTACCGGAGCGCGAGAGGTCGTGGCTTGCGTTGGGGAAGCGGACCTGGACGGTCGGGACCTTGCGATATTTTAGGGCGCGGAATAGCTCTTCGCCTCCGGCGGTTGCTGGCGTTCGATAGTCTGCCTCGCCGAGAATGAACATCATCGGGGTTTTGATCTTGGCGACGTGGGTGATCGCCGAACGCTCGCGAAAGCCTTCGACATCCTCGAATGGAGCACCTTTGAACCAGCTCGGCTGGAACTGAGCGAAGTCAGCGGTGTACCACCAGTTTGCCCAGTCGGAGATGTCTCGCTGCGAGACGGCTGCCTTGAACCGGTCGGTCATGTGGACGGCGTGATTGGTCAGCACGCCACCGCCGCTGCCGCCGGTGATGCCGAGTTTCTTGTCGTCGATGTAGCCGCGTTTGATGACCTCATCAACGGCGAGCATCAGGTCTTTGTGATCGTCGCCGGGATACGCGTGCTGGATGATGTTGCCGAAATCCTGTCCGTAACTCGTTGAACCACGAGGGTTTGGGTAGACGACGACATATCCTTTTGCAGCCATCCACTGGAATTCGTGACTAAAGATGTAACCGTACGCCGCGTGCGGTCCGCCGTGTATGTTAAGGATCAGCGGGTATTTTTTGTTTGGGTCGAAATCCGCCGGTTTCTGCACCCATGTCTGCACGCGTTTGCCGTCAAAGCTCGTGTACCAGACATCGTCGGGTTCGGTCAGGTTGAGCTTTGACATCACCGCATCGTTGACGCGGGTCAACTGCTGCTGTCCGGTGCCGTCGCGGTTTGCGGTATATATGTCACCGATCTTCGTCGGGGTTGAGATGGTATAAACGAGGGATTTCCGGTCATTGCTTATGCGGTAATTCAGGATTCCCTGGTCGCCCTTTGTCACCTCGGTCATGCGTCCGGTTTCGGCATCGAACGAGGCGAGATTCGCCCGTCCTTCTTTGGCATAACGCTCGATGATCGATCGGCCGTCCGGGGCCCACAGCGGCGAATTTCCGCCGCCCGCCCGAGGAGGAGCTTGATCGCCGGTCAAGCCGCCGGCGACGTCAAAATCGAACGCGGTCGTGAGGTTTTTCGGTTTCGCATTAGTCGCGACATCCATTACCCATAGATCGGGTTGATTGTAAGATTTGACCGGATTTGAAGTCTCGGAACCGACGAACGCGAACTTTCGCCCATCAGGGCTGAGCGTCAGTCCGCCAACACCCATATCGAGAGCCGTCAGTAAAGCCGGAGTTCCGCCGCTGACAGGAACCGAATATATCTGGGTTTTCGGGGTCGAATAATACGGTTCCGGGTCGCGGTTGGTCGTGAAAAAGATGGCCGAACTATCCACGGACCACGTAAAGTTGCCTTCGCTGTAAGGGCCGCTGGTAAGCTGCTTCGGGGTTTGCTTGTCGTCACCGCTTTTGGGAGCCGCGATGACCCAAAGGTGATTTGGCCGGGTAGGGTCGAGATAGCCGCCGCCGTCCGCTCGATAGACGGCACGCGTGATGACGCGCACATCGCTTTCCCGCTCTCCGGCCGCTGCCGGTCGGCCCTGCCGGGCAAGATCGTCAGGGTTGGCAGAATTGCCGAATGCTATCCATTTCCCATCCGGCGACCAGATCGGCCCGCTCGCACCGCGAACCATCGACGTCACCTGGAAAGCCTCACCACCCGCGGTCGACAGCATGTAAATTTGCGGAGCCCCGCCCGGTCCGGGCGTTTCGGGCGATCTAACGAAGGCGAGAAATTTGCCGTCCGGAGAAAATCTCGGCGACGTATCGCGGCTGCCGCTGGTGAGGCGACGCGGTTCCTCGCGGCCGGTCGTTGAGACTGACCATATCGAGGTGTCGTAATTCGAGCGTGCCGCGTTGACCGTAACGCGAACGAATACCACGCTCGCCCCGTCGGGCGATATCTGCGGATCGCCGACCCAGGTGAAATCGAAAATGTCACGTTCGGTGATATTCCTCTTTTGAGCCGATACGGCAACCGTGAAAAGGAGAAGAACGATGACGAGACGAGCGAAGTTTCTCTGCATATTGGCTCCGTTAGATATAAAGTATTTTTTCCCGCTAGGATAGCAGGTAATCGCGAGTTATCGAATCAGCGAGGCTGAAAAAACTAACTTTATTGAGGTTTAAGTGACGATTCCAATTCCTCGCGCAACTGGCTAACGGTCCAGTCGCCGCCCGTGAAGATCTTTTTGAGTTTTCCGTCAGGGCCGATCACGGCGGTTCTTAGGCTGTGGACGTACTGGGTCTTGTCGTTCTGATCGACCTCGTATCTGAGGCCAAAAAAGTCAGCGACCTTTTTAACTTCTTCATCAGGGCCGACCGCGAGCTGCCAGACGGTGAAGTCGGGTTTTGCGTCCTTGCCCATATAGCCGAGCCCGTACGAACGCAACTTCTCAGGCGTGTCGTTCGCCGGGTCGAACGAGATGCTCAGCAGGCGAATGTTTTTCGACGCTTCCGGCTCTTTCATGACCTGCAGGGCAAGATCGCTGAACGCCGTTGACATCTTGATGCAGTAATCGGGCAGCGGGCAGCGGGCATAGATGAACGTGATCGCAAGCGCTTTGCCGCGATATCGGTCGAAATTGAATTTCTTCCCGTCCTGATCGGTAAGCGTAAAACTTGGAACGACATTTCCTATTTGGGCAAAGTCTTCATTGACGGGCGGCTCCGGCTGGCCGGGTTTCGGTGCCGAGGTGATCGCGACATTTTCGAGCCAGTACGGATCTTTGGCGGTGCTGTCGACGACGAGTTCGGCACTGATCTCGGCGCCCGCGTTGAGTTCGCTCCAGACCCAGTCACCCTTGACCGGGAAATCCATCGTCATCCGGTCCATGAAACCCTCGATCTTTTCGTGGTCGACCTTGGCACGTTTGGCTACCTTGTCGACGGAAACGACCTTGCCCTTGAGCGGATAACGCTTGGCGTTTGGCGAGGCCGTGAGTTCGCCAGAACCGGCTGAGCATGAAGAAAAAAGGAACGCTGCCAGCGAAAGGTAGAGCAAATAACGCATAAACTTCATTTTCGCTAACCAGTCGCAGGCACGCAAGTTACGCTTTTATTCGGCTGGGTTTGGGAGGAGCTGTTCGTTGTAGAGGTACCGATACATTCGATAGCTGGCCATTACCTTGTGAACGTAATCTTTCGACTGAGAATAGACGATCTCTGGTACGTAGCGTTCGGGTTCGTTCGAGCGGGCACGGTTAAACCAGCGTTTCATGTTGTCGTCACCGCCGTTGTAGCTCGCGACGACGGCTTCGGTGCGGGTCGGGAAAACTTCGTAAAGATCGGCGAGATATCGCGAGCCGAGGCTGATCGCGGTCGAAGGGGTGTAGAGTTCGTCTTGTTTGAATCGGTCGCGGCCAAGTTTGGCGGCAACTGTGCTTGACGTCGTAGAAATGAACTGCATCAGCCCGCGAGCGGCAGCGTTCGATTTCGCGTCAGTGCGAAAACGTGATTCCTGCCGCATGATCGCAAGTATCAGCCGCGGGTCGACGCCAAAAGCATTGGCACTCGAAACCGTTTCGTCGCGAAAAGCGACGGGGTAAAGATGCTCCAGTTCCCGGCGAGGCATCAGCTGGAACGGCTTGTCGGCAGCGACGCTTTGCCAGGTCGATTCAACTAAGGCGATGACCATATCGGCTCGGTCGCCGCGGTGGTAAATGTCGAGAACCGTCGCTCGCTTCAACCCGGGCGGAGCGGGATCAGAGCCCATTTCGGCTGCCGCTTCGTCAAATAGTCGTAAGGCGATCAGTTGGTCGATGAGCGTGTTTCCAGCTTTCTTTGCCGTAGACGGCTTTTCGGCGGGCGGATCGAGAGCGGCGGGCAGCGGGGGAAGGTGTCTTCGCAGGACATCGATCGCCTTTTTGCGGAGTTCAGGGTCGTCTGCCAGTCGCAAGATCGCACGGGCGTTCATCGTCTCAGCGGCAGCATCCCCAGTTTGTAAGCCGGTTGCTGCCCGTCCCGTTTCCATTGCGATGATCCCTTTGCCGTCAGGATCGGCCGCGATGGCCTTTAGCCGTTCGGTTGCTCGCCAGCCGTAGTATTCGCCGCGGCCGTCCGCGATCGCCAGATAGGACGTCACCGCTTCGGCTAAGTTTTTCTGCTTTTCCAAGGCAAACGCCCGCAAAAAACTAAGTTCGTCGCGGCTCGTGCCGCCGGGAACCCGCGAACCGCCGAGATCGGAGAACGCCTTTAGCTTGTCGATCGTTTCGACGGCTTTTTGCCAATCCTCGCGTGCGAAATGTATCCGCACCTGCGTAAAAACTGCGATCGCCTCGGGCAGTTTTCCTTTGAAAACCTCGCGGATCTGGTCACAGCGTTTGAGTGCCTCAGTGTCCTCGCCCTGATCGCGGACGATGTCTACGATATTGAAGTAGGCACGGTCGAGACGCTCGTCATCAGGATACTTTTCGATGAAAAGCTCGTAGCGGTTGATCGCCTCTATTGGCCGGACGACTCGAGCGTAGGCGGACGCAGCTTGCAGCAGGGCGTCTTTGGCAGACGGGCTAGCCGGATATTGTTCAAGCACGCGCTCGAACCATTTTAGAGCCTCGGCGTAATTTGCCTGCTGAGCATAGCCGCGGCCGATCTGAAACGCCGCTTCGGCGGAGCTGGAGCCTCCCGGATAGCCCGCCAGGATCGCCTGATAATGCAGGCGTGCGTCGACGAAATCACGATTGAACTGATAAACGACTGCCCGCCGCAGGTGTTCGGCCTCGGTAAGCTGTGGCGCCTGTTTTCCGCGTTTGCCGCCAAACATTGCGTCGAGGTTTAGTGCGGATTCGAGAGCGATGTCGTCAGGCTGCGACTGGCTAGGGGTTTGGTCGAGCAGTTCGGTGAACAACTGCCTCGAATTCTCGACCCGTCCAAGTTTCACGTAGCTCATCGCAAGCAGCAACCGGTCGCTTCTTGCATTTTCGGCGTTTACATCACCGTCGGCTATCGTGAGCACGCGAACCGCTTCGGCGAAATTAGTGCTTTCAAAATGATTGCGGGCGAGTCTGGAATGAGCGCTCTTCGCGGGAACGCTCTCAGGAGCGAACTCGAGAAGTTCCAACAGATATAAGCGTTCGAGAAGGAGATTGCCGGTCGACCTCGCTATCTCGGCCAGAAGCTTTAGGGCATAAGGCCTTAAAGCCGAATCGGTCGCGTTTACCCGGTGCAAAGCGGCTACAGCACGAGTCGTATCGCCCTGGTCCGCAGCGATCTTGGCGAGCAGATATTCGTGGTCGCCGGTTTTGAAAAGCGTCGGGTCGGTGGTTCGCAGTTTCTCGAGCAGAGCGATGGCGCCAGTTCTGTCTTCAGCATCGAGTGCGGCGATCAGTTGAGCATCGGGCGTTAGAGGTAGAGTAGCCTGGACGAGGAAGATTGCTAAACAAAACAGGCTGACGAAGCGAAACATTCTCCTAATTTTAGCAAACTTACGAGGCTTGCGATAAGATTGGTTAAACGTTTATGTCAGCTAGAATTCTTAGCGGGAAATTGATCGCCGATGCGATCAAAGCCGAAGTTGCCGCGGATGTCGCGGATCTTCGCGAGGTTCACGGTTTTGCACCGTCTTTGACGGTGGTACGGGTCGGAGAAGATCCGGCGTCGTCCGTCTACGTTGGCAGCAAGGTGCGAACGGCCGAGGAACTCGGCATCGTCTCCGAGCATATCCATCTCGACGCAGATGTGACTGACGAAGAGCTGATCGCTACTGTCGAATCGCTAAACGAGCGCAGCGACGTCGACGGCATCCTTGTTCAGCTTCCGCTGCCAAAACACATCGACGAGCGGGAAGTGCTGGAGCGGATCGATCCGGAGAAAGATGTTGACGGCTTTCACCCCATAAACGCCGGCCGTTTGACGCAGGGCTATCCGGCCCTCGCTCCGTGTACACCGGCGGGCGTGATCGAGATACTTAACCGTTCTGATATTCCGATAGCGGGTCGCCACGCCGTCGTCGTGGGTCGTAGCAACATCGTCGGTAAGCCGATGGCGATGCTTTTTCTGAAGGAGAATGCGACGGTGACGATCTGCCATTCCCGGACAAAAGATCTCGCGGCGATCACGCGGCAAGCTGACATCCTGGTTGCGGCAATAGGCCGACCCGCATTTATAACGGGAGAACACATTGGCGAAGGCTCGACGGTTATCGACGTAGGGATCAACAATTTTACGGACAGTTCGAGGGCGAATTCGATGTTCCCTGTAGATGACGTCGATAAACGCCTCGCGACCATCGAGAAACGCGGCTTTACACTCGTTGGCGATGTGAATCCAAAGGATGCGATGGAAAAGGCGGCGAATTTTACTCCGGTTCCGGGCGGCGTCGGGCTTCTGACAGTTGCGATGCTGATGAAGAATACAGTTGAGGCAGCGAAGATCAGGAGAGGACTGTGAAAGGGAAAAGTGAAAAAGGGAAAAGGTGAAAAAGCTAAGCAGTCTCACGCGGCGCCAGTTTTTCACGTTTCTGCTTTTTCCGGCTTAAATTTATGAATTTTGAAGAGTATCAAGCTGAAGCAAGCGTAACGGCTCTCTATCCGCGGCGGATGGAGAATCTTGAGTATCCAACTTTGGGGCTCGCGGGTGAGGCGGGCGAGGTCGCGAATATCGTTAAGAAGATCCAACGCGATCACGGCGGCGTTATTACTGACGACACGCGTGCGAAGCTCAAAGACGAGCTCGGCGACGTGCTCTGGTATATCTCCGCGTGTGCTGACGAACTTGGGCTGACGCTGAACGAGGTTGCAGAGTTCAACGTTCAAAAGCTCGCCAAACGTCATAACCGAGCCGCGTAAAAGATGGTAAAAGTCGGCTTGACAGGATCGATAGCGGTTGGAAAATCGTTTGTTTGCGGCGAGTTCGAGAGGCTCGGCTGCTATGTTCTTGATGCCGATCAGACTGCGCGCGAGGTTGTTGCGGCAGGGAGCAAAGGTCTGGCTGAGATCGTCGAAAAGTTTGGGCCGGATATTCTGACAAGTGCGGGTGAACTCGATCGTCCGAAGATGGGAGCGATCGTTTTCGCTGACGAAGAAAAGCGAAAACTGCTTAATTCCATCGTCCATCCACGTGTTTTTGAGTCGCAGGATCTGTGGATAAAGGACATCGAAAAACGCGATCCAGACGCGATCGCGATCATCGATGCGGCATTGATGATCGAGTCGGGCGGGTATCGGCGGTTCGATAAACTGATTGTTGTCTGGTGTGAGCCTGCGATACAATTAAGACGGCTGATGTCGCGCGACGGTTTGAGCGAGGCGGATGCCCGGAAACGCATTGCCGCCCAAATGCCGCAGGACGAAAAGAAGCGGTTTGCCGATCATTTGATCGATACCTCGCTCGGATTCGAAGATACTCGCCGACAGACGCAAGATGTTTTCCGAAGGCTGAAGAGCTTCAGCGTAGGCCATGATGTTTAGGTCGATACGAAAGATACAGCAGGCATCTATCCGGCAGAAAAGGCTGGTGCTTGTTACCGCGCTTGCTGTTCTCACTTTGGCCTGCGAAGAACTTCGGCCTCCAAAAGTCGAACCGTTCTATGCCGTCACAGTTCCACCGCGTGTTCAGGAACTCAGATGGAGCAACGGGAACGCACCGAAGTCACTCGACCCGGCGATGGCATCCGCCGCACCTGAGACAGACATTGTCAGAGCGATCTATGAGGGATTGACCGATCTCGACAGCCGGAGCTTACGAGAGACGCCGGGTGTTGCAGAACGCTGGGAATCGAGTGAGGACCTGAAGACGTGGACATTTTATCTTCGCAAGGATGCCCGCTGGTCAAACGGAGAACGAGTGACCGCGAAGGATTTTGTCGCTTCCTGGAAACGGCTCGCCGGGATGCGAGAAAAGGCGACAAGTAACTATCTTTTCCAGAATATTGTAGGAATGAGATCGAGGGGCGCCGATCCGGCTACCGGCGAACCGCTTGATTTTCTCCCGCCCGTCGACCCCGCTGCCGTTGGTGTCGAACCGAGAGCGAGCGACGTGATGTCGCAGGTAAAACTATCCCCGGCTGCGGATCCCGCCCAGCCGCAACAGGCAAGCCCGTCGTCTCCTGTGGCGAAGACGCCAGCCCAATCTGCATTTGGGGTTGAGGCGGTCGATGAGCAAACGCTAAAGGTTTCGCTTGTCCTACCTGATAAGGACCTGCCCAGGCTTGTAGCTCATCCGGTCTTTCGGCCAGTTTACGAGGGTGGTGCCGGGATGGAGAGCGGTAAGATCACACCGGATGTCGTAACGAACGGCGCGTTCAGGATCGTGCGAATTGGCGAAGACGGTGTTTCGCTTGAGCGTTCGGAGAGTTACTGGAACCGAGAAGCGGTCGCGCTGGAGCGAATTCGATTTGTGCCTGCGAGCTCTGCGGAAAATGCCCTGGAAGCCTATAAGAGAGGCGAAGTCGACATCGTTACCAACGCGGCATTCGAGCCGCTGGCGTTAAAGCTGCTGGCCCCTTATGAGGATTTTCGACGGACAACGCACAGCGCTCTTAATTTTTACGAGTTCAATACGGAGAAGGCACCGTTTTCCGATCGACGCGTTCGCGAGGCTTTGGCTATCGCTATTGACCGAGCAAAGCTGACTGATGGAGATCTCGAAGGGACCAATCAACCTGCGTATTCGTTTTTCCCACTTGGCGAGCGCCGGAATGAAGCATTGGCCCTGGATACTCTTAAGGCAAAAGATCTGCTTGAAAAGGCTGGATTCGCAGGCGGCGAAGGATTTCCGGTCATCCGTCTGGTCATCAACCGCAACAATACGCAAAACCGCATCGCCCGGTCGGTCGCACGGATGTGGAAGCAAAATCTGAACATTGAAACCGAGATCGTTGTTCGAGAGGCGAAGGACATGGACGAGGTGCGTCAGCAAAAGGACTATGACCTCCTTCGCCGCGGGATCGTGCTGCCGACCAATGACGAACTGGTTAATCTAGAATCGGTTCTCGGCTCTGCCCGTAAGCCTCCGACCCCGACACCTGCGGAAGTGCAGCCCGAAGATAAACTGCCTACTCCTGACCCGCGTATCGAGTTTACGGACCCCGAACGCGGGCCGCTCGGCCTGACTGCCGAGACGCCAACTCCGTCGCCAACACCTGCAACCGAAGTGCTTTCGGAGGCGGATGCAGTCTTCGATCTACGGGTGATTCCGCTCTATTTTCCAACGTCTTATTCGCTCGTTAAACCATACGTTCGAGGTTTTGAGGTCAACGGGCTTGACGCACCATCGCTAAAAGAGGTTAGTATAGACAGCAATTGGCAACCGCGAACGGCCCGATAGCGTTCGTTCTCTCGACCCTAAAGCTCGATACTCATTCGGTCTCGTATGATCAAAGCTTTGCTTCGCGGATACCGTATAGCCTTGACCGCACTGATAGCGGTGGGGCTGCTGAGCTCGTGTTCCACGTCGGCTGACTCCCGCTATTTTGGCAAAACCGAACCTCCAGCAGAGAACATTCTAAGGTATATTTCGGGCCCGGAACCTGAGATCCTTGACCCTCAGATCTCTGACGGCCAGCCCGAGGCCCGTATATACATGGCCCTTTTCGAAGGGCTGGTCGAATATGGCCCGAAGGACCAGCAGCCGATACCGGCGCTCGCCAAACGTTGGGAGATAAGCAGCAAGGTCGACGAGTTTGTTTTCCATCTTCGCGACGACGCGAAATGGAGCGACGGCAAGCCGATCACGGCCCGCGATTTTGTTTACAGCTATCGCCGCGGATTTGATCCCAAAACGATCTCGCGCACCGCACAACTGGGATTCTTCGTGAAGTATTCCGAAGCTTTCAAGAGCGGCGGGGTTTTTGTGAAGAAAGGCGACAGCTACCTGCTGGAAAAAGACTTCGGGGCGACGGAGCACGAGCGGGCTCCGCAGCTGGGTCCTGAGACCGAGCACAACAAGTTCATGCGTTCAGCGTCGCGGCTTGTGCTCGACGGAGACGAAAAGAAACGCGCCAAGGCTCTCGCTGCAGATCCAAAACTGGCTGAGGCGGTAAACGGAGCCGAGCTCGTGCCCGTAAAGGCCGAAGACATCGGCGTCGAAGCTATCGATGATAGAAGCGTCAGGATAACTCTTCGTCAAAGTGCGCCGTTCTTTCTCGGTTTGCTTGCTCATCAATTTTTCCGGCTGGTCCCCGAACACGTAGTCGAGAAACATGGGAAAAACTGGACGCGGCCGCAGAATATAGTCACGAATGGGGCATTTAAGGTCAAAGAGCATCGCCCGTACGACGCACTGATCCTGGAAAAAGACCCGAACTATTGGGACGCGGCAAATGTCGGGCTGGACGGCATTCATTTTTACCCGATCGAAGAACTTTCGACGATCATGAACCTTTACAAAGCGGGATCGATCGATGCGATGCTCAATCACGTCGTGCCGAGTTCGTGGATCGGTGAGATTCGCCAGTATAAGGACGAGTATCTCGATTTTCCTGAGATAGCGCTCGCATACTACTCGATGAACACGCAGAAAGCGCCGTTCAATGACATCAAGGTTCGCAAGGCGTTCATCGCCGGCCTTGACCGCGAGGCACTTTCGAGTTTCCGCAAGATAACGCAGCCGCTTTATGCCATTTCGCCGACAGGTACGTTTCCTGATTATGACAAGGCTCGTGACCGTGTAAGCGAGGAACTGCGAAAAGAGCAGGGCGTCGCTCCAGAAGAATGGGCCAAGAAAGGACGATTTGACCGCGAACTTGCTCATAAACTGCTCGGCGAAGCGGGGTTTCCAGTGGTAAAAAAGGGAGACGGCTGGGAATGCCCTACCTTTCCGACGGACACGATATCGATAACGTATAACACGAACGAAAACAACCGGGCGGTGGCCGAGTTTATTCAGGCCCAATGGAAGCAGAATCTGGGCATCACGGTTCCGCTCAAAACAATGGAGTTCAAGGCATTTCTGCCCTACATGAAAGGCCTTGAATATTCGGGATTTTCGCAATTTCTGTGGTCAGGCGACTATATGGACCCGTATTCGTTCCTGAGTTTGATGTACGGCCCGTCGAACGAGGGGGCCACGGGATACTATGATCCCAAATTCGATAAAATGCTCGACGAGGCAAATTCGGAACTCGATCCGATAAAGCGGTACGATACACTTGCGAGGGCTGAGTTTTATCTTCTCGATCAGGCCCCGGTGGTTCCGCTCACGGTGAACGCGACCAACTGGCTCAAAAAGCCGTATTTGAAAGGGATGTACCCGAATCCGGGAACGCTCATCCCATGGAAGTTTGTCTATATCGAACGCGATCCCGCGAAATGGGACCGCGACGTAAGCAACATAATGACGACGCCGGATGCTAGGGTCGATAAACATTTGGCCGATCTGGTAAGTTCGAATTCGAAATAATCCGTGCTAAGTTTCATACTCCGCCGATTACTGATCATGATCCCGATGGCCCTGCTCGTCGTCTCTTTGACGTGGGGTTTGATCCGTATCGCTCCCGGGAATTTTTATTCGACGGAGAGGAAGCTGCCTGCGGCGGTCGAGGCGACGATCCGGGCAAAATATGGACTCGATGACCCTTGGTACAAGCAGTATGCGACGATGATGTCGAACGTCGTTCGCGGTGATTTTGGCGACTCGCTCAAGTATCAGGGCCAGACGGTCAACGAAATAATCTGGCGGCACCTGCCGTATTCGGCGACGATAGGAATTCTCGCTTATTTGTTTGCCTTGATCGTAGGATTGGGTGCAGGTACTTATGCGGCGCTTAAGCAGAATTCGATCCTCGATTTCGGCCCGATGTCGCTAGCCATGTTCGGGCTATCGATACCTAATTTCGTACTAGCTCCCGTGCTGGTCATGATCTTTGCATTTTGGCTGTATGCCTTGCCGCCCGCGCGTTGGGGTGGGTTTTCGAGTCTGATACTACCGGTAATAACGCTAGGAGCTATCTACGCAGCCTACATCGCTCGCCTGACTCGTGCCGGAATGCTCGAGGTCCTTAGATCGGATTTTATACGAACAGCTCGTGCAAAGGGCCTTAATGACCGTACCGTTCTCTTACGGCACGCATTTCGCGGCGGGATCCTGCCGGTCATTTCGTTTACCGGCCCGGCGCTCGCGGCTCTGCTGGCGGGAACGGTCGTCGTCGAAAAAGTTTACGCGCTGCCGGGCCTGGGCGATATTTTTATCAAGGCCGTGCTCAATCGTGACGAGCCTTTGGTGCTCGGGATCGTGGCGTTTCTGTCGATCCTGATCATGGCATTTAATCTGATCGTCGATATCAGCTACGGATTTCTCGATCCGCGCATTCGCTACGAATAATGGAAGAAGTGGAGAAAACAACGGCAGGAACATCGCTGTGGAGCGATGCCTGGAAACGGCTCAGGCGTAACAAGCTTGCGTTCGTCAGCCTTTGTTTTCTTGCGTTTATGGTCGTTGCGGTCATCGCCGGCCCGTCAATAATTTTCTGGACGACTGGTTTCACCTACGAATCGACACCCACTGATCGAGCACTCGTTAGAGCATTTCCGCCGTCGCTTTTGCATCCGATGGGCACGGATGATCAGGGCCGCGACATGCTGGCTCGCGTTTTGCAGGGCGGCCGGGTCTCGCTGATGGTCGGTATCATTTCGACGATCGTCTCGCTCATCGTTGGCGTTTCTTACGGGGCGATCGCAGGTTATCTGGGCGGAAAGATCGACAACATCATGATGCGGATCGTCGATGTTATCTATGCGATCCCTTACATTTTGATCGTCATCGTTCTGCTTTCAGTTTTTGGCGGAGCGAGCACGCCGGCGTGGATAAAATGGCTTTCGACCAACATCGGCGGAGCACAGAATCAGGGTTTGAGCCAGCTTTTCCTGCTGTTCTTCGCCCTCGGGCTGGTGTCGTGGCTGACCATGGCTCGCGTTGTGCGCGGACAGATCTTGAGCCTCAAGAACCAGGACTTTGTAATGGCCGCACGGGCGACGGGCGTTGGAACATTTGGGATAATCTTTCGGCACTTGATACCTAACGCTCTCGGCCCCGTCGTCGTTTATGCCACGCTGACGATCCCGAGCGTGATGCTCACCGAGGCGTTTCTGTCCTTTCTCGGCCTTGGCGTTCAGGCTCCGTACGCTTCGTGGGGAAGCCTTGCCGACATCGGCATTAAGAATCTGGCGATCTATCCGTGGCAGCTTATTTTTCCCGGCGTGACGATGGCACTCACGCTGTTTGCTTTGAATTTTGTAGGTGATGGCCTGCGTGATGCCCTCGATCCGCAGACCCGCAAGTTTTAGTTTTTCAAACGATGATAGTCAGGTTCTTTTCTGTTGCGGCGATCGTGCTGGTCGCCTTTGGTTCGGTAAATGCACAGGCTTCAAAGCCGTTGAAAGTGATTAGGGAAGGGGTCGGGATCGACGGGATTGTTGTCGGCAGATCTACTTCGGCAGATGTCATAAAAAAATACGGCAAGGTCTATCGATGGGAGATAAACAAAAAGTACTCGTATCAAATGACCTACTCAGAACTTGGCCTTTCGTTCTACCTGTGTCAGAACGACAAGCGAGAGGAGATCTTTCTGATCGAGATCAAATCGCCATTTAAGGGTAAAACGTCGAAAGGCGTGACCCTTGCGAGATCGACGAAAGAAGAAACGGAAAAGATATACGGTAAGCCTAAAGAGGGCTTTCAGTATCCGGGAATCCACTTTTATTACAACAAATACGGCAATCGGAACTTGATCACCGAGATAGATATCGTCGAAAAAACCGGCCTTCGTCAGTGTGACGCCAAGAAATGAACGAAAACGGGCATAACATTCTCTCCGTTGACGGCCTTCGCACCCAGTTTGCGACCGAGGATGGCGTGGTCAAGGCGGTCGACGGTGTATCGTTTGAGCTGCGAAAGGGCGAGACGCTCGGGATCGTCGGCGAATCGGGAAGCGGCAAGTCCGTCACGAGCCTCTCGATCATGCGGCTGATCCAGGAACCGCCGGGCAAGATCGCGGGCGGAAAGATCACGTTTGACGGCACTGATCTGCTTTCGCTCCCGATGAACGACGTTCGGAAGCTTCGCGGCAAGCGCATTGCGATGATCTTTCAGGACCCGATGACCTCACTCAATCCGTTCCTGAAGATCTCGACACAGCTCACCGAAGTCACACGTCTCCACCTCGGCCACAACGCTCAGCAGGCCCGCGACCACGCGATCAAGATGCTCAAACTTGTCGGCATCTCGGATGCCGAAGAGCGGATGGACGGCTACCCGCATGAGTTGTCGGGCGGTATGCGACAGCGTGTGATGATCGCGATGGCGCTGAGCTGTGACCCGGAACTGCTGATCGCCGACGAACCGACGACCGCTCTCGACGTGACGATCCAGGCCCAGATCCTCGAGTTGATAAAAGAACTCAAAGACCGGATGGGCACCAGCGTGATCTTGATAACGCACGACCTCGGCGTCGTCGCGGGAATGACCGATCGCGTCATCGTAATGTACGCGGGCAAGGTTTTTGAGATCGCCCCGACGGCCGAGCTCTTCAAACGGCCGGCAAACCCTTATACGCGCGGACTGCTTCGCAGCGTTCCCGATCCTGAGCACGAGCGAGGCGTACCGCTCTATCAGATCCCGGGCCAGCCGCCCGATGTCGCGAACCTGCCTCCCGGCTGTTCGTTTGCGCCGCGGTGCGAGCGGGCTGAGGACATCTGCCGAAGTGAGTTTCCGCCGTTTGTCGAGATAGATCCGGGGCACCATTCGCTGTGCCATTTTGCACAAGAGGTTTTTAAGGAGGCGTGATGAAAAAATTGACCTTGATGATCCTGCTATTGAGCAGCGCTGCGATCGGCTGCAAATTCATTGATTCCATTCGGGGCGGAGGCTCCGACGGTGGAACAATGGGCGGCTCGAGCG
This sequence comes from Acidobacteria bacterium Ga0077534, assembly GCA_001464455.1. Taxonomy (GTDB): domain Bacteria; phylum Acidobacteriota; class Blastocatellia; order Pyrinomonadales; family Pyrinomonadaceae; genus OLB17. The sequence continues at coordinate 71,213 of LNEI01000025.1, forward strand.
GAGGTTCGGTAACGGCCAGCAGTGATCCAAGGGCAGACATCGTCGCGGCCGCAAACAAGTTCATTGCGCTGAAAGCGTTCTCGGCAAAGATGGAAGGCATGGGCCAGACCGAGATCAAGTCGCAGGTCGACTACGTTGCGCCGGACCGTTATCACGTGAAATACCTTGGCGGCACGGGGGCAGGCATGGAAATGATATTTGTCGGCAGCCAATCTTTTATGAAGGCAGCGGGCGGTTCGTGGAGCAAGATGCCGGGTGACGCCAAGGCGATCCCAACCCTGCGAGATTCGTTTACGGAGGACGGGTTGAAGTCGCTTACGGACGCTAAGTTCGAGAGCGAAGAAACTGTCGATGGAAAGGCCGCACTTGTCTATTCGTACAAAAATGTCACGCCGGTCGGAAATTATCCTTTCACATCGAAGATCTGGATAGACAAGGGCTCGGGCCTTCCCTTAAAGGTTTACGTGGAATATTCCAACGGCATGCTAAAAAATATGACGGTGAAATACGATACCGAAACGCCAATAACGATCGAACCGCCGATCAAGTAAGATGACCGAACCAAACGAGCCAAATCTGATCTCAATCCAGGACCTCAAGGTCTACTACCGCTCCGGCGGCGGGCTTTTCAGCGCGGCGAAGACCGTCAAGGCGGTCGATGGGGTATCTCTCGAGATAAGAAAAGGCGAGACGTTGGGGCTCGTCGGGGAATCGGGATGCGGCAAGTCGACGCTTGGCAGGGCGATACTGCGCCTGACCGAACCAACCGCGGGAAAGGTCATCTACAACGGCCGCGATCTGGCATCGCTTTCGGGCTCCGAGATGCGTGAGCAGCGAAAGCACTTGCAGATGATATTTCAGGATCCCTATGCCTCATTGAATCCGCGAATGACGGTCGCAAACATCATAGGCGAGCCGCTCAGGACCTTTGGCATCGCGAACGGCTCGACCGACGAGCGTGTCGCCGAACTGATGGAAACAGTCGGCCTCAATCCGCGTTTTGCCCGCCGCTATCCGCATGAATTTTCGGGTGGTCAGCGTCAACGTGTCGGCATCGCCCGAGCTCTTTCAGTCGAGCCCGAGTTCATCGTTGCTGACGAACCGATCTCAGCACTCGACGTCTCGATCCAGGCCCAGATCATGAACCTGATGCAGCGGCTGCAGGCGGAAAAGGGGTTGACGTATCTTTTCATCTCGCATGATCTGCGAGCTGTCCGACATCTCTCGGATCGCGTAGCGGTGATGTACCTCGGTAAGATCGTCGAGGTCGCTGACGGAAAGGTCATCTACGACGCTCCGCTGATGCCATACACGCAGGCACTCGTGTCGGCTGTACCCGTCCCAGATCCCGCGATCGAGGCTACACGTGAACGCATTGTCCTCGCAGGTGACGTACCTTCACCGATCGATCCGCCCAGCGGTTGTCATTTTCATACGCGATGCCAATTCGCGATACCAGAATGTTCGCGGGTCGAGCCGAAGTTGGTTGAGATCAAGCCGCGCCATTTTGCCGCCTGCATTAGGATAAATGCCGAAAATCCTGACATAAAGGCGAATGCGGCAGCAGGTTTAGGAGCGGTCGGGATCTAAGAAATGGCCTTGGCGCGTATCGGACATCAAAAAAGGCCTCATCCATCGATGAGGCCTTTCATTATAGAAACTTTATCTAGTTACTATTAGAATCCGGTCGAAGCGGCCCTGGGTGTCTCATTTTTTGAGCTGTCTCGTAGGGCTTTTACGCGGTTGTGGGCCGCGAGGATGGCTTGTGACTGCTGCTGGAGTACGTCACGAACGTTAGATGGAAGCTGGAGCTTGAGAGCCTCAGCATATGCTTCTTTCGCGTAGTCTTCGCCACGCTCGCATTCGTTCAGGATGGCATGTTCGTCCTTGCCGGTGACGAGCGATTTGATGTCCATCCAACCGCGGTGAACAGCCGCCGAGACGCTGCCGCTGTTTTCCGGATCGCCGCCGAGCGAGCGAACGAGTCCCTGCAGCACGCCGACAAAGTCAGAACGCTGCTGTGAATATTCGTAGAAGAGTGTCTTCAGTTCGGATCGTTCGATGCCCTCCGCCGCAGTCTTGAAACCTTCCTGCCCATCGCGGCAATACTGGATGAGGCCGTTGACGGTCGAGATGACATCGTCGTTGGTCGTCGTGTCTGCCACGTTGTCGGTTCCGGTCATTGGTACAGTTGCTTCGTAGTCGTTGATCATATTGAAAATTCCTCCGTGAATTAGTGCTAAATACTTAGTTAATGCCATTCGCATAAACCGTTTATCGGATCTGCGTGCATATTCAGACTATTACTAACCGGAACTCCCGTAAGTACGGAAGCCAACAATGAGATAAAAAATTCGAAAAGTTTCTTGAAATCGGATGGTGATTAGCTCTTTCTCGACGTACAAACTAAATTATCCGAGGGCACGCGGCGGGCTTACTCCAATGCGTTACGCAAGCTTATTTTTGCAACTAAATTAAAAGTGCGGCAGGAAATTCCCGGAAAAACAGCATTAGACCGTTTAGCCAATGAGAATGGCATCGCGATAGCCCTCATCGACGAAACTGCGCACGAGGTGTATGTCGCGAACAACAATTCGATCTGTCGCGAACTAAACCCGAACGGCGAATTCGAAACTCATTGCAAGGCGTTTTGCGGAACGGCGTTCGAGGAAGCGAGCGAGGTTGGTGAGACGGTGTCATTCACCTGTCACGCAGGGCTCGAGTGTCGCGTAGTGCCGATCGAGGGCGGTGAGCGGCCGCTGGTCGCGATCATCGGACGGACTTTTCTCAAGGCTGAGAATTATCGACGTGCGACCACACGCGCGATATCTGGCGACTGGAAGGATCACTCGCCGGCGGAATTTTTCGAGAACGTCCTGTTAACAGGTTCTGCGACGGTGTTAGATCGTACGGCGGCAAGGATCGGAGGGTCGGCCAAAAAGCTGAAAGCCGTCGGCGATGAACGGAAACCTCAAAAGCTGGAAGAGGTAGCGAAAACCGAAACTGTCGAGGAACCGGCTGCCGAGCCGGTTAGGAAAAATCCTGCTCCGACGGTTTCGAACATCGTCGCCAGATTTAACCGGGAACTCGGGCTTGGGAAGGAGACTGTAAGAGCGGTGCCCCGTGCAGAGCCCCAGATCACCGAGAAACAGGTTGAGCAAAAGATCGAGCTGCCCGCTCTCGTTCCGGAAAGAAAGCCCGAACAGGTGGTCGAGCCCGCTCCACAAGTTTTGGCAACGCCCGCACCAGATGTGCCGGTCGCGACAGCGGTTCCCGAAGCCCCTAAACCGCGTTCGAACGAACAGCGTGCGGCGGAGGCGAGAGCTTGGCGCTCCTTCTTCGGTTCGCTGCTGAAGACGGATCACGCTAAGGCGGTCGAGTCGGTTTTGGAGTTTATCTCGCTCCAATACGGGCTTTCAGCGCTTATCTGGCTAGAGCGAAATGATAAGAAACTGGTAAACACATTCGCCTTCGGTGCGATGAAGAATCGCAAACTGCGGCTCGGTATTGCGGCGGACGATAAACGGTTGATCGAAGCGGCACAGAATGAAATGCCTCTCGAGCTTGTTGAACGGCCAAAAGATGGTTCGCCGCAGGGCGACCGCGTAATGAACCTTTTCCCGATCGGCGTTGGCGGCGAGATATCCGCCGGGGTTGCGATATTTGAAAAGATCGAAGACGAACGTGTCCGCCGTCAGATCGCCCGCTTTTGCCAGTCGATCGCTCCTCAAATGGAGATACTTCGGCTTCGCGGAGCAGTTGCTCGCGGCGAAACGCTTTCGACCGCCGTCCGGCGCTTTAGCGAGAGTCTTCGCCAGATCGACGCAGAAGACGTCTGGATAAAGCTCACTCAGAACGCCGCCGAACTGCTCAAGGCCGAGCGAGCGTCGCTGATGGTCATGAACGAACGAACAGGTGCTCTCGAGATCAAGGCACTGATCGGCGGTCTTGGGAAGCCAGGAAAAGACGATGTCGTCGGCGAACGCGTCGCACGGCTTGTCTTCGATAAAAACAAGCCGATCATCGTACCCGACGTTGCAAAGACCGGGCTACCGCCCGTCGCCGCCAGTCGAAATTATAAGACACCGTCGTTCATGAGCTGCCCGCTCTCGATCAGCGGAAAGGCGATAGGCGTGATGAGTTTTGCTGACAAAGCTTCGGGCCAGCCTTTCGATCGCGGGTCGCTGAACCTGTTTCACGCGATCGCTTCGCAGATCGCCGTTGCGATCGACCGTGCGTCTTTGAAGGAAAAAGCTGGCGAATTCGAGCAGCTTTCAGTCACAGATGCGTTAACTGGTCTGCTCAACCGCCGCTATATCGAGGCCCGTCTTGCTGAGGAAGTTAAACGCTCAAATCGTCACGGTTTTCCGATGAGTTTTATGATGATCGATGTCGATCACTTTAAATCTTACAACGACCAGTTTGGCCATCCGGCGGGTGATGAAGCACTCAAGCTTGTGGGCCACGTTATACGTGAGACGCTTCGGGGAGCGGATGTCGCGGCGCGCTTTGGCGGGGAAGAATTCTCGATCCTGCTGCCTCAAACCGGGCCGGAAGAGGCTTGGGCGATCGGGGAACGCCTGCGTCACAATATTGCGGAAACAGTTTTTCCGCACCGCGTCGTCACCGCGAGTATCGGTATTGCCAGTTGTTCGGCTGACCTTTGTTCGGTCGTTCATATCGTCGCCGCAGCAGACAAGGCTCTTTACGAGGCGAAACGGCGAGGACGCAACCGGATCATGGCTTTTGAACAGATCTAGCGTGCGGGACGTATAGTTTAGTTGCGGATGAGATCAGGATCTGAAAAGAGGATACTTTCACGAGTCGAACCGGGCGATATAGTCGGCCGGTCGACTTATTTTGAGCGCCTGACCGAGCTTTCGAAGGGCACCGGCGGGTTAGTTCTGCTGTCTGCTCCGTCAGCGGGACTGTCCGAGATACTGAGAACGACTTTTGACCGGCTTTTCAGTGAGCGCGGTGAGGTGATGCCTTTCTATTTTGAAATACGCAAAACCGACCGCTCGGCAAAGGGCGTCGCCCTGCGTTTCATTAGCGAGTTCATGCTCCATGCGGTCGCGTTTCGCCGTCATGATACAAGGATCCTCGATATCGCACCGCAGATGGATGAGATCGCCGATCTCGCATCGCCCGACGATGGCCATTGGATCGACCGACTCGTCGATAGCCTGGTCGGCGATCATCGATCGTCTGAACCGCGCTCGTGGGTGCGAAATTGTCTGGCAGCACCGCTTCGTGCGGCGGCTAGCGGAGCACGGCCGTTTGTCATGATGGACGATATCCATTTGGCAGCCGAGCTCGAAGACGGAGAGGCTCTATTGGGAGATATCCTTGAGATATACGGCCGGGGACAGGTTCCATTTGCCCTCGGTGGGAACCGCCGAGCACTGTACGCAAAAACTGCATTCGACACAATGGCGGTCGAACCGTTCACATTCTCAGAGGCCGGAGATCTCGTTGAACGGCTCGCTTCGCGTTCTGGAGTAGAGATAAATGATCAGACCCGTGATCTGCTCGCGGTTCAACTCGGTGGAAATGCCGGAAAGATCGCAAAGCTTCTCGCCGCCGCCGCATCGACCGAAACACCGCTTACATCGTTTGATAACGTTGAAAAAGTTTATGGCGACGAGATCTTTGGCGGTCGTATCGGGCGTGAATATGACGCGATCCTTGAGGGTGCCGTTCCGGGGACTTACCCGCGCGAACGTGTCTTGTGGCTCTTGCACGAAAACCTGCACGCGAATGCATCGCGGGTACCGGTCTCTTTTTGGGAACGCCATGGCTCCAGAGCCGGTTTTGATGCAGCTGAGGTTCTCGACACGCTACATAAAAGCGAGCTTGTAAACATGTCGAGCGGCTCCGTCGATATTGATCCGAACGATTTTCCGTTTTGCGATTACCTTCGAGCTCGTGCGTCGCTCGAGATCGATCGCAGGCCGCGCGGGCTGGCGGTCGGTGAAGCAGTTTCAAAATACGTAAACCGTGCCCCTCAGTTGATGGCCCGGTTCTACAGAAAGAGTTCGGCGATCGCTTTGCGAGGCTTGATGGCGACGTTTGACGGACGGAGGATATCGCCCGCGTTCCTCGATTACGCCCGGTTTAAGGAGGAATTCAAGGGGGCTGAAGACGAAAAGATCCTTAAAGCTCTAAAAGAAGATAATTTGTCCGTCCATCTGCCGCAGATAGTTTATACAGCGGCGACATCGTCGTTTTATCCGACCCTAAGTGAGCTTTGTGACCCGGAACGTTCGGCGACGGCCCTTGGTTTTGTGGGGAAAGACGGGGTTGCCTGGATAGCCGCACAGATCGATTCGAAGCTCGAAGCTACCAGCGAGCTTGCATCATTTTGGTGTGACCGACTCGAAATGGCGGCGGTAAACGCGGAATTTGAGAATTTCCGGCTGTGGCTGATAACCACCGAAGGTTTTTCCCCTGACGCAATGAAAATGCTTTCCGAACGTGGGGCGTACGGTTCCAGCCGGAAGCAGGTCGATTTGCTTTCGCGGGTTTTGGGTGCGGATCTGACCGGCGAAGTACGTCCCGGAGCGGACGAGTATGAGGTAGTTGTACCAATGGGCGAGGATACCGAGATGATCGCGGCCCATACGCTCGAAGAGATCGCAAAACGGCACGACTATCCGCTCAAAGCCATCAATCAGATCAAAACCGCACTTGTCGAGGCGTGTATAAACGCCGCAGAACATTCTCTTAGTCCCGACCGGCGCATTCATCAGAAATTCGTTGTAGAGCCCGACCGCATTACCATCACCATCACAAATCGTGGTCTGAGACTCGCTGACAAAATGCCCGCGGCATCAACGACCGACGAAAATCGGCGCGGATGGGGGCTCAAACTCATGAAGAGCCTGATGAACGAAGTCACCATCGAACGAGCTGACGACGGAACAAAGATCACGATGGTCAAGCTTATCGAACGAGCCGTGGCGGCGCAGGGCGAGTCGTAAAAAATCCTTTGCTTTTGCCAAAAAGTCGTGTATAAACAAATGTGATCGATGGTATAAGCTATGCAGAGAACTGATTCATCCGGAAATCCAGATCATTCATCAAACCCTCGGCCTGTAGTTTGTGGCCGTGAAGTGCAATATCCAAAAATTTGAAAATAGCGCGATCGTTGTGTTATCTTCAATTAAAGCGTCGCGACTGACGCGTCCCTGCCTTCCGATCCGGCTAGATAATAGATGACAAGGCCCGCCAAAAAAATGATCCAGAGAATACTTGTCGCCATTTTTGCACTTAGTCTGACTCTCCCGGTTTTCGCCCAGACAAATAGATCTCCGCTTTTACAAGATATAAAGGTTCCGGCCGATCAGCGTCCGACGATAGTTGGCCAGCCAGATAACGCTCCGAAATCCGGAAAACCCGGGCCCACGCCTCCGCTGGTAACAAAAACTACAAGCTCTGTTCCAGCGAACCCAAGCGGAATGCGGACTCTGTTTCCAGCCCTTGCCGAAGTGCAGGTGCCGGGCTACTCGGGAATACTTATCGAATCGCTGGACGGCAACGTTGTTGTCGAAAGCAACCCAAATTTCACGTTTAATCCCGCGTCAAATGTAAAGATCGCCACGGCGTTCGCTGTCCTTAAGACTTTTGGCCCCGAGTTTCGTTTCAGTACCAATGTCTACACCGACGGTTCGATCGATCGTGCGACAGGCACACTCAACGGGAACGTTTACGTTTCGGGAAAGGATCCGATGTTCGGGTCTCAACACGCCGTTGCGATCGCTTATGAGTTGAATCGCCTGGGCATTCGGACGGTTTCGGGCGACCTGGTGGTTACAGATAATTTTGTGCTGAACTATTCGGGGTCGCCGGTAAGTTCCGCGAGCTCATTGGCCGCGACGATGGATGTAAACCGGCGGAGTGCCGCAGCGACAAAGGCTTGGCTCAATCATCTCTCGTACTCAGGCCGTTATGGTCAGATCAGCGGTGTTCCCGGCGTTTCGGTTACGGGCAGGTCGTATGTCCAACCCATCCCCAACAGCCTGCAACTCCTTTTTACCCACGAATCGACGCCGATGCGCGAGATGCTGAAGGCGATCCTCTGCTATTCGAACAATTTTCTTTCGGAAAAGCTGGGCGAGTTGGTTGGCGGTCCGTTTGCAGTGGCCCGAATTGTGCAGCAGCATGCAGGAGTTCCTCCGCAGGAATTTTCGCTGGCAACCTCAAGCGGCCTCGGCTACAACCGCGTTACGCCGAACTCGATGATGAAGCTTCTTCGAGCTCTCAGAACCGATCTCGCTCGTTATAAGATGACCTTCGCCGATATTATGCCGGTCGCTGGCATCGACAAAGGCACGCTCGAAGGCAGGTTTGTAAGTGATTTTGCCCGCGGAAGTGTGGTTGGTAAGACGGGAACGCTACCGAATACGGACGGCGGCGTGAGTTCGCTGGCTGGTGAGATGAATACTCGAAACGGGCGTTTGCTCTTCGTGATCTTTAACATGAAAGGCGGCGTGCAGCGATTCCGCGGTTTTCAGAACAGCTATGTAACGCTCGTGCAAGGCCAGTTCGGCGGAGCGGTTCCAATGGTTTACGACGTACAATCCATTGAAACACGGCTCGCTCGTTCGCGGGTCGTTTATCCTGGCAATCAATCTTACGGAAACGACTGATCCTAAACTGAATTCAAGAAAAGAGCGGCGCGAAGCCGCTTTTTTTTGTTTGGCAGGCGTGAGATAATCCGCCATTAACCGATGCCCGATCTCGAACAGCCCCAAAACCCGGCCGAAGAACCCGAGTCTCTCGCCGACCCGGCCCCCGAAGAAGCGATCGAAGCTGAAAAACCCAGGGCGAGCGTTGCCAGGTCAGCCGGCATCGTGTCGATCGCGGTGATGTTTTCGCGGGTTTTGGGATTGGTTCGCGAAACACTTTTTGCATTCTATTTCGGAGCCGGCTTTCTATACGACGCGTTTATTGTCGGGTTTCGTATTCCCAATCTTCTCCGCGACCTCTTTGCTGAAGGTGCCCTGTCGAGCGCATTCGTTAAGGTTTTTACCGATTATCAGGTCAAGAACGACGAAAAAGAGGCATGGCGGCTCGCGAGTTTGATCTTTAACGGCCTTGCCGTCGTGCTCAGCGTCATCTGCATCGCTGGAATTTTTCTTTCGCCGCTTTTCGTTAAGCTGATCACGTATAACTATTTAGGCGACCCGGACCACTATTATCCGCCCGAGAAAGCTGCACTCGCGACGCTGCTGATGCAGATAATGTTCCCGTTCATTCTGCTAGTCGCTCTTGCGGCTTTGGCGATGGGGGTTCTGAATACGAAAGGGCGATTCGGGATCCCTGCGTCGGCATCGACGGCATTTAACATCGTGTCGATCGTCGTTGGCCTCGCGATGGCATACTGGCTTGCGGGCGGGCCTTGGGAAAAAGCCGTCGACAAGATCGCGGTGCCATCCGACGCGTCCCAGTGGGCGGTCATCGGCATGTCGATCGGTACACTTCTGGGCGGAGCTGCGCAATTGCTGATCCAGGTGCCTTCGTTGTTTAAGGTCGGATTTCGTTTCTCGTTTAAGCTTAGTTTTCGTGACGAAGGGGTGCAGCGTGTCATGCGGTTGATGGGGCCGGCGATCGTCGGAACAGGGGCGATCCAGATCAAGGTTTTGGTCGACACGGTCGTCGCATCGGGTATAGACGGCGGTGCGTCCTGGCTTAATTATGCATTTCGTCTGATGCAATTCCCTATCGGCGTCTTTGGCGTGGCGATCGGTACCGCGGCGATACCGACTTTGTCGCGGCTCGCATCTGAAGGAAAGCTCGACAAATTTCGCAACACGCTATCGGACGCGACAAAGCTTGTCCTGTTGCTCGCCATTCCGTCAGCCTGCGGCCTGATCGCTCTCGGAACGCCGATAGTCAGCCTCGTGTACGAACGGGGACAGTTCGATGCGTTTGACACAAATATGACGGCTTGGGCTTTGACGGCATATTCCGTGGGACTCGCTGCGTACGCCACGATAAAGGTTATTTCGCCCGCTTTCTTCGCTCTCGACGACGCCAAGACACCTATGTACATCAGCGTGGCGTCGATCCTCGTCCACGTTCCAACTAGTTTTGGAATGATGATGCTTTTATCGAACGTCGGCGTTTCGCCCGAACGCCCGAACGGCTACGGCCACATCGGCGTCGCCCTCGCGACGTCGGTCGTTGCGACGGTCAACTTGCTCGTCCTTTCTTACTTCATGCGTCGAAAGATCGAACGGCTGAACGGACGCGAGATCATGGCATCGTTCATCCGGATCGTTATTGCGTCGGCAGTAATGTCGGCCGCAGCCTATGCGACCTATCGGTATGTAACGCAGATCTTTGCGGAAAAAACGCTCGTGGTTCAAATGTTCGACGCGTTTATCCCGATGGCCATTGCGGGACTCGTTTTCCTCATCGCAGCGAAATTGCTGAGGATAGATGAGCTTGAAAAGCTTTGGAACTCGCTTCGAAGAAAGCTATCACGGTAAAAGATCTCAAAGAATCGCGAAAATATGATAATTTTGGATTTATGGAAAATGAGGATCTTCTAAAGCGCATAACGATGAATCCGGACATCTGCTTCGGTAAGCCAACGATCCGAAACATGCGGTATCCGGTCGAGTTGATTCTTGACCTTCTGAGTGGCGGAATGACGAATGAGGAAATTCTGGCCGACTATCCGGACCTCGAAGAAAAGGATATCTTCGCGGCCCTCGACTTTGCTGCTCGTCTTATGCGAGTTAACAGCGTATCGAGGGTGCTGGCAGCATAATGAAGTTCATCGTTGACGCACAGCTTCCTCAGCGTTTGAGCAAATGGCTAAACGAAAATGGTCATGATTCGGTCCACACGCTCGAACTACCTCAGAAAAACAGGACTGGCGATCTAGAGATAGCCAAGCTAGCCGACCGGCAGGGACGAATTGTAATCAGCAAAGACGGCGATTTTAAGGAGCTAAAATTGCTGCAGCAAAAACCAAAGAAGTTGCTTGTGGTCAGCACGGGAAATCTTACAAATACGCCTCTGCTTGAGCTTTTTGAAAGCAATCTTGGGGTGATCGAGAAGCTATTCGAGTCATTTAATGTCGTTGAATTGAATCGGACTATGGTTGTCGGGGGAAACCTGGAATAGGCGGGCAGCAAATTGATTGGAAATTTCAAGAGTATTCTTCCATCCATCCATGAGTCGGCTTTTGTCGCTGATAATGTCGTAATTATCGGCGATGTCGAGATCGGAGAAGATGCCAGCATTTGGTTCGGGTCGATACTGCGAGGGGATGTTAACTATATTCGCATAGGGGCTCGGACGAACATACAGGACCAAACTATCATCCATGTTAGTTCCCAAGGTTTGCCTACGATAGTCGAGGAAAACGTGACCGTCGGGCATCGAGTCACGCTGCATGCGTGTCATGTCGAAAGCGGCTGTCTGATAGGCATCGGTTCGATCATCATGGATGGTGCGCGGATCGGCCGGGATTCGATCGTCGGTGCGGGCACGCTCGTCACGCCCGGAACTCAGATCCCGCCGCGATCACTTGTCATCGGTTCGCCCGGCCGGGTCAAACGCGAGGTAACTGACGCTGAACTCGCCGATCTGGAAAGGTCATGGCGGCGTTATGTCGAGCTAAAGGATCATTATAGTTAGCCACGAATAACACGAATGCCGCGAATAAGAATGTTTGATTCGTGCGATGCGGGTTATTTCGTGGCTAGAATAGTCTCTTATGGCAAGTACCAACCCCGCCCGCAGCACGAGCGATCTTCTGCCCGCCGATGTCCGCAAACTCAACTACGTCACCGGCATCGTCAGCGAAGTCTTCGAATCACAAGGGTTCGAGCCGCTTGAAAGGGCTGGGTCATTCCAGAAGGAGATCAGCGGGGATGACAAGTCAGTCGAAGCAAACATGATCCTTGCGGTAACCGGGGCTCTTGAGAAATTGGGCATCAAGAATTTCGCGGTCTATCTCAGCCATAGCGACGTTTTGGAGTGCATTCTTGAGACGGTCCGCGTGCCGGACGGAATTCGCGCTAAAACTTTTACCGCTATCCGTGGTTTCAGCAAGTTCAATATCGAAGGCTTTGTTGGCGAAATGCAGGAGGTTGGCGTTGCTGAACACGCTTCGACCATTCTTGCCGACCTTTTCCTTAAGACCGATGAGATCCTGAATCAGGAACAGGACGTTAATCAGACTGTCGTAAGTAATCTACTCAATATAGTCAACATCGACACCCTTTCCGAACTCGGTTCAATTCTACGGTTAACCGGACGCAAGCCGGTCTTTATTGATCCGGCCCTGCCTTGCGAATCGCCGCTTGGCCCCGGAATTGTGATCGAAGCCCGAACGTCCGGGCTGGATATTCTGGGTGAGGGCGGTTATATAAACAGAGCGGACGGGCAAACGGTCTTCGCGTTCTCCTTCCACATTGAGAATATCGTCGAAGTGATGGAATCGTAAAAAAGACTAGCCTCTAATTACACGAATAAAAATGCTGATTCGTGCTATTCGGGTAATTCGTGGCTAAAATGTTTTTATGGCAAGCACAAACCCAGCCCGCGGAATGCGCGACTTCCTTCCCGCTGATGTCCGAAAACGCAACTACGTCATCGGCATAATCAAGGAAGTCTATGAATGCTACGGCTTTGAACCGCTCGAAACCCCCGCCGTCGAAAATCTCGAAACACTCACCGGGAAGTACGGTGAAGAGGGGAATCAGTTAATTTTCAAAATTCTCAAACGCGGGGAGAAGCTGAGACAAGAAACAGGTGACGGGAGACAGGAGTTGAAGGAATCAGATCTTTCAGACCTTGCGCTTCGTTACGACCTAACTGTGCCGCTTGCCCGTGTTGTCGCAAATAATAAGAACGAACTGCCGAGATTCTTCAAACGCTATCAGATACAGCCTGTTTGGCGGGCTGACCGTCCGGCTCGTGGGCGGTTCCGCGAGTTTTATCAGTGCGACGTTGACGCGATCGGGTCGAGTTCGATGGTGGTTGAAGGTGAACTTATCTCTGCGGTTAGCGAGATTTTAAAACGGTTAGGATTTCAAGATTTTACCATTCGCTTGAACGACCGCCGAGTTTTGACGGACATTCTCAACACCGCTGGGGTTTCCGTCGACGTTCACTCCGACGCTCTTATTGCGATCGACAAATTGGACAAGATCGGTTCCGAGGGTGTTTCCTCCGAACTTCTTTCCCGGGGCATTTCTGAGGAATCAGCTGCGATGCTGATGCAGATCTTTGCTAAAACGCAGGAGATACTGAACCAAGAGAAAGAGATCAACCGTGCGATAGTCGCCAACCTGATCAACATCGTGAGCAACGAAACGCTGACCGAGCTCGGCCATGTCCTCAAATTTGCCGCGAATGCCCCGATCCTCATCGACCCGAGTCTTGCCCGCGGACTTTCATATTATACCGGAGCGATAATGGAGATCAGCGTTCCGGATCTTGCCGGCAGTCTCGGTGGCGGTGGGCGTTATGACGGGTTGATCGGGATGTTTGGTAAGGAGCAAATACCGGCGTGCGGGTTTAGTCTGGGGCTCGAGCGAATTTTGGTCGTGATGGACGAGCGGGGAATGTTCCCGCCTGAGATCGCCGAATCGGCCCCGGCGGATGTGCTGGTAACTATTTGGAGTGAAGAAACCGTCGCCCAGTCAATGAAACTTGCCAGCGAACTTCGATCAAATGGCCTCCGAGTCACGCTCTATCCCGAACCCGATAAACTTGGCAAGCAGATAAAATACGCCGACTCGATCAAGGTGCCATACGTGTGCGTGCTCGGTGACAGTGAGATCGCCGAAGGAAAAGTGACAGTTAAAAACCTGAGATCAGGCGTGCAGGAAACCGTCACCTCCGCTGATGCGGCGGAATTGATCGATCGAGCCCGGGCTGTCTGAAGGAGAAGGCGATTTGATAGAACTGATCACACTCGACGCGACGCTTAAGCTCGACATAAAGTACGCGACTGCTGATAACTTTATCGGTCGTCAGGTCTACTCGGAAGCCCGAGCGTTTCTGCAGCCAGCCGCGGCCGAGGGCGTGGTTCGCGTTCATGATCTACTTGGCGAAAAAGGGCTCGGCCTCGTGATCTACGATGGATATCGTCCGTGGTCGATCACGAAGCTTTTCTGGGAAACAGTAAGTGAGGAAGACAGGATTTTTGTAGCCGATCCGGCCGAGGGCTCAAAGCATAATCGCGGATGTGCCGTCGACCTCGGCATCTATGACCTCAGTACCGGCGAAGCCGTCCCGATGCCGTCGGAGTTTGACGAGTTTACCGAACGAGCTTCGCCTGTTTACACTGGGGGCACGCTCAAAGAACGACAAAATCGCGATCTTCTGCGGCAGTTGATGGAATCGAGCGGCTTTACGGTGAACGAAAACGAGTGGTGGCACTTCGACCTAACAGGCTGGGAGCAGTATCCGATCTACGACATTGCCTTTTCCGAAGTATCGACGCTAACCGAGAGTGTCAATGCATCGCGCGGATCTGCATTGAAAGATCCGCGCGAATGCCTTGTTTAACGATCTATTCGGTCTTTGGAGCGGCTGCCGCGGGGGCCGTTGGACGCGGCATTGTTGCCTCTATCTGCAGATCGACATCGACCTCATCGGCGATCACGGCGGGTACGCCGTAGTTGATGCCGTAATCTCGACGATTTAGCTTCGTGGCAGCCGTCACGCCCATACGGGCTCCACTTCTTTCGCCAGCCGGGTTGATACCGGCGATGTTGAAGGGGAACGTTATCGATTTTGTGACGCCTTTCATGGTGAAGTCACCGGTCACCATCCATTGATTGCCTTTCATTTCGACCTTGGTGCTTTTGAAAGTCAGATCAGGGAATTTCTCCACCTCGAAAAAATCTTTCGATCGAAGGTGATTGTCGCGGCCGTCGACTCCGGTATCGATGCTCGTGATCTTGGCTGTAAATTCGACCGTCGATTTGCTCGGATCAGCTGAGTCATAGTTGATCGAACCGCTAAAATCGCGAAAATGCCCCGGAAGATAGATCAGGTTGTTGTGCTTGATCTTAAAGCCGATCGCGGTGTGAGCCTTGTCGAAAGTGTAAACACCAGACGGCCCCTTGGACGGAGCACCTGCAAATTTCTCGGCGATGGTCATGTTGACCGCACCCGCTCCGGTTTGCAGCAGTGCTGCAAAAGCAACAAAAGCGAGGGCAGTGATTACGGAAAGTCTTTTCATTGATAATTCTCCTTGAACGATCTGTGATAGCAAAGTTATTTGATAGTCAGGGTTAGCGAAAATCGGGCGGTTCGGGGCGATCGGACCTGCTTTTTTCGCACGAAGAACATATAGTCGCCCGTTTCAGGTATCTCGAAAGTCAGGCTAGGTGAGCTTTCGAACTCGGTCTCGAAGTCGAATTCCTGGTTGAAGACTCGAAAGTCAAACAGGTTTCGAGTCGAGTTTTTGATCGTAACTGTCTGGCCCTTGTTCGCCAAAAACACGTACTCCATTTCCTGTCCGTTTGAGAGCGAGCCTGAGACGGTCTTGGTTGTTCTGTTCGCAGCAAACTGAATCCGATTCGGCTCCGCCTTGCCGCCCTGAGCCGGAGCGACGCCCGAAATGAGGGTTAGAAATAGAACGATCAACAAGAGACGCATAAGCTGTACGCCGACTTTCTGACTGGTACGGGCCTTTTTGCTAATATTACACGTAACCCCGATCGTTTTGAAAGGAGCTTCGAGAATCATGTACAAACCCGAAACCAACGAGTATGACCCGTACTATGCCCATTACGTTTCTTTAGTTACCGAGGATGACATCCACGATGCCTTCGAACGGCAGCCAGCGGAGCTGCGAGCCGCTTACGTAGGCCTCGGTGAGGCGATGGGCGAATATGCTTATGAGCCGGGGAAATGGACCCTTAAGGAGATGATCAGCCACCTGATAGATGGCGAGAGGATATTTGCTTACCGGATACTCAGGATATCACGGAACGATACGACTCCGATCGAGGGCTTTGATCAGGACGGATACATCGAGTTTTCAAATGCCAACGCGAGAAGTTTCGATGACCTGCTCGGAGAGTTCGAAGCGTGTCGGCGGGCCAATGAGTATCTACTTCGAAACCTGGACGAAGCAGCTCTCACGCGAATGGGCACCGCCAGCGGTGTGCCCGTGTCAGTTCGGGCTCTTGTGAACATTTCCATTGGCCATGTAAGGCATCATATTAATGTCATCGGCGAACGCTACCTGCCGAACGCAAACGCTTCAGCGGCCAGCTAATGAAAGGTTTGACTTACGACGTGATCGTGATCGGCGGCGGAGCGGCGGGACTGTTCTCCGCCTTCACGGCCGCCCGCCGGGGCAAACGGGTGCTGGTCATCGAACACAATCATGAGGTCGGCCGAAAGATAATCGTCTCAGGCGGCGGACGCTGCAACTTTACGAATATTCACACCCGGGCGGAAAATTTCATCTCGAAGAACCCACACTTCTGTAAATCCGCCCTTGCCCAATACACGCCGGAAGATTTTGTTAGCCTGGTAAAGTCTCACAAAATAGCGTTCTACGAAAAGAAGCTCGGGCAACTTTTTTGCCGGGAAAGTTCGCGACAAATCGTTCAGATGCTGCTTGAGGAGTGTCGCCGAAGTAGAGTAACCATCGAAACTTCGTGCTCAGTTAGCGATGTTTCCTCAACTGGCGAGCACGCTTTTGCAGTCGAAACAAACCGGGCCAGATTCGAAGCTCGAAACGTGATCGTGGCGTGCGGCGGACTTTCGTTCGCGAAGATCGGGGCGAGCGATCTTGGATACCGTATCGCCGCTAAATTCGGTCTGAAACGGACGGATACGAGGCCGTCGCTTGTTGCATTGGTCGCCAGAGATAAGTTTGCCGGCCTTGCAGGCGTTTCGATTGATGCCGTGGCGGCAACCGATAATGTTTCATTTCGAGAGAATATTTTATTTACACACCGCGGCCTTTCCGGGCCCGCCGTTCTGCAAATATCGAACTACTGGTCGCCAACCTCGCCGGTCACGATCGATCTCTGTCCGGATGTTGATGTCGAAGAATCGCTTCGGTCACGCTCTAACGGTGTCAGCGTGGCAGTGTTCTTGTCCAAGTTTCTTCCCGATCGTGTTGCCCGACATATTGCCGAGAGAGCATCGTTTAACGGAAACATCTCAGACCTCAACAAAGGCGAGATCGAAGAGCTTGTCGGGGCTATAAAGAACTGGGAATTACGATTTATTGATACAGAAGGGTACGATCGGGCAGAAGTAACGCTGGGCGGGGTGTCGACCGACGAGCTGAATTCTAAGACAATGGCTGCCAAAAAGGTGCCGGGGCTTTACTTTATCGGCGAGGTAGTTGATGTGACAGGCTGGCTCGGCGGGTATAACTTTCAGTGGGCCTGGTCATCGGGCTACGCGGCTGGAAACGCAATTTAAAGTAAGGCGGGGGAGACGTCTCCCACACCGTCTCCCCCTTTTTTCGCGGCGTGCACAGGGCGTGCACAGTCCACGAAAACTTAACTAAAAACAAGTTTTGAACCAGGGAGTACGCTCGGAAAACCGTTTAACAACTCAGTAAAAGTTTACACAATCAGTGGACTATGTCAAATCTTTTGATGTCTTTGGCCGAGCCGATAGCCCGAACTCGAACTGACAAAGCACTCTAACGAAAATCCGATATTTCCATTCCATATTTCTCCTTAACATACTCCTCAGCAGCCTGATTGACGGTCCTTAGGTTTTCGAGCCGTCTCTGTGATTTTCGTATCTGAACGACCGTTCTAGCAGCCATCTGGGCGACCATGTCGCGGCCTTCGGCCATTTCGGCCCGCATTTTTTCGCGTAGAGTGAACAGTTCCGATGTTTCGGCGGCCTTTAGCTCGGCCTTAAGTTCCTCGAGTCGCAGCTTGATCTGAAAGATCTGCCTGATCGAGCGGACTAGTTCGTCGCCGACCGAATCGCCTTTGACGAGGTCGGGGCTGTTTCGAAATTCCTCGACCAGCTTGTTCAACTTCGTCTGATCGCCTGACGAATAGGCCTGATTTAGCTGTGCCATCAGGCCGTGGCGTTTTTCTTTTTCAGCAGCGTCCAGAGCAAGGTCGGGGTGGATCGTGCGGGCGAGGTTGTGATATGCCTTTTTGGCTTCGACTGTCGGCTCCCACTTCTTTTCCGCCGCCTCGGCGGCTTCGAGAGCACGGGCGGCCGATTCCTCGGCTCGTCGTCTCAGCTCCTCGGCTTTTTTCTTGATCTCTTCGTCGTCGGGGACCAGCTTGTATTCCTCTTCGGCAATCTGGGCCTCGATATCGTCAAGTTCAGCGTATAGCCGGCCGACCTGCATCGAGTAGTTTGCCTCAAACTGAGCGAGTTCCGTACGAAGATCGGTCATTTCCTCCTCACGGTCGGCAAGCCTGTCCTTGAGGCGTTCGAGCACCGCCCGCTTCTTGTTCAGTTCGATCTCTTCGGGCGCAAGCTGCTGCATAGTTACGAGTAAAGATTCATCGGCCGCGTCAAAAGCTCGATCGGATCGATGATATTCAGCGTTTCCCTTACAAAAAATGGTTCTCCCGCCGCGACGCCGATCAGTGAACCAAAGTAACGCGAGCGGTTCTCGAGTTCATCGAGAAAATGCTTGTTTGTGAGCCGTGTTTCGGGTTCGGTCGAGCCGGGATCGTAGAACTGTGACCGGTAGGCCTTGATCGCCGCCATCTTCTGCTCAAGATGATCGGAGATATCGACAACAAAGGACGGTACGACGTTTCGTGAGAACACGTTGTGAGCCACCATGGGCACCGCGATCTTTTCGTCGCCGGTCTCTTCGTCGTAGCGTTTCATGCTAGACAGCCGGGCAGATTCCCGGACTAAATGGGCGATGTGGTCGTGATCAGGATGCGGATCGCCGATCTGGTGAGTGATGATGACGCGAGGTTTTAGCCGTCGCAGCATTTTGACCATAGCGGTGCGTTCCACGTCAGTCACGAAGACGTGGCCGTCGGGCAGCCCGAGATTTTCACGTATGTCGAGTTTTAATAGCTCCGCTGCATCTGCCGCTTCCTTAGCTCTCGTTTCGGGCGTGCCGCGCGTACCCATTTCACCACGCGTCACGTCGAGGGCCGCCGTCCTATAGCCGAGCTCCTTCATCTTCAGCATAGTGCCTCCAACGCATAGCTCGACATCGTCTGGATGTGCAAAGATAGCGAGAATATCAACCTGACTCATAAACTCCAATCTATCATAATTACTGCACAGGTGGCCGCCCGTGTCCCATCGTGGGATGCCGGCGGTCTTGCTTTATTTGGGCTGGTCAAACAAAATAAGTTTTAGGAGTTTTAACCATGAGTGATGCTGAAGGAAGTGCGATCTCGCGACGGCGTTGCCGTGAGATAATGACCGGAAACGTGCGAACGGTGACGTCGGAGACCAGTGTTCGCGACGTTTCGGTGCTGATGCGTGAGGGCGATATCGGAGCGGTTCCGGTCGTCGACGCGGGCAAGCTGGTTGGCATTGTCACCGACCGAGACATAGTAGTTCGGGTCGTCGCGGAAGGGAATCCGGCTTCGACGCCGGTCGCGGAGGCGATGACGGGCGAGGTCTTTTCGGTCGGCCCGGATGATTTTGTTTTTGAGGCGATCCGTCTGATGGGCGATAAGCAGGTTCGCCGCGTGCCGGTGGTCGAGCCGTCAGGCGAACTCGTCGGCATCATTGCGATGGCCGACGTTGCACTCGAAACAGAAGACGAACGCGAAATCGCCGAAACTCTTGAAGAGATCTCAAGCGGCAGCGCATTTTGGAGCAAGAATTGATATGACGTACTCAGAAGTTTTACCGACGTTAAGAACATTAGATCGTAGGGATAAGATACGTGCGATCCAGTTTCTGGCGAATGAAGTTGCTAAGGAAGAGGGAGTTTATTTTACTAGTCAGGATCACGAATTTGTTTCGCAAACGGATGCCTTTGAGGCAAGCTCGATCTTGCAGAATTTGATAAACGAGCAGGTGAGCTAACCCGACGCTTTTCGGTTTATTTTAATGGCAAGATCCACTAACAAGCTTTTTCAATTTGTCGGGACGTCGAAGACGGTTCATTCGGGGCAGGTTTGGTACCCGGCGGCGGACGTCTATCAAACGCCTGACGGGTGGGTTGTGAAGGTCGAGCTGGCAGGAGTTTCGGCAGAAGATATCGAGATCGATATTCAAGGCAACGTTCTGTACGTCGCAGGCTGTCGAAAGGATAAGTCTTGCGCCGCCGGGGTCTCGTACCAGCAGATGGAGATAACGTACAGTAATTTCGAAAAGACCCTCCGCTTCCCGGCACCGATCGATAATGCCAAAGTTGACCATCAGTTCGAGAACGGCTTGCTGATCATTAGCCTTCACAAGGCCTGAACACAATTTTTATGGCTGAAGAAAACCAACAAGAAACGCAAGTTCAGATCCCGGCTAGTATGGAAATCGCCGTCCTGCCGCTGCAGAACACGACGCTCTTTCCCGAGACGATAGTTCCGCTGGCCGTTGGGCGTGAGCGGTCTACTCGGGCGGTTGAGTCGGCTTTGGCTAGTGAGGAGAAGTTGATCGCTTGTGTGACGACGAAGAACGATAACGTCACCGGCGACGACGCTACTCCGGGTGATCTTTATCGAATCGGAACGCTTGTAAACATCAAACGAATGATGCGGAACGAGGGCATCATGCAGTTGATCGTCCAGGGAATGGACCGCTATGAGATCGTCGAATGGACTGGCGAACAGCCATTTCTGAAGGCGAAGATACAGATCCTGCCCGAGCTGCGCCGCGTCGATGATGAAGAGATCGAGGCCCTGAAACGAAATATTCAGGGCATGATCCAAGAAGCCCTTGCTTTGCTTCCGCAGGTTCCGCCTGAGATCCGTGCTGCGGTAACTTCGCAGGAAAATCCAGTGCAACTCGCATATTTTCTCGCTTCGGTGCTCGATCTGGGGACCGAGACCGAGCAGAAAATGCTTGAGTCCTCGACGGTCGACGGGCTTTTGACGCTTACTCACGCCGCGCTCGCTCGCGAGGTCGAGATCATGCAGATACGCTCGAAGATCGCGACTGAGGCTCAGACCGAGATGGACAAGTCGCAGCGTGACTACGTCCTTCGCCAGCAGATGAAGGCGATCCAGAAGGAACTCGGCGAAGACGAAGAAGGCGGCGAAAAAGCTGAGGCCGCCCAGTTGCGTGAACGTTTGGAGAAAGCTGATCTGCCTGACGATGTTCGAAAAGAAGCCGAGCGTGAGCTGAAGAGGATGGAGCAGCTGCCGCAGTCGGCTCCTGATTTTCATGTGATCCGCACGTATCTCGAATACGTTCTCGAACTTCCGTGGCGAAAGGGGAGCGAGGAAAAGCTCGACCTGAACGAGGCTCAGAAGATCCTCGACGAAGATCACTATGGCCTCGAAGACATCAAGGAACGTATCTTGGAATCGCTCGCGGTTGTAAAGCTTCGGCCTGATTCGAAGAGCCCGATCATTCTATTTGTGGGGCCTCCGGGCGTCGGTAAAACGTCGCTCGGTCGGTCGATCGCTCGTTCGCTTGGCCGCGAATTCGAACGGTTGAGCCTTGGCGGAATGCGTGACGAAGCCGAGCTTCGCGGACATCGCCGTACGTATATAGGTGCCATGCCGGGCCGTATCATTCAGGCACTGAGACGTGTCGGTGTGAATAATCCGGTGATGATGCTCGACGAGATCGACAAGCTAGGCAACGATTTCCGCGGCGATCCGGCTTCGGCACTGCTCGAGATACTTGATCCGGCACAGAATCATACTTTTCGTGATAACTATCTCGATCTGCCGTTCGACCTTTCAAAGGTCTTCTTTATCGCGACCGCCAACCAGCTAGGGCCGATCCCGATGCCGCTTCGCGATCGTATGGAGATCATTCAGCTCGCGGGCTACAGCGATCGCGAAAAATTGAATATCGCGAAACAGTATCTTGTACCGCGTCAGATCACAGAAAATGGTTTGACCGCTGACCAGCTCGAGATAACGGACGATGCGATTAATCTGCTCACTTCGCGGTATACCCGAGAAGCCGGCGTGCGCCAGCTCGAACGAACGGTTGGAAATCTGGCCAGGAAAGTAGCGTTGAAAGTCGCCCAGGGGCTGACCGATAAGGTGACCATTTCAGCCGAGGAAATAAAGGGCTATCTCGGCCCGCCACGCGTTTATCCTGAGGAAGCGAGAAAGGAACTGCCGCCCGGCGTCGCCACCGGTATGGCGTGGACCGAAATGGGCGGCGAGGTTTTGTTCATCGAAGCGACACTTTTGCCCGGCGGCAGCGGATTGACGCTGACCGGACAGCTCGGAGACGTGATGAAAGAATCGGCGCAGGCGGCCCGCAGCTACCTGTGGTCGCATGCGAGCGACTTTGGAATCGACCCGGAGATGATCAAGCAGAACGGCATCCATATACACGTCCCTGCGGGATCGATACCGAAGGACGGCCCTTCCGCCGGCGTCACGATGGCGACGGCAATGGCCTCACTTTACACGGGACGAAAGGTTCGTTCGGATACGGCGATGACAGGCGAGATCACGCTCTCAGGCCTTGTTTTTCCTGTGGGAGGCATTAAGGAAAAGGTCCTTGCCGCTCATCGTGCAGGAATTCGACGGATAATCCTTCCAAACCGTAATGAGGCGGATGCGGAGGAGATACCTGAGGATGTTCGTAAGGAACTAGAAATAATTCCGGCGTCCTGGCTCAGCGACGTTCTCCGGGCGGCCCTCGAGCCGGAAGATACGATCAAGGATAAAAAGCATTTTCCAGTAAATGATCCTGAGCCGACAGCCGAAGTGGGCGTTATTCAACCGTAAAAACGTTGACATTTAAGCACTCGTATAACATACTTATTGAGGATCGCCCCGATCTGATCTACCCGGTTCATTTGGTTTTGCCTCGGGTTTATCATCTTCGAAAAGCCCTATTTTTTTCGGCTATAACTTGTCACCATCACATTTTATCGTGACCCATGCTCGGGGAAGTGCCGAGAGTTAATTTATGATTTTAATTTCTGTTGCAAGAAGATCACTCGTCGTCCTGTGTGCGACCGCGTTGGTCGTTACTACGTTTTTCCTAGGTACGGACGTTACCCGTAAAACGCTCGCTCAGACCGAAGAGCCGACCGGCGGCAGGACAGTGAGCGTGATCTCGACGGAAGGCGAGGCAGGTTCGCAGGTGACGGTTTCCGTCGAGATGGACTCGCAGGGCGATGAGGTTGCGTTAAGCTTTACGCTGCTTTTTGACCCGGCGGTTTTGAGTAACCCGGTCGTTGCTCTTGGCTCCGGAGCTCCTGCGGGAGCTAATTTGGCCGTGAACGCTACCCAGGCTGGAGCAGGAAGAGTGGGATTGCTGGTGGACTCGGCAAATCCCTTCATCGTTTCGCCGCCAAATAGGCAGGTCGTAACGGTGACATTCTCCATCCTCTCCGACGCGCCGCTCGGTGCCTCGCCTTTAACATTTGTTTCAATGCCGACGCCACTCAGCGTTTCGAGCGCTTTTGGAGCATTGCTGCCTACGGTGTATCAGGCTGGTACCGTAACGGTCAGGGCTCCTGCGGTGCAATTTGTGACTGTCGGTGGACGTGTGACCACCCCGAGTGGCCAGAACCTTCGCAATACGACGGTAAACATGATCGACGCCAACGGTGTTCGCCGTGTTGCCACGACCAGTTCGTTCGGGCTATACAGCTTTACCAACGTCGCGACCGGACAAACATATACCTACACGGTCACGTCGAAGCGATATCGTTTTACGCCACAGGTGGTAAACGTGAACGCAGCGATAAGCAATCTGGATTTCGTAGGATTGGAATAATCGACGGTGTATCTAGTGATTTAAGAGCGGCCATCGACGATCGGGGGCCGCTCTTATTTTCTTAATTTTTGTTCCCTAGCTCGTTCAGCTTTTGCTTAGCAATGTCGACCTGGATCAGGTCAAATGCGGGATCAAGCTTGATTGCGTCGTTGAGATGACTAACGGCGGCACGGTTATTTCCGAGAGCGGATTCGATCATTCCCAGTTGGTAGAGCATTCGGGCATCTCTTTTCTTGGTTCTCATCGACCGTTCCATTTCTGCTTTGGCATCGGCAAAGCGGCCATTCTTATAAAGACACCAGGCCAGAACCGCCTCGCTGTAAAGGTCCTTCTCATGCCCGATCTCTTCAGTTGCGAGAGCTAAAGCCTCTGTGAGTCTTATCCCTTGATCTGCCCAAAGTTGTGCTTTACGGCTTGGGTCGAGATCATCCATGTCCTCGGCACGCTTATAGAACGCTTTTGCCGAAACGGCCTCGCCTTGTTTCAAATGGATATCGCCAAGCAAGATCAGGGATTGAGGATCGGGAAGCGTCTCGATCTTCTTTGTGAGAATGGCAATGGCTCCAGCCAGATCGTTTTGAGCCGCACGCACCCGACCCTTTGCTGTCAACGCCAGATGGTAATCCGGCAGTATGGAAAGGGCTTCATCTATAGAGCTTTCGGCAGCTGGATATTTGCCGATGCCAAGGTACTGATTTCCAAGCTGAACAAGACTCCAAGCCTGAGCCTCCCGATCGCCCGGATCAGCGGTTCTGGCCGCCATCTTGAACATCTCGATGGCTCCGTCGATGTCGCCATAAATTGAACGGATGTGAGCGACGCGGGCGTACGAATTGCTGTCCGGTCGCAAATCGACCATTTGTTGAACCGCTACGACAGCTTCGTCATAGTTACCCAACTCGACATTAGCGTCCGTCAGGATGCCAAAACCAAAGGCGTCACGTGGATATTCGGATATCAGAGACTTTCCCCGTTCGAGACCCTCAGGAAAACGGTGGAGTGAAAGCGCAAGCGATGCTTTTAGCTTTCGAGCTGTAAGATCCGTGGCCGATAGCTCAAGAGCCCTGTCGACGGCTGATTCCGCCTTTATATACGACTCGAAATCACCGCTTTTCCGGGCGTTCTTAATATGCGCGACCGCCAGGTTGTTGTATACGGCCGCAGTATTCGGATAACGCTCAATAGTTTCGAGAGCCTTCGCGATCTCAGGATCGAGATCGGAAACGGAAGCAAGCGGAGCCGGGCCGGCTGAAAGCGATTCTGATGTCATGCAACCGCTTCCTAAAATTGAAAAGGCAAGCAATATCGCTGTGGGAAATGCAATAAGTTTATTGACCATATCTACCTCCTTATAGACTTATAGAGAAGCGGCGAGCGTATGTACGCTCACAACCCGAAGGAGTCGACCGTAGGGATGATCGACGGATCACGTTCAGGACGCTGTTGATTCGCAGTCCGCGGCTGATTGCCTTGATTTGGAGGCAGAAGGTACGGGAAACGCATTAGTAGCGGCCCTTCAGGGTTGGAACTGACCCCGTCACCGAGGGTGTTATTCGGTGCGATGTTGGTCGCGGGGGTGAATGGCGTACCGCCAGCAACTGCTCTCAGAGCAATGTCAGTCACATCGTCAAAGACCCGGCGACCATTCGGAAATCCGGCCACGTCCCCGCCCAGCAGCCCAAGTCTGTTCTGATTGGCGATCGGCGTCGGAGGGATGGCGACATTTAGGCGGAGATACTCATGAGCGATACCGTCCGAGAGAAAGGTTGTGTAATTCGGCCCGGTTATCGGGTTCACCGGAATGCCTGTCGCAAAGATCGAAACCAAGTCGTTTCGTGGCGGCGGCGGCACGGTAATACCATAAACTGCGGCAAGTAACCGCGCCAGCTCAGGATCGGTCACCGCCTGAACCACCTGCGGTATCGTTCCGTCAGAAAACGGGGAGAGACTATTGAAGGCATCCTTAAGCCCCAACGGGATCACAACCTCATTTACCAGCGGATTTCCAAGCCTAGAAACCTGTCTGAAATCGCCTGCTTCGATCCTGGAACCGTCGGGCTGGATAACTCGCGTCGTTCGACGGCTGGCGGTTGCCCACACACCGACAACAGCATCAGGAGCGGTTGGCGACGCCGGAACCGCACCAGTACGAGTTAGCTCTTGCATTGGAACTTCGATCGCGATGGTGCTGACGTTGTAGCCTTTAGTAGAGTCAATACCACCGCTCATACCGACCGAACGGAGATTGAGAGCGTCGAAAACCCCGAGATCAATATAAAAGTATTCGTCTCGATTTCCGGCGAAGACCTTGCCCCCGTTAGGCAAATTGTAAACGGCCGGCTGACCTAGATTAGCCTCGTAGTTTGGTGTAACACGTGGGCCGATATTGGCGGGCGGCGTTCGGAGCCCGCTTGCGAGTACCACCGCTCGTTCTTCCTTACCGGTCGATCTGCGCACCCGATAGGTTTGAGGAATATTATAATCGGGATCGGTGAGGCTGCCGATAACGCCGTCCTGGTTGACGGTGCTTTGTCCGAGAACTGTGTTGTTGTTGACCCGCGTTGTCACAAACTCGAACTCGTAGACCACATCTTCCTGACCATCACCGGTGTTGTCGATCTTGATCTCGTAACGAACAGTGTCGTCGAAGCGGAAATACTGAGGCCCGCCCGATGGCTCCTGCAATGGAATATAGTTCGCTATCAGTGTGACGAAGCCAGCACGCCCCGGTTCGACGCTCCTAAAGGCGTAAGTGTCCGTATTGTCTGCGAAACGGTCCATGCTTATTAGCGGTGCTTCAGCATGGCTCGATGCGATGGCCGGGATCGCAGATGATGATAGAAGTATCGCCAGCCCGGCGATGCCTGAAATTAATTGTTTTTTCATTTCTCCCCCTTGAAAACTGAGTTGGAGGGCACTTTTACGTGCCCGAATGCTGGGCTCAAAACACTGAGTTTCTCACCCTAATTTTTGACGTTTGTCGCAATGAAATTCGGGTTTCGCAACGATTTAGATTCAGAAACCTTTTCGGAACACGGCGAAATGCGAAAATGCCTTGCTTCTGATAGTCTTTAAGGTTGCTGTTTACGGCGTTTTTATGGATCTGGAATTAATAAGGAATTTTTCGATCATTGCCCATATCGACCACGGGAAATCGACGCTTGCCGATCGCTTGCTACAGTTGACCGGAGCAGTCGCCGAGCGTGATATGGAAGCGCAGCTGCTCGATGATATGGACCTCGAGCGCGAACGCGGCATTACGATCAAATCGCACGCGGTTCGTCTGGATTACAAAGCCAAGGACGGTAAGGATTACGTGCTAAATCTGATCGATACGCCGGGACACGTGGATTTTACTTATGAGGTGTCGCGTTCGCTGTCGGCATGCGAAGGTGCATTGCTTATCGTTGATGCGTCGCAGGGAGTCGAGGCGCAGACGCTTGCGAACACATATCTTGCTCTTGAAAACGACCTTGAACTCGTTCCCGTCCTCAACAAGATCGACCTGCCGTCAGCCGAACCTGACCGAATCAAAGAGCAGATCGAGAACATCATCGGCCTCGACGCCAGCGAAGCTGTCCTCACGTCAGCGAAATCGGGCCTTGGGGTAGAGGATGTGCTGGAGGCGATCGTTGCAAAAATTCCGGCGCCGAAAGGCGACCGAAATGCTCCGCTGAAAGCTCTGATATTTGATAGTTGGTACGACTCGTATCGGGGCGTGATCGTGCTTTTTCGAGTGATCGACGGCACGCTCAAGAAGGGCACAAAGATCAGATTCTTCAACACGGGCCGTGAGTATCTGGTTGAAACCATTGGTGTTAACCGTCCACGTCCAACGCCGATCGCTGAACTCGGCCCCGGCGAGGTTGGCTTTATCACCGCATCGATCAAGACCGTTGCCGACGTACAGATCGGTGACACGATCACCGAGGCGGCACGTCCCGTGAGCGAGGCTTTGCCGGGATTCAAAGAAGTTAAGCCGATGGTTTTCGCCGGGCTTTATCCGATCGACTCGGCACAGTACGAAGACCTGCGCGACGCGATGGACAAGCTGCGGCTGAACGATTCGTCGTTTTTTTACGAACCGGAATCGTCAACAGCTCTCGGCTTCGGTTTTCGCTGCGGCTTTCTCGGCTTGCTCCACATGGAGATCATTCAGGAGCGGCTCGAGCGGGAATTCAACCTCGAACTGATCACGACCGCACCCGGCGTGCGTTATCGCGTAACGACGACGGATGGCGAGGTCGCTGAGATCGACAGCCCGTCAAAAATGCCCGACACCGGTCGTATCGTGAAGATCGAGGAGCCTTTTATCGAGGCCACGATCCTAACAAATGACTCGTTCCTCGGCGGTATCCTGCCGTTGCTCGATGAGAAACGCGGCATTCAGAAAAAGTTCGAATATATAACTACCGACCGCGTGATGCTGGTTTATGAACTGCCGCTCAACGAGATCGTGCTTGATTTCTACGATCGATTAAAGAGCGTCTCGAAGGGTTACGCGTCGCTCGATTATCATGTCTCGGGCTACCAGGCCAGCAAGCTTGTCAAACTCGACGTGCTCGTCTCCGGTGAGCCGGTCGATGCACTGTCGATCATCCTGCACACGGACACCGCTACTTCAAAAGGCCGCTTGCTGACCGCCAAGATGAAAGAACTCATCCCGCGTCAGATGTTCGAGGTCGCCATCCAGGCCGCCATCGGCAACAAGGTCATCGCCCGCGAAACCGTAAAAGCCATGGGCAAAAACGTCATCGCCAAATGCTACGGCGGCGACATCTCACGCAAACGCAAACTGCTCGAAAAACAAAAAGAGGGCAAAAAACGAATGAAAAAAGTCGGCCGCGTAGAGATTCCGCAGGAAGCGTTTCTGGCTGTGCTAAAGGTCAATGAGAGTTAGATTCGGATCGACTTAGCTGGATATACATATAGGGTGAAAGAGCAGGAGGAGATTGTCCGCCTGCTCTTTCTGAATCGGTCGTTGGAGGACGCGATCAAAGTTTTTTTAGGGTCGATGTTCGACCCGCTTGGGTGAACTCGATCCCTGTGACGTTGCCGCTTGCATCTTTGATGAATTTGAACGTCGCGTCGACAACGGTCAGGAAGAAATCCGTTTCTGATTCCGCATACACAGCCGCTTTGCCCTGGCCGGTTGGTTCGAGGACGAGGTTGTCGCCTTCCCGGGTGAATTTGAACTTCATCGCGGGCGATAGTTCGTATTCGCCCACGTATTTGTCGAGGATCGCAGGGTCAACTTTTACGGCGACACGCTTTTTCGGAATTTCGTATTTGTCTCCGTCATATATAGCCGTTAACGTGCGGATCACGTCCGAGGCCGGAACGCGATCGTTATTGACGAGGGCCGCCATGAACAGTTTTTCGTTCGGATAATACGCCGCTTCCGACAAGAAACCTTCGATGCCGCCGCCGTGCGAAACGCGTTTACGGCCTTTTGCGTCGGTACGGACGTTGACCCCAAATGCATAGTCGCCTTTGCTGGGCGTCAGCATCAGCGTTAGCGTTTCCGGTTTCTTAAAGAGCTTGCCGCTGTGTACTGCGACGTTCCATTTGTGGAGATCACCGGTCGTCGAATACAGTGATCCGGCCGAGAAGGGCACCATCATGCTCGCGACCTCAGCCGGAACAACATTATTTTCTTTCAGCGAATAACCCAAAGCGGATTGCTTTAGCCGTTCCTTTCCGTGATCGTAGCCGGTGTTCTTCAGACCGAGCGGATTCAAGATGCGTTCGGTAAGGAATTGCTCATACGCTTTACCCGATACTTTCTCGATGATCATCCCGAGGATGATGTAATTCGTATTGCTGTACTCGAATACCTCGCCTGGCTTTGCCTTTAGCGGCAGATCCTTTACGGGGGCGATCGATTCGGCGGGCTTCATGTCCTTTTTCCGAAGCTCGCCAAATTCCGGGAGGCCCGTGAAGCTCGGGATGCCGGACGACATCGTCGCAAGATTTCGGATCGTAACCGGTTTCCACGCGTCCGGGCACGATTCCATATATTTGCAAAACGGATCTTCGACGTTGAGCTTTCCGTCCTCCTGCAGTAACAGGATCGATGCGGCGGTGAACTGTTTCGTGATCGAGCCAATGCGGAACTTCGTATCAGGGGAGTTCGGCGTGTTCGCGGCAACATCGGCAAGGCCATAGCCTTTTGCTACGATTAAGTTGCCGTCTTTGGCAATGAGCACAGAACCGCCCGCATTCTTTGCCGCGAGGCGTGAGTTCATGTACTCATCAACCTTCGGACGAATGTCTTCGGTCGATACAACGGTTTGGGCAGCGATCGCCGAGACCATCGCCGCAAAAATGGAGAATATCGACGTAATGCGTTGAGGTGATCTTTTCATACCTCATCTCCTACGCGCACACCTCGATCATTGTTCCAAACTTTCTTATTTTGCGAGGTCGTTAATGGAGCGTCCGCACTCGGCGATCGTTTCCGCTACCTTCGATTCAACCCTCGAGCGGATATCGGCGAGGTGTGTGTGGGAATCAGCCTCAAATCTAAGAACTAAAATAGCTTGCGTGTTCGAAGGGCGAACGAGGCCCCAGCCGTGTTCGAATGATATGCGGGCACCGTCGATGGTTATTACTTTATTGGTCATTGAAAAGTGGTCGGCCACTTTCCTTACGACCTCGAACTTTGTTTCGTCCGGGCAATCCACGCGGAGTTCGGGGGTAGAAAAACTAGGTGGAATGTCGGAAAGCAGTTCTGAAAGTGGCTTGTCGGTCTTAGACAAAATTTCAAGCACGCGGGCACCTGCGTATGTGGCGTCATCAAAACCATAAAATCGATCCGCAAAGAAGATGTGGCCGCTCATCTCGCCGGCCAGCTCGGCTCCGGTTTCTTTCATTTTGGCTTTGATGATCGAGTGGCCGGCTTTCCACATTAGGGGGTTGCCGCCGTGGGCAGCTATGTCGTCGAAGAGGGTTTGTGAGCATTTTACTTCGGCGATGATTGTTGCTCCGGGGTTTTCGGCGAGGACGGAGCGTGAGATGGGGATCATTAGTTCGTCGCCCCAGATGATGCGGCCGGTTTCGTCGACGATGCCGATGCGGTCTCCGTCGCCGTCGAAGGCGATACCGATATCAGCCTTCTGGTCGCGGACTGCGGCGATGAGGTCGTGGAGATTTTCTTCGACCGTCGGGTCGGCGTGATGGTTGGGAAACGTTGCGTCGGGCTCGGTGTACAGTTCGATGACCTCGACGCCAAGTTGTCGATAGATGGGGATCGCGGTGATGCCCGCGACGCCGTTTCCGGAATCGACAACAACTTTCAGTTTTCGCGGGCCGAGGGAAATGCGAGATGTGATATCGGTAATGTAGTGGCCGAGAACATCCAAAGATCGTTTTACTCCGTCTGACTCACCGCCCGCTAACGCGGGCGGTTCTGACCGTGCGATCTCGCCAATCTCGCGAATCTGATCCCCGAAAAGCGAGTCTGTGCCGAGGCTGATCTTGAAACCGTTGTGATGATTAGGGTTATGCGATCCGGTTATCATCACGCCGCCGTCGACATCCTGAGTGAAAAGCGTGTAGTAAAGCACAGGTGTCGGGACCATGCCGATCGCGACTACGTCACAGCCGCGTGCGTTTAATCCCTCGGTAAGGATCTTCGCAAAGACGGGCGAGCTTTCCCTTGCGTCGTGACCGACAGCGATCCGCCGTGCACCATGGCGAATATAATACGTCCCGAGGGCATTCGCGAGGGTTTTCACGACCTCGGGCGTCAGTTGCTCGCCGACGATGCCGCGAATGTCATACTCCCTAAAAATGTGTGGATCCATAACGTTGCATCGATTCTCACGCATTTGGGGGTTGCGAGGCAATAGGCGATCACCGTTCGGCTGACCGAAACTCCGATATTTGCTATACTTCAGGGTTCGGGCTACGGGCAACAGGCTGTGTCCGAGCGGCATCGAACTATCGGTAAAAGCGAGGCAATTTCGTCTGTATGAAAAGATCGGTCTTTCTGTTTGTGGTTAGTCTTTTTGTTGTAACGTTTGGCGCAGCGGCTAATTCGTTCGCCCAGACGGCGAATCCTGCTCCGACGGCGACGCCGGTTCCGGACGATCCGAATGCGACAAAGGTCTTCGAGGTGCGTCTGCCGGTTACTGTGACGGAGAAGAAAAAGCTCATCACGGGGCTTGGCAGGAATGACTTCATCATTTTGGAAGACGGCGTGCCGCAGGAAGTCACGTTCTTTTCGGATGAGAAGACCAACCCGCCAGTTTTCGTTGGTGTTCTGATGGACACATCGCCTTCGGCGGCCGGCAAGCTCAACTTTTCGAAGGAAGCGGCAAAGAATTTTATTTTTACCGTCACGCGGCTCCGAAAGGATAAAGCGGCTTTTATGACGTTCGATCACGATGTCGTTTTGCAGCAGGATTTCACTGACAAGCTTGACCTTCTCGACCGTGCCGTCGATAAGGTCAAAAAGCCCGGTTCGCAGACCGCGATGTACGACGCCGTGTGGCAGTTTACTGACGAAAAGCTAAGAAATGTGCCGGGTAGACGTGTGATCGTCATCATTACCGACGGTGATGACACTTTTAGCCGAGCCGAACTCAAAGACGCTATCGATATCGCACAGCGAACCGAGACCACGATCTTCGGCATCTCTACAAAGGCAGGTTTTCTCGGCACAGTTCCGGGCGTAGAGGCTGGAACGGTCAAAGATAAAGGCGACAAACTGCTGACGCAGCTATGCGAAGAAACCGGCGGCGAAGCATTCTTTACCGGAGACATGATCGAACTGGAACGCGCATTTACACGAATTTCGCAGGAACTTCGGTCGCAGTATTTGATCACTTATAAGCCGGCAAATCAGAATTATGATGGCCGCGAGCGTAAGATCGAGGTCAGACTCGCTGATAAGGATAACGCCAAAAAATACAAGGTTAGGACCAAGTCCAGCTATCGACAGATCAGAGACAGCCTGAAGTAGGAGTTTTAATAGGATGTTTATACGAACGAGGGTTTTGCTATCGCTTTCCGCGGTGTCTGTGCTTGTCTGGATGGTCGGCTTCGATGTCGCAGGTGCCCAGCAGCCGCCGAATCCTCCCGCTAAGGTAACGGTAACGCCAACGCCTGTTTCAACGCCTCCGCCGATCGAGGACGATGAGGTCATAAAAGTGGACAGCGACGTCGTAAACGTTCTATTCACGGCCCAAGACAAGAATCGTCGCCTACTGACAACGCTCTCGGCAGCCGATGTTAAGCTATTAGAGAATGGCGAAACTCAGGAGATCGTCTCCTTCTCGCGACAGGTAGACCTACCGCTAAGCCTCGCGATCCTTATCGACGTTAGCGCTTCGCAGGAGAGGACTCTGCCGGAAGAAAAGGCTGCCGCGATCGCGTTTCTTGAGACTGTGGTGCGGCCTTCGAAAGACGAAGTGTGTATCGTATCCTTCACCGGCGAAGCGACACTCGAACAAGGCTTGACGAACAACCTTACACGGCTGCGAAGGGCCGTTAGTTCAGTCCGTTTTAATCCGCCTTCCGGATACATTGGCGGCGGCGTGATGACCGGAACTCCACCCATATCGGGCGATAATCAGGCAGTCCAGGGCTCGACTGCTATCTGGGATGCGATCTGGGTCACTTCTGACGAGATCCTCGGCCCGGCGCCGGAACGAACTCGGCGAGCGATAATCCTACTAAGCGACGGCGTAAATACTTTTGGAAAGAAAAAGCTCGACGATGCGGTACAGGCGGCTCTTCGGTCCGAAGCGGTCATCTATTCGATCGGCATCGGCGATAACTTTTATAGTGGTGTCGATAAAGGCTCTCTGAACAAAATATCGGAACGAACTGGTGGGCGGGCGTACTTTCCTCGCGACGAAGGCGAACTTCGCGACGCGTTCCGACAGATCCAGGACGAGATGCGTTCGCAATACCTGATCGCGTACGAACCCACGAACCAAAATCGCGATGGTTCGTATCGCAAGATCGAGATCCAACTCTCAAACTCTCAGCTCAAGAATGATAAGGTTAAGCTCACCCACCGACAGGGATACTTCGCCAAGTCCGGAGCAAAAAAATAATTCTCGTATAGATCACGCGGATCTAGGAGTCGGTTCTTTTTGAACTCGGCTCCTTTTTACTATTTTGCGATCTAGAAACACCTCCAATGCCGATACGCAGTTGCCAAAACCGGGAACATCAAATAGATTAAGAATCAACTATTTACTTCAATAGTAGATCACACTTTTCAATCGAGGTTTCTGCATGATCCTATCCGTTCGCAAGCCTTCGCGGCTTTTCGTGTTTGCGTCGCTGTTTCTGCTTCTGGCAGGTTCGTTTGTCATTTCGAGCCAAACTCTACCGTCCTCCGACCCTAATGATCCGCTGCGAACCCTGCAGTATCGAACGATCGGGCCGTTTCGCGGCGGTCGGTCTGTTGCGGTTGCAGGCGTTGCGTCGCAGCCGAATGTCTATTATTTCGGAGCAACGGGAGGCGGGGTTTGGAAAACAACCGATGCCGGAGTGAACTGGCTTCCTGTTTCCGACAAGTTCTTCAAGACTGGCTCGGTTGGTTCGATCGACGTCGCGCCGTCTGACCCGAATGTGATCTACGTCGGAATGGGCGAGTCGGCCGTTCGCGGCAACGTCTCGCATGGTGACGGCGTTTACAAATCAGTCGATGCCGGAAAGACCTGGAAACACGTGGGTCTCGGCGATTCTCGGCAGATAGGCCGCGTTCGTGTGCATCCGAAGAATCCTGATGTCGTCTACGTCACGGCGATGGGCCACCTATGGGGGCCAAATCGCGAACGCGGCGTATTTCGCACCAAGGACGGCGGCAAAACCTGGCAGAACATTCTTTTTCGCAGCGACAAGGCGGGTGCATTTGATCTCGCGTGGGATGCGGCGAATCCAAATCTGATGTTCGCCACTTTCTGGCAAGTTCAGCGAACACCGTACAGCCTGATCTCGGGCGGCGAAGGTTCATCCGTCTATCGTTCTGAAGACGGTGGCGACACATGGACCGATATTTCGAAGAATCGTGGAATACCGGCGGGCGTTCTGGGCAAGATCGGCATCTCGGTATCGCCTGTCAATCCGAGCCGCGTATTTGCCATGATCGAGGCCAGGGACGGCGGCCTTTATCGTTCGGACGACGGCGGAGAGAGCTGGCAGCGAGTTTCAGAAAGCCCGGCGATCCGTCAGCGGCCTTGGTACTACCATCGTGTCTATGCCGATACGCAAAATGCCGATATCGTGTATGTGCTGAACGTCGGGTTCCATAAATCTATAGACGGCGGCCGCACCTTTAGCACCATAGGCGTTCCCCACTCGGATAATCACGACCTGTGGATCGCACCTGATAACAACCAGAGAATGATCAACTCCAACGATGGCGGGGCGAATGTGTCGAACGACGGTGGCCGAACCTGGACCGAACAGGACCAGGCAACGGCGCAGTTCTACCGCGTGGCGTTGGACAACGACTTTCCATACAACATTTACGGTGCCCAGCAGGATAACTCGACGATCAAGATAAAATCGCGGACCAATGAAGGTTCGATCACCGAGCAGCATTGGCATGACGTTGGCGGCGGAGAATCGGGTTGGATCGCCCCGCATCCGGATAATTCGGATATCGTTTTCGCGGGCAGCTACGGCGGCTTATTGACGCGTTACGACCACAAGACCAATCAGAGCCGAAACATCAATGTTTATCCCGATAATCCCATGGGAGCCGGGGCGGAAGCGATGAAATACCGATTTCAGTGGAACTTTCCGATCCTGTTTTCCCCACATAAAAGCGGCGGGAAACATCAGCTCTACACAGCGGGAAACATCCTTTTCCGTTCGCTGGACGAGGGGCAGTCGTGGCAGCCAATATCGACGGACTTGACCAGAAACGATAAGTCGAAACAGGGAACTTCGGGCGGGCCGATCACGCAGGACAATACGAGCGTTGAGTATTATTCGACCATCTTTACCGTCGCTGAATCTGCGTTGACGGCAGGCGTGATCTGGGCGGGCTCGGACGACGGTCTCGTTCACGTCACGCGTGACGGAGGAAAGAATTGGTCGAAAGTAACGCCCTCGGACCTGCCGGAAGTCGCTCAGATCAACGCGATCGAGGCATCGCCGCATGACGCCGGAACCGCATATTTCGCGGCAACCGCGTACAAGTCGGATGACTACAAACCCTACATTTACCGCACGACCGACTATGGCCAGACGTGGAAAAAGCTGGTTTCGGGAATCGCTCCTGATGCGTTCACCCGTGTTGTCCGAGCGGATCCGAATCGAAAAGGATTTCTATATGCCGGAACCGAAACCGGTATGTACTATTCGACCAATGACGGCGAATCGTGGCAGCCGCTCCAGCTAAACATGCCGATAGTGCCGATCACGGATCTCGCGGTGCACAAACGTGATATGGACCTGGTCGTCGCGACGCAGGGCCGTTCGTTTTACGTTCTCGACAATCTGAACGTGCTCTACCAACTGGCGGATGCAAAGAATGCCGAGGCGACGCTCTTTAAGCCTGAGGACGCGTATCGACAGGCCGGCGGAGGTTTTGGTTTTTCATCCCCGACCGCGACCGTGGGAGCAAATCCGCCAAACGGTGCGGTGATCCACTACTGGCTAAAGTCGAAGCCTAAAGAGATCGCTCTTGAGTTTCTAGATTCGACCGGAAAAGTTGTAAGACGTTTTACGGGCCGTGGCGGGCCGGGTGAAATGCCCGTCGCTTCGGACGTTGGCCTAAATCGCTTTGTCTGGAATTACCGGATGCCAAACGCCGCCGGGCTTCCCGGCCTGATAATGTGGGCCGGATCGCTCGCAGGGCCGCGTGTCGTACCCGGGAATTATCAGGTTCGGCTAACGGTGGACGGAAAGGCCGTTGGGACCGAAAGCTTTGCACTCAAGGCTGATCCACGCCTTACTACGACCCAGGCGGATTTTCAGAAGCAGTACGATTTTCTGATGAGAACCAATCAGAAAGTGACGGAAACGCATAATTCGATCGCTGAGATACGCGATCTGAAAAAGCAGCTTGATGATCTGAGTGCCCGTCTCAAGGCCGATCAAAAGGATCTGAAAGATCAGGCTGCCGCGATCGGAAACAAGCTGACGGCGGTCGAAGAAGAGTTGATCCAGACCAAGATCCGCTCATCTCAGGACGCGCTGAATTTCCCGATCAAGCTGAACAACAAGCTCGCCGCGCTTCACGCGACGGTCGACGGAGGCGATTTTCCGCCGACAAACCAGGCGTCCGATGTCTACGCAGACCTAACGGCGAAGATCGATGCTCAGCTCGCGATCCTCGCCAGAATCAAGGCAGAGGATATAGCCGCATTTAACAAGTCGTTTTCCGGCAAGGGCTTGCCGGTCGTGGTCGTTCGTTAGTCCGCAGTGGCTCAATGGCCTGCCGGGTCGTTGAGCCACCATTGATTTCCCCACGGGTCAATAAACCCGGCAGCTCGTCCATAACCTTGGTCCGAAGGCTCCTGATTCCCAATGGCTCCGTGCTCCAGGCCTTTGGCGTAAACGCCGTCGACATCCGAAACGATGACAAACATCCCGCACGGAAACGGCTTCCATTCGGCGCTGGCGACGCCAAACATGATCGTGCCGCCGTTTATCGAATACTCGGCGTGGATCACGCCGCCGCCATCGTGATCGACTCGCAGTATCTCTCTTGCGCCGAAGATCTCGGTTATAAATTTAATAAATCCCTCGGCATCGTTCGGCAGGACGATATAGGGCATGACCGGTGAATAGTGTTCAGGTATGCTCATTGGCGTTTCTCCTTTATCGAGGCTTCAGATTCTTTATTGACAGCGGTTATCTGGCTCAGCACTTACAGCCCTTTGCCGTCTCGCTCTAACAAATACGTCGGATGCCCAAGATCCTAGCGCGCTTGTTCTCGCCATGCCGCCATCGCCTCGGCCGCACCTGCGTGCATTATCTCTGGTTTGTGGTATTTCCAGTATTTTTCAAACTCTTCTGCTGACATTTGCGTATTTTCTTCGCGAGTCTTTTCTTTGAGAAAATTCTCGGCCCATGCGCGGATGTCCATATCTTTATTCAACGCCGTGCGGGCGCCGTGCATCATATTGTCACGTTCCATTCGATATCCCTCTCGTGTGTTACATTTTAGATAAGTCAGATAACAAGCAATTTTATCGGAGCATTGTGAAAAAACTTCTTGTCTCATTTTTGATTCTAACATCGCTTGTCGCGACATCCGCTAGTGCCCAGAAGACGGCCGAATATCTCGGCCCAAAGATCAAGCCGCCGGCGGCCGGCCAGCAGGCGGCCTATGAGGTTCCGATCGTCACGAAAAAACTGGCGAATGGAATGGAGATCATCGTTCTGCAGGATTCCTCGGTGCCGCTCGTAACGATCGAGTTTGCCGTCCGAAACGGCTCGTT
The DNA here is from genome assembly GCA_001464455.1 of Acidobacteria bacterium Ga0077534. Classification (GTDB taxonomy): domain Bacteria; phylum Acidobacteriota; class Blastocatellia; order Pyrinomonadales; family Pyrinomonadaceae; genus OLB17. The sequence goes on from LNEI01000025.1 coordinate 109,453, forward strand.
TACCGAACCGCCCGAGCTAAATGGCCTTTCGCATCTTTATGAACACATGTTCTTTAAGACCAATAAAGCGACGGCGATCTTTCGGTGCGAATATATCCAGTTTCGCAACTTGGCGGCCTTCAGAAATCTCGGCTGTGACAACGATTTCAGGCTAAAGCCTGAGATAAAGGACTGGAGCTACGTCGGGCTGATAGACCAGCTTGGCATCGTAAATAACGGTACAACTCGTGAGGAGGTCGTCCAGTACTACTTCACTACGACGAGCCCCAACATCCTTCCGGCATTGCGTTTTATCAAGGATGCTGCTCGATATCCGGTGTTTGACGAACAGGAATTCGAGGGCGAAAAGCAGAACGTTCTCGCCGAGCTCGACCGGAACCTTTCGCAGCCCGGCTATTACCTCAATCAGGAGTCGCTCAACCGCCTTTTTTACAAATATCCAACCCGCAAAAGCCCCGGCGGCACAAAGGCAACCGTTGCAGCCGCAACTACGGATCAAATGCGGCTCATCCAGTCTCGTTACTATGTTCCGAATAATTCGGCACTCATCGTGACCGGCGACGTCGATCCGCAGCATATTTTCAAGTTGACCGAAGAGTTGTTTGGCGACTGGAAAAGAGCGGAGGATCCATTTGTGAAATTTCCGCTGGTCGAGCATCCGCCGCTGACTAAAAGCGAAGGCGTGATCGTCAATCAGCCGGTTCAGAGTGTTCTGGTACAGGTCAGTTGGCAAGGGCCTTCGATAGGAAAAGACGATGCAGCGACTTACGCGGCGGACGTTTTTTCATTTATTATTCGCCAGCCGGATTCACGTTTTCAACGGGCACTTGTCGATTCCCAGTTAACGACGGGTGCGAACATCGGTTATTACACCCAACGAAATGTCGGGCCCATCCAAGCGATCGTTTCGACTAGCCCCGAAAAAGCAAAAGCAGCGATGAAGGCGCTTTATGCCGAGATCGCCCAGTTCGATAAGCCGAACTATTTCACCGACGAGGAGCTCGAAAGCGCGAAAACGCTGCTCGAGGCGGACGACCTCTACAGCCGTGACAAACTCAGCGAATACGGCCGTACGCTTAGCTTCTGGTGGTCGACGACCGGCATCGACTATTTCCGCGGCTATCATAAGAATCTGCGAGCGACGACGCGTGCCGACATTATCAAATACGTGAAAACTTACATCCAGAACAAACCGCGGATCAGCGTCGCGTTAATATCAACCGAACAGCAGGCGATCGCAAAGTTGACAACCGAAGACCTTACAGGAGGTGCGGCGAAATGAAGAAACTCCTGATCAGGTTTACGCTCTTTTCATTTCTCGTTGTCTCGGCTTTGCAAGGCGTTTCGGCCCAAACGGGCGTAACGACCGCGGCCGGGCAGATATCCGAATTTGACGTCAACGGGCTAAAAGTTCTGGTAAAACGACGAACCGGAACCCCGACAGTCGCCGCCGGGCTTTTTTTTCGCGGCGGGGTCAAGGAACTTACGCCCGAGAATGCCGGCATCGAGGCTTTTACCCTAAATGTCGCCGCTGAGGGAACGAAAACCTACCCGCGTGCGAGGCTGAGAAAGGAAACTTCGAGCGTCGGTACGGTCATCACTTCGGGGTCAAACAGCGATTTCAGTGCGCTCGCGTTGGGATGTACGAAACAGGATTTCGAACACTCGTGGAAGATCTTTACCGACGTAGTGGTCAATCCTACTTTTCTGCCCGAGGACGTCGAACGCGTTCGTGGTGTGTTTGTTACAGGGCTTAGATCCCAGGGCGATTCGCCGGAAGGACTGCTTGAGCTGACCAATGATTCGATATTGTACGCGGGCCATCCATACGCCATCGAGCCGCAGGGGACGGTCGCGACGATCTCCAAATTCAAACCTGCCGACCTCGCCGCTTATCACAAACGCTTGGTTGAAACGTCGCGAATGCTCCTCGTCATCGTCGGCGATCTCGACCCGGCCGCTGTGAAAACGATGGTCGAAAGCTCTTTCGGAAAACTTCCTCGCGGCAATTACGTGGATAAACCGATCCCGGCACTAAACTTCACCAAGCCGACCGTCGATGTTTCGGCCAAGTCCCTCGAGACGAATTATGTAAAGGGCACTTTCGCCGCACCTTCGCTCCGCGACCCTGATTATTACGCGATGCGAACCGCGATCACCGTTTTGCAGTCGAATGTCTTCCAGGAGGTTCGTGTACGTCGCAATCTGTCGTACGCTCCGGATGCCGAGCTCGGTGACAACGCGACGAACACCGCCTCGATCTCAGCCTCGACCAGCAGGCCTAACGAAGCAGTAGCCGTAATGCTCGATGAGATACGGAAGATCAAGGCAGGCTCAGTAGACGCAGACGAGATCGCCCGGATGAGTGCGTATTTTCTCACGACCTACTACATTAAGCAGGAAACGAATGCCGCACAGGCTTCGGAACTCGCTCAGTATGAAATGCTCGGCGGCGGCTGGCAAAATTCGCTCGACTTTCTCGGAAAGATGAGAAGAGTAAAACCCGAAGAAATACGGGCTGCCGCAAATAAATACATGAAAAACATTCGCGTCGTCATCGTCGGAAACCCGGCAGATGTCGACAAGGCGGCGTTGCTAACGAGCCTTCAATAGGCTCTGCTTTTGCATCTCCTTGGAGACAGGGAATACCGACATATAAATTCTAACGATTGCGGCCAAAAAAATTTCATGTCTCGGTCGCTAGGGTCGCGGTGGGTGCTATTTAATGCACAAGATGTGTCATTACGACACAAAAAGTACTCAAATTAGGACTGTAAGCTGTAGAAAACGCGGATCTCGATCGATATTTAGAACCGATCGGGATCCGCGTTATCTGTTTGGCAGCCAACTAGCGAGTAATTGGTTTTTCCTTCTGTGAGGGAGCTGGCCGCGATACATCCTTCGACGGAGCCTTGGCTGGCGGTGGATCGTTCTTAGGAGCCTGTTTGACTGGCGGCTGTGTCCGTTCGATACGCTGCGGCGGATCTTTACGCTCGGTCTGACGGGGCTGCGGCTGTGATTGTGGTCTGGGCGTTCTTGTTCTCTCGACCGTCTCGGGAGCCGTGTAGATTGGAGCGGGCTGTCGAACCTTGGTTGGCTCGCTCCCCGGCGGTGTGGCCCTTACCGGGTCGACCGGTTGGCGAAGAACAGGCGTGCGTTCGATCGCCCCGGTATTTCTGGGCTGGGTGCCGCGAACCGGTTCACGCGTCTCCGTTTCAGTTGTTTTGGGCGGACGGCCGCCAAACATTCGTGTCTTCTGCAGCTCGCCATCGAGCGGGGCCTTTGCCTTTCGCGGTGCGGCTCCGACGCGCGTCTGTACCGCCGGATCGATCTTTGGGCGTTCCGTTATTACATCGGTTGTACGCTTCTTGTCTTTGTAGTCCGGCAGCATAGGCGATAGATCGCCTTCGGGGTTAAGGAAGACCGTCTTCGCGATCGGCTCAGGGGCCGTCATTACCCGCATATTTCGTTTTCCGAAGTCTTTAGAATCGGTCGTAATAATGCCGGTCGGAGGAACATCGATCGGATACTTCCCATTTCGAATCTTGCCCGTCTGGACGGCTCCGGTCAGCGGCGGATTGCGTGGGTCACGGGCGATCGTACCAGGATTGGTGCTGTTGCGACGACGCTGGTAATTCCAGTTGAAATTGTTCCGTCGGCGGTGATACGAAAGCGGATACCAGCAGACGTTGTTGTTGTATATGTTGATAACAACCAAGGCGGGCGACCACCAGCTTCGTCGCGATCGGTAATACCCGTATGGCGACCAGACCCAGCGGCCTCTGTAGTTGAACCATCGTCCGTGGTGGTACGTCGCCCATCCCCACGGTTCGTCGTTTACCCATGTCCAACCGTAAGGCGGCATCCAACGCCAATGGCCGTAGCGGTAAGGAGACCAATTAGAATACTGAGCTGTGGCAAGCCGGCTCGGCTGCCAAACGTAGCCGTAATCGTCCGTATCGACCCAGTCACCGTTGTCATTAAGGTCCTCAGCACCATACAGATCCTGATCGTAGTACTTTCCGTAATGGGCGTCCTTTAGCCCGCGAGCGACACTTTCTTCACGATCAAAGATCCATAGGGCAAAGTTGTCATTCGACGAGAACGAAGCCGACGTTTCCCACTCACCTTCGTTTGGGCCATCGATAAAGACGCGCGCCGTTCGCTGATCTTTCAAGGTAAAGCCCGCGTTTTCAGAATATACCCTGGCTTCACCGCCATTATCTACGGTCAATTGAACCTCGCCGCCGCCCTGTTTCCCGGCCTCAAACATGTATCGCCCGGCTTTCTGAACCGCGATCGTGACCTTTGGCCCGTCGATCTCGAAGAACGACCGTTCCTTATCGAAGTTGTTGGTCAAAAGGCTTGCCCGTCCCGTTGAAAGGCTGGCGGCAATTCCGTGATCCTTAAGAGTCGCGAGTTTCAGGATCGAATTTTTATCCAGCCGCAGATGGGTATTCTTATCGAACTGAATTTCTAGCCTTGAGTAAGTCTCGGTGATGATCTCATCGCCCTCGACGATCGGCAGATTCAGCGTGACAGTTTCCCACTCTTCGGCTCCGCCGCGACGGATCTTTGCATCGCCGGCGACCGAACTTATCCTCGCAACTCGATCGGTTACTTCGGGCGTTTCGTCTTCGTCGTCGATGACAAAGTTTCCTCCTGCCGGACGATTGACGTCGCTGGCCGACGAGCCAAAAGATACGACCGAAAGTGAAAAAAGGGCTAGTAAAATGAACGGCAGTTTGATGGATAACCTCATGTTCTTACCTACTCCAGATGGATCTTGAACGTATTGGGAGAGTTCTTAGAAGATTACATGGCAACAAGTATTCCAATGCTCACGAAGAAAAGAAAACAGCAAAAAATCTGAGGGAAATGCGTTTTCACGACAAAACGATAGCCTGAAATCGTATAGCCCCAGGCCGGCTCCGTAGCAAATCGTGTAGGGCCGGTATTGCGTGGGTCTTATCTAAAAATATAAACTCAGGGTTGCGGTGGCCGGATAGATAACCGCTGATCATTTATGAATAAAATCGCAATTTTACTTACGCTAACTATCTTTTTCGCCGTACCAGGCTTTGCTCAGAAGGCTGCTACTGGAACCTCCGATCCATCGAAGGGGGTTCGAGCTGCATTCGATCGTCTCGTCGACGGCATCAAGCAGGTCGATGCCGAGAAGGTCATGTCAACCTATGAGAAAAGCGACCGCTTGCTGATCTTTAATAACAACGGAACCGCAACCATCGGTTGGGAGACGGTCAAGAGCAATGTCGAATCGTCATACGCAAAGGTCGCAAACGTAACGCTCGAGATCACAGGACTGCGGGTTGAGATGCTGGGGAAAACCGCTGCCTACGTAAGCTGCAAATGGAAGCAGACTCAGGAATATGATGGCAAGGTCGAAAATTCAGCGGGACGAATGACACTTATTTACAAACTCGTCGGAAAAGATTGGAAGATCACTCACCGTCACACGTCGCCAGACCGGCCAGATGCTGCACGCCCCGTTTTCCCTTCGGAGCGCATTGATTGAACCTCAGACGTTTCACATCGAAAAAAGCCGCCCTTTTTCGGGGCGGCTTTTTTTCTTTGAAAGGTGTTCGAGACTAAACCGTAGCTCCCGGATATCCGGAACCTAGCTTCTCAGCGTTCCCTTCGGCGAGCGAGTTGACGATCTCGTAATGGAAATAGTCGAACTTTGCAGCGACAGGCGGCTGAACGCGTTTGTCATACATTTCGCGAGAACGGTCTATCGCCTCACGAAGACGGACATATAGATCGCTTGCTTCGCGTCCCTCAGTTACCTTCTTCTCGTTGTAAAGTTTGATCTCAGAAACCAGCAAACGAGCGAAACGACGCGCGTCGTTGTGAATACGCCTTTCTTCTTCCGGAACCTCGATAGGAAGATCGACATTTCTTTCGCTCAATCGGGGCGTCGGAGCTTTTACCACCGGAGCCTCCATAACGGGCACTTCCGGCTGATGGACAAAACCACCTCCACCGACAACTGCAGCGGGCTCAAACTGATCTTTTGGCTGTTCAAATGGCGATGCTACCGGAGCTTCATCGAACGCAGGTTGCCGATCAAAAACCATCTCGCCGTGCTCGGCTTCGACTGTTTCAGGCGCTTCATCAAACGGAATCGCAGGGGTCTCGACGACCGGCTGCTCGAAAGAAGCAGGCTGCTCAGCACGGTCAAACTCGGCGTCGCGCTCCCTCATTGCCTCGTCGCCCGGATAAGGCTCTTCGGCGAATGGGTTATTGTCGTGGGCTAATTCTACGGGTGCCGGTGCGGGCTCTGCCGCCGTCGGCTCGCTGACCTCAAACTGGCCGTAATTTGCAGGCTCAGCATCGAACGGATTTGACGAAACTTCCTGCGGGAATCCACCTTCATATGAAACGCTTTCGCTGAAGGTAAATGAATCGTTATCTGCCTGGGCTTCAGTTGCGGGCTCATCGGAGAACGACAACGTCTGCTCAAAGCTCCGCGGCTGATCAAAAGACCCGGCCGGCTCTGTAAAGGCATCACGCGGGTCGACAGCGGGCGGGGCAAAATGATCGACCTCTTCCGGTTGATGCTGAAATTCTTCCGCTGCCTCAGCTTTTGGCTCTTCGTATTGGATCTGTGTTTCTTCAACTGGTGCCTGGGGGGCTTCAGCTTGCGTCGGGACGTTTTCGAAATCAGCTGCCGCGACAGCTCGGTTTTCAGCCTTTGCGGTCTGCATGGAAGCGAGCAGTTCAACCGTCAGACCGGCTACTCGCACTATTGTTTCAAGTGCCTCGCGATTGATCTTCGAGTCGGAGCTATAGCTGCCGGAATCGGCATAAAGGACCGCTACACCCCGTCCGCGAGCTACAAGTGGTACCGCAACTCCGCCGTCGCCATCAGCAAACTCAAGCGGATTAATGAACGCTCCGTCACCGGGCCGCGATTCGGTAGACGTCGCTCGCGACGAGATCGCTGAGCCGAGGACCGAGTCTGAAGCAACAGGGAAATGGATATCGCGAATTGCACCGTCCGCCGCCTCACTCGCTCCAAAAACCTTCCAGCCGGAAAAATGCTCAGACTTAATAATGAAAAAAGCACCTCGCGGGGCAAAACTACCTGCGTGATGAACCAGAGCTTTCAGGATGGCGCTCTGCGAATCCTTAGAACTGATATCATCGACCGCGTCCCGGATCGCATCGTATTTGGGCTCAACCGGAGCAGCGGCGGCGACCGGCATACCCGCAAGCGGAGACTGGCCGAGATTTTCCGCCTCGACCATTGCGTTTGCCGCAACGCGGGCTCCTTCATCGCGGGCAAGTCGAAGATGCTCAGCGAGTGAGCTCTGAAATGCCGGGTCGAATGTGCGTTCGGAGTCAAAACGAGCCGAGAAGCTCTTAAATGCCTCATCAATTTGAGACTTCTGTTTTTCAAACTCGGCCTCGATCTTGGTTTGAAACTCGGCCGTTTCCTGCTTCATTTCCCCAAGGACTGATTTAAGATAGCTCTCAAATTCAGTTCTGAGACTCTGTTCGAGTTCTTCACTATTCACTACGTTTCTCCTCCATCAAACAAAAAAAAGTGAGTTTTTGAACGGTTATGTATCGGTGGATTTGGGCAGATAGTCGGCCCCAAGGCGGAATGCGGGGTTTGTGCATAAACCACCGACCATTGGATTATCCACAATAGAGAGCCCAAAAGTCAAGAAAATCTTGTAAAACCAACAAAATAAAGTTTGTTGAACACTGGAAGATTTTATTTATTGATCATTTGAAGGAAGGCTTAGGTCGCGACCACGGTGATCTCCGGATCGATCTCCTCGCGGATCATATTTTCGATAGCCATGAGTGTCCCGGTCAGCGAGCTAGGGCAACTACCGCACGCGCCCTCGTACCGTATCTTTAATGTGTTATCTGCGAGTTCAAGGACCTCGAGCCAGCCGCCGTCGCCAGCAAGATATGGGCGAATACGGTCGTCGAGCAGTTCGTTTATGGCCGCAAGCTTTGGGTCATCGCTTGCCGCGGCAGCGATAGCTCCGCCAACCGCCGCGGCCGCCGCTCGTTTGCCGTTGCCATTCGAAACCACAACAGCCTCAGCCGCACGGATCGGCACTGCGAGATCTGGGAGTATCTCGTCCCACTCGGCATCATCTGTCTTTTCAACCGTGATCATCTTGTCCATGTAGAAGACCGAAACGACCTCGCCGACGTCAAATATCGACTTTGCGAGTGAATTCTCCGACGCATCCTCTGCCTTTTTGAAAGAGTGCGACGTGCCGTGCGACACCGGTTCCTTCAATATGAACTTGACGGCATTCGGGTTTGGAGTTTCTTGAATGTCTGCGATTTTCGGCATCAGTTTAATTGACAAGAATAAATCATTACATTTTTGTCAACTTTCTACTATGCCACATTGATTCGGCGTTTTCAAGATTATCCGCGATGATTTTTTTCAGATGCACGCTTACTGAAATGAGAGTGATTGCCTGCAAAATCTTTGGGCAGAGGAATCCTTTCCTAAGAAAAAAAGGCCGAAAATCGGCCTTGTCTAGAGACAAATAAGATCTGAATGGCGCACCAATGCCCGGATCGCGAACAAAGGCAGAGAAATTATTCAGTTATATGAATTTCCTCTTTCTTTGCCATCCGTCCCGCGAGGAACATACCGCCAAGCCCGACTGTCGCAAGGGCGCAGACGAGAGCGATTACCAAGTACAACTTGTTATCGTTGCTGCTCGTGTATTGATAAAACGAGAAAGCTGCCGCGACAGCAGCAACCAGAGCCAATAACGCATAGAGCATATCAACACCTCCGATCGAATGTGAGCTAAACCGCTCACAGGTTTGGGCCGCAGATGGTTGAGTGCACAAAAAGCCACGCCAACCGATCCTGACAAAACAGCTACGTTATCAAAAAACTATTTCTTGTAGAGTACCGCAATATTACTCCCGTTCTGGTTTTAATTGCAAGCTAATTAAGATATGAATCGCGGGCCGGGCAAACTCGCTTTGACTATGCGTGGAATTCTTTGAAGATCTTCGACGAACTCGATGTTTGACCATCCGAAGTTATTCAAAAGCGATTCGACTGCGTCAGCCTGTCCGAAACCGATCTCCATAAGCAGCACGCCTCCTGGCAGCAGATGATCTTGCCCATCGCGGATGATCCTTCGAACCAAGTCGAGTCCGTCAGTGCCAGCAAAAAGCGCTGTATGCGGTTCGAAGTTAGCAACTTCCGGCTGCAATGTCGGTAGGTCAGCATCCGGCACATAGGGTGGGTTCGAAACGACCAGATCAAATTTCTCATCAATGCCAGTAAATAGGCCCCCGTGCCGGATGTTGAGTCTATCCGCAACAAGATGTCGCCTCGCATTTGACGATGCTACTCGCAGAGCTGTCTCCGAAACATCGACCGCGACCGCCGACGAGTCGGGGACCTCTTTAAGGATGGAGACTGAAACACATCCCGAGCCCACACCGATTTCAAAAAAGCGCGGAGCCCCTCTCGAACGAAGGAACTCGATCGAGGCTTCTACGAGCAGCTCCGTCTCGGGCCTGGGTATCAGAATTCCCGATTCGACAAAAAAATCCCGGCCGAAGAACTCACGTTCACCGGTTATGTAGTGAAACGGTTCGCGCTTCGAGCGTCTCGCGATCAATGCATGAAAAGCGGCTATCACTGATGCGTCGGGTTCATCCTCCGGGTGCGCAAATAGAAATGTCCTATTAGTGCCAAGAGCGAAAGCAAGGAAAGACATCGCTTCCCGCCGCGGCTCGGCGATGCCGGCGTCACGAAGTAGTTCCGATGTCCGATCGATCAGGGTCTTGATATTCATTGCTTTCTAAAACCGGCTGCCTTTCAACATTTTGCCCTTTCTGACTAAAAACGCCATAATAGGGCTAATTTATTTGAAGGCTTTATGAAATTTTTCTCCGATATTCGGCTTCTGATGTTAGCGATTTGGCTGGGAGCTGCCTTTTTCTTTATCGGAGTTGCTCAATCGGCGTTTGCCGTTCTGCCGCAACGCGAATTGGCCGGTGCGGTCGTTAACCGAAATCTTGCGATCCTCAACTACAGCGGGCTCGTGATCTCGGTTTTGCTTATCCTGACGTCATTTGTCGCGTCATCGACGGTGAATCGATTTTGGCTGTGGGTAGAGCGAGTCCTGCTTGGTGTTATCACTATCGCTTGCGTCGTTGGGCAGTTTGTTCTTGGATTTTGGCTCGCGTCGATCCGCACTCAAATCGGCAGGCCGATCGATGATGTTGCAGCGGACGACCCTTTGCGGCTGCAGTTCAACATGGTGCACGAATACTCTGTCTGGGTGCTTTTCGTTGGCCTGGCAGCCGGGCTATTAACGTTCTTCATTATCGCAAACCGTAAATTTGGTAAAGCGGCACCGGCCGAAAAGGCCGACGTTTACGATTTTTCAAAAGAGTTTAAGGTCTAAAAGTTATGGAATTGATCGAAAATAGCGGCGTATTCGCGGGGCGGTTCTCACGTTGGAACGCAAATGATTCGCTTTCAGGTTACCCGTGGGTTGAGAACATTCACGCCCCGTTCACGCCCGTTCGCCGAGCGCTGCCGATGCTTAATTTAGCAGTTATTTCATCGGCCGGAGCGTATATCAATGGTATGGATCCTTTCGATATAACGAGTCGCGATGGCGACCTGAGATACATCGAAATTCCGGTTGAGGTTGAAGCCGAGGATCTGAGTTATTCGGCAAAGGGCTATGACCCGAAAGCCGTTGAGGAAGATCGAAACTCACAGATCCCTATCGACCGCCTTCTCGAATATCAATCAAATTCTGTGATCGGTGCATTGAACAGCGTTTGGTGGAGCATCAGCAGCCATATTCCAAACGCCGCCCGTGTCGCCGACGAACTCGCCCCGGCGATCGCTGAGAGGCTCCATCGTTACGAAGTGCAGGCCGCACTTCTCATACCGGCTTCACGCCTCTGTCATCAAACTCTCGGGATTATTGCTCGTGGTATCGAACAAAGCGGTATCCCGACAATGACCATCGCTGTCGATCCAAAATTGACCGATATGGTTCGCCCTCCGCGTACCGCGTACTACAATGGGGAGCTTGGTTCGGTCGCGGGAAAGCCTAATTTTCGCGAATATCAGCTTAGGATACTTGACGAGGCTTTAAGGTGGACTGAAACCTTCGACCAACCTGGTTCACGCAAACTAGCGGTCGATCTCGAAACATCCGTCGAGGCTGCCCGCGGGGAACGATAAAATCTCGGTTCTCCTAAGGATTAAGCAAAACATAAAGTCGATCAGCCCAATCAGACTTTGCATTCTTAAGTATCTCGTACTGGGTTTGAGCCATATCACGGTTGCCTAATTTTAGGTATGCCCGCGCGAGATTGTATCGGGCTTTATCAAAGTCCTGATTGTAGCTGACTGCTGTGTTGAGAGGCTCGACGCTTTCCTCGATCTTTCCGGCTTCGAGCAAGCTTTCGCCAAGATTGCCGTAGGTTCTCGCGTCAGGCCTGTAGATCTTTAATGACTCAAAGGTGGCAGCCGCGTCGGCGTAACGCTTCTGTTTGAACAGGGCAAGGCCGAGCTTTTCGATGGCGTTTACGTGATCGGGTTTGAGGGCTATGGTTCGGCGATAGGCCAGGATCTCCTCGTCTGTTCGCGTCAACTTGCCCAAAACGAGGCCAAGCGAATACTGGGCTTCCCAGCTGCTTTCGTCGATGCGGATCGCCTGACGAAACGAGTCCGCCGCTTCCTTATACATGGCCAGAGCGTAGCTCGACGTTCCGACATTTATGTGAGCGGCAGCCCAGTCCGGTCGAAGTTTCGCCGCCTGCCGCGAGGCCTTTAGAGCGTCAATATGTTTGTCTAGAGCCCCGTAGCAATAGCCAGTTTGATACCATGCCTCGGCATACGTCGGGTCGGTCTCCGCCGCCTTCTCAAAAAGAGCGGCGGCACGCGTGAAGTCATCACGCGAAAGCTGAGCGAGCCCCTGCGAATACAGACGTTCGGCCGCGGAGCGCTTATTTCGCTGAGCTTCTGAACTGAAAGACATGAAGGTTTGAAGTTCGCCGACCTTCAATTGCGAGATCCGTTCGGCAGGAACCGCAAAATTCAAGCTTTGCCCCTCAGCAGCTTGGAGCGTGGCCACGCCTATGACTTGACCCGCCATATTCACGACTGGCGAACCGGATGAGCCCGGCGAGATCGGAGCAGTGATCTGAATTATCCTGCCGTAACCCGATATTTCGCGAACTGCTGAAACGATCCCATTTGAAACGCTGCCCTCAAGTCCGAAAGGATTTCCGACCACCACAACGGATTCCCCTTCTTGGGGTGCTGTTTTCAATATTGGCAATGGCTTCGCGTCTATTCTCGGCAAATCGACACTGAGCAATGCCAGATCAGCTTCACCGTCGAGGGCCAAAATGCCCTTGACCGCGAATTTCTTGCCGCTCAGGAGGTGAACCTCGACCCGGGCCGCTTTCTCGATGACGTGACGGTTTGTGATTACCCTGTCAAATGCGATGAAAAAGCCGCTACCACGCGATATCGGATTGTCCTTCGCATCAAAAGTCTCGATCGCGACCGCAGACGGCTTGATGCGTTTAACCAGTTCCGGCAGAAAATCTTGAGACCGCGCCGCGCCCGCAACCACAAGCGTCATTATTAGCAAAAGAATAGGCCTTGGCGAAAAGTTCATTCCTATTGCAAAGTATAGCGGAATGATCAATGTCGCGAAAAGAAAATAGTGTGAGCCATCCTAGCATGTCTTGTAGTACGCGCTTAAACTAGCCTTGCCAAAAACGAGGAAGACGTCTCAGATGGCTGCCCGTTCGTTCGTATTTTAAGATTGCTCCCACATTTTTTCCCCGAAAGCGGTCACCGCTATCGAAGGCAGCCCCTCAGAACAAATAACTCCAAAGCTTGACAACCGCCCGTGAACTTTTTAATCTTTATGTTCGCCGTCACGTGAACACGTCGGGGCGAACAGCATTCCGCAGTAGCTCAATGGCAGAGCATTCGGCTGTTAACCGAAGGGTTGTAAGTTCGAGTCTTACCTGCGGAGCCAATCTTTACAACAACTTAGCGGCAGTCCCCAGGACTGCCGCTTTGCTTTTTCCCGTAATCTTTCCCGTTATCCAAAAAACCGGTCATGCGACTGATACCATTTAAAAACTACTTTGATATCGAAAAGGGTATTTCTTTAACGTAAAATTGATCTATGCAGGGGGCGATCGATGGTGATTAAAACTATCGGGCTCAGCGCGATTCGTTAATTTATTGGCTGGATCATATGGCGAGCCGTTACGAAGGTGTCGCTCTGGAGGGGAATACCATCGAATAGAATTATGAAGAGTAGCCGCTTCCACTAGGCGCTCGCCAAGTTCGGAATCTTCGTTAAGGAGAGCGGGTCCTTGTCAAACAGGTTGTAGCATTGGCAATCCGCTCAGCTAGGCTCTGGGGTCCACTGGGCAGTGTTTAAGCCTTTTATCTAACGGTTGTTAGGTCCGACATGCTAGAGCAAGTTCTAGATTGCGGTTTTGTGAGCCGCCCCGCACTCCCGGTTCCGTTCGGGCAGTAGCAGGTGTCAACTCTTGACGCAATCAAGGATGTTGGTATGGAAACTTTCAGCAACTCTTGAAATATGCTTGTCGTTCAGTAAGCGTTTCGCTTATCTTTTGGGCGGCTCTAGTTATCGAAAGTCCGCCTAGATTCGTACATCGTAAGGTGTTGTGGATTCGATCGCCAACCTCTTTCATGGTATCTATCACCTCATCAAGAGGGATCAGATGCTCATAGTTGGACAGGGCCATATTGGCACAGGCGACGGCGTTCGTAGCAGCCATGACGTTTCGCCCTAGACAGGGAGCCTCGACGCGGTTGCCGATCGGGTCGCAGATCAATCCAAGTGAATTTTGCAATGCGAGAGACGCAGCTCCAATCGATTGGGAGAGAGTTCCTCCTGCCATCTCAACGATTGCCGCGGCGGCCATTCCGCCTCCCGAACCGGTTTCCGCCATACAACCGCCAACCTCAGCTGCAAAGGTTGCTCGGGACGCAATAAACACTCCGATAATGCCCGCCCCAAGCATCGCCTTGACGATCTCATTCTCGGACAGTTCGAGCGAATGAGCGACGCCGAACACCGCTCCCGGCAACGCGCCACAGGAACCGGCAGTCGGAGCAGCCACGATCACGCCCATCGAGCTCTTTACCTCCATCATTGCCGAAACGTACATGATGACGGTGTTATTTGCGTCGCCGCCGATAAGTGCCCTACTATCAAGCTGCTGTTTCAACTGGAGTGACTGACTGCCGAGAATACGGTCTGAATATTCGGTTCCTTTCAGCCCCAACCTGATCGCATTGTCCATTATGCGAACAATCGACCGCATTTTTTCAAAAACTTCTGCCCTAGAGATCCCGCCCCGCGCACTTTCATATTCGGCGGCTAACTCCCAAAGAGTTAGTTTTTTGCCCTCATTGAATGCCACCATTCCTTCGCAGGTTTCGAAAGGTATCTTCAGTTCCCGGCGTGCTAGCACTGGCAAGACGGGTTTAAGCTTTCTTACAAATAGAACATCCGGCCGCGCAAGTAGTTCGTCGAGAATCTCAGGCGCGGGAAATTCGCGTGATTTGATCTCGACAAACTGGATCTCTCCGGCATGGACTTCAACGTATTCGTGCGGGATACGATCGGTTACAAATTCGTGAACCGCTTCGGGGGACGTGGTGTATACCAGTGTCTCAAAATAGTCACCCGCCATCGACACGACCGCTCCGTCGATCTCAGTGACCTCGATCATCCCGCCACCGGTAGAGATCGCTGTTAGTCGGCGTGTTTCAGAGGAATTTGAAAGGGTGATCTTATATGTATTTGGGTGCGTCGCCGCGATATCGACGATCTCAATAGCGACTGAAATTCCGGCATCGGCGAGATATCTTTCCGACTCGGGCAAACGCTCATCATCGGCGTCCCAACCAAGAAAGCCACCAAACAGGCCCATATCCGAGCCCTGATCTTTGTGGGTAGTGGCGAGCGATCCATTCGGGTCGAATTCGATGAGGATGTTATCGACCTGCCCGCCCATCAGGTCGCGACACAGACGCGCGATTCGTAGCGAGGCCGCACAGTGCGAACTTGACGGCCCACGCATGACCGGACCGATCACATCGTTGAAGATACTAGGATATGTGGTCATCTATATTAGAGGTTCGCCAACCAGTATTTTTCCATCGTCCGTCGAAGGTGCAGTGTCGTATTCGCTCCTTCATTGATACCGTGAGACCGCATCGGGTAAGATATCATCGAGAATAGCTTGTTATGTTTGATCAATTCATTGGTCAGCATTTCAAAGCTCTGATAATGAACATTGTCATCGCCGGTTCCGTGGATGATCATCAGGTTGCCCTGCAGATTCTTGGCGTGATTGATCGGTGAACCGTCAAAATAGCCCTTCGCATTGGTCTCGAGCATCCCCATGTAGCGTTCCTGATAGGTTGCGTCATAGAGCTTTTGATCTGAGACGAAGGCGATCGCGATGCCTGTCTTGTAGATGTCGGGGTAACGGAACATACAGTTCAGCGTCATCTGACCACCGCCGCTCCAGCCCCACATGCCGACTCTCGTGGGGTCAAGGAACGAATAGGTGCTAAGGATCTTTTTCGCCGCTTTGCTCTGATCTTCGGACGCGAGTATTCCGATCTGTCCGTAGATCGATTGCCGCCACTTATGTCCCCGAGGCGTTCGTGTACCGCGGTTATCGACGCTTACCACGACGTAACCCTTCTGGGCCAAATACTGGTGCCACAGGCCTTCGCCGCCGTCCCAGTTGTTTTGCACCGTCGTTCCTGCTGGTTCGCCATAAACATAGAAAAGCAGCGGATATTTCTTGCTGGGGTCGAAGTTCGCTGGCTTGATCATATAGGCATCGAGCTTGTCTTCACCAATGTCGACCTTAAAGAACTCCTTCGGCTTAAGGCCGAGGGCGTCGTATTTCGCTCTTAGTTCCCGGTTATCTTCCATCAACTTTGTGCTTTTGTGGTCGGGTACGAAGACGAGCGAAATGCGGTTTGGCGTTGTCGAGTTATTGTACGTATGGATCGCCCATTTGGCGTCTGCCGACATCTGATACGAATGATGCCCCGGCGTGTTTGGCGGCGTCACGCGTTCGGCTTTGCCGGTGCCGTCGAGGCGGCTACGGTACAGATAACGTTCAAGAAAACTGTCCGGCGACGCTATGTAATAGACATAGCCGCCCGCGGGATCGATGCAGTTGATATTTACCACATCGAAATCGCCCTTCGTCACGGCCTTGATCTGCTTGCCGTCACGCGACACACGATAAAGGTGCCGCCATCCGTCGCGTTCGCTGGTCCACGTGAAGTACTTTTCACCGTCCAGCCAGCGAATATTATCGTGAATGTCGAGAAAGGCGCTGTCCGTCTCCGTGAGGATATTATTGAGCGTCAGCTTGGCCGCGTCGCCTATCCAGACCTTGTTGGTATTCTGCAAGCGGTTAAGCTGCTGGATCATCAGCTCGTTCGAGTTTGGGATGAAATCCATCCGGGCGATGTAGTTGTTGGTTGGGTCGCCCGGCATATCGAACCACCTCGTTTTGCCGCCTGTCGCCGGAATTACGCCGATCTTTACCGCCGAGAGCTTAGTGCCGACCTTGGGATATGGAAGCGGTATCGGCCTTGAGTAAATATCCGATACGTTATCGATCAAGTAGAAAGTGCCGATATTCTTGGTGTCCGATTGCCAGTAGGCGAGCGTCTTGCCGTCCGGGCTCCAGCGAAAACCGTCGCGGCAATCTAGCTCCTCTTCATAGACCCAGTCGAACGTGCCATTGATAATGTTGCCGCCACCGTCCGCTGTGATCTGTTGGATCTTGCTCGATGCGATGTCCTCGATATAAATGTTTTGCTTGCTAACGTAACCAACTCGCGTCCCATCGGGTGAAAACTTCGCAAACATCAACGTGCTCTCATCGAGACCCTTGCCCAGTTGCTCCAGTTTGCCGCTTTTGAGATCGAGCACCCAATAATCGCCGCGGGTGTTATACCGCCAGACCTTCTTCGTATTCGTAAAGATCAGCATCTGGGCGTTGTCGTCCGACCACTCGTAGTTATCTATCCCGAGCGGTTTCTGTTTTCCGGCAGGTATGAGCTGCTTTGCCGCTACAAGCACCGAACGCTCACCCGACTGTGCGTCATAACGCACGATCTCCTCACCGCCAAGATCCTTGTTCGTCTCGACGGTCGAGTATCCCTTGCTGTCCTTCATCCAGCGCACCGGCCCAAAGCCTTTCGATCGAAACGCCCGTTTCGTGTAGATATTCTCGAGCGTAAGCGTGTTTTCCTGTGCCCACACGGTCAGGGACGTCGCTACAACAACATTCAGCAGGACGCTAGCAATGATTTGTAATCTGAACTTCATGGTTTATGAGTGTAATTTATGTGTATCGCCCGACCAACGGCAATCAAACAAAATTTTTTTGCTACCCTCGGTCGTCCGCGTTTTGCCGATATTCTTTGGAGCCGCTAATAGCCCACCTACTTCTTCTCCGTCGCGAGTGACGCCGCAAAGTGGAGCGGCCAAGGGCAATCCAACTGGGGATTAATTTCGATCGTCCAAAACGGTGGCAAGGTATCCGGAACAGAAGAACACGACAACGGGCGGATCTCGGGGCCGATAGTTGGTGACAAGACCGTCGCATCGTGGATACGTGGGGGCAGGGGGCATCGGCCTACAGCTTCCTACCTATCGGGAATTCGGCCGGTAGAACCGTTTTGCGACGCTGCTCATCTTTATCCTCATCGTTGTAACGATCCTGGGTCTCTTTGGCGAGTGGCTGCGCGGACGTTTTACGAAACCTTAAAATGAGCCGTCTGTATCGGAGCGTTGCCTTCCCACCGGCGGAATTCAAATTCGGGCTAACAGCAGAGAACTCTAGTGTAGAACTGTGCGCTTGACGGGAAGCTTACGGGTGGAGCAAATAAATATTAATTAGTCTTCCCATTAATCATGTTTTCCGAGCCAGATGTTTGATTCGCTTTTTCTGACGGCCATGTAGATGTTCCGGTCGTCTTTTGAAACGTTGAGCAATTGGATACCTTCGTTGGCGGATAGCGTCTTGATCTTCTTAACTTTGGCCGTCACGATGTCCCCCAGAAATAGCGTGTTTTCTTCAAAGAAAACGATCCGGCGGCTGTCGCTGAGGAACATTGGCGATTCGCCGTAGTCGGTTAACTTTCTGTACGTCCGATCACGCAAATAAAAGATCGCAATGCCCATCTGCTCCGACGTGCTGACCCGCCAACCGGCGATCTTCTGACCATCCGGCGACCATGTCGTTGCTTGAAGATAATCGCCGTCGGAGTATGGCTCGGGCATATTGTCATACGGCATCCCTTTTCCGACGGCTGCCGCAGAGAATATCCGAGGACTCCGACCGGTAGCATTTTGCATGATAAGCGTCCCGTCAGGTGAGGATAGGCAAAATAGGCCCCATGGTTCACCGTCAAAAGTTATCTGTCGCAGGTCGGTGCCGTCCGGATTGATGGTCCAACATTCATAATCGCCGGAACGGTTCGAAAAGAAAATAAGTTTCGAGCCGTCGGGCGACCAAGCCGGTCCGCGATCCCGGTGGACATCGTTGGTTAACTGCCTAACGCCTGATCCATCCCGCTGCGCGACGTAAATGTCTTCTTGTTTGTCCTTTATAGCGTCGAACGAGATCATTTCACCATCCGGCGACGCGAAGGGGCTTCGGTAGAGGCGGCCGCCGCCCGGAGTAAGCAATGTGAGCTTTTCACCGACCGTTTCTGTTTTCGGGTCAAGTTCCGCGTGGATGATATTTGCCGTGTTGGCCGACTGAACGTAAGCGACGATCTTGCCGTCTCGCGAAAAAGTCAAATTGCCGCTCGATGCCGATGGCGTTGTAAACGGTTCGGCTTCTCCGAGCGCTTTTCCCGTCTTTTCATCGATTGGGATACGCCAGAAGTTCATGCTGCCGCCCCGGTTGCTGGCATAGTAGAGATGCTTGCCGTCGTGCGACCATCTGGGATTCCAGTTAACAGCCTTGTCGCTGGTCAGGGTCGTGATGTCGCCGCCTTTCGCAAGCACTGTCTTAATGTCGCGGGTTACTCCAAGCGACCAAAAAGCTATCCGATTGCCGTCGGGCGACCAATCAGGCTGTATCGCATCGAATTCGGTTTGGATCTGGCGTTTTGCCCCGGTTGCGATGGCAACCACCCAAATCTCTGATTGAACCTGGAAACGCTCGCTCGGTTGTTCGAATGTGGCTGTCGAAAAAACTATTTCCTGACCATCTGGCGACCAAGACGGATGAAAGCCAGTATCGGAGATTCGCCGGACATTCTCGCCTGTCGCTCCCATCAGAAATATCCCGCCACCGCTCCTTTCCGACCGGAAAGCGATCTGGTTGCCATCCGGCGAATAGACCGCCTGGCTGTCGTCAACCGGGGAATCGCGGGTGAGATTGATCGGGTTCTCACCGCCAACTCTCTGAAAATAGATGTCCCGGTTGCCTGCGGCACGGCCTGAAAATATGACAGTTTTGCCGTCAGGCGAAAGATCGGGTTCCGATGCGTCGCCGCTACCGGTGAACTGTGTGAAACCCAAAATACTTGCTGCGTCAGGAGCTGGGGACGAGCCTGACCAGCGGCTGTAGGAAAGGAATCCAAGGCCTGAAAGTGCGAGCAGAAGTACGGCCGCAGCCGCAAAAGTTGCCCTCCGAAATATGCGGGGCTTCGCACTGTGTGCAGAAACGGCGGTTAGATCCCGAACGTTGTTTGAACCGGTACTGCCGCGTAGTGCCTGCAGATCGAGCCGCAGCTGATTCGCCGTGGCGTATCGCTCTAGCCGGTCTTTTGCCATCGCCGCCCTTAGGATCTGGTCAAGACCGGGCGGCACATCCGGATTCAGTACGGATACCGGGACTTCGCTGGTATGTATGAGAGCGTCATAAATAGCGGCATCGCTGTTGCCTTGAAAAGGGTGCTTTCCGCCCAGCATTTCGTACAGTACGACACCGAAGCTGAATATGTCGGTGCGTGCGTCGATCTTCTGGCCAAGGGCTTGTTCGGGCGACATATAGCTGATCGTGCCCATAACGGCCTGTTCTCTCGACAGGGCCTGAGAGTGCTGGCTCGGACCGTCGCCTAAGGTCAATTTAGCGAGGCCAAAATCGAGAACTTTAACAATTCCGTCCCGACGGATCATAATGTTCGCCGGTTTGATATCACGATGAATGATCCCCACCGAATGAGCCGCTTCGAGAGCCGAGACGATCTGGATCGCGATATCTATCGTCTCGGTGACCGAATCGCGGCCGGCCTGCAGACGGTCTCGAAGGGTTTCGCCGTCGATATACTCGGTCGCAATGAAGTTGAGGCCGTCGAACTGCTCGACCCCATATATCGTTATAATGTTCGGATGATTTAACGCCGATGCCGCGCGCCCCTCACGTTCGAATCGGCCTTTGCGTTCCGCATCGAGCGCGAATCGCTCGGGGAGGAGCTTGAGAGCGACCTTTCGCCCGAGTCGCGTGTCCTCGGCGAGGTAAACTTCGCCCATTCCACCTGAGCCGATCGCCGAAATGATGCGATAGTGGGCGATCTGTTTTCCAACAATATCGTGACCCGCCTGACCGGCCAACAAAGCCGCGGCAAGGTCGTCCGGGGGGATTCGATGAATGTTCTTGTTTTAGCATCAAAACTGAGTAGGGAATCGACCTCATTACGTAATTCCACATCATCACCGCATCTGCTCAGCAGGAAAGCATGACGTTGCTCCTCGGGTAGATCCAGAGCGGCATGGTAGATCTCTTCAATTTTAGCCAGATCTTTCACATTACGTGTCGATCAAACGAATCCTCACGACAATTGGTCACGTAAGCTGCGGCCGCCGCGAAAAGGCATTCGATCGGATCAGCGGCTTAGTATGTTAACTCACGCATTAGCCATGATTTGGCAAAACGCCAGTCTCTCTGGACGGTCTGGTGCGAGACCTTTAGGATAGAGGCCGTTTCTTCGATACTAAGGCCGCCGAAATATCGCAGTTCCACGACACGGCCCTTTCGTGCGTCAAGTCTCTCGAGACCTTTTAAGGCTTCATCCACAGCTACTATTTCTTCCGATCGCTCCATTGAAACAACCGAATTATCATTCAGCGTAACTTGTTGTCTATCACCGCCACGCTTTTGTGATTGCTTTGAAAGAGCGTAATTAACAAGTATATGACGCATTGCTAAAGCGGCGACGCCCAAAAAATGGGAACGGTTCTTCCAATTCTTCTTCTCTCCGCCCGCAAGCTTCAGATATGCCTCGTGTATAAGTTCGGTGGTCTGAAATGTATGGCCCTGGTTCTGCCCGCTCATATACCGCTTAGCCATTGTGTGCAGCTCATCGTAGACAAGCGGTATTAATTCCTCAAGAGCAGCGTCGCTCCCGTCGCTCCATTGATTCAGTAGTAGTGTTACTCGATGCGAATCGCCTTCAAGCATATACGTTAACTATGTGGAACGGAGATTTGCCCATAGTGTAACGGAAAAACCCGAATAAATAAATCCCGTTCATGTTCCTTTTAAGCGAAATATCTTGTTTATGTAGTTGAGAGCAAAAATTGTGAAGCGGAAAGCTGATCCGATCACACCGGGGCTTAACAGATCGTCTGTGGCTTAAGCTCGTTCTATCAGGAAACCAGGAGGAAATATGAACAATAGATTAATGACAAGGTTGTTTACGTTGGCGGGAATACTCTTTCTATCGTTGGTCACGAGCTCGATCGTAGAGGTGAATGGCCAGGCTAGACAACCTATTGGGTTCGATCCCGCGATCGTCGTCTCGCCAGCCATAGCGGCAGGAAATGATGTAGAGGCGGTCGAGAAGATCATTCGCAACTACCTAATGAAGAATCCCGCCGTGATACGCGAGGCAATGCAGGCACTCCAAGCCCAGGAGCTTAAAGAAAAGCAAGAGCGTGCGGCCAGCCAGATGAAAGAGCTTCGAAGCGAGATCTTGTCCGATCCGGGTTCACCGATCGGTGGGAACGCCAAGGGTGACGTTTCGATCGTGGTCTTCTTTGATTACAACTGCGGATACTGCAAGCAAACGGTTCCCAAACTTCAGAGTATTTTAGAAAAGGACCCGATGGTCCGTATTGTCTTTAAGGAATTCCCAGTCCTTGGTCCGCAGTCATGGCTGGCTGCAAAGGCTGCGCTCGCTGCCTCTCGGCAAGGAAAATACCTCGAATTTCACAATGCTCTGATGACGGCCGAAAGCACGGATGAGGACTCGATCAAGAGTATCTCCAAGACCCTTGGGATCGACTATTCCAAACTCCAAACGGACATGGCCGACCCACAAATCGACGAACAGATCACCCGAACCCAACGGCTGGCGGGATCTCTAGATATCAACGGCACGCCGGCTTACATCATTGGAGACCGGATAATTCCCGGGGCGATCGACGCGGAGTCCCTGACGAATATTTTAGTGGCTGAACGTCAGGCGTTGACTAAGGCTGCTGCAAAGGTTGCCTCAAGAGAAAAGTGAATTGTATGCCCTCGGCTAGAAATTTCGAGGCTGGATCTCAGAAAAACAGGAGGAAAAATGAACAAGATCTTTAGAACAGCATTGCTGGCATGCTCAGCACTGACAATATGTGTAGTTTTGCAGATTAGCGCCTTTGCACAGGCAAAGGGAAAGGATGTTACCGAGGTAACGATTGCTGCTGCCGGCTTGGCGCCTGAGATTATCTATCGTCAATCCGGGGCGAAATCATGGCAAGTCATCTCTCGGGGCAACGTAACTCAAACATGCAGCGAAACCAACCGAGACGACTGGTCAGTCTACTTGGCTTGCTCCCAAAATACAGCAGTCGTCTTGGACCTTTTCAAAAAGGAACGGAGCGTTAGCGTCAACGGAACGACCCTCAAATCCCCGATCGCGAGTTCTAGCAATGCTCCGTTCGCAGCCCCGACACCGGATACAACCGATACGAGCGCGACACGCTCCGGTGAAACGCCAACGCTCCCGTCGCCGCTGACGGTCAATGAAATGTCACGTGTGATGCAATGGATCTCAGTAAGAACAAGTGCGGCGAGACTTCCGTTTTGCTGGAGACAAAGCTACGGAAGAGGCTTCGGAAAGATAATGGAATGTCGGCCGGGATACGTTAAAGAAGGCTTGTTCTGCTTTACGCCCTGTAAGGCAAACGAAACGGGCGCAGACGAGCAGTGTTATCAAAATTGTCCGGAAGGTTTTCGCAACGACGGACTCTACTGCGGAAAACCCGGCGCAAAAACAAGAGAGAGTTTTGGGTGGAGACCGGGAGATCCGTTATTGCCAAACTATTCAGGGCCGACCGGTCGGTGCGAAGCGAAATATGGCAAAGGTAATTGTGAACAAGGCGGGGCTCTAATATTTCCGAAGTGTGGAACAGGTTTTACACCTGTCGCAGGAGGCAGCGTTTGCACCCCTATATGTCCAAGCGGTTTTGAGGACATTGGGGTTTCTTGCAAAAAACCCGCTTCTAAAAGAGGGGTAGCCTATGCGTCGGTATGTCCGGCGGGAACGGTAAAAGATCCGACAGGTGAGATCTGCTATCCGGCTTGTGAGCCTGGACGTGTTTCGGGAACCCAGGAAGCAGCGTTTATCAATGCGGGCCCCCCGAATAAATATAAGGGCGTAGGACCGGTTTGCTGGCAGAATTGTCCGAGCCAACACCCGGAGGATTGTGGGGCGGGATGTGCAACGACTGGGACTGAATGTGCAAAATCTGTTATCACCATGACCACCTCACCGATCATCGCAGCGGTGAAGATTGCTGCCCTGATCGTAACGTTTGGTGGGTCTGCCGGCGCGACGGGTTCGGCCGGTGCTGCTGTCGGCGGCGGTAAGCTCGTCGCGAATTTTCCGAAGTTAGCTGGATTGGCTGATAAAGCTGAAAAATTACAACGATTCTATAAAGCAAATGAAGTAGCCATCAAAGCAGCTATGGCCAACAAAACGATGTTTCTGGCATGGAAGTCGCAAATTGAGATTTTTGCAACGGAATTCGCGGAGCCAGAGAATTTTGGCTTGATGACATCACCTGAAGTCGCACAAGCAATTAAGGAAAAGTTTACCCCACAAGCCGCTCTCGAAATTAGGAAAGAGTGGGGTCGTCGTCACGTTGGTTTGATGATGGAAGCAAATGCTATAGGCACAGTGCAAAACGTTCTCAGTGTTGCAGGAATCGCCGACCCGACCGGCTTGGTCGGTGTTGTGAGTGCATTTACTAATCCGCTTTGTAAGGACGACACGCCATTCCCGAACGTGAATCCGAAGTACTGATAAGTTGGTATCAGTTAAACAGAAAGTTGGTATCAGTTAAACAGAAAAAGGTAAGGGTCAAGACCGGCCCTTACCTTTTGTTCCGTACCAGCTTGAAAATGGCGGAAACGCGACTTATCTATGACAACATAAGTCCGTTTTAACCTCTAATACCGAACGATGCTGACATTGAGGAACTTGAGAAAATTCCCTTAACCCTGACTCAGAGCTCAGAAAATCTCGCTAATGAATTCTGACGCGCCTGATGGAGAGTTTCTAGCTCCAAAACGATCATGAACTAATTCCGCCGCTCGTTGACTTGCTTTCAGCTACCATTGTTCAAGGTCACGTAGGCAGTTGCCCGTGGCTGCTGTGAGTAACGTTCTCCCGCTCGGATGAGTCATCTCGTATACAAGCTTCGTCTCCACGGAACGGGAATTTTCCCGTCCTACCCGCCTCCGTTGTCTTATCATTCCAGCCCTACAAAATCGACGTTGTTCAGATCACCGTTTATCGCCAGGATGAGAGAGGCAAAGCGGTAGCGTTTTGAAGAAACGCTGATCGTATAGGACTGCCCCGTCACTACGTTCCCAAAATTGTAAACGCCGAATGAACTTGTCGTGGCCGTTCGTCTGACACCCTGCGGATCGGTCAGCGTCACCGTAGCGCTTCGGAGACCGAGACCGGTGGGTGTCGTCACTCGACCGCTCACAGTAGCGGTCACGGCAACGCAGGTAGTCGAGAGCGTTACGTCGTCGATCAGAAAATCGTCACTGCCCGAGGTTCCTGCCGGACGACTGTAATTAAAGCTCAGCACTCGAGGAGCGGGTCCAGCAAATGTTGACAGATCGACTGTCCGCAATGTGTATGCTGCCTCCGCAGCCGCTGGCTCATTTATTGTCTGAACAACCGCTCCATCCACGGATACTGTCAGCACTGAGCTCGAGGGAGTCGTAACCCTTGGAGCCCGGAAGTAGTACGTGAGCGTAGCCGAACGGCCCGGTTGGATGGATATCGTTTGCTGAGCCGTTCCGGTCTCGGAAGCGGCTCCGGAATTAGCTCCATCGAACCATACCCAGCCAGTTCCGGTTCGGGGCGTAGTCCCCGTTCCACAACCCGCGACCGTGCAGAGTGACGTGCCGAATGCGGTTGAGGTTGATGTCCAGTTCGGGTTGGTGCCGTTATTGGTGTTTGCCTCAAATCCGCCGTCGTTGACAATATTCGCATTTGGGGTACAGCTCGGCGTAGGAGTCGGCGTTGCTGTTGGCGTCGGAGTTGGAGTCGGAGTCGGAGTTGGAGTCGGTGTTGGAGTTGGAGTTGGAGTTGGAGTTGGCACTGTGCAGGTGAAGATCAGCGAAAACGCTCGGACTGATCCAGTATCGTCAGTAACGCTATCACTAACGTTCAGTGTCCAGGTTCCCACTGCATTCTGGCCGTCAAATGCTGATAATTGGTTGTTCGGCGAAAATGAACCCGATGGGAACGCCGCATCAGTGCCCGCGCCGCACTGATTCTCGACCGGAGGGAAACCTCCGTCATCGTCAATAACGATTGCCGCCAGATTATTACTGTTGCATCCGGATTGACTTGCGGGAACTCCCGGCCTGTCAAGGAAGATCACGTTTGTTCCACTCGGCGAGGTCAATCTAAATCTCAGATCGCCGACCCAGGAATGGTTGACCCCGACGGTCGTCGAAGCTGGATTCGCACTCGCCGTGCCATCGAACCTGAAGTTTAGATCCGAGATCGTACATGCAGAGCCGACCACAATGGGTATGTTAACGCCCGCCGGAAGATTGTCCGTAATTGGAACAACAGGCCCGGTGAAACTAGCTGTTACTACGCCGGTTGGCGTCGGTGTCGCGACCGGAGTTGGCGTCGGGGTCACACCCGGCGTTGGCGTTGGCGTCGGTGATGGCCCACCAGCTAAGGGCAGTTCATATGCACCGCGTCCGTACGTCGCAATTTGGATCAAGCCGGTTGCCTGAGACGCGAATTCCATTACCGGAACCGGCGGCAAACCGTTATTAAAGACTGCCCAACTTGAACCATTGTCTGTCGATCGGAACACGCCGATATCGGTACCTGCGTAAAGTGTCGTCGGGGTCAGCCGATCGATCATAAAAGCACTAGTTGGAATATTTGGCAGGTTATTGCTGATGTCCGTCCAGTTCGTACCTGAGTTAGTTGAACGCAAAATATGTCCTGATCCATAGCCGGATACGGTCAAATAAACCAGTGCGGGATTTGTCGGGCTGACAGTGATATTTCTTATCGAGCGATCAGGCAGACCTGCAGAGATATCGGTCCAAGTGGCCCCTCCGTTGGTACTTACCATTGCCCGGCCCTGGGTCGATCCAGTATAGATCACATTGAGATTGCTCCGTGCGATAGTAATTGCGCTCAACACATCATCGCCGCCTAGGGTTTGATCGAACATGCCTCCTGGGGCGGTCCAGGTCGGTGGAGTACCGCCATCGAGATCCCTGCTTAGGTCGTCGCAATCGGTGCAAATAAACAATCGCCACGAGCCCGAATATATCCTCGGATCAACCCCGTTACTGACGATCGGCGGATAAAATCCGATTCGAGCGCCGTCGCCCTGCTCGCCAAAGGTCTCGGTGGTCGCGATAGTGGCCTGAGCTCCGGTGCCGTTATTCGTTACGCGCCCAATATTACCGTTTGTAAAGCTCGGGAAGACGATGGTCGGGTTAACCGGGTTGATGACCGACTTGCCGCCATCGCCGCCGACAAACTCTGTCCAGCCGAGGCCCGTGCCCGGGCGTCGCTGCGAGCCGTTGTCCTGAGTTCCGCCGTAGGTTCTGGCTGGGTCGGTCGGATGAAGGCTGATGCCGATGAATTGGACCAGCGAGAGAGTTTGATTCAGCGATGTAAACGTCGTTCCGCTATTCGTTGTTTTAAAGATGCCGCCGTCATTTGCAGCATAAAACGTGGTTGACGAACCCGGTTCGAAGGCGAATGCCTGCTGGTCGGTGTGTATCTTCTGCAATTGCTCGGTAAAGTTGCCCGGATCATACGGCGGAGCATGCGAATTTATTAGGTTTGTAAACGTAACGCCGCCATCTGTACTACGAAAGGTATCGCGAGCTCCGACATAGATCGTATTGGGATCGGTCGGGCTAGCCTCCAGGTAAGTGTTGTAGCCAAACTGGCCCGGATCGAGGATATTATTTGAGATCACACCACGATCGCTAAACGTTGCACCTGCATCGTTGCTGACCTCGATCCGCAGCTCTCTCGGTGGCCCATCGGTTCCAAAATAAACATACACACGATCAGGCGCCGCGGGCGTGACAGCGATGCGGAAATCTCTGGTCGAACCTTGCTCTGTCGTGTAAGGCGAAGCAAGCACGTTGGTCCAAGTCGTTCCGCCGTTGGTCGATCTGAACAGTCCGCGGGGGGCAGCGTCACTGTTTCCAAGCCTTAGGGCCGCATAAATGATCTGCGGATTTGTCGGGTGGATCGCGAGATCGGTCGCCCGCCCCCCGAGCGTCACGGTCCAGTTGACACCACCGTTCGTTGATACAAGAATACCTCCTCTCCCGGACTGGAAGTTTGCTGGATTTAGAAAAGTGTCAAGAGCCGCATATACTCTGTCCGGATTTGTCGGGTCCACTAGTATTCGTGTTGCTTGGACCCGCTCTGGAAATGGGGCGGTACTGACTCTTGTCCATGTCGCACCCGCATTATTCGATCTCAAAACGCCCGTTCCCCAATATCCGTTGTCACTGTCACCGAGACCGGCGTAAACGATATTCGGATTACTCGGTGCAAATGCAAGGGTTCCGACAGCCAGATCTGGCAGAGAGTCCGTAACTGGAACGAATGTCGTTCCTCCATTTATCGAACGCCAGATACCGCCGGTTCCGCCAGCGACGAGAATCAACTGCGTATTGGTCGGCGAGATCGCGATCGCGTTGATACGCCCGGAAACAGCTCCGCCGGGCCCTAGTCCCGCCGTCGGAGCTGGCCCGATCGGCGTCCATGTCGTTCCAACCTCTTCGGGCCCTAGCCCCTCCCCACGCTCGATCACCTCCTGCCATGCTCTCCGCCGGGCATTCTCGGGAAGTTCCTTAAATGGATACAAGCGCTGCTCCATAAACCAATTAGCCCGTCCCTCGGGATTATCAAATTGGCGCAAAACCGGTTTCTGGCTACCCTGAGTTTTTTGGGCACTTGCAATCTCAATCGGGGCCAACTGTTTTTCGGGCGATCTATTTGTCTGAATTATTCTGGGATAATAAGGCTGCGATTGTGGGAACTGAGGCAGCAGAATGACTGGAACATCCGGCACCGCCACTACCTGTTCGGGCACTATGTCCAGGGTAACCGGTCGTGTTTCACCCGCGTTCGGGAGCGTCTCTGAAACCTCAATGCGTTTCTCAGCTGTTTCGCCGCCATTGGTGGGAAATGTGTCGCTCACGCGCGAAACCCAAAGCACCGCTGCCATTGCTGAAACTACCAGCAGTAATGTGCCGAGAATGACTGATTTTTTCATTTTATATTCCTTCTGGCTGCGTCTTGAATACAGAAAACGCAGCGCATCTTGCAACGAAATTCACTTTAGGTGCCTTAGTTGAGAAGCGACAATAGGCGGGCAACAGGCACACAAATTCCGCTAAAAACCAAGGTGTTTTATACGGCTCGTGCCAAAAATTTCAAGGTCGTCCGATTTGTTAAATATGAAGTCCGCCCAGAGGATAGTTCAGAACCGCCCGAAAAAGCAATTACGTTCGCGGATAAAAAGATCGTGGTTGATTAATATTTAGAGCTTACGGAGGAGTGCGCTAGTCCTTTACTTTGGCGACCATCATTTCTCGATCTTTACTTTCTCGTCCTAGAAATACTCTTGGCCGTTGGAAATTGGATTCAAGGCTCGCTTTCTTTGGATTCGCCTTTTCTCGTTCTAGCTTTCGGGTTTTTCGGGCTGGAGTGTCAGATTCCTCGCGGTCGATTTGCGGCACTCTTTCGGCCGTGTACGCCAGCCATTCTCGCAGCATTATTGTGTTGTCTTTTGGATCCCTATCCGCCTTCGCAGCTTTCAGGCCGTCCTCGATCAAAGCAAAAGTAAGATATCCATTTCCGAGGCGTGCGTTTTCTTTAGCATCCTGAAATCCTTGCGATGCGGTCAGGACGAACATACCTTTCTCGTAAGCGAGCTGAGCAAGCCCCTTTGTATTGAATGGGCCGCGGCGAGTCTCTGTTGACTCTATAGCCCGGCCTGAATTGCAGGCATCAATAATAAGCAGGATATTCTCAGCGGGAATATCCTGAACCGCCGACTGAATTTCAATGTCTGAAATGCCTCCGCGACTGATCGCTCGAACGGCATTTTCATCAAGGTTGTTCCTTTGACCCGTCCAGGAAATATCATGGAGGATCAGGTAGAACCGCTCGCGGTCTGCGATCCCATGGCCGGCGTAAAATATAACGACCGCATCCTCTGGCTGAGCTCTTTTTGAAACATCGTAAATCGCTTTGAGAACATCCGCCTTTGTGGCTTTATTGTCGACCAGCCGCAATATCTCGATTGTTTCAAAGCTGCCTATCGATCGCTGCTGCCTTACGAATTCCCGGGCAAACTCGTCAGCGTCCCGCACAGCATAAGAAAGATCAAACTCTTTGTTTGAATAACTGTTCACGCCGACGGCAACCACGTACATGGAGCCTTTTCTTCGCAGGGATTCCGTTCCAAACACTACCGTGGTGTCATCGCGACTCTTGATATCGTCACTATTGAACGCATAAGCAACAAAACGATTATCGCCTGCGACGACCGGAACGATTGTCTCAAGGGTCACTGATTTTGCCCCGTTCAATACATCGCCGCGCCAGAACTTGACGAGCGTTCCGTTTCGAAAAAGCCTGACATCTTTAGCGCCGGCCGGTGCGCTGTCGATCTCTACTCGAACGTCGACTGATCGTTGGGTGACCCGTTGAGAGGAGTCTGCTGCCGGAATCCTAAGCTTTACTGCGGGCTGTCGGCGGTCTTTGGTCGCGATATCTTTCTCACTCGGCAGATTTCCGGTCGCGAGGAGATCGGCGAGCAGGCCGGGTGACCAAAATTCGCTGAAGAACTCTTCTACAGGCCGAGAAATAAATGTGTTGTTATCAAATCTCCATGAGATCTGCCGCCAAGCGGCAGACGAACCATCAAAGAAGCCGAGCGGAGAAACGACCAACCAGTCACGTCCACCGCGAAGCGATAGGATCGAAAGTGCCCGGCTTCTATTCTTGAGATCCCAAATGATCAGGCTTCCGTCTTCGCTCGCACTGGCGAGTTGATCGCCGTTCCCGGCAAAACTCACGAGAAAAACGGAACCTGAATGTCCTGTCAAAACTGAGCCCGACGCAGTTCCGTCGAGCGGCCAAAGCCTTACCGTGCCGTCGATGCCGCCCGACGCGAGACTCTTGCCATCCGGATGGAACGCGAGTGAATAGACTTGTCCCCGATGGCCTGTGATCGAGGATAGCGGTAGACCGGTGTCAACCTCGAAAAGCCTTATCGTTTTATCGATGCCAGCCGTCGCAATTGTCCGGCCGTCGGGGCTGAAGGCGACCGTGTCGAGCTCGCCCGCTTTTGGCTCGATTACGGAAAGACTCTTTCCCGTGACAACATCCCAAATTCGCAGAGTTCCGTCGATACCTGTTGAGGCTCCAAGTGAGCCGTCTCGGCCGAGAGCCACTGCCGTAACTTCGCCGCGATGATGCGTGATGAATCTTGGCGAAGTCCGGTTCGCTAGATCCCACACCCCAACCTGCCCGTCGGCACTCGCCGAGAGAAGCAGATCGCCTTTTGGGCTTATAGCGATACTCCCCACGGGACCCTTATGTCCGTCAAGACGGTCCAGCGGAGCAGACCCGTTTGTATCCCAGACAATGATCTTCCCGTCGGTTCCCGATGAGATCAAACGGCGGTTATCAGGATGAAAGACTACGGATCGTACGCGGGCTTGATGCCCAGCCAATGGAGCTAGTGCCTGACCGGTTACCAGGTCCCATAGTTTTACCGTGTTGTCATAGCTCGCCGCGGCCATCCAGCGACGGTCATCGCTGAATGCTACTCCGTACAACCCTGCCTTATTGTTTTCAAAAAGGGCAACGCGGGCTCCGGTCAACCTATCGACCACGACTGCGGAACCACTCCCGTTACCGAAGATCGCAATCTTAGCAGTAATGTCAAAAACTGCCGATTCGGGCTCACCGAGGTGCGAAACAGTTTCTTCCGGTAGGCGAGCAGTGGATTCTTTCTTAGTGGCGATCGAAAACGAACGAAGTGTTCCGCTCGAATCGGCCGCGGCGACCGAACCATCCGCGGCAAATCCCAGGGCAAGTATTCGCTGGCCTCGGCCAGGAAACGCAGCTTCTTCGCCGCCTCCCGGAAGTCTTGTAACGCGAACCGCGCCGTCTTTTGCCCCTGAGGCAAGAGTTGAGCTCTTATTGCCAAATTTTAGGGCGGTGATCTCGGTTTCGTGGCCCTTGATCTCGCGAAGCCTTTTGGCTGTTGCGATATCAAAGATTCTTACCCTTTTATCGGATGAACCCGCAGCTAGGAATTTGCCGTCGGGCGAGAACGCTAGGCAATTGATCGGCGAGTTCCCAGTCTCACCAAAAGGGCCTTGGCCGCCAGTTGATATCTCAAGCCTCCAGATCTTTCCCTCTGACCCGGCTGCGAGCACTGTCTTCCCATCAGGGCCAAATGCAAGGCCGTCCGCACTACCGGATATAGGTTCAAATGCCTTTAGTTCTGCACCACTTTCGATATTCCATACCCTAACAACACCATCGACCGCCGAAGATGCGAGAAGGCGGCCATCGGCGCTAGCCACCATCGCCCGGATCCCCCCGCCACCGCCCGCGATCATCCGCAACTCGCGGCCAGAGGCCGTCTCCCAGATGCGTATGGTCGAGTCAAAACTCGCCGTCGCTACCCACCCCCCATCGCTCGCTACGGCCACCGCCCGAACCAAACTGGAATGCCCAGTCTGTAGAACTAATTCAGGCTTTGCCTCCGCCATGTTTATCGAATAAACAGAGGTGGCAAGATATAGGATAAGGATTGTTGTTGTAAGTACATTCACCATATCGAAGAATCCTACTCCAAGCCGATAAAGTCGACATTATTCAGTGCGGTTGTGACAGTAAGGGTTTTCGGAGTAAAACGGTAGCGTTTTACGTTTACTGATGCCGTGTAGATCTGGCCGGTTTCGATGCCGGCGAAGTTGAACACACCGAATGAACTGGTCGTCGCCGTTCGTGTCGTTCCGGTTGCGTCGATCAGTGTGACGACAGCATTCCTCAATGCAAGAAGGTTTGGCGTCGTGACCCTGCCGGAGATGGTTGTGAATGTCGGATTCGCACTCGATTGCTGCACCAGCACTGGTTCCGGCCGACCTGCGATGCGGATCGTGCCGATGCGGCCCGCACCCGGGTTTGGCTGCGCCGTGAAGTGCACCGGCCCATTGCCGACGATCGCTCCTGAGTTGATCGTGATCCAAGGCACATCGCTCGCCGCCGCCCATTCGCAGGTTGGGCTGCTGGCCGCGACAGTGAACTGCGAAAGCCCTCCCGCCACCGGGATCGGCGTTGTATTGGCCGGCGAGAATGAGCACGATGATTCGGGTGAGATGTTGATCGTTGTATCCGCTGTCAGGTTTATATCAGCCGGCTGCGTAAAGACGAGGCCCGTCCGGCTCGCCTTCAGTCGGTATGTGTTCGGCGGCAGGTTGGTGTATGTGAATCGACCGTCAGCATCCGTATTCCTTCTGATCGTTATCGGCTGCGTGTTCCCGGTCGGCGTATACGTCAGATCGAGCCGTGTTCCGGCCCCGCCCGCCAGTACCTGGCCCGTTATGTTATAGGTCGTTGAGTTTGAGGCGATGAAGCTGTCGCCGGGAGTTCCGTTGTAAGTCGCCGCGATCGGTACCTCGAATGAGAGTACCGAGCGGACGAAGTTCTTGCCCGGCATTGCCGGCACTATGTCGTGCAGAGTGTTTGGCTGTGAAAGGCACTGATACGTCGCGTATGCCACTGACGCGATCACGGTCGAGCCTAGCGGCGAGCACGGGGCTTCTTCCCTGGGGTTCGGCCCGCGTGACGATCCGATGATCACACCGAGGCCCGGCACCTCCGGGGCCGTGATGTTCCTGATGAAGCCGTAGATGAACCTCGGCGTCTGGTTCTGCGCATTTGATACAGTGTTCTGCCCGCCTATCGTCCCGGCACCCTCGGGCCCTTCCATCAGTTCATTAAGCAGCCGGAACGACGTATCAAGCGGAAAGTTGTTCGGGTCCCAAACGATGCCCGTCGGACCGGAGATCGTCACCGTGTAGGCCGAGTCGTCGGCCGGAAGGTTGAACTCATAGACGCCGAGCGAGACGATCGTCGGTATGACGGTGTTCGAACCGTTAGATGCTGTGACCGTATCCGGCACAAGCGGCGACTGATTGCCGTTGTAGTTCTGCAGGTAAAGACGGAACAGACGCTCGTACTGCCGCCAGGACAGCTCGATCGTCCCCGAAGCCCCGTTCTTGCCGTCGATGGCTATCAGATACGTCGCTCCCTGATCGGCACGGAAGTTGACCTTACTCGTTACGTCAAAGAACGTCGTGTCGTCGTTCGTCCCGACCTGTGTGAAGTTTGTGAAGTTGCAGCCTGCTAGCCCGGCCGGACAGCGATAGATCGCCATTACCGTGTCGAACGAAGACCCCGAAGTAGAAAAGCTCCACAATCCATTCGACGGTGCCGTCCAGACGTACCAGACCGACTTCGATGCCGTATTCCCCGCATGAGCAGGCTCGCCCGACTGGGCCGATGCGTTGACGTTCGAGCCTCGTTCCGGAGCGTTCGGCGGGTTGTTGGCTCCCGTGATCAGGTTCGGATTGTCGACAAAGTCGTTGGTGGGCGGGCACGTGCAGTATTGAAAGATCGTATGCGACTGTCCGGCGATGGCCATCACTTCCTGCCGGTCCGTAGTTCCCGGATGCGGCGGCATGGTGAACGTCACCCGTCCGCCCGAGTACGCGGCATTCGTATAAAAGGTCCCCGAAGCCGCCGGAGCCGCCGCCGGCGGACAACCGGGCTGCGTGATCACATCGAACGAAAACACCCCGCCCGTCATCGGCACATCAGTCCGCGGCCGAGAAAGCGAATAAGTACAAGCCCCCGGCCCGCCAACCGGTGCCTCAAACAGCGACAAAGTATAACTCCCCGCCCCGCCAACCGCTGCGATCGCCCGTATCGTATACGTACCCGTTACCGGCAGCGTAAAAAACCCAGTAGCGGGCAGGCGAGAATTGTTCACCCCATTCACCCCGCCGGCACTCGCCACAACCACCCCCGCGGGGTTTACAAGCTCTATCTTCGAGAAGAATAAAGATGTCTCCATCGTGACCGCAACTTGCTGACCAGCATTCCCGGGAAACGAATACAAATCCGTCCGGTCATTCCCGATGACACAAGAAGTTGGCCCAACGGTACTAGAAACAGCCTGCCCAATCGTTATCGAAGCAGTTCCGCATGACGGTCCGCCGAGACCCTTCCAATTTGGATTAAAATCGTCCGATGAGTTGGACATCAGCCTTGTCTGGTTAGTTCCATCCGCGTTCATTATCCACAGATCCTGACGCGTGTTGTTGCGAGGGCTGATAAAGATCAACCTGCTCCCGTCGGGTGACCACGCAGGCCTAAAATCTGCGCCGGGACTAGTAGTAAGTCGAACCTGATTGCTGCCATCGGCGTTCATGACGTAAATTTCAGGATCCACAGCGCGATCGCTCCAAAATGCGATCTTTGTTCCGTCCGGCGACCACGCGCATTGATTATCCGTAGAAGTATTGGTTGTAAGTCTGATCGGATTCGTTCCGTCCGCGTTCATAACGTAAAGTTCACCCGCCGCCTGGTCGCGGGAACTAGTGAATCCGATCTTTGTTCCGTCTGGAGACCAGCACGGAATTCGATCGTCAGCGG
This sequence comes from Acidobacteria bacterium Ga0077534, assembly GCA_001464455.1. Lineage (GTDB taxonomy): Bacteria > Acidobacteriota > Blastocatellia > Pyrinomonadales > Pyrinomonadaceae > OLB17. Next base: position 144,770 of record LNEI01000025.1, read on the forward strand.
CATTATTTGTTAGGTTTATTGGGTTGGTTCCATTGGCATTCATTAAATAGATCTCGTTATTACCGTCGCGATTTGTAGTAAATACAATTCGATCCCCATTTGGCGACCATTCGGGCGATGCGTCGTTAGCGGTGTTATTTGTAAGTCGCACCGGATTTGTGCCGTTGGCATTCATTACAACAATCTCGGGGAACAGCGCGACGTCGAACTGGTCGCTCTCCATTAGAATGCGAGATCCGTCCGGAGACCACTTTGGAGCTTCCTGATACGCTGAATCGTTCGTCAATCGAAACTGATTGGTTCCGTCCGGGTTCATGGTATAGATCTCCTGAAAACCGTCGCGAAGGCTGGAGAAAACGATCGATTGTTCACCGCCGCCGGTCGCGTTTGGTAGACGGTCAAGCGCCTGCACTTGTGCGGTTGTCATCGGAACGTCATAGAGCCGGATACGCGCGACATTTCCGTCAGAAGCTTCCAAAATGTTGTCGTCTTGAAAAAAACTGAGATTATTGGCTGGACTTATCTGAAAAGTGCCCCCGTCGGGCTGATTTACACGAAGAACGCCGTCGCGATAGCCGCGAACCGTTCCGCCAGCTTCGCGGACGATAACTAGTTGGAGATACGTGTTCCCTACGAAGGGGACGGTGTTTGTTGGCTCAAATTCCAGACGGCCGTCCTGAATGTACGCTCCATCATCACTTGTTCGTCCATCAAAGCTCGCTACACGCCGAAACCCGCTTACCTGGTCGAAACGAACCAGGATCACGATCGTATAGGTCGCACCATTCGGAATCACGCCGTTGGAAGGCGTTAGCTGGAGCCCACTGTTAAACGGAAATCGCAGCGTCTGACGATTATAGCCATCGATAGTGTCGGTGACGAACGAATTGGCACCACCGCTTCCGGTGAGATTGGTCATAGCCGGAGCGCCAGCGACCGAACTGGTAGGATTGCCCTGAAACTGGTAATCGGCTTTAGGAAGAGGCGATGGCTCAGGAGTGGGAGTTGGAGCGCCCGACTGTATTTCAAAGGCACCTATGTCGGCTGCGTCGCCGCCCGGTGCATTCGGTTCGGGCAAGTCTACGGGCCTCGGAGACCCTCGCTGATCGGTCGTCGAGCCAAAACTACTGCCCTTGTCTATCGCGGGGCTGCCAGCAAGTAAGGCACGGGTTTGGGTTGGGCCGCCATTCGACGCGAGAGGAGCAAGTTGCGGATTATTCACACCAACTATGTTGCCGTTTACGCCGTTCGTCAAACCACCACCCGTTCCGATAAGATTGAACGAACTGGAAGCATCGACCGTTCCCTCAATATCAAAGGGCACACCGCCGGACATGTTGCCGGAAACTATCGAATTCCTTACCGTCACGACATTCGTTCCAGTCTCTTCCAGCCAGATCGCTCCCCTTTGGCCTGCATTTGCCGTGATGTTATTCGTTATCGTGCAGTTTGTCAGATTTAAGACTGAGACCCCTCCACTGGGATTGTTTCGGATACCAGAGTTAAGGCCGTCGCTCGTGTTGCCGCTGATGGTCGTATTGATCAATGTCGAGGTCGAGCCCTCGTTCCTGATAACGTCACCGACGGGTGCAGAATTGCCCGAGAATGTTGAATCTGTCACTGTCATTGTCGAAGAACTTAGATAGAGCGCGGATATCTGCTGCGCGGTATTATTTGTTATTGTCGAGCGATTGATGTTTAAGGTCACGCCAATGGTAATCATCACCCCCGCATCCCCGGTACCGACGTTGTTTGTGATGACGAGATCATTGAAGGTAAGTATCGTACCTAATGCTTGCATTGCACCGCCGCCGCCGGAGCGTCCGTTGCGAATGGTCAGACCGTCGACAGTTGCGGTCCCCCCGACAAAATTGAAAATGCGGCTTGAATTGTTACCGGATATAGCCAGAACAGCGGCACCGGGGCCGTCTATGGTCAGGTTCTTGTCGATTAGGATCTCGCCGCTCGTAAGCGTAATAGCTCCGGTAACCCCACCGCCAAACACGATCGTATCGCCAGGTACTGCGTCAATCACCGCCTGTCGCAGGCTGCCCGCTCCACTGTCGTTCGTATTCGTGACAGTCAAGGTTGCAAACGGACGGGCCGTATCGTCAACTTGCCGGGCCTCGGCCCTTGGACCAAAATAAACCGTAAGTGCTGCTAGCACCGCCGCAAACAAGATAGTCAAAAATGATGGGAATCGAAGTTGAATCTGCGAATTAGTAAAGGACATTCTCTCTCCAGCTTGCATAGGGTCTGATCCTGCAAACGAGATCTCCAATATTTATTTATCGCTCATGTTAAAACTCATACTTCAGCGAAAACTGTACACGCCGTCCTGGTGTGACAGTGTTGACGGCTTTTCCGAAGCCCGGGGCCTCGACGATGCGGACGGGGATGCCGTAGTTGGCGCGGTCAATGATGTTAAAGATATCGGTTCGAAAGGCGAGCCTGGTTTTGTCGAGATTGAACTGCTTGATGATGGAAACGTCGAGTTCGAGGACGCTTCCGGCACGGAACGAATTGCGGCCGATGCGGCCGTTTTGACCGAAGGGGGCAAGAAGAGACGTTGTATTTGCGGTCGTCATGCGAAGCGGCTGGCGGCGATCGCCAGTTACCTCGATGCCGGTCAGGTTGTCGAGGCGGTCGGTAATATTTCCGTCCAAATTAACGTCTATGACGCTATTGACGGTGAAGGGTTGGCCCGAGTGGTAGCGCCCCGTGGTCGATAGACGCAGGCCGTTCAAAAGTTTGCGAGCATAGCGAGCATCGGCGGCGTCCGGAACGATGTAAGTCAAGTCGTAGGCGATCCGGTGCCGAACGTCAAAATTTGCCGGCCCGCTTTCCGCGGCGAGGTCAAAACTATCTTGTGGCAAAACATACGCACCGGCTAGGTCGAAAACGTCGGATACTTCGTCGGTTGCTTTTGAAAACGTGTAAGAGATCTGAGCGTCAAACGATCCGAGAAACCTGGCTCGAAGCTGGTTCTGCAGCGAATGATACTGCGACGGTGCCGAGGTTTCGAACTGATTAACCGCACCAAGCGATTCGAATCCGCCTGTCGTCGAGCGGTCGAGGGGGCGCCGCGGCACAAAGAGTACGCCCTGAGCGATCGGCAGCGTGGCAAAGGGGCTTTGCGAAATACCGGTCGGCGAGACGGTTAAGCTCGAGCCTAGATTAGGCGTGGTAAATCTAAGCAGATTGCGCCCAGTCGTTCCGACATAGGCCGTCGAGAAGGTAAGAGCTCGGCTCAGTTGCTGCTCGAACGAGAATGAATAATGATGGGCCATCGGCGTCGGCATCACTCTCGACGGCAATGTGATGTTGATCGCATTTGCGAAAAGACTGCCTGATATCGTCGAGAGTACGTCAGCGAAGCTGGAAGTGCTTGTGCCGAGCGCCGGTGAGTTATAGGAATTGAGGGTTCCCGGCCGTCGGAGCGGAATTCCGTTTATCGTCGCCGATGCCGGATTGTCGATCGTCAAACCGAAGAACGGGAAGATCGTGGCGGCAAAATTAACGGTCAAAAAAGTTGGGAAGACATTTCTCGATTGGTTTGCGACTGCCCCCAGGATCTGATCGTAGAAAAGGCCATAGCCAGCCCGGAATACGGTCACGCGTGTTCCAAATAGCTTGGGCGAATAGGCGAAACCGACACGCGGAGCGAAGTTGTTTCGGTCAGGATCGTATAGCGAGGTACGGTCGCTGATAAGATTCTTGAGAACGGGCAGCAGATCAAGCCGAGGATCGGTAAAGGTATCTTCGATCAGCCTGTTGCGCTCGGTCACAGGGGTGTTGTATTCGTACCGTACGCCGTAAGAAATAGAAATATCACCCCTCGGACGCCATGTGTCCTGCACGAAGAAATTCAGTTGATGGTAGCCCAGTATTGCGCGTGATCCAGGTCGGTCGACGCTAAGGGTCAACAGAGAATTACTCGCTACGCTGAGGGCGACAAGGTCTTCAGGTCGAATTGTCGCACGAGGGTCGGAACGAGGAAGAAAGCAAAGATCACCGATACCGCCATTGGCACAGGTTCCAGTGCTCGGCACGAGTCTTGGTGCTCCGTTAAAGGTCAATAGAGTACGAGCCAGTCTTGGGAGGTCGCTATCTAGGCCAGTTCGGCGAATATCGGTACCAAAGACGAAGGTGTGATCCCCGTTTCGAAATGTCACGTCGTCGGCTATCTGAAAGGTGCGGTTCGTGCGGTCTTGGGGAAAATTGTAGACATCGACGCCGATCGGGCTGAACCCGGCGACTATGACCTGCCCGACCGGTCCGATCACATTTTCGGTCGATTCCGGAACGACACCAAACCCCGGTTGTATACGTGTATATCTGGCCGATGCCTGCGGCAGCGAGACGTTGAATATGGCAGGTGCGTTTAGCATGAACTGCTCGTTCGGCAGGTCATCGCTCGAAATTAGGAAGTCAGTATTTCGTATCTCTTCAAATCGGAGCCGGGAATGTCCGAATGAGAACCGTAGCTGATTGAACAAACGTCCCGCCGAACCGGCCTCATTTAAGTCGCTGTTGAGAAACAAGGACAGGTTCTGCGTGCCGATGTCGGATCGAATATTCGAAAAGACCGCCTCAGCCACCGCGGGTATCTCTTTGTTATCGTCGGTAAAATTGTAGCGAGCCGTGATCGTTTGCTTACGTCCTGCTATCGAGAAATTATGATCGACCCGGCCGGAAAGTATAACGCCTCGGCCGCCCGAGTGGAGGCTTTGTGTGAGAGTATTTGCGCCGAAGATACCAGTCGGGTCGTTTGGGAATGGAAACAGGCTAAAGACCGCGTTTGCTGTCGGGCCGGTTGGGAATAGGCTGAGAGGGGTTCCCGTGAATGGGTTAGAACTGAGTCCACTTGCCCCAGTACGGAATGGTCCCCGTTCCTCTATCGTCGGCACTGCGAAATTTTTCTCTCGCAAGGCATTTATCCGAACATACTCGCCGGAAAAGAAGAAGAACGAACGGTTTGCCGCGAATGGGCCACCGATCATTCCTCCTGATTGCGTCATTGTTAGCGGGTCTTCAGCGCCGCTCTGATTGCGGACGGTTATGGGCTGTCCGTCGAGAAGAACGGCCTGACCGCCGGACGTTCGATAAGGCGAGGCAACGTTTCCATTCGCCGAGTCGAACGCACTTCGGGCGTTGAGTTTGCTCGAATTTAGAAACCCGTATAACGAGCCGCTAACGTCGTTACCGCCCGAACGTGAAACCGCATTTACTTGAGCTCCAAGATTGCGTCCAAATTGTGCCGGAGCGAGAAGCGTAATAACGCTGAATTCTTCGATAGAACCAACTGGCTGTGGTACAAGGGCGACAAAGCCCTGTCGTCGAACTCCGATATCCTCGTCGTTATTGTCAGAACCGTCGACCGTAAAATTATTAGCTCGCGAACGAAGACCATTCGCCGCGAACTGTCCCGCCGAGCCTACCCCGGGGCCCACGCCCGGCCCCGCAGTATCGCCGATGGTTTGAGGAGCCGGAGCAATACCTGGAGCCAGGGTTGCAAGTTCATCGAATGTACGCGAACTGGCAGTCGCCGACAGCGGTATCGATCCGACTTCCTCCTGTTTTGATGACGTTGACCTGCGGGCATCGGTGGTGTTGATCACCACGCGGATATCATCGGGTTCTTCTGCAGTGGTAGGAGCCGCGGTAGGGGTCGTCTCGGGCTCCATCGAGACAGGAACCGGCACAATCTCGCCCGTAGCGGTGATGCGTATTTCACGCCGAAGCAACCGTTCTCTAAAACCAGGTACTGCTATCCGTATCTGGTAAAAGCCCGGAGCAAGCAGCCCTTGAAAAAATACCCCCTTCGAATCGGTGGCAAGGTTGTATGTCACTCCCGTTCGTTCGCCTGTGATAGTAACCCTAGCACCTACAATGGGCGTTCCAGTACGGTTGTCGGTAACGTCGCCCTGAAAGCCGCCGGTCACTGTGTCTTGAGACAAAACTGGAATTAATAGGGTAAGGCTCAGAAGTACCGCAACCAGAAATGACCGTAGGATCAAAAATGACTGTCTTATAGCAGCGAAGCAACGTGCTCCGTCACAGATTTCGTACATAGATTCAACTCCTACATTGTCGGGCTGTTTCTACTGTAGATTGACCTGACGAATAAAATACTTACATGGGGTTCCTTTTTTCTTCCTTTTTAGTTTGCCAATGAAACGAACCCTCGCGTAGCTTGCCACTCATATCGACGTGCCGAACGAGTCCTGGAATCATTCCGCGGGTCCACGGGCTACCCTTTGATTTCCGGCATCTCGAGCAAAACAAGTGCCGACAAGGACGAAGCCAATAGGGAAAAGTAAAGAGAATTTGATGTTCATATTTCAATCAGTTTCTGTGATGGATTTCCACCAATTGAATAATTAAAAGACTAAAAGATCATCGCCGTACGTCGATCCTTACGAATGCGACTAATGGCTGGCCGACGTCCGATCTAACGCGGAATATCGACTGCGGCTCGGCCTCATCGCGATTCAGCTGTTTCGCTCGGCTCCCGCAGGGGGATTCAACGCGTTTCTGACGTTCGAGCCCGCGAGTGGCCTCGCCGCACGAAGCGGCGGCCTCGGTTTTCGAAAAGATCTTGTCACCGGTGTCGATGCGGTCAAAAACGTCGCTTTCGGATGCGTCTTCGAGTTTTTCTAGTGTCGCTAAGTTCTCGACCTTGCCTTCCTTGTCCGATCTAAACCAGGGAAGCGGAGTCGGCGAGATGATTATTGTCAATAGTTCGCCGTTCCAGGTCTGCTTGGTATCAGGCCGGTTAACGAGATTGAACCAGGGGTTTGATTCCATCGCGTAGGGTATATCGAACAAGAGTCCCGGCCCGACCTTGTTATTTTCTTCAGAGTCTTCAGGAAATATCGCGTATGCCGGGCCGAGCGATCCGTCCGAAAAAGTTTCGCGGTCAACGACGTAAAGATAGCCCTCGACCGAAGACTCGATTGCCAATCGCACCTTGTCTCCGAGCCGGAAGCCGGACGCAGGGCTAACTCGTTCCGCTATAAGGTTTTCTGTCGAACCGCTGTCTTTCCTAAAGGTGAAATAGTAGCCGGATTCACTGGTCATAGGCGGCCTCAGGCGCCACATTGTTAGTCCGATCTCCGACACCTTTTTATCGACCTCTGCGCGGCCCTTTGGTGTTGGAGTCGAAGGCCGAGCTCCAGTTCCAGATGTCCGCCGCGGTTTTCGTTCGACACGGACGAACTTATAGGTCGTAGAACGCCTTTTCGCACCGCTGGAGGAATTTGGCGGGGCGGCGGGCCTTTTGGCCTTGAAATCGTCTGATGTTATCGAACGGGTCTGCACACCGTCATCCTGAGCCACTGCCGAGATCGCAAGCCAACCAACAATAGCGATCACCGCAAGCACGCTTTTTACAAAATTTCCAGTCATGTGAGACCTCCGTTGAGAATTAAACGATCGAGCGGATGGCAATTCGCTTTCGCTACTGATTTGGATGTAGACCGCCATCTTATTGATGATCTATCCTAAATTTGTAAACGATCTCGTCACCCCGAACTCGGACCGTTGTCTGTTGCTTCTCCGTGTCTTCGGTCGCCTCAGGATTCGAAGGACGCGTTTTGTCGAGAAAAGTCTGCAGCTGCGCAGCCTGCTCGTCGGGCAAAACTCCATTGTTCTGAAATGCTGCCGTAACCGCCGCCTCGAGATCGGGATTCGCGGTCGCGGTCCATATCAACCACATGGTTTCGGTCCCTCTCTTTCCCTCGACGTTTGCCGAGCCGGTTTCGATCAATTGCCCGCCTTCGATCAAAGATCTGCCGTTATTGCGCAGGGGCGTAGGGAAAAGGATATTGAATCTGTTTACGCCACCATCATCTGTACCAAAATTGAAAACGTAAAAATTCCCGGCCATCTGAGGCACGAAGTTCATTGCGACTTTGTAGCCCCGCTCAACGCTTGCCCGCCCGGATGAGCGGAACGGAAGTTCGAACGGTTTCCCGTTCCGCATCTTCTGGATCATCAGATAATAATCGACACTCCGTTGCGGAATTGTTTCAGGCACGACGCTCTCCACGGCGGTGGTATCGCTACTCGGAACGAAATTCTGAACCGCAAAATAACCCGCAATAGAGATAACGGCTAAAACGATGATCGAGGGAATTATCCAAGCTCGCTTTATACGAGAACCGGAGTCACCAGTCACAACCCGCCGTTCAACGGTAGGCTGCTCCTCGATGACAGGTACCGGCATAGCTGCTGTCGGTGACGTATAAAACTCCGTCTTTATTGACGCAAAGAATCTGTCTGTCTCGGTGCCATCGGCTTTAAGTTCATGGGCGAGCAATCGTCCAAAAGTCCGTGCTATCTGAGGGCGTTTCTCCCTGTCAAAATCGAGAGCATGCATCAGAATACGCTCTGCTTCGCGAGGCATATCGGGACGTAGGGCACTAGGAATTGTTTTAACGCCTTCTTTCTCGAGCTGGTACATCTCCGCAAATGCCCGGGGCTTAAAAGGTAGTTCCCCCGTCAACATCTCGTATATGACAATGGCGAACGAATAGATATCAGCCGCAGGCGTAAGGTCGAGCCGGCCTATCAGCTGTTCTGGTGCTATATAGTTTATTGAGCCGATAGCCCGGGATATTTCAGTGACGGGAGCGAGCTTGGACTCTTCGACGCGTGCGATCCCGAAATCGATCAAGCGAACCCTATACATTCCCTCGTCTATCGGAGTCAGCATAATGTTCTCCGGTTTGATGTCACGATGGAGTATCTTCGCGTTGTGCGCAGCCGTCAGAGCATCGGTCACATCTTCAATGATCTTTGCGATAGTTTCAAACGGCAGACGACCGGCGAGTTGCAAAGCTTTGCGAAGGGAGTGTCCCTTGATGTGGTCCATTACCATGAATGGATTTCCGTCGGCGAGTTTCCCCGAATCGAGTATTCGGACAATGCCGGGGTGATCCAGCCTTACAAGGGCCTCTTTCTCGTGCTCGAACTTTCGAATGATGTCTGGATGCTGTAGAGCGGTCTCGTTAAGTATCTTAACGACGACGTCCTTGCCCATTAGCTTGGTATCGCGAGCGAGATAGACAACCCCGATGCCGCCCTCGTCACCACCGGTTTCTTTAAGATTAGCCTCGATGAAAAAACGACCTTCGAGCACCTGTCCTACCAGCCGATCAGGGTGCTGAAAATCAACGGTGAGAGTCCGATCTTCAGCGCTACTCACGATCTGAGAAGACCTTACGGTACCCGGCAGATCCTTGTCATCCGGCTCGCCTTCAAATCGGCTGTCAAATTTTGAGGAAACCATGGGTATAGACCTGGAACCGATCACCACGCCACCATCAAAAAGTGCATGGCGTCACTAAACCCGACATCCCTAAGGAAACCTTGACTTTGCTATGAGAGTGGAGAGTAACCTACATATCTTTTTTTTTCAACTAACTCATAATTTAGATATCGGTTTAACAGGCGACGGTTCTCCGGCTTGGACGTTTTGAAGTATTGGTGCGAAAGTGCGGCGGGCATCTTCGAGATTAGATCCAGAAGTTTCAAATTACTCTTCGACGAGCTCTCCGATCTCTTTTTGGAGGCTTTGACGTTGTACTAGCAAGCGGAAAAACAGTGCCCGCTGTCGGAATAAGAGCCAGGCTGACCGGAGCCAGACGCGCATGTCGATCAGCGTTTCGGAGGAACGCAGAGCGACGTAGCCGCATAGGATGGTTACTGGTATCGCGATAAGAGCGACCTGCAGATCGAAGTAAAACCAGAGGATCGAAGCGACGATCAGCCAGGTCAGCGGCATGAGGGCGAGCGAGGCGATAATGGCAGAGCTCGAACCGGCGACGTCAGTGTCGTGAGTTCTGAAAATTCGTCCGAGCAGATTTGAGAACAAATAGGCCGGTGAATGAATGATCGCGCCGACGATCGCCAGAGGTGCGAAGACGATCAAAAAAAGAACCCGCAGTATCAAATAGCGGAACACGTACAACGTCGGATGCTGGAGGACCGACAAGCTTTCGGCGGTGATGCCGCTGGCTTTGAGGTCGTTCTCGTACCGCGTGACCCTCGCGTTCAGCTCGAGCATCCGTTGGGGGTCGTTCTTTTCGAGCAGTGCGTACTTTGCCGCCAAATCCTGGAGCCTTTTGACGGTTTGGGTCAGAGTTTGTTTAAAGATGAGATTCTCAAAGACCGACGAAAACAGAGCCTCGGCCTTTAAGACCGTGTCGCGGTCCGTCTCGGTCTCAAAATTCAAAGTCACATCGCGGAGGGCCCTTTCTATCTTCGCGGTCAGCTGCAGGACCGCCTCCCGCGGAGCTTCGCCGTTAGACTCGAGTTCGACCGGCTCAACATCAAATGCTTCGCCGTAACGGATCAACGCCTCGCTCCTGAACGAGGTCTTGGACGTGTAATAAAGGCCGACCGGGACTATCTTCAGGCTGGTCGACGCGAACGGATCAGAAACTGCGCCGAGAGCGATGCGAGCGGCGCCCGTTTTCATCTTCTGCAGCTGCGGTTCGTCGTGCGAGATGCCCTCGGGGAAGATCGCGATGCAGCGACCGCGCCGCAACAGTTCATAGCAGTTTTCGAAAGTAACGGCATTGCTCTCCGACTTGGCGCCCGCGTCGATGCGGCGGTAAACGGGGAGTATCTCAAAGGTCCGCAGCAAAAACGCCCCGATAGGGTTGTCGAATAGCGTTGACTTGGCGAGGAAGGAAACGCGTCGCGGCATCGAGACGAAGACGAGAGCGGGGTCGACCAAGCCGTTCGGATGATTGAGAACAAACAGCAGAGCTCCGTCCCGCGGCACGCCTTCGACGTTAACGACCTCGATGCGGCGGAAAAACAACCGAAGAGCGATGCTGATGATCGCGTGGATGACCTGACGAACGACGGACGCACCTTTGCCCAGGTAGATCATCTGCCACAAACGGATTGTCCTTACGCTTTCTGCCACGGCAAGCTCTATTCTGGCTTCAACAATCGCGAGTGTCTAACTCATTGCACATTAGCCATCCCTCAGCCCGGCTCTCAAAGTGTTGAAAGGCCGCGACGATTGCACGATTTAGGCGAACTTCCCCGAGCACTCGACCAACGTCCCTACGTGCTCGTCGAATCTTCCTGATTACTCGGCGAACCTCTCTAATTGTTCAGCCAGACTCTCTGTGTCTGACACTCGGCCTATTCTCCTGTAGACTCCGACAACCCGCTACGGATTGGCCCAGAGACGATCGTTTACCGTCGCCGCCGAAGCCCTGACCGGACCGTTCTGATTACCGAAGTTCGTGGCACCAAACTGACAGCACAGGGCATATCAAGGTCTCCGAGTTTAGTCCCTCGACTTTGCCATTTGTGAGCGGATTGCCAATCTTTGGTGGCGGAGTTTATACCTTTTCGAAGAAGATTGACTGGATGAAGGTCCCTCGCATGTCGTCTGTAAGATTTCTGATCCAGATGCCATACATCACGATGGTGCAATTGCAATAAAGTTAACTGTTGTGCCGAGCGATAATGCAGTAGAGTAACGGGACGAACTACTTCCGCAGTTTGCAGGCTCGGAAAGTTCCGATCTGGGAAAACGTAGGAACATTTTCCTAATTGGACTATCTGTCTTTTCTAAAGGACGCGAAAGCTATGCAAACTATCTCGGATGGAAAGATCTTCCACATCATAGGTGAGATCTATGACAATGCCAAGAACGGCTCACCTCAATCCTGGTTAAGGATCTATAAGGCAATTTCCGCGATGCTATCGTCTGGTCCTGGGGGCATAAGCCTCTACATGACCGATGCGGACACCTTTCGAATTCTGGCTGGCACCCTGGACCCAGCTCTTGTAAAGCAATACGACGAACATTATCAGCACGTGAGTCCGTTTCGAGACATCGTCGCGAAAATGCGGCCTGGACAGTATTTCAGCCGCAGCCAGACGATGGATGACGATGTGTTTGAAACCACGGAGATCTATCGAGATTACTTCCGAAAACAGGACATTTACGAGTATGAGTACCACACTCTGTGCGACGTCAACAATCTGACCGGCGGACTATCGTTCTCGCGGCCGCCCAATCGAAAGCAATTCTCAAAACAGGAACGCCTAGTGATAAAGCATCTAATTCCGCACTTGCAGCGTGGATTTCAGTTCTATCTTGTTCTGAATCAGGCAAACGGCTTGAACGTTCGCATGATCGAGACGCTGAATCACATCAAGCAGGGCGTAATACTGATCAACCAAAAAGGAAAGATCGTCTTCAGCAACGCGGCGGCTGAGGTCGTGCTGCGAACTGGTGACGGAATCGAGGTTGACCGGCGTGGGCTGTTAAGAGCGAACTATCCGCAGGAAACTGCCGAGCTGCTCCGCCGCGTATTTAGCGTCTTTAATCCAATAATGGGCGGCAGTGGAGCAGAGTTGGGCGGGCTGTTGCAGATCGAACGTAGCTCGGGCCTAAGATCACTTCAACTACAGATCGTTCCATTTGCCGAAAACGAGCTTGATATCTTTGCCGAGGAGCCAATGGCGATGATCTTGGTGACCGATCCAGAGCAGAGATCCTGTGCGTCGGAGGAAACCCTCATCAATATCTTTCGACTTACACAAGCCGAAGCAAGGTTTGCTCTTCTTATTGCAAAAGGTTTGTCGCTCAAAGAGGCTGCTGTTCCTTTGCAGATCTCGGAAAATACGGCGCGTACCCATCTAAAACGGATCTTTTCTAAGACCGATACTAGTCGCCAGAGTGAGCTGGTCGCCCTGATTATGAATATTCCCCACGTCGAAAACCTTTGAATACTGGAAGAACATTTATTTTTGTTGTACCCCAAATGGGTGACGACTATTCCCAAATATTATTCCACTATAAGGCACGTGCAATAAAACCGAAGTCTGCGGAGGGTCCCAATAGATCCCTCTACAAGCCACTTTGGCCCCATATCCATTAAAAAGACCATCAGCGACCGGGATTCGAATTGGAACTGGAGTGGCTTAAAGATATGTGCGTAAATGCACCTCTGGAGATTTTCGGTAGAGCGACTCTTCTAGGGAACAAATGGGCTCAAATACAACGCTAGCCGATGACTGCAATCACCGGCCAGCGTGGGCTCACGAGAAGAAGGGAACAACTAGAATGCGGCTCTACAGCCGCTCGTTTACTGAAAGGATCTGCCTAGTGGGCCTACGCGATAAAACGTGGACCGCGGCAAATAGGGTTTCGTAATGACTTAGACGGCCGAAAATATTTTGCCAAGTGTAAGATTTTTCGGTTTTTGGTCAATACGAGATAGACAGAGAACCAAAGTAGTTTTTTAGATTCGTCGTGGAACGGTTTCGATATGCCAATTAAGCAGGGCTCGGAATCTAGCACGCGGATCGATCAACCGCCCCCCGGTTGATCTTTACTCCTTGAAACTCTGTCGAATTTGACAAGGCTCAGTAGTGAGCTGCGGTGTACTGAAATAGTTCGGCCGGTGACTGCAATCACCGGCCGAGGCGGTACACCGATCCGAAACGGAATGTCTCGGCCGATGCGACCGTACGACTCCATCCTAGGACATTCCGTTTCTTTTTATCAATTGCTGATTGAACGTTTTACCACCCGGCTCGGGCGCCGCTAGGTTACATAGAACCCAACGTCTGACCCCTGACTTTGAAATGAAAAGGAGAAATTTGTATGTCCGAAACAAACGGAATTAAGCCAGCGAAAGGCCACCAAAAGCCCCCAAGCCCGGCCAAAAAAAGATTTAGGACCCACGTCCAACTACTAACCGCGATCACCCTAATAACCCTGATCGCCACCACCGCCGCCACCACCAACGCGGCCTCAATGTCGTTCCTTGATTCCGTCAAGAGCTTCTTCGGCATAGAAATCTCGCAAACGGCTCCAGCGGCTACAATGTCGCCAAACCTCGGGTCGATCGGCATCAGCCCGCTCAACCAGGGGCTTAATGTCCCAGGCGGGTCTGCGACTTATATAGTCACCGTCAACAGCCTCGGCGGAAGTGGAGCGTTTACTGCAAATCTTAGCGCAGCGATATTGCCCAGCAATGTTTCCGCAATGTTCAGCCCTGCGACGTTGAGCTTCACGGGCGGAGCCGCCTCGCAGATGTCGACTTTGACATTGACCGGCACAACTGCCGCAATCAATGGTCCTCATTCAATCGTGATTCAGGCAGTCGATAGCGGCAATCCCGGAGACCTCGTCGACACCTCCGCACTTGGTGCCACGGTCACTATCACAAATGGATGCGATATTCCCGTAGTAACGTCGGATCCAAGCAACGTTACCGTAACCTACGATAATAATGCTGTCTTTACGGCAGCGGCCACCGGAACAGCCCCAGCAGTTCAATGGGAAGAAAAAATAGGAGCGGCACCGTTTACGGCGATGTTCGGTGAAACGAACCTTACGCTCACACTGGTTAACCCACCCGTTTCTTACACCGGTCGTCAGTATCGAGCTGTATTTACGAATTCCTGTGGTACAGATACTACGACCGAGGCAACGTTGACGGTCAACCCGGGAACACCAACGGCTACGATTGACAACACACCTGCGACATACAATGGCACGCCGCAAACGGCAACCGTTTCCTGCCTCGGTGGCGGAGCGGCCACTCTGGCTACTGGCGGCACAGGTACCAATGCGGGTTCATACACCGCAACCGTAAATTGCGCGGCGAGCGCGAATTACAATGCGGAAAGTGGGCTTGTACCTCTAAACGACCCATTTGTGGTCAACAAAATAGCCCCGACGGCATGGATCACAAATAGTCCGAGTCTTGTCACGGGCTCTGAACAGACGGCTCAGGTTGCATGCCTCGGCGGCGGCGCGGCGTCAATTAACTCAGGCGGCGTCGGCACGATCGTCGGAACCTATGCGACGACAGTCGCTTGTGCGGCTAGTACAAACTACAACGCGACTACGGTATCTGCAGGAAACTTTGCAATCGTAGATCCAAACGTAATTCTTGAACAGCCGAGCACGCTAAATTGGTTCTACTATGACGACGTGGCTCCCGAGAGTTTCCTCACATCGTTAGAAGATTTTGTTGGAAGTCCGGTAGCTCCAACACTGGGCCCTGGTAGCGCGAGAATTATGGCAGCGGCCTCTCCGCTCCCACAATCGAAGCTAACTCTTGGAACCACGCTTTTGAACGGCGTACGCTTCAAGGACATCACGACACTTACATATGAAACGTACCTCGTCAGCGGAACGATGCCTCCACGCCTTCAGTTCAACGCCGACTTTGACACAAATGATGCCCCGAATTGGCAAGGTCGAGTAGAGTTTGTAGTTCCTAATCCGGACGCAACCGGCACGTGGGTAACACGAGATGTGTTGGCCGGGAACTTGAAGTTCTCTTACGGTGGCCACGTATCGGGCAATCCATGGCTCGTCGGTGCGAATCCATGCCCCATCTCAGGTGCTGGATGTAGCGTTGCTTTCGTACGCGAGAACTACCCGAATCTTCGTATCTCGGTCAAACTCCCCGACAACAGCCCTGGCGATCCATTTGGAGCCCTTTTGTTCCGCGTGGAACCAAGTCACGACACGCGTGTAGACAACGTGGTAATAGGTATCAACGGCGACAGTCCTGTTTTGCCAAACACCTACAGAACGTTTAATTTCGAGCAGGCGAGCTCAAGTGTAACGGTGAACTGTCCAGCAGGGCCTTTCACATACACAGGCGGCCCAATCGTACCGCCATGTACCGCGAGCTATCTAACCTCTCCAGATGGAGAGACCGGAAGCGCAGCGGTGTCGTACACGAACAACACCGCCGCAGGAACGGCGACGGCAACCGGAACATACCTTGGTGATGATAATCACGCAGGCAGCACCGGAACAGCCAATTTCACGATCTTAAAAGCCGACCCAATCGTTACCTTCGGTGCACCTCCAACCCCAACGTATTTGGGAGGCAACTTCCCAGTTACGGCAACGACTACGAACACTGATCTCACTACGGTGCTGTTCAGCGTTTCGTCAGGACCCTGTGCGATTGTGAGTCAGACAGGTAATTCTGCAACACTAAGTTCAAGTGGAGCAGGAACCTGTGTCGTTCAAGCAGCCGGTGCTGAAACGGCGAACTTCAACGCGACTTCTGCTACGCAGAACGTAACCATCGCCAAGGCGACACCTAGCGCGACCCTTGCGATCACGAATTCGCCAACAGCAGAAGACGGAAATCCGCACATGCCGAATGTTGTGGTTAGCTCAAGTACGACTCCAGGGACGGTAGTTGTCACAACGCCTGGACTTCCGGGTCCGATTACCGGCACGACTGCGGTGTTTGGTACATTTGTACCGGATGACGCCGTTAACTATAATTCGGTCACCGGTGTCTCGGCTGGCGACTTCGTAATCGTCGCTGCCACCCCGGTTATCGTACAGCCTGGCAACAGTTCATGGGGCAATTGGGATGACGATCTTAATGTTCCAGCTGCGGTTCAGGATGATTTCGTTGCTGGTCCTGAAGATCCGGCTGCCGGTGACGGCAGCGCACGGCTGCAAGGGTCAACGCCTAGCGTTAAACTTGCGTTAGCCAGCCAGCTATATCTGGGTACCCGCGTAGCGGACATTACTAGCTTGGGCTACGATACCTATCTCCAGACTGGATCGGTGCCTTACCTTCAGTTTGACGTTGACTTTGACGGCCCACTAGCCGGATCGGGTGGGTTCCAGGGAAGGGCAATGTTCTTGCCTACAGTGGGCATCGCAAGTGGCGAATGGCAACGATGGAATGCACTTTCTGATCAAGGCCGATGGGCATTCTCCGGAGCACCCGGGGATGCCATTTGTCCCATTCAGGCTCCTCCAGGCCCTGTATGTACCTTGCAGGATGCACTTACTGCTTACCCGGAAATGTCCATACGGCTCGGAGCGACTAGCTTCGGACTGTTGTTCAGAACCGATCCGGGCAGCCTCGCCTACGTTGACCGGCTCGTCGTGGGCGTTAACGCGAACAGTCCAACGTTCCCAAGCACCGTGAGAATGTTCGACTTCGAGCAGGGCACGTCACAGACGTTTGTTACTTGTTCGGTTCCCTCTGTTGCTTACAATGGCGGTCCGCACAACATCTGCAGTGCCTACTACACGCGTTCAGACGACGGGTTCGTAACGCAATATCCGACTGGAGTGACATACACCCCAGACAACATTAACGCTGGAACGGTCACTGCAAGTGCATCGTTCTCAAACGATAACTTTAGTCTTAGCAGCGATTCGGAGACATTCGAAATAACGCCGATCGCTCCGACTTGTAATATCGTTGGTTACAGCGGTATGTATGACGGCCTTCCGCATGGGGCAAGTGGAACGTGTGACGTAGCAGGTACATACAATTACGGGTCGACGTTCACAGACTTCCCGGGTGGTACGGCTAATTGGACGTTTGATCCTACAAGTGATAACTACACGAACGCCAGCGGTTCTGTTGCGATCACTATTGCTAAGGCTCCATCAACGGTTAATATCACGTGTCCAGCTAGCGTAACCTATAACGCGACGGCGCAGGAGCCCTGCGATTATACGGTCACTCTTCCCGG
The DNA here is from genome assembly GCA_001464455.1 of Acidobacteria bacterium Ga0077534. Lineage (GTDB taxonomy): Bacteria > Acidobacteriota > Blastocatellia > Pyrinomonadales > Pyrinomonadaceae > OLB17. Next base: position 162,296 of record LNEI01000025.1, read on the forward strand.
AGACCCAGCAATTGGCCCACTTGATGTTCCTACCGGTGGATACACTAACAACACAAATCCGGGTACGGCAACTGCGTATTTCGAGTACGCAGGTGACCTCAATCACACGGCAGACGATGATACGGAAACATTCCTGATCGACTTCTGTCCGACTCTGTCGATTCCGAACCTTACGTCGGCAACTGAGGTTGACAAGGCAATACCTGTTAACGCAACTGATCTGACGCCGGGTAGCGTTCAGTCGGTGCAGTTCGATATTAAGTACAACGCGGCAGAACTAACGCCGGTACCCGATCCGGGGAATCCGGGGTTTATTCTTACTCAGCCCGGATCTGGAATAACCGCTTCCTCGGGAACATTCGAGGTATATGCCGCCAAGCTACCAGGTCAGGATACAGTGAGGGTAACGATCTTCACGACCGCAAGCGGGGCGACGCTGATCGGTGCTGGCACGCTAACCAATGTAATGATGCATGTCGAAGCCCTAACCGGTAACGACGATGTAGACCTTGACCTCGATGGTGTACTTGTTAACGGCGATCCGCTGTTTGGCGGCGCGTGCACATCACCTCCGGTTGATGGTGTATTGGAGGTCGTTATTACCACTACGGCTACAACCGTTAGCTCTGCACCGAATCCTTCGGTCTATGGAGACGCAGTTCCGTTTACGGCTTCGGTTGTCTCGGTGCCACCGGGAGTTCCGGTCAACAGCGGAAGTGTTGATTTTGAGATAGATGGAGTGCTTTATCCGGCTTGCTCTGGAGCAAACGCTATCCCTGTCAATGGATCGGGTCAGGCCGTTTGTACCACTCCTGCATTGCCGGGTTCGGCATTGGCAGGTGGGGCCCACACGGTACGGGCGTACTATCTGGGAAATCTGGACTTCACTGCGAGCAATAGCGGTGATTCTCCGTACTACTCGCATCAGGTGGATCCGGCTAACCAGACGATCACCTTCGGCCCGTTGGGTGACAAGGTATATGGAGACGCAGATTTCACCGTCAGTGCAACGGCTTCGTCAGGGCTAGCGGTGACTTTCGCGAGCTTCCCCGACAACACCGTGTGTAGTGTTACTGGGAATTCCGTTCACATAAATGCGATCGGAACGTGTACCATCCGCGCTTCACAGGGCGGCAATGGCAATTACAACGCGGCACTACCAGTTGACCAAGCCTTCACTGTGACACCGGCTCCTTTGACCATTACGGCAGATGACCGCACGAAAACGTACGGCGCGGCTTTGGTTCTAGGAACGACGGATTTCAGTATCGTTGGACCAACCCAGCTGTTCAATGGTGACACGATCACTGGTGTCTCGTTGGCAAGCGCCGGTGCGGCCGCGACTGCATCGGTTGGTAGTTACGATATCGTGCCGAGTGCCGCAGTATTCGGTGTGGGATCGGCGTCTAACTACACGATTACGTATCTAAGTACCGTCGCTGGCGGCGGTGGTGAACTTGTTGTTGACCCGGCGCCTCTAACCATTAAGGCGAATGATCGTACGAAGACGTACGGTTCGACGCTAGCAATGGGCACAACTTTATTCAGCGTCGTATCGCCCACCCAGTTGTTCAACGGAGATACGATTTCAGCTGTGACGTTGACGAGCGCTGGTTCCGTAGCGGCGGCGGCGGTTGGTGATTACGACATCGATGTTAGTGGTGCGGTGTTCTCTTTGGGATCAGCGTCCAACTACACGATCTCGCACCTAACGACCATAGGCACCGGTGGCGGCAAGCTGACGGTTGGTGCGGCTGATCTTACGATCAGAGCGGACGATCGTACAAAGGTGTACGGCCTGACGCTTGGATTAGGCACGACGCAATTCAGCATCGTTTCGCCAACTCAGCTCTTAAATGGCGACGCGATCTCTGATGTGACGCTGACCAGTGCTGGAACGGTAAACACGGCGTCCATTGGCGACTACGATATAGTGCCGAGTTCCGCCGTTTTCTCTGCGGGAACCGCATCGAACTATAACATCACCTACCTGACGACAATAGGTACTGGCGGCGGAAAACTAACCGTGACCAAGGCCTTTATTACCAAAACAGGTGGCAGTGGTTACGCTGTCTACGATGGGGTCACGCACTCACCGTCGCCTTGCGTTGTCAGTGTTCAAACTGGCGCCAATATCGATGGCTTGACGTGTACAAACGATCCATCCAGCGTCGGCCCCGCTCCTAATGTCTACGTGATCAACTCGATCCTAGTTGGACCCAATCAGTCAAACTACGACGTTTCCTCAACCGCGGGATCGTTTGAGATCGAATCTGGAACGGTATCGGGTAACGTTATGTACGGTGTCGATCCTAAGCAGGTGCCGGGAGTGACTCTGAGTGCTGTTGGCACACCGCCGACATCAACGACGACGGTCTTCCCTGTTCCTGTATCAACACCGCAGTACACGTTAGTCAACTTCGGTGCCGGTTCTTACACGGTAACTCCATCCAAGCAGCGTCAAGTATGCGGTTCCCTAAACGGAGTCTTCATTAATGACGCTACCGAGGTGGCGAAGCATGTGGTTGGTGCGGTCACCTTGTCAGGTCCTGCATTAACAGCTGCAAGGGTTACTGGTTCGCCAATACCAACGGCGCAGGATGCTGCTTTGATCGCTCAGAGTGTTGTCGGCAACTGTTCCAATTCGTTTAACAACGCAGGTAAATGGAGATTCAATGCCTCCAGCTTAAACGGGACGGTAGGTACCGCATTACCGGCAACCGACATGATCCAGAACATCACGTACAACAGTCTTATTGGTTTCGATTACACCGATGAGAATTACACGGCCATCATGGTCGGTGACGTGACAGCACCATACTGGAGCAATGCGATCTCAGCGACCGCCAGACCAGCGATCGGTGAGGATGCCCCTCGCGCAACGGTAGGCACCATTAACGCCTTACCGGGTTCTTCGGTGGTTGTTCCGTTCAGGATCGACAATCTGAAGGGTGCGAATGTCGAATCTTACCAGTTCGATATCGTCTATGACCCGGCGGTAGTCACACCGGATGCGGTTGCGGCCGACCTGACTGGGACTCTTGGGGTAAACCTGCTTGCGGTGTACAACGTCGTCGAGCCAGGCTTGCTCAAGGTCGGTGTCTACGGAGCATTGCCTGCGAATGGCGATGGAGTCTATGTGAATCTGAAATTCTCTGTCAACGGAGCAATGGGCACAAGCTCACCGCTTTCGATCCAGGAATTCATGTTCAATGACGCATCCGTTACTGCCCGTACTTTCGATGGTGGAATCAATGTAAGTTCATCTAGTGGTGTTGCCATTAGCGGGCGTGTGTTGGCTCCTGGAGGCGAAAGCGGGCTGAGGAACGCACGAGTCACTCTTACAAGTGATTCGGGTGAAACCGTGTTCGCAACAACCGGTACCTTTGGGTACTTCCAATTCGGCGAACTTACCGTTGGTCGCACCTATGTTGTGAGCGTACAGTCGCGTCGCTTCAGGTTCGCACCGGTGAACGTCGTTCTCAACGATAATGTGGCCAATCTCGAGCTTATAGCTCAAGAGTAGCCACACATTCGGTCAACTGCGAGCGAGGCCGCCATGGCCTCGCTCGCAATCCCATCATCAAAAGCGGGTCGGGTCCCGGTCGATTTTCTCTCTCAGGAGTTAGATTTATGTTTAGCAAACTACAGCACTTGTCGGGAGATATGTATCTTCACATTTCGTCTGCGGGCCGCCTTATTCTTACGTTAGCACTCGCAATCATTGTTACGGCGGGTTCGGGGGCTGCGTTCCCTTATTCAGGGGTAAATTCGCTCACCGATCTGACGTATTCAGGCAGCGAGGCTCTTTCAAATATTCTTGTGCCACCGGTTGTGGTCACTGCTCCAACTGTTTCTCAGCCGGTTCCGTCGACATTTACAATTCCAATAACGTTCAGCGACATAACGGGCGACGGCGTCGACTCATTTCAATTCGACGTTGTTTACGATCCGGCGGTGATAGATCCTTCAGGACCTAATTTCGGTTGTTCAACGGTCGGCACGATCGCAGCAGGCTTAAGCCCTGTTTGTAACATTACAACAATTGGTGTGTTGCGAGTCGCAGCCTTCGGTCTTACCCCTATCGCATCGGGTTCCGGAACCGTAATGAATCTCACGTTCACGACCGATGCAGGCGCTACTGCGGGCAATATTTCGCCGTTGACTTTGCAGAGTGTATTTGTTTTCGGTGCAGCGGGCTCGCTTACAACGACCCCGATAAACGGTCAGGTAACTTTAACCGCAAGTGCAAACACCATCACCGTCACGCAGGGGGCGAATGGGGTGATTGCGCCGGGGACGGTTTCGGTGCCGATTGGGGGGAATCAGACATTTACTATTACGCCGAATGCTTGTTATGAGATCGCGGATGTGGTGGTGGATGGTGGGTCTGTGGGGGCCGTACCTAGTTATACGTTTACTAATGTGACGACGCCGCATACGATAACGGCTTCGTTTGCGATACGGACTTATACATTGATGTATGCTGCGGGGGCGAATGGGACGATTTCGGGTCCTTTGCCGCAGACTGTGGATTGTGGGACGAACGGGGCGGCGGTGACTGCGGTTCCGAATTCTGGGTACAGTTTTGTTAATTGGAGCGATGGTTCGACGGCAAATCCGCGTACGGACACCAATGTCCAGGCGAATCTGTCGGTGACAGCTAATTTTGCCGTCAACACTTATCAGCTTTCAGTAGTTTCGACGACCGGCGGTACGATCACTGCTCCGGCCACGTCTCCGGTTACGGTTAACCACGGCATGGCGACGCCAATCACGGCGCTGGCCGATCCCGGCTTCACATTTACGGGCTGGACAGTGCCAACCGGCAGTGCTTCGGTCGCGGCTCCTGCAAGTTTGAGTACAACAGCGACTCTGACGTCGGGGAATGCTGCGGTTCGGGCTAATTTTGCAATAAACACCTACACTTTGACGTACACGGCCGGCGCAAACGGAACAATATCAGGAACCTCGCCGCAGACCGTGAACCATGGGGCAAACGGCACAGCAGTTACGGCGGTTCCAGATGCAGGTTACAGCTTTACCGAATGGAGCGATGGTTCTACCGCCAACCCTCGTACGGAGCTCAACGTGACGGGCAATATCGCGGTCACGGCCAGTTTCACACTCAATACCTATCAGCTTTCGGTTATTTCGACGGTTGGCGGCACTATCACCGTTCCGGCCGTTTCACCGGTAACTGTGAATCACGGAGCAGCGACGCCAATCACAGCAACCGCTAATCCAGGATACACGTTTACTGGTTGGACAACACCCACGGGAAGCTCGTCGATCGCGGCTCCAGCGAGTCTAAGTACGACAGCAACTCTGACCTCGGGGAGCGCTACGATTCAGGCAAACTTTTCGATCAACACGTACACGCTCACCTACACCGCGGGTCCGAACGGAAACATAACGGGTGCCTCGCCACAAACGGTTAATCACGGAGCGAACGGAACTGCAGTCTCGGCAGTACCAAACACTGGCTACAGTTTCTCTCAGTGGAGTGACGGTTCGACCGCGAATCCTCGGACGGACACGAACGTTACGGCAAACATAACGGTAACGGCGAGTTTTGTGCTTAATACTTATCAACTCTCGGTTATATCAACTACAGGGGGATCGATCACGGCTCCTGCGGTTTCGCCAACTACGGTAGATCATGGGGTAGCGACTCCGATCACTGCCGTTGCCGATCCCGGATATACGTTTACTGGCTGGACGACGTCTATCGGTTCCGCTTCGATCGCGGCTGCCGCAGGTTTGAGTACGACAGCAACCTTGACCTCCGGGAATGCGACAGTTCGGGCAAACTTTGCCTTAAATACCTACACACTGACGTATACTGCGGGTGCAAACGGGACTATAAGCGGCACTTCGCCGCAAACCGTTGGCCATGGCGGTAGCGGAACGGCGGTTACTGCAGTCCCGAATATTGGATATAGCTTTGTGAATTGGAGCGACGGTTCGACAGCTAATCCTCGCACCGATTCCAACGTGACTGCGAACCTATCCGTAACCGCCAATTTCGCATTGAACAATTACACGTTAGCCTACACAGCTGGTGCAAATGGATCTATCACCGGGATTTCACCGCAAACGGTCAGTCACGGCAACAACGGTACGGCAGTCACGGCGGTGCCGAACGTCGGCTACAATTTCCTAAACTGGAGCGACGGATCAACGTCAAATCCGCGAACTGACACCAATGTCACCGGGAACATAACGGTTACCGCAAACTTTGTTATTCGAACCTACACCCTCACATACACGGCAGGGGCAAACGGTACGATAACTGGCGTTTCACCACAAACCGTCAATCATGGAGCGAGCGGAACGGCTGTAACGGCCGTGCCAAATGTTGGTTACAATTTCCTAGATTGGAGCGATGGCTCAACGGCGAATCCTCGAACGGACGCAAACATAACCGCTAACCTCTCGGTTACCGCAAACTTCGTCATTCGCACCTACACGCTAACCTACGCGGCTGGAGCCAATGGGTCGGTGACTGGCGTCTCGCCGCAAACGGTGAATCACGGAGCCAACGGGTCGACCGTAACGGCGGTGCCCAATGCTGGCTTCAACTTTATCAACTGGAGTGACGGCTCGACCGCAAACCCACGTACCGACACGAACGTCACGGCTAATCTCAGCGTGACCGCTAATTTTGGCGTGAGTTCCTTTACACTTACCTACATTGCGGGTTCAAATGGCACCATAACGGGCGTCAATCCTCAGACGGTCGCGACGGGCGGAAATGGAACTCCCGTCACGGCAGTGCCAAACGTCGGCTACGTCTTTGTGAATTGGAGTGACGGTTCCACATCAAACCCGAGAACGGATACCAATGTGACAGCTAACATTTCGGTAACCGCTAACTTTGCAATCCGGACCTACACGCTGACGTACATTGCCGGTGCTAATGGTTCGATAAACGGAGCATCTCCGCAGACAGTCAACCATGGAAGCAGTGGTTCGCCAGTACTGGCAGTACCGAACGTGGGATTTAGCTTTGTTAGCTGGAGTGATGGCGCCACCGCGAATCCAAGAACGGATTCAAGCGTTACAGCTAATCTTACGGTGACTGCGAACTTTGCGATCAAAACATATACATTGACTTATACAGCTGGAGCGAACGGCTCGATTTCCGGCACGTCGCCTCAAACCGTGAACCACGGGGCGAGCGGCACAGCCGTGACGGCAGTCCCAAACGTGGGTTCAGATTTTGTTAGCTGGAGCGATGGCTCGACAGTAAATCCTCGAACCGATTCGAATGTCACAGCAAATATTTCGGTGACTGCCAGTTTCCTTGTTAGAAACTATACATTGACCTATGTGGCCGGACCTGGCGGCACGATCGCCGGGGTTTTGTCGCAGACGGTAGCACACGGGGGAACGGGTTCCGGTGTCACGGCGACTCCTGGTCTTGGTTATGACTTTGTCAACTGGAGTGACGGCTCGACCGCGAATCCGCGCACTGATACGAACGTAACCGGAAACATCTCGGTCACCGCGAACTTCGCAATAAGGACCTACACCCTAACGTACACGGCAGCAGCGGGAGGCTCGATAACGGGAACGACGCCGCAGACGGTTAATTATGGCAGTACCGGAACGGCCGTCACCGCAGTACCCAATCTGGGATTCCTGTTCTTGAACTGGAGCGACGGATCCTCCGCCAATCCGCGAACCGACGCGAACGTAACGTCGAACATCACAGTGACGGCGAACTTTACCGCCGGGCCAACCCCGACGCCAACGCCAACGCCGACGCCGACACCGACACCGACACCGACACCGACACCGACACCGACGCCGACGCCAACTCCGACGCCGACGCCGACAGCGACACCGACACCGACTCCAACCGCAACACCGACGCCCACCCCGACTCCTACCCCTGAGACTAGGGTTGTTAGGGTACTCGGCGGGTCGAATGGCGGGTCTACCGAGGTTTCGGCATCCTTTGAGTTGGAAACACCAGGTGATGTTTCGACAGTCGCCTTCTCGATCGCGTTCGATCAAACTCGCTTCACCATGTCTGGCGCAGCACTGGGAAATGACCCTCCGTCTGGATCCGCGTTGATCCTTGACACGAACGATGCCGGGGCCGGGCGCATTGGTGTCACGGTGAACTCGCCGACTTCGTTTGCTTCGGGAGCTCGTCAGTTGCTAACTATGACTTGGAATGTCTTGCCGGGAACCCCCGCGGGCAACTATCCCCTCGAATTCGTGAATTTGCCAACAAATTTGCGGGTTACCGATGGCTTCGGAACCGTACTCACTGCAAACTTTGTCAACGGATCGCATGTCATAGGCGCCGGCCCCCTCACCATATCAGGTCAGGTGCGAACGCCGTCCGGACTCGCACTTCGCAATGCACGAGTGACCCTAACGGATTCTCAATTGAATAGGCGCGAGGTGACAACAGGGTCATTTGGCTTATACAGTTTCGGGAATCTGATTGTAGGCGAACCGTATATTGTGTCCGTTCGCTCGAGCAGGTATCGATTTGCTCCGCAGAATGCTCAGGTTTTCGATAGCTCAATTGTTATCGACCTTGTCGGGCTAGAGTGATCGGCAAGGTTCACCAGCAGGGCCGCTCACCGACCTAAGAAGGTCCTGAGCTTAGTCCGTGCCCCCGGACAGTCGAAAGATCAGTCTTTCGATAACAGGAAAAATAATTGGGAAAAGAAAGCGGCAGTCCTTGGGGACTGCCGCTAAGTTGTTGTAAAGATTGGCTCCGCAGGTAAGACTCGAACTTACAACACTTCGGTTAACAGCCGCCCCCCGAGACCATTGCACCTATATTCAACGATAGCCACGGATGTCGATAACTCGTCTACCGAAAAGGAAATACTCACTAAAATTCTCATAAACCATTGTGTCCCTTATATCGAGATTTCGACCCCATTTTCACCCATAACGGAAAAGATAACCGGAAATATGCAAGTACGAGAAGTCAGGTCGCGAAAAACGCTGGAGTTCGAGGGCGACGTAAGAACTTTCGACACTAGGATTCCCCACTTACCGACTATCCGTATCGTCTGAAAAAGTCCTGTAAGATTTTTCGAAAATAATCATTTACATCAGAGCCGAAGTTGGTGTAACGTCGTTCCATCCTATCTTACCCGCTCTAATTCATTGGTTATTTATTCATTGGTTATTTAAGGAGATATTTTGTATGTCTAAGGGACCAGAAGCAACTCTGAAAGAGTGGACCGTCATGATCTACATGTCGGGTGAAAACAATTTGAGCATCGACATGGCATATTCGATCGAGAAGATTCGACAATCGATCAAGAGTGATGCAAACATGAATTTGTTTGTTTATTTCGACGGAGCGGCTTCCGGAGTACCGACCTTATACTGCGATTTTTCCGACGTCAATTCAGGCGGTTGTTTTTACAACGCTAGCAAACTTGATCGCATACTTCGGACCTGCGAAGGTGACGGTGACGAGAATTCTGCAAATATAAAATCGATTGCCAACTTTGTCGATTGGTGTGTAAACCGGGCGGAATATGAAGAAAATGGGATCGTAGAGCGCGGACGAAAGGCGAAAAGATATGCGCTGATTTTCTCCGGGCACTCTTCCGGGATTTTCCGTGAGGGGTTTCTTCGTGACGAGACTTCGGGGAACTCACTTACATTCAGAAATGTCCGAATGATTCTCAACAGGCTTACGATGACGGAGGACGAGTGGGAAGTATATATAAAAGAAAAGGCAGAGGAAGAGAACCAAGAAATAAGTACATCGGATCAATATAAAAATCTTCCCCTCGGCATTCTCGGGCAAAAATTTGATCTACTTGGTTTCGACAGCTGCTTGATGGGCATGCTCGAGGTTGCATATCAATTCAGGCGTTCTGCAAAAACAATGATCGCCTCGGAAGGCAGCATTCCCGCAGCCGGATGGTCGTACGCTGAGATTCTAGGTTGTCTTTCGAACAGTGACAAGGAAATGGAGACAAACTATATAGCGAAAACCATTGTTCAGAGTTTCATACTCAATCAGGATCGGCATACCCTTGGGGGCGTAAACGTCGATATTGCCGCCTGGGATCTAACCAAGTTTGCCGAGAATACCGTCCGGGAGGCTCTCAAGGAGTTCTCCGTAGCTTTACTCGGATGCTTCGTTAAACCAGAATCGAGCCTTTACAAGTTTACGCGCCGCCTTCTCACCTATGTTCACTGGCGGAGCCAATCGTATCTATTCGAACAGAACATTGATCTTATAGATTTCTGCCAACTTTTGGGTGAAGAGATAGCTTCGATTCGAGCGGAAACAAAGTACTTGCCTGACGAGATCATTAAAGTTGAGGATGCTGCCAAGAACCTTGCAGAACAGGTTCGGAGCGTTATTCTAGTTCACGGCTTTAGTGGCGGCAAGTATCAGTATTCGAACGGCGCTGCATTGTTTTTCCCCTGGTCGCTATCGACGTTTAACGAGGCAAAAAAGGAGTACGCTACGCTCGATCTATCCCGGGAGATCGGTGAGAACGGTTGGATCCAGTTTTTGTGGAAATTCTTGTCTCAAGTTACGCTGAGGCCGTCGGTCGAGTTTGAGGATAGATTCGTAGATTCTGGCGCCGTTTACTACAACCAGAATTTTGGAGAGATGGCGTCAGTCGGAGCTGTTGGTAAGGGCCTTACCAAAACAGAAATCAACCCCAAGATCGATAAAGACGGACTAGCGGTCAACACCCGTACCGAAGTTGATCCTAAGGTCAGTAAAGGGGTCTCGATAGATTCTGGCGGCAAGATAGTCGTCAAGACTGACATTAATCCACGTGTAGACAGAACGCCGCTAAACCCGGTACTCGATAGGTCACCCATCAACCCATCAGAGAAAACACCGATCAATCCGGCTCTTGATAGGGGGCTAACAAACAAAATACCGGACAACGCCGCAACCCGAATGTTCGGCAGTACAGGACAGATGATCCAGAGCATCATGGAGTGGAAGAACATCCAAACTTTTTGGGATGTTTCCGGGCTATCGGAACTTCCTGAGGCCTATGGCGACGACCGTGAAAACAGGTCATTAGATGAAGGCTCATAACAATAGTCTACAACGATTTGGGGCTGCTCTAACGATTTTCATGCTGAGCGTATGTGGGCTTTTCGGCAGCGCTCCCCCAGTTCAAGTTTCGGCAGAAGATGCTGAAGTCTCCGCAAACCGTTTCCTTTCCGTTTGGTCTCGAAGTAGTTACGAGTCAGCGGCGAGCGAGTTCCTTAGAGCGTCAGAGGCGTGGATCACTCTGGGCGACCCTAAGCGGGCTGCGGATTGCCTCCGTGAGGCTACAAAAGTTCTTTTGTTACTGTCGGAAAACGGAAAAGCCGTAAAAGCACTTACACGTTCTATCGAATTGGATAAGGGCAGTGGAAACTCTGCGGGGCTTGCAATATCGAATTCGCTTCTAGCGGGGCTAAACCGTGAAGAGGGAAAGCGACCTCAAGCTGTCGAGCTGTCGTCGTCCGCCCTTGAGCAAGCGAGACTGTCTGGCGACGCGAAAGCACTAGCTTACGCGTTATTCGCTGAGGGGATGCTTGAGTTTTATACGGGTGATCTAGACAAAAGTATGCGGTCCTTTGCGGAGGCCTCGGCGTTTTCCGAATCCACCAGTGATGTTAGGTTCCAGATCGTCCTGAACTGGACGATAGGCTTTGGTCACGCTCGACAAGGAAGGCCAAGGGAAGCCATGGCTATTCTCCGAAAAGCGGTCAATTCAGCACAGTCTGCAGGTTTGGTACGGGAGAAAGCTCTCGCCTTATTCGGGTGTGGGTACGTCGCCTTGCTAGGCGGTCGGAAATCCTTGGCTCTGAAATACTACCTTGAAGCCGAGCATTTGTATCCGAATGATTTTGAATGGATAGAGAAGGGAAAGCTGTATGCAAATATAGCGGCCGTCTTCGAGGAAATGAAGGTTTTCGAACTGGCGGAGGTGAATTATGAGCGAGCCTATACCTTTTATTCCAAAGCGAATTTCCCGCTTGGAAAGATGGCAACACTGCCGAGTTTCGCGAGGATGAAGTATCGGACTGGCGATCGGGCTGCCGCCGCGGAAATGTTATTCCAAGCAAGGCGGGACGCGATCGCGCTCGGTAGCCGGCTTCATATTCCCGCGATCGACCAGATGCTTGCGGAGGCGGCTGCCGACGACGGGCTGTTCAACGAGTCGCTCACTAGGTTGAAAGACGTTCGGAGAGCTTACACGGAGCTTAATGTAGAGTTTCCAGAGATCGAGCTTTCATTAGGCAGGGTGTACGAGAAAATGGGCGATGTGGGGAACGCGAGGGTCCACTACCAGATCGGCCTCGAGAAGGCTCAGCAGTTTGAAGACGGGCATTTGATCGGCGAGGCGGTCTTTCGTCTCGGGCTGTTGGACGAAATTGACGGGAATAAAGATCAGGCTCTGAAGCGGTATATTGAATCCATCAGACTCGGTGAATCTTCGGCTAATGAGTTTCGCAGTGCCGCCTTGAGCACATCGTTCTTTTCCACAATTCAAGAACGGTATGAAAGAGCGATAGATCGGCTAATGAGCGACTATTCGTCTAATAAGAACGAATCCAAAATGATCGAGGCCTTCAATTTGTCAGAAGGTGCGAAAGCCCGTTTTCTGCGCTCCGCGATTATGGCTGCGGAACCGGAACTGCAGGGCGAACCGGGTGAGCTCTTCGAGCGGGAGATAAATTTAAGCCTAACCGTTAGCTCCAAAGCCGACGAGTTGACTCACGCCTTGAAGGACGGAAATGTAGAACAATCTCTTACAGTTCGCAGAGAACTCAATCAACTATCTGATGATCTGGAAAAGATACGGTTCCGACTGGCAGAGATGTTACCAGTATACACTGCCTCCCGAACCGCCTCCCATTTTAATGTGCAGACCTGGAAAAGCAATGGTCTGGCAAGCGACCTGGTTTTTATGAGCTTCGTGTTAGGGGAGAAATCCGGTTACTTATGGTTAGTGAGCCCCGAGTCGATCGAGAGTTATGTCACTCCGGGCCGAACGCAGGTTATACCCTTGATCGAACGGCTACGGGTTGTCCTTGCAGAGAACAAGGCGAATGCCAACGAAACCATTGAGGAATACCGATCTCGCACAGCCGATCTTGATACGGAATACAAAAGAGTAGCCAAGCGACTAAGTCGCGATCTCTTCGGACAGGTTGCTGACAAATTGAAGGGCAAACGAATTGTGCTCAGTGCGCAAGGGGATCTTCAGTTTTTCCCGCTGGGAGCGTTGCCTTGGCCGGGTGACACTAGTGATGAGCCAATAATTTCTACCAACGAGGTCCTTTATTCACCTTCAGCCTCGGTTTTGCAATTGATTCGACTGGAGAATCAGAGTGAACGGCAGGCAGGTAGCGATCTGCTCGTCTTCTCTGATCCGGTATTCTCCAATAACGATACTCGACTGACCGGAATCAAAATGGATTCGTTGAATTTTGCAGGTATTCCAGGCACTTTTCGTTCCGCCCAATCCCTCGACAAACTCCCGCGGCTTGAATCTTCAAATGAGGAAGCCATCACGATCGCCCGGGCGGTTGGTGGTTTTAGTATTTCGATAAAGTCGGGGTTTGATGCGAATCGGACAACGGTGTTGAGTGCGGATTTGGGGGATTATCGGATGCTTCATTTTGCAACGCATGGGGTGATTGATGAGGAGTGGCCGGAGTTGTCGGGGATATTGTTGTCGTTGTATGACCGGGAAGGCAAGCGGAATGATGGCGGGCTTATTCGGCTGCAGGATGTTTATGGGATGAACCTTAACTCGGATCTGGTGGTGCTGAGTGCTTGCGATACGGGTATCGGAAAAGACGTGCGGGGCGAGGGGTTGATGAGCTTGACCAATGCTTTTCTTCAGGCGGGATCGAAGACGGTTGTATCGAGCCTTTGGAAGGTCGATGACGCGGCGACAAAGGAACTTATGACCGAGTTTTATCGCGGCATGGCCGAAGAAGGCCTGACTGTCTCGGCCGCACTCCGTCAGGCGCAGATAAAACTCTACAACGATCCTAGATACCGATCCCCGTTTTACTGGGCCGCTTTCACCATGCATGGCGACTACGACAGAGTCCCGCAGATATCAACCAGATATGCACGGCACTCGACTATTGTCGGGGCCATTATGTTTCTACTGCTCGGATTCTATCTTTTTCGAGTGTTTAGGGCAGTGAAGTAGAGGTGAATTATGGCCGGTCGCAGAGAACCGCCCATTCTCGACGACTATTCGATTACAAGCGGATAGTTGGTTGTGGTGCCAGTGGACCTATTCTCGAGTCGTATTTGGAACTGGCCGGTCGAGAAGATTGATCGAGGTAGCAGGACGCGAACTTCGTTGCCGTTTGCGTTTTGATAAGACCGGAGGTTGTTTAGCCTGAAAATTACATTTGTTCCCCTGACAACCTGAAGAGCAAAACCTTTCTCGGTTTTTTCGCCTGGGGCAAGGCCGATTCGGATCAGAGCTGGGTCCGAAAGATCTGTGATCTTTCGCTTCAGCGTGCCGCCCCCATCTCTCAGGGTCCCGCCGACGAGGTTTACAGTAGTATTGGGTGGAAAACTCGAGATATCCGTAAGTTCGCGTTCGTTCAGGGTTGCGAACTCCTTTTCTAAAGGTGTCAGGCTGCCAACGGCGATAAACTGCCAAACGAGAAATCCGCCCAAGATCACTACGCCGAACGCAGGGATCAGAACCATCGGACGAAAAAACCAACTTTGCTTTTTAGCTGGCTGCACCTCCGTCGCTGTGCCGCTCTCCGTTGTGTTTCTCGCTTCCGATCTAGCGAGGTCTCGAAACGACACTATCTCAGTGATCAACTGCTTCCTTGCGGGTGAAGACAGAAAATGAGCCTGAAACGCCGCCACCTCATCGGCGGAAAGCCTGTTGTCAAGAAAATCTTCGACGAGTTCTTCTTCTGCGAGAGCGAGGCGATGAGAGAAATCTTCGTCTTCGATAATTCGCAGGTCTATCTCTTCCAAATCCCTCTCGGGGAGGGTTTCTAGAAGGTAATTCCTTAAAGTTCTGTTTTCTGCATCAACCTGCAAATCCTAGCTCCTACTTTTATTGCGATTAATACCCTAAATCTTACGGCCTGATAAACATTTTTCAACGCAATCCCGTAAGCCAACCTTTATTCGAAACACTTTTGTGTGCAAAGCTCCCGGCGAGAGACCGGCGTTTGCAGCTATCACCCGGCGAGCCTCCTTCCGATCCGCACTAAAGTCTCCATAATATTCCACGATCAATTTCAACTCCGAACGTCCCTGCGCTGATAGACATTCGCGTAAACAGTCGACTCGGTCTGAACTGCCGTCAGTAGAGGCCTCCTCCGCCGTAATTATGGCCTCTTCATCGAGCTGGATGAGACGGTTTTGTTCCCGTCGATGCTCGAGCAGGACCTTCGACGCGAATCCATAAAAATACGAGGAGATCCGTGGAGCACGAACTGGATCGTAGAGTTCAAGCTTGCTCGCCACGCGGTTGATCGT
Organism: Acidobacteria bacterium Ga0077534; assembly: GCA_001464455.1. Classification (GTDB taxonomy): domain Bacteria; phylum Acidobacteriota; class Blastocatellia; order Pyrinomonadales; family Pyrinomonadaceae; genus OLB17. The sequence continues at coordinate 177,795 of LNEI01000025.1, forward strand.
CTCGTCTGCCAGGGCTTCCGCTTCAGAACAGCCGCGGTAGTAAAAAAACCTTATCAAACCACTATGAAGCTGCTCATAAACACGCCCCGCCTCATCCCTGTCAGGCGATAAAAGTGCGAGAAGATGCTCGAATATCTCCGAATTCAATTCCGTCGATTTTGCCATGTGTGAGCGGGTTGCCAATCTCTGGTTGACCGGAATTATAACCTTTTCCAAAAAGATTGACTATTTAACGCCTACGCGCTGGCACCGCGTAGGATTTTCGGGTTCGTTCATGTTGACGAAACTCAGTTCTAGAATCGCTATGAAAATCTGCTAAGTTGAGGTCTTGTATTCAGGAACTTTCCAAGCAATAATCAAGTGTTTTGCAAACCAATCCTGCATTCGTGTTCTCTTCTGCCGATAGGACGAAACTCTATCGAATAGCCATCCTCATTTTGTGCTCTTTACCGATATTCGGTTCCATCATCTTTGCTAAAGAAAAGGATTCCGCAACCCTCCCGTTTCTGATAAAAAAATGGACTACTGAAGAGGGGCTGCCTCAGAACACAGTAACCTCTATCTTGCAGACGGCTGATGGGTATCTTTGGCTTGGTACGTTTGGGGGGCTGGCCAGATTTGATGGGGTCAAATTTACTATTTTCGACACCACGAACGCCACGGGTTTGGCCAGTAACCGTGTACTGTCGCTTTATGAAGATCGTTGGAAGAGGCTATGGGTTGGTACGGAGACGGGCGAGATCTATACGCTCCTCAACGGAAAATTTATTGAACATAAATCAGAGCCTGGGTTCAAGCGGACGACCGTATGGGAGTTTATTGAGGATGATAATGGAAGGTTTTATATTGCATCGGACTCGGGGTTAGAGCGGCTGGACTTTCGGGAAGATGGCTCGATAATAACCGAGTCGGTCAAAATTATCTCCAGACAAAGATGCTTCAAACTTGCTAAGGGCCCCGATAACACCATTTGGACATCAAACGGAAGGGCGTTTCTGGTGGAAGGCGACCAATTGTTGAGGGCTGACTCGCTAGGATTATTGCTGCCCACTAATATTCTCGCGATTGATTTCGACTCAACCGGAAGAATGCTTATTCAGACCACTTCAGCAGTGGGGTGGTTTGAGAAGGGAGAGTTTTCGCCGATCAAATCTGCGAAAGACGGAGTTAGTCTTAGCGAGTGCACACCCGCGTTCAAACAAAATGATCTCTGGTGTCAGGAAGGGAGCCGCCTACATGAGATTAAGGACGGCGAGACAATAAGTTATGATCTCGGGGAATTTGTGACCACAGGTTCGCGGGCTATATTTTTTGACAATGAGAACAACATTTGGCTTGCGACAGAAGCAGACGGGCTGGTACGACTGACCCGACGAAAGATATCTCTTGTGGGGGATCTAACCGATCTTGATGTGTGGGGCCGGTATGCGATCGCAGAAGACTCGACTGGAGCTGTGTGGTTATCCGCACATAATCTTCTCAAAGTACGGGGCGACAAAGTCGAAAAGGTTGATATTTCGCCTCCTTCGGGAGGCCCAGAGCTAATTACTGCCTTAGCTTTTGACTTGAATAATGTGTTATGGGCCGGAGGGCTGGCAGGGCTATACACCGTGAATGACAGAAAAGTCACTTTCAAGCGGTCATTTGGCCCTCATCGGATCAACTCTTTATTCTTCGACAGGCAGGCAACGTTGTGGATCGGCACTGCCGATGGTATCTGGCATCTAAAGGATGGGGAGTACACCCATTTCACTACAAACGAGGGCTTGGCCGGCAATAGTGTTCATTTCATAACCCAGACCAAAGATGAAACGATATGGATCGGCACGATTGGCGGGGTCAGCAAATTCAAAGACGGCAAATTTGAAAACATCACTCCTGAGAATGGCCTGTCAGGCAATTATGTTCGCGAAATACTCGAGGACAACGACGGAACAATGTGGATCGGAACCTATGGCGGCGGGATAAATCGTTTACGTGACGGGAATATAAATGCCATTACTACGGCTCAGGGGCTCAACGATAATTTTGTGTCAAGAATACTCCTGGATGATGAAAACAAGTTTTGGGTCTTGGGCAACCTTGGAGTATTTGCTGTCCATCGGGACGAACTGAATGCCGTCGCAGACAAGACGAAAAACTCGGTGGTTGGATCTGTTTATGGCGTCGCGGACGGAATGGAGAGCAGCGAAGCTAGTGGGGGACATCAGCCCGCCGGAATCCGATCGAAGGACGGGCGGCTTTGGTTTCCAATGATAAAGGATACCGCTATCATCAACCCCGCGAACACGGATCGATGGCTCCCACGCGTTGTCATCGAAGGTGCATTCTCACGGTCTCAAAATGCAGGATCACCTCCGGTTGCGGCGGACCTTAACTCAACCAATGCAATATCTATACCGACGGGGCAAAGGGACCTTGAGATTCAGTTTACGGGCCTAAGCTTCACCAAACCCGAAAAGATACGCTTCTATTATAAACTGGATGGCTTGGACGACGACTGGACGGATGCGGGCACACGCCGATCAGCGATCTATCCGTATCTGCCGGCAGGAAATTACACTTTTCAGGTTAGAGCCGTAAACGCAAGCGGCATCATGAGTGAGAACACGGCCGCCCTCACTATCGTCGTAGATAAGTATTTTTTACAGACCCCTGAATTTACGGTTGCGACGTTTTTCGCTCTGTCATTGGTAGCGATAGCCGGTTATCGGTTCAGAATTCGTCAGCTCGAATCTCGCCGCTTGAAAGAAGTCGAGTTTTCCAAGCAATTGCTGAATGCACAAGAGAGTGAACGCGGGCGCATTGCAACGGAACTCCACGACGGGCTTGGGCAAAACCTGCTTATTATAAAGAACTGGGCACAACTTGGCCTTGAAGCTTCCAACGACCCCGCCGAAGCTCAAGAGCATTTAAAACAGATCTCGGAAACGGCAGCTCAATCTATCGATGAAACGCGAGCGATCGTAAGAAATCTATCGCCGCAGAATCTCAGGAGATTTGGGCTTACTGAGGCGATCGTTAACATGATAGAACAGATCGAAAGTGCGACCGGGGTGCTATTTGAGCGGAACGTCGAGAATATCGATGGGCTTTTTCCGGAAGAGGCAGAGCTTAGCATTTTCAGGATCGTTCAGGAGTGCCTGAACAACATAATCAAGCACTCGGAAAGCCCGAAAGGCAGGGTTTCGATAACCCGGGCTGGTGATACAGTCTCCATCGTCATAGTTGACTATGGTAAAGGGTTTGCGCCAAAGCAGTTTTCCGACCCAGGCGGACCAACTCGCGGTTTTGGCGTACAGAGTGTCATTCAGAGGGTGAAATTGTTGGGTGGCGAGTTCAATATTGAATCGAGGGATTCCGAAGGGACTGCTATACGGATTAGACTCTGGAAGTAATTTATGGCCAACCTAATAACAGTACTCATTGCAGACGACCATCCAATATTTAGGCAGGGTTTATCCGTCATTATTGAAAAAAATAGGAATCTAAGGGTGGTTGGAGAAGCAGAGAACGGAGAGGAAGCTCTCAAGCTGACTAAAAGCCTTCAACCTGATGTCGTGATCCTGGACATCGATATGCCAATCAGGGACGGCATTGAGACCGCTCGTGAGCTTAAATCCCTCGGTTTACCTGCGAAAGTTGTTTTTCTGACAATGCACAAAGACAACTCGATTCTACGTTCACTTAGGTCGCTCGGTGTCAAAGGGTATGTTCTGAAGGATTCTGCCTTGAACGAGATCGGCAGTTGTATAAACAAAGTTGCGGCAGGAAATACCTATTTGAGCCCGGCCCTGAACGATCTTATCCTCGAAAATGTGGAAGATACGAAACGAAACGAACTAACCCCACTTATAGGCACACTCTCACAAGCTGAGCGCAAGGTGCTGCAGCTTGTAACAGAATCCAAAACCAGCCGAGAGATCGCCGTCGAACTATTTGTTACAGTCAGGACCGTAGAGACCCACCGCTACAATATCTGTACCAAACTCAATCTAAATGGTCCGAACGCGCTCTTCAAATTTGCTATTCAGCATAAGCATGAGATCAACTTACTCGCTTGAAAATAAGTAGTATTACGTATGAGTTTCAGTAGAGCTTCGTATTCCACACCCATTTTCTTTCGCTTACTCTCTTCAATATAAGCAGAAGAAGCAAGTAGGTTTTCTATTTCCAACTCACTTGCTTTCGGTCATTGATGGGATCAGTTCCCAAATTGGCTCGATATTGAACAGAAATTGAACGCATTCGCTCTCGGATATTACGAGGCACCCCTCCAAGACGCATTCAATTCGTCTATATCCTCAAAAATCTTGTGGAAGCTTTGCGCCTGAACGTGGTTTTCGTTTAGGCCACGGAAGGTACTTTGCGCTTTGGGTTTAGGTGAATCATGAAAGTCAAATACTTATTAGGCCTGTTGGTCCTTTTATGGTCGATCAACACATACTCACAGGATCTCTACATGCCGCGAAATGTTAAGGCTGCCTATAAGGCCGGCCTACGTTCAATGGACGGCAAGCCAAGCCCGAAGTACTTCCAGAACAAATCGATTCACAATATCAAGCTCTCCGTAAATCCGCCGAGTAAAAGTGTCTTTGGTTCACAAGAAATCGTGTACAAGAACAACAGCCCAGCTCCGCTTGATCGACTCATTTTGAGACTCGAAATGAACGCCCACGCACCGGAATCTGCTCGTGAAAAGAACGTCGACACAAAACAACTTACTGCGGACGTTGTGATTGCCGAATTCACAGAAAATGGCGTGAGACGTCCATGGAAACCGCTGGTCGACATTAAAGGATTGTCGCTTAACGCCATCAGTCTCGAGAAGCCGATTCCGCCCGGTGGTACGACGACGTTGTCATTCAAGTGGCACTACGAACTTGCAGAAAGTCCCGATCGCGACGGTGCGATCGATTCCACAACCTTTTACATAGCCTACTTCTATCCGCGCGTCGCCGTTCTGAGCAATGTTGACGGATGGGATGCTGACCAGCATTTGCTGGGTGGCCACGAGTTTTTTGGCGATTTCAACGACTACAACGTAGAGGTCACGGTGCCGAAGAATTTCATTGTTTGGGGAACGGGAAACCTGACTAATGTTGACGAAGTTTTGCAGCCAAGGCATGCTGATCGACTCAAACGTTCGTTTACATCCGATGAGGTCATTAACGTCGCGTCGCTTGCCGAAGTAAAGGCTGGAACGGTAACGGCTCAAACGCCGACCGTGACTTGGAAGTGGAGATCAGAGAACGTTTCAGACGTCGTCTACGGACTCAGCGACCACTACATCTGGGACGCGAGCAGCCTCATTGTTGATAAGAAAACTGGTCGACGAGCCAGTACTCAGGCCGCATACGACGAGCCGTCGAAGAATTTCGCCAATATGGTGACCTATATCAAGTCCGCTCTTGACTATGCCTCGAACGATTGGCCGGGAATTCCCTATCCTTACCCTAAAATGACCATCTTCCGCGGAACTGCCGATATGGAGGCTCCGATGATGGCAAATGATAGTTCTCAGGAGGAACCAAAGATGCAGCATTTCATTGCTGCGCACGAGATTCTGCATACCTATTTTCCGTTTTACATGGGAATTAACGAGCGTCGCTATTCATTTATGGAGGAAGGATGGACGACTGCATTCGAATACGGGTTTAACGTGAAACGATTTGGCAAGGAATTTGCTGATCCACTCTTCATTAAATACCGGGTCAACGGCTGGATCACTGGTACCGATTCTGCAACTGATCTGCCGATAATGACGCCTGAACACGCATTTTCTGGGCTCGTGCCGGCATACGGAGACAACAAGTACGGCAAAGCTGCTCTCGGGTACCTAGCACTGAAAGAACTATTAGGAGATGCCGATTTTCGAAAAGGATTGCATGGCTTCATGAACGACTGGAACGGCAAGCATCCGATTCCGTGGGATATGTTCTTTTCGTTCAACACGCATACCGGCAGAGACCTTAATTGGTTCTGGAACGCATGGTTCTTTTCGAACGGCTATATAGACCACGCTATCACCCACGTTAAGGCTGAGAACGGCAGCACGATGGTGACCATTAAGAACATCGGAGGATTTCCCGCTCCGGCTGATCTTGTCGTGACTTTCAACGACGGTTCGACCGAGACGATCCGTCTGGGGCCGGATATCTGGCGAATGAACATGAAGGAAGCAAAAGTACGAATCGGCCAGTCCAAGGCCGTCAAGTCGATGGCGCTTAACGGTGGAATATTTTTGGATGCGAATCCGGCGGATAACAAGTGGGCTTCAAACTAGACGAATAGCTGAAATGGAGATTGAGAATATGAAGAACAAATTATTAATAGTGGCCCTGACTGTCTTCTTTTCAGGGTGGGTCATGGCTCAGGGTACACCTTACAACGTTCAAGACCTGGTCGGAGCAAGGGCATCTTCGGGTGATTCCCAGCTTAGGAGCCGCGGATATTCCTTTGTAAAAACAACCACAGGCGGTGACGTCAAGTGGGCAAATTGGTGGAATAACGGGACCCGCATGTGTATCACGGTCGCAACGGTCAATGGAGTTTTCGACTCCATCATCAGCGGACCGGCCGAGGATTGTAACCGGAGTTCATCTTCTGGCAACAACGCCGGTTGGAACAGCGGCGGATGGAACAATAATAACAGTGGCAACAATGGCAATTGGGGATGGGGCGGTGGTAAGCCAAACAACGTGCCCGGACTGGGTAAACCCGGCGTGACGGTCTATGACGATCGAAATTTTCGAGGCACTTCTCAATCGTTTGGCGTAGGACGATACCTAAATAACGCCGGGCAGTTGGGGGCTCTGCGAAATGACGAGGCGTCCTCTGTCTTAGTTCTCAACGGATATAAAGTGCGGTTCTGCGAGGGCGAAGGCAGCGGAAATGGCAGCGGCAAATGTGATGAATACGGTACAGGAAGGTACAATCTGCGGCTCAACGATGAGGCGTCCTACATAGAAGTAACGAGGGCGTACGGCGGCGGCAATTGGGGAAACAACAACAGCGGTCATTGGGGAAACAATAGTGGTGGTGGCAACTGGAACGGGGCGGCAGCAGAGATCAACGATCTCGCTGGACTCGGAACACTTACAGGTAACGCGCGGCTGATATCCCGTGGATTTCGTCTGGTCGACACGATGCGTCAGGGCGGGACGACCTATACCATCTGGTGGAGATCGAACAGCAACCAATGCGTGCAGGTAACAGTCGCCAGCGGTCGTTACGATTCTGTCAACGACATAGGAAGCCATCCTCGCTGCCGGTAATCGCCCAACATATTAGGAGAGATCGAAATGGAAATGCTTAGAAGAGTCATTGCACTGAAGTTGGCGTCGGTCGTCATGCTTACCTCATTTGGGGTCATGCCGGTACTCGCACAGTCAAATTATATAACCTGCGGCAGCAACAACAATAACTACAATTATTGCCGTGTTAACACCGGAAATAATGTTCGTCTGGAACGAAAGCTCTCATTCTCCAGTTGCAACTATGGTTACGACTGGGGCTACGACGGGAGAGGTATTTGGGTCAACAACGGATGCCGGGCTGAATTCTCATACGGCGGCAGTTCGGGCAAAACGGCTGCGATCGCCGGAACGGCCGTACTTGGTGGGCTAGTCCTTGCAGCAGCTATCGCCGCAAAGAGAAAGAAGGATGCCGAGAAGAAAAGTGAAGAGGAAGAGTCTTCGAATAATGATAACTGGGACAGCGGTCATGAATATGTGCCGTCATATCTCGTTGGTGTATTTCGCGGTTGGAATCCGAACCTAAACGCATACTCTGACCTGACCGTCGGGCCTAGTGGGGTGATCTCGATCAGAAACTCAAATGGACGTTATGAGAATGGGCGTTATGACAACGGCTTCATCAGGTTGCCTTGGGGAAGGTACGAGGTCGAACGAGACGGCGATGGATTTATGGCCCGTCAGAGCGATGGAACGGCGTACAGCTACGTTCGCATCAGGTAACGGGCAGGAGATAAATGTAATGAAAAGCATAATTAAAATTGAACGACTAGTTCTCCTCGTGGCTTTGGCTCTGCTTGCTGCTAACGGGGTGGAAGCTCAGAGAAAGGGAACCGGGAAGGCTACGCTGCCAAAGATGCCCGCACCAGCCGCTGCGGTGTTGGCGAACGAGGATACCCTAACGAACATCCGGCGGCGAAATAGGCTTGATGTCGGCCTCGCAAATTTCATCCCATGGGCCATGCACGACAAGAATGGGAACCTTATTGGCTTTAACGTAGAGGTGGCAAAGCGGCTAGCCTCTGATCTCGGCGTCCAGCTAAACATCATGCCGGCGGGTCATGTGTCGCTGCTTACCGATCTGACGAATAAGCGTTATGACATTTTAATCACGGGCATGTACCCCACGCCCAGCCGAGCCCTTCTGGCTAATTTTTCCGATCCGTATTCGACATCAAAGATCGAATTGATAGCCAGCCGCGACAAGATGGTGCGAAAGGATGAGCGGAAGGATTTCGATGATGATTCGGTGACTATTGGCATTATTTCCGGATCAGTTTATGGGCTCCTTGCGATGACAGAATTTCCGAAGGCGAAAACTCAGCTGTTTGATGACGAAGCATCGATGATAGAAGCCGTAGCAAACGGAACAATATCGGCCGCGATAGCCTCAAAGCCGGGTCCAGAGTTCGCGGTTAAACACTCGAACGGCAAGATATATCGTCCGTTCAGCAAACCGCTAGGTGAGTTGGACGAAGCGTTGGCCATCCGCAAGGGCGATGTCGATTTCCTCAACTACCTGAACACGTGGATCCGATATTACGAGCGGAACGGCTGGCTTGAGAAACAGAGAGATTATTGGTTCGACGGAACGGACTGGAAGTCCCTTCTCGAATAGCGGGAGGTCGTCACGAACTGCGGATCTCTGCGGTATTCCCGCTAGGATTCATGGGCGGCTATTTCCGATCACTGGTCGTTAATAGCCGCCGTTTTTGACCGCTCTTGCGTCAAAAAAACACAGACTTTTTAGGAGAATATTATGAAACTACGATTTTTACTATTGTTTACCGCCATTCTTTTTGGCATCGGCAGTGTGCAGGCCCAAGACACCCCGAACGAACTTAGAAGTGTTGTCGGAGCCCGCGCATCGAGCGGGGAATCAACGCTTCAGCGTTTGGGCTATAAATTTGTGAAGACGACCGAAGGTGAAGATCGGAAATGGTCTAACTGGTGGAAGGCTTCCTCGCGAACCTGCGTTACCGTCGCAACGGTTGAGGGCCGGTACAATTCGATCGTTACGGCTCCCGTTCCGGACTGTGAGAAGGGCGGCGGTTCAGATTCGACCTCCGGAGGGGGATCGGAACAGTTCGAGGACTTGGTGGGAGTTCGTGCTTCCAGCGGGGAATCGGTACTAAAGAGCCGCGGATTTAAGTCTGTGAAAACGGTCAAACAAGACGGCACAATTTACTCAAATTGGTGGAAGGCGTCGAGCAGGACTTGTTTGACCGTTGCCACGGTCGACGGCCGATATAATTCGATCATTTCCGGTCCGGAGGCGGACTGCACCTCGGGCAGCGGGTCTTCAACAGGTGGATCTTCACAGGTTGACTTACGAGATCTCGTCGGTGCGAGAGCCGCAGGTGCCGAAACTGAAATGCAGTCTCGTGGATTCCGCAACGTCAAGAGCCGACGGGCTGGCTCGACGAGTTATACATACTGGAAGAACGATGACACGGCACAATGCGTTCAAGTTGCGGTCAGGAATGGCAAGGTAGGATCCATTATTCGCAGCAGCGCAAATAACTGTAAGTGACCTAAGTGTAGCCCGGGCATAATGCCCGGGCCCTCACCTTAAATTTCTGGAAGTAGAGGACCTTATGAATAGACGGTTTGTTATCTCTCTCGTCGTACTAGTTATTTATCTAGCGATAATATTGCTCGGGGCAAAGCTCGAGATAGGCGACGGAACCATGAGCCAGTCTGAGATGGTTAGCGGCCGGATCTCGATCAGCTTGATCATTGGTTTTGTGTTTTTGGTCGGAGCAGTTGGCATCTTCGGGTGGCGTTCCGATTCGGGTCTTACTCCCATCCGAAGTACAAAAAGCCTGTTGATCCTCTGGCTTCCTAGTCTATTTATTTTGGGCTTCTTTTCGCTTGGATTATTGCTGGGTTATCCTCCGCTCCAGGCAATTATTTTTGTGGGGATAAATACGCTGCTCGTTGGCATCTCCGAGGAACTTGCGTTCCGAGGCATCTTGTTTAGTGGTGCCCGATCGGCACTACGGCCCATTGGAGCGATCACGATCACGTCCATCATATTTGGCGCCGTACATGTGCTCAATGGGGTTACCACGGGCGAGTGGGGCTCGGCTGCTGTGCAGGCCGTTGCGGCCGGAATGTCAGGTCTTTTGTTCATCGCAATTCTTATCCGAACAGGCTCCATAATACCGGCAATGATCGTTCACTGGCTGTGGGATTTTGGTATTTTCACGGTTAGCTCGCGGAATGGACACAATGCAACACCGTCAGAAACCGCTGAGCCAACCGTGATTTCGTTTATGCTGCCGATCCTGTTCGTTTTGCCAAATTTTCTGTACGCACTTTGGTTGCTTCGCGGCGTTGGCTCAAAGACCAGCGAGGAGTTGTTGGACCGATCCTAGACGCTCCAGAGATCGCACTATCTATCGGCCAGTGTGGGGACGACCTCCGCACAATTCAACAAAATGATGAAAAAGTACTCAAAAATAGGTGCTGTCTTCTCAATCGGATCGTTCTTGGCCGGATGTGGTTCGACGGTTCCCGCGAATAGCCCCACGAATACAGCTAACACCGCGCAGATCAACGCTAACCGCATGGTGAATTCGTCGAGTACGACAAACGTGAACGCTTCGATTGCGACGAAGTCTTTTTCCAAGACCATGGAACTTCACGGCATCAAGTTTGTCGTCGAAAGCCCTAATTTGGCAGCAGGCAATACCGTCAGAATAACACCGTCGGGCCTCGAAGTTTCGAATGAGGTCCAAACCAAATCCGTCAGCGGTGAGGTCTACGGTGCTGAGATCAGCGATCTCAATGTCGATCAATCGCCTGAGGTCTATATCTACACTCGCGAAACCGGAAATAACAATAAGACGAGGTTGATCGCATACTCGGCGAACAAAAAGAAATCGTTGAGTGAGATAAATATCCCGGCTTATGATCCGAGCTCAAAAGACCTCGTCGGGTTCAAGGGCGGCGATGAATTTGCGGTCGTTGAGAACTCGCTTGTACGGAGATTCCCGGTATATGAAGGTGCTTCAGCGGATGCGAAGAAGACCGGGAAGACCCGTCAGATCCATTACAAACTCAAGCCCGGAGAGGCGTCGTGGCAGCTAATTGTAGACAAAGTAACAGAGTTTTAACCTATCGGGCCGAGTTTCGTAGGTTGTCTTGTGACCAAAGTGGAGAAGTAGAATCCCATCAGTATAAGAAGCAATATGAATGTAAGTTCTTTTCGGTCGAACCTCATAAAACGCTCAGTTCTTGGCTTGGCCCTACTGACTGTTTTTGTTGTAAACATTCCTGCCCAAAGCGGCCTATCTAAGAATGAAAAGGATCTAACCAAAGCGATCAAGCTTAGAACCATCGAGCGCATTACGCGTGAGCTGTCAGATGACAGGTTCGAAGGCCGGGGCACGCTCCAGCGCGGCGGCGATATGGCTGCGAGCTGGATCGCGGATCAAATGAGGGCGATTGGCCTCAAGCCCCTTGGTGACAATGGGACATATCTCCAATCTTTGCCTCTTGTAGAGACTGCTTTTACGGACGAGACCGAGGTCTTGCTAGATGGTGAAAAGCTTAACTACGGAAAGGATTGGAGTGCCGGATTGCTTCTAGCCGACATGAAGGGTGAGGGCAAGCTGGTCTTTGTCGGTCACGGAATGGTCTCTGATGAACTCGGCCGAAATGACCTTAAGGACGCTGATCTAAAGGGGAAGATCGCGGTGCTGATCGACGGGCCGCCGCTAAAGTACACGGCCGAACAATGGAAGGAGATCACAGACAAGACCTCTGCGATCCCGCTTCTTATTCAGCGCGGAGCCGTCGGGGTTCTTTTGGTTGGTAACGGCCGCGAATTGTACAAGCACGATTTTATCGTTGATCAGACCGCGCGACGAAACATTTCGACTATCGATAAAGCAAGAGAGAGGTTTCCTCTGCCTCTTATGTTTCTCGGCGAAGCGGCGGGAGCCAAGCTATTTGCCGGATCCGGGATGACTATGGCCGAGGCGATGGATGACGCGTCGGATCTTGAGTTTCTGCCGATGGATCTCAAGCCGACAATAAAGATCAACCTGAAGGCAAAGCAGACCCAAGCGAACTCTAAGAATGTGGTCGGGTATCTCGAAGGATCCGACCCAATTCTCAAGAGCGAAGCAGTTGTATTTACCGCTCATTATGATGGATTTGGGCTGCTCAACGGCAAGATCTACAATGCCGCTGCGGACAACGCCATCGGCAATGGCGAGATGCTGGCGGTTGCCGAGGCGTTCTCTAAGATGAGGGGCAAACCAAGGCGCTCGCTGATCTTTGTCTCTACTACGTCTGAAGAATATGGCCTTCTGGGTGGCTACCACTTTGCGCAGAATCCCAAATGGGACATAACCAAGATCGCCGCAAATCTAAACCTTGACGGTATTGGGACAGAGATAATGGGGCCGATCAAGAATATGGTTGCATTCGGTGCAGAATATTCCACGCTCGGCCAGATGTTCCACGATGTGGCACGTTCATACAAGATAACCCCGATGGACGATCCGATACCCGAGCAGGGTGTTTTCGGCCGCTCGGACCACTATCCGTTCGTTACGCGAGGGGTTCCTGCACTTATGCTCGTTGGCTCTCCGGAATCTACAAAGCAGGGTTTCGTCAAACGCTTCAACGAGTTTGAGGAGACCAAGTATCACCAGCCGTCAGATGATGTTTACGCAAACTGGTATTGGCCCGGCGCCAAGACCGTCGCTGACATGATGGGAATTCTGGGATATCGAATCGCACAGGCGAATTCGATGCCCGCATGGCTGCGTGGTAATCCGTACTCGGACCTGAAGCGGGGTGACATCTTTAAGTAGAAATTGAGGCTATTTAGCCGAAAAAGGGAGTAATTGTTATGAAATTTCAAGCTTTAGCATGCACCATCGCGTTGATGGCCGTATTAGCGTTCATCGGCACCTCGCCGGTCAGAGCCCAGTCAACCAATGCCCCAGACGCCTTTGTCGGCACCGTCGAAAAGATAGACGCCGAGGCGAAAATGATCTACGTCAAGTCAAAAGATGGCGTCGTTAAAGCATTTAAGTGGACGAAAAAGACCACAACGCACGGCATCAAGTCGGCGGCGGTTTGGACAGATCGTGCCGCACACGTCGGAGCTCATGTCGTTGTGCGGGCTGTGACCATAGCCGGGGAAGATACTATCAAGGGCCTTCACTGGTTTGGCAGCGGAGCCGTAAAAGTTACGGAAGCGACGGTGCATTATGTGGAGAAGAATGGGAAAAAGGTCGGCGTTGCCGTCGCTAACGAGGCTCGTGAGATATTTGACGTTTCGGAGCACGCCGTGGTCAATACAGGTAAGACGATCGGCCACGGGGCTAAAGAGGTAGGGAGGCAGGCGGGTAAGGAGTTTTCGGCTGTTATTCATACCTTCGAAAGCGGCGGGAAGAAATTTATTCACTTTATCGAGCACAAGGACAAACCTTAGGCCGCTGCGTAAGCGTCCGGTCCGCTATTTGTTAGAATTCGTCGCCATAGCGAACACCTTTCGGCGGCAAAGTATTCAGGTGAACAAGAATGTCTAATCAACTATCTCTAAGGATCGCGATGGTGGTCATCGGTTTGGTTTCCCTCGGCGGATCTGCTTACAACCTGGTCGGGCAGCAGCGGGCGACGCAGTACGGGCAGATGAAGGAGCGGCCCCGGCAGCTCTTTGATAACTGGTCGAACGCGAAAGTCATGGGTGAGGGCCGCACCATTACACCCCGCGAGCGTTTTGAGACGATGCCGATCTCGAGACGGTCGACATTTGCGGCTGTAACCAATGCTCTCTTGTATACGAGAATGACCGATGCCAAGGGGCGGCCGCTGGGAGTTGTCATGGATCTGATCGACTCGCTCGAAGAGATCGCCGGACAGGAACCTGGCGAAGGAAGCTCCGAGCAGTTCCGGCTTTATATCAGGCTAAAGCCCGGTGCTATCGATAAGCTCGAAGCAAGCCGCGAGTTTCATCGCGGAAAAGATAACACCATCTTCCACAAAGGCTACCCGATCAACTATCGCCAAAATGGGTCTTCTCCGACGATGCAATTCTCGATCGCGTTGGACAAGATCAGGGCCGATATTGATGTCGACTACCGTTCAAGCGGCTTTCCGAAGGCCCTTTTTAACGGACACCTCAGCGCATCGAACTCAGATGTCCGAGCCTCGGGGAACTATCCGACCCACCTTCGTCGCTGGCCCGGCCTGATCGATTGGTGGGAGACCGAGTTTCCTGATCTGGTGGCTGAATTCGCGAAAATACGATCCCGCGTGAGGCAGGCCGAGATACCGGTGCAGGCGTTCCTCGACAATGCGCCGGAGGCTACGGTCGTCGGCACGACGGCGGATCTTTTTTTCAAGACGTGGCTCATGGACCGGGACGTACCAGGAGCTCTCGCGTTTCTCAGTAAAGACCTGGCCTTCTGTTCCAACATGAAGGAATCCAAAGAGAAGCGCCTGCTGGAGTCGAGGAAAAAGCTGCTCTTTCTGGATATGCTCAAGGCCGCAAATAAGGAGCTGAAAAAGCCAAAATCTCTCGAGGAGGTCCTTCTAGCCGTCCCTCCTATCGATCCGTTCATCAAGCAGGTCGATCATTTCCAGAAACACACCTATACGCTCGCGACAATAACCGACGGAGATCGCGACCATTTTGTTTGTTCCTCGGCAAATTCGGAGAGTACAAACGATACGCCGCACGACCGGCCCCGGGTTTACGGGCAAAATTACGTCACAAAGTTCCGGTTCATCCTCGACAGCGGCAAAGGCGGCATCCTACGGCTGCTTTGGGTCAAAGAGGCCGCGATATGGAAGATAAAAGCCTTTGACGCGGTCGCGGCGTAGGTTGCCAATAGGCTCGAACCAGGAGAACGTAAACATCGACACAAACTCGTGTCCCGTCCCGCGAGGTTTGTCCCACGTGGGACAACTGTGGGACACGAGTTTCTTCCCGTAACTAATTGTCAAAGAACCAGTTAGCCTTGTCCCACTAGCTTGTCCCACTGTCCCACCTAAATAAAACACCCGCAGGCCGGGACACGGCGCGAAAGCGGGCGATCTGTGAGTGAGATCGCGATCGGTTGTGTCCGGAAGTACCGTAAATACAGGCTTTTGTTGCAGCTAGACATTGAGATCGCACTTATGCGTTGCAAGCATAGCACAACGTTGCGTAACTGTCAAGAAAAAAGATTCCTTGGCCGATATGCGAGTACTCACGAAATTCCCCTCCTGGACAGGAGGGGTGGGCAGCCGCTTTGGGCTGACGGGGTGGTTGAGAGGTTGGGGAGTGAGCATTTGGTCGTGCTGTTGTCGCTTTGCGTCTCGGAGTTCGCGGCGGCTGTTATTGTTAGTGGTGTCTAACCCCCTCAACCACCCCGCCCGAAGCGGGCACCCCTCCTGTCCAGGAGGGGAGTTTTCGCTTAATTCCCCTCCTGGACAGGAGGGGTGGGCAGCCGCTTTGGGCTGACGGGGTGGTTGAGGGGTTGGGGAGTGAGCATTTGTCGTGCTGTTGTCGCTTTGCGTCTCGGAGTTCGCGGCGGCTGTTATTGTTCGGGGTGTCTAAACCACTCAACCACCCCGCCCGAAGCGGGCACCCCTCCTGTCCAGGAGGGGAGTTTTCGCTTAATTCCCCTCCTGGACAGGAGGGGTGGCAGCCGCTTTGGGCTGACGGGGTGGTTGAGATGTTGGGGAATGCTCATGTTAGCGGTACGCACGTAGTCGGCGTCTGGCGTGCTTGGGATTGTACGTGGTGTCTAAACCATTCAACCACCCCGCCCGAAGCGGGCACCCCTCCTGTCCAGGAGGGGAGTTTTCGCTTGGTTCCCCTCCTGGACAGGAGGGGTGGCAGCCGCTTTGGGCTGACGGGGTGGTTGAGATGTTGGGGAATACTCATGTTAGCGGTACGCACGTAGTCGGCGTCTCTCTTGCTTGGGATTGTTCGAAGTGTCTAAACTACTCAACCACCCCGCCCGAAGCGGGCACCCCTCCTGTCCAGGAGGGGACTTGCTTGGCTTGCGTGGTGTTTGCGCGACCTTGTGGTTAATGTGCTTTTGGCTTTACTATTCCGTCGTGAAAATCGCACCGCCCGACAGGATCCACAACCTTCCTGCAAAGAAGGGATTTAGGAGGCATTTGAGACGAAATCTCACGCCTGCTGAGGCTGCCCTGTGGGGCATTCTGAGAAAATCCGGCGTCGAAGGCCGTAAGTTTCGCCGCCAGCATAGCGTTGGGAAGTATGTACTAGATTTTTACTGTCCGGCCGAGCGTTTGGCTGTCGAACTCGACGGCGAGGTCCATCTGGACGAACTAAGCCAGATTCACGATCGAGCCCGCAAGCGTTACCTGAACGAACAGGGTATTAAGGTGATCAGGTTTGAGAATGAGTTCGTCTTTAACGAGCCTATCCTACTGATCGAACGGATCGTTCTCCATTTTGGCTGGTGGAAGGCGGAGAAGAAATCATAGTCGGAGTGTATGGTGCCTGGGATCGTTCGCGATGCTTAAACGCCTCAACCACCCCGCCCGAAGCGGGCACCCCTCTGTTTTCGCTTAGTTCCCCTCCTGGACAGGAGGGGTGGCAGCCGCTTTGGGCTGACGGGGTGGTTGAGGGGTTGGGGAGTGAGCATTTGGTCGTGCTGTTGTCGCTTTGCGTCTCGGTGTTCGCGGCGGCTGTTATTGTTCGTGGTGCCTAAGCTTCTCAACCACCCCGCCCGAAGCGGGCACCCCTCCTGTTCAGGAGGGGATTTAGCTCAGCCATTCCCCTCCTGGACAGGAGGGGTGGCAGCCGCTTTGGGCTGACGGGGTGGTTGAGATGTTGGGGAATACTCATGTTAGCGGTACGAACGTAGTCGGCGTCTAGCGTGCTTGGGATTGTTCGTGGTGTCTAAACCATTCAACCACCCCGCCCGAAGCGGGCACCCCTCCTGTCCAGGAGGGGAGTCAGGAACTCGTGGTGTCTAAACTACTCAACCACCCCGCCCGAAGCGGGCACCCCTCCTGTCAAGGAGGGGAGTCGGGAGTTCGTGGTGTCTAAACTACTCAACCACCCCGCCCGAAGCGGGCACCCCTCGCGGTCCAGGAGGGGAGTCAGGAGTTCGTGGTGTCTAAAACATTCAACCACCCCGCCCGAAGCGGGCACGCCTCGTGGTTAAGGAGGGGAGTTTTGGGGTTTTGTTGAGGTTTTGTTAACGCGGGAATATTTTTTCTTTGACAAAGGCCTTATTAAGTCTATACTTGCAGCATATTTTAGTTAATTTACTTTAGGAGCGGTTCGTCCGCTGCCGGGTTATACGACAAGCATCCCTCCAGATCGCCTTGATCCCGGTGCGGCCATCACAGTCACCGAACGGCCATCGAAGCGCCGTAACAAAGCCACCCGTCTATATGCTCAGATCCACTCGCGCTCGGCGCCTGATTCTCATTGTCCTCGTCGCCCTAGTCCTCACAGCCATCACCCTAGGCGCCCAAAGCGCCGGAGCAAGCGGGAGATTTGCGTTTATAGAATCGGTCGGAGAGTGGTTAGGCTACTCTAATGTCGAGCAAAGCAAACCTTTACCGGCAGCGACTCCTGAGCCTCAGGCACCTCAGGCTCTGATTTTGTGGAGTACTTCAGGAACGGCTTGGCTAACAGGTTCGAACTGGACTGGCGGTTCCGTTCCAACTGGAAGCGATATTGCGCAATTTGGAACGAATCCAGGAGCCGCTGGCTCGGGCATCAACTTCGCGAATACGACGAACGCTGGAGTTCAGGTCAATGGGCAGCGGATACAGGAAGTTGGAGCGGTTGAAGTGACTTCCGCACGAACTGGAGCTGACATGATCATCGGAAATAGTTCTGGAACTGCCGGAGCAACAGGCACTTTTCGTCCACTCGGACAGACAGTAAATGGAGTGGATAACGTTATTCTTCGAAATAACAGTTCAAGGATATTGACCATACGTAATACCCAGGGATCCGGAAATCAGACGATGAGTCTGGAACTTGGTAATTCAACTGATAACGTAATAAGCATTGATAGTACGGGCGATATAGACATAGCGAGTATTATCACGGGAAGCGGGCGGAACCTGACCAAAGCGGGAGTCGGTACTGGATTCCTTCTAATAAGCCGCCCCAATACCTATACCGGCGTAACCAAAATTGCTGGAGGAAATCTAAAGATTGGATCAAGCGGGTCGATTTCCTTGTCTTCAGTTATTCAAATTGATGGTAGTGCCTTACTTGACGTTACTGGACCCTCAGCTGGGGTTTCTCTTGGTAGCGGGCAGGGATTGAGGCTTACGGGAACGACATCGTCTGCAATTATCAGCACGACTCTAGATCGCGGTTTGACAACGGCCTCTAACAGCCCGATAGAGTTTACCGCTTTTAATGGTACCACTCCTCCATTAACGTTATCTGGAGCTGGTACATTAGCGCTTCAAACCGGAAATCCAGTTACCGTAAATACAACGACGCAGCTCGCTGTAGGCAGTTATAAGTTGATCGCCAAGGGCACTGGGAACGTTACCGGAACACCGACTTCGCTAACGGTTGGCGGCAGCGGGATATGTGCGGGTTGTACTGCATCACTTGCGTTGACGAGCGGCGAGCTCTTTCTAAACGTTGATGCCCCGCCCACAACGATCACATCTATCGCGCGTGCGAACGCGAACCCGTCGAATGGGAACGATGTCACTTGGACGATCACCTTTGCCGCCCCTGTGGACGGCCTGACGGTGAGCAATTTTGCTCTTGTCAACGGTGGATTGACCGGTCCGTCTCTACAAAGTGCCGTGCCTCAGGCAGGCCCACCATCCGCGAACTGGAACGTGACTGCCAATTCCGGCACGGGTAGCGGCACGCTCGGACTCAATCTGGTCAACGCGACGGGCGTGACGCCGGGTATTTCCAATACTCTGCCGTTCGTAGGCGAGGTGTACACCGTCGACCGGACCATTCCGGCCGCTCCGGTCATCACCGGCAGTACGCCGACAAGCCCAAGCAACAATGCCAACCCGGTCATAAACGGCACCGCTGAGCCACAAAGTACCGTCAACCTCTTTACCAGCTCTGATTGCACGACCGGGATACTTGCCGGCGACTTTGCGACCGCGGGCGGCACATTTGCCATCACTGCTCCTGTGCCCACCAATGCGACGACGATAATCTACGCACACTCAATAGACGGCGCCAATAACGTCTCCCCTTGCTCCGCTGGATTTTCATACACTCACGCAGACGTTCTGCCGCCGACAACACAAGCTTCGAACATCACATTCTCATCCGTCACGGCGAACTCGATGACCGTGAACTGGACTAACGGGACCGGCGCGAAGCGGATCGTGAAGATGAATACTTCGAATTCCTTCACCGATCCGGTCAACGGCACCGACCCGACGGCCAACGCGGCGTGGGCAAACGCTGGCGAGCAGGTTGTCTACAACGGCACCGCCAACACCGTAAACATCACCGGCCTTTCGCCCTCGACGACGTACCACTTCCGAGTCTACGAAGCCAGCGGCTCCGCCTCGACCGTTGTATTCAATACGGCTACTGCAACAAACAACCCAAACAGCCAGGCGACCTCGGCTGTGACTTACACGGTGACCTACGACGGAAACGGTAATACCGGCGGAAGCGCTCCGGTTGACGCAAGCAGTCCTTATACGGCTGGGTCGACGGTAACGGTTCTCGGAAAGGGGGATCTTGAAAGAACGGGATTTGGCTTTAACTCCTGGAATACCCAACCCGACGGATCTGGATTTGTTCGCGTTCCGGGCGGCACATTCACCATCAACGAGAACGTGACGCTTTACGCCAGATGGAGTCCGGTCCCGACGCTCGGTACATATTCAAACACGCCTGTCATGCTGGGCGGCAACACGACCGTGACGCCAACCGTGGCGCCGGGACAGACCGCGTTTACAAGAGCATCGACGATCTCAGATTTTTCCGGGACTTTAACGGTTGAGCCGACGACAGGAATCGTCAGAGTCACGAACGCACACCCGGTCGGTACGCATACTGTGACTGTCAGCGCCTATGGGCCCGGCGGGATCACAACAACTACGTTCGACCTAACGGTGACGGCAACAGCGTGCAGCGGAACGCCGGGCTTTACCCTCTCGGGCGGTGGCGTCGGCAACTCAAACGGGCGTCAAGCGTTTACCGTTGCTGACTTTACTAACGATGGACGGCAGGATCTGGCATCGGTCGGAACAAACACCAACAATGTCGCCGTGTTGCCGCGAAACGCCGCAAATACGGGGTTTGAGTTCCTAGGGCCTTTCACCGTAGGTAGTATGCCCGAGGCTGTCGCTTCGGCAGATTTCGATGGTGACGGCAGGCAGGACCTGGCGGTCCCCAATGGGGGCACTTTTGATAATACGCTGACTATCCTCCAGAAGGGCCCGAGCACCTTTACTGTTGTCGAGACCGTGTCCGTCGGTGGCCCGGCCTCGCAACAGCCGAGGTCGATCGCGGTCGGTGACCTGAATGGTGACGGCAGACACGACATTGTTACGGGAAATGCGGGTGTAACTATAAATGCCGTGGCGGTTTTGATACGCACCCCAGTTGGAGTTCCCGATTTTGAACCGGTCGTTCATCTAGGTATAGGAGCCCAACCCAGGGGCGTGGCGATCGGCGACGTAAACGGCGACGGCATGCGGGATATTGTAGTCGCCAAATTTGGAGGCAACGTCGCTGTTTTGCTCAGGAACCCTTCGAACACCGGGTTTGAATCTCCCGTTGATTTCGCCGTCGGATCTTCGCCGCAGGGTTTGGTTCTTGCCGATATTAACGGCGACGGAAGGATCGACATCGTCACGGCAAATAGTGGAGGCAATAGCGTCTCGGTCCTGATCCGGACCACATCGGTCGCACTTGCATTTGAACCAGCCGCGAATTTTGCCGTCGGCACGACGCCCGTCGAGTTGGCCGTTGGTGATTTTAACGGCGACGGAAAACAGGACATCGCGACGGGCAATGTAACGAGCAATGATGTATCGATCCTCCTCAGAAACACGACGAACGACGGATTTGAGACGGCGGTGAACTATGCCCTTCCGTTTTCGCCAACAGCTCTTGCGGTAGGAGATTTCGGCCAGGACGGCATCCAGGACATCTCGCTCGGATATGACTCAGGGAACATCGTTTCTATCCTGACAGGAACCTGCACAACTCCGGCTCCGACCGTCACATCTGTCAATCCGACATCCGGCCCGACGACGGGTGGCACGGTTGTCACAATTACTGGAGCGAACTTTACCGGAGCGACAGCTGTCTCTTTTGGCGGAACGCCAGCAACCACATTTAACGTCGACAGCGATACACAGATAACCGCGACCGCTCCGGCCCACGCCGCAGGAGCGATCAGCGTCGACGTCACGACTCCGGGTGGAACTAACGCTCCGAATACGTTATTCACTTACGTGCTGGCGACGACGACGCTGGCGGATCTGACAGTGAATACGACGGAGTTTGTCGGCGGTACGCTTGGAGTTACTACAACGTTGACGCGGACGACTGCGCCCGCGGGACCGGTTGCGGGGGCGACCGTTGCGTTTACTCTGACGCCGCCATCCGGCCCAGCGACCGTACTCAACGGTACGACGGACGGATCGGGAGTCGCCACCGTGAATTTTTCGGCGTTCGCGACCCGTGGTGCGTATACAATAAATGCGAGCTTTGCGGGCAATTCGACGCTGGCGGCCTCGTCGTCGAACACGCCGACGGTCAACGTCTATCAGCGTACGTCGCTCGCTTTCGCCGGCGGCAGCGGCGCACAGGGAAGCCCAATTGCCCTTAGCGCGACACTGACGGCGGTCCCTGGAGATGCACCGATCAGCGGTGAAACCGTCAATTTTGACTATTCAAGCGTAATAGCGGCACAAAATGGCACTACTAATGGCTCTGGGGTCGCCACCGTCAGCGCGACGTTCCCGCTCGCGGGAGTTTACCCGGCAACTGCCTCATTCAGTAACTTGGCCGGTTTCTATGCCGATTCGGCTGGAAATCTTTTGCCGACAACCGCGCCGGCAAACGTCACGGTAAATGCGGCGCCGACCTTAGGAACGTATCCGCCGACGACGGTGGACCTGAGCGATAACGTAACTGTCACGCCGAGTGCGACGCCGACGAATACGACCAGCATCACCGTTTCGGCCCCGACGAGCTTTATCGGCGAGCTGACAGCCGACCCTGCGACGGGCGTGGTGAGCATCACGAATGCCCACCTTGCGAAGATCCCCGCTGGGGCATATCCGGTCACGGTCCGGGCATTCGGGCCGGGCGGCACGACGACGGCGACATTTAATTTGACGGTAACGACTACTGCGTGTGGCGGGACATCGGGATTTAACGGGACGACCGACGTCAGCATCGGAAACGCTACGAGATCGGTAGCGGTCGGTGATTTTAATGGTGACGGCATACAGGATATCGCCACTGCAAACCAAAGCCTAAACACGGTGTCGATCCGTCTCGGCGACGGTTTGGGCGGCTTTACCGGCTCGACAAATGTCAGCGTAGGTTCCAACGCGTTTTTCGTAGCGGTCGGTGATTTTAATGGTGACGGCAAGCAGGATATCGCCGCCGCAAACTATAACTCAAACACGGTCTCTATCCGTCTCGGTGACGGTTCTGGCGGCTTTACCGGCACGACCGATGTAAGCGTGGGAATCGCGCCAGCTTCGGTAGCAGTCGGTGATTTTAACGGTGACGGCATACAGGATATTGCCGCTGCAAACGGTAGCTCAAATACGGTCTCTATCCGTCTCGGCGATGGTTCAGGCGGCTTTACCGGCACGACCGATGTCAGCGTGGGCGTAGGCCCTTTGTCAGTCGCGGTCGCTGATTTCAATGTTGACGGCATACAGGATATCGCCACCGCAAACCAAGCCGCGAACACGGTCTCGATCCGTCTCGGCGACGGTTCTGGCGGCTTTACTGGCACGACCGAGGTTAATGTAGGCCTTGGTCCATGGACAGTCGCGGTCGGTGATTTTAATGGTGACGGCGTACAGGATATTGCCACCTCAAACTTTAACGGAGACACGGTCTCGATCCGAATCGGCAACGGCTCTGGCGGCTTTACCGGCACGACCAATGTCAGCGTTGGCGTTGATCCTATCTCAGTCGCGGTCGGTGATTTTAATGGTGACGGCATACAGGATATCGCCGCTGCAAACCGCAACTCAAACACGGTCTCGATCCGTTTCGGCGACGGTTCTGGAGGCTTTACGGGCACGACCGAGGTAAACGTGGGCACCGGCCAATTTTCGGTAGCGGTCGGTGATTTTAACGGTGACGGACGACAGGATATTGCCACAGCAAATGCCAGCATCGGAGCGAACTCAGTGTCGATCCGTCTCGGAACCTGCTTTTCGGCAGCGGCTTCGTTGGTAAAAACCACTTCTACAGCCCCGATCGCTATTAATCAGGTATTCGATTACGAGCTTCAAGTTTCCAACACCGGAGATGTGCCGCTCAATAATATGGTCGTTATCGACACGCTTCCGGTCGAACTACAGGTCATTTCGGTTCGAACAGGATCGTACAGCAACCTGGCGAACTTTGGCGCCGGCGAAGGTGTCCGCGTTTCCTTTGAAAAAAATACCGCACTTGGTGTTTTCACGCTGTGGGGATCGTCGCCAAACACGACGACTAATACAACACTGACTGCTCCGCCCCCAGGCCTTGGGGTTGGTGAGTACATAACCCGGATAAGGTGGGAATTTGGCCAGGCGGCGGTTGGCATGTCGTCCGTCAACAGGCCGGTTGTCACGGGTCGAGTAATAAATCCTGCTAATAACGGCGGGCCAGTTTCTGGCGGAACGAATATCGAAAACTGCGCAAGTCTTTCATCGGTTTACACAGCGGGCCCAGCTTCGGCCAATTCGAGCTCCTGTGTAGACTTTGACGTTGCGACTCCGCCGACCGTTACCGCAGTCAATCCAACATTCGGCCCGACTGCGGGCGGCAACAGTGTTGTCATCACCGGAACCAATTTTACTGGTGCGACCGCCGTCTCATTCGGCGGAAACAACGCGACTGCGTTTACGGTCGATAGCCCAACGCAGATCACCGCGACCGCCCCGGCTCATGCGGCCGGTGCCGTCAGTGTCGAGGTGACAACCCCGGGCGGCACGAATGCTCCGAATACGCTCTACACCTACGCGGACGAAACGACCGTTACGTTAAGCGGCGGGAATCTGACGATAACCGATACCAACGGCGGCATCACGAATGACAACATCACGATAGCTTGCACGCCTCCAAACATCACGATCACAGACCCCGGCACCGGTTTGAATCAAACCATTCCGATCATAGATGTAACGGGTTCGATCACGGTCAATACGCTCGGCGGCAACGACACGCTGACGCTGGATCTAACCGGCTGCGGATTTATCCCGGCCGGAGGTCTGTTCTACAACGGCGGCAGCCAGAGCGGATCGCCCGGCGATACATTGAAGATCATCGGCGGCTCGACGACGACGCAGACTTTTAATTTTACAAATGAGAACGACGGCAGTGTCGTCCTCGCCGGCGGATCGCGTACGGGAACGATCAATTACACCGGTCTCGAACCCGTCAGTTCGACGGTTACCGCGGCAAATGTTGTCCTGAATTACAGCACGACGACCGAGATCATCACCGTTACTCAGGACGGGGGAGATGCAACGCTGACAAAGGTGGATTCAAACGTCGGCGGCGAATCGGTTTCGTTCCTCAACCCGACAGCCTCGATGACGATCAATGGCGGCGACACAGGTAACGATACGATCAACGTCAACGGCTTCGGCACGAGCGGCGGCGGATTTACCGCGTCGCTGACGATCAACGGCGGAACAGGAGACGACACGGTCAACCTAAACGCGGATATTAATTTTGCAAGTGGGAACAGCCTAGACCTTGACCTGCAAAATGATAACGCATCACCCGGTGTCGATGCGGTCACTACGGGTGCGAACGCCAATCTGATCGCTTCAGGAAATGGCACTATCAACGTCAGGGCAAGCAGGAACGTCGCGATGGCGAGCGGTTCGAGTTTTGAGACCGCAAACGGCAACCTTATTGTTGAGGCGAACCAACAGGCGATCCCTACTGCGGATGGCTTCCAAGGTGTTGTGGTTGACAACAGCGTAATTCGGGCAACAGGTGCGGGCAATGTGACCGTCAAGGGCAGGGGCGGTAACAGTATCGGTAATACCAACATTGGCGTGGTTGTCGTCAACACGAACGCGCAGATCGCGGCGAGCGGCGGCGCGGTGCTGGTCGAGGGCACCGGCGGCGCGGGGACGAGCATCAACAACTACGGCGTCCGAGTCGAATCGGGCGGCGTGATCACGAATGCGGGCACGGGCGCAGCGGCGACGGTGACGGTCAAGGGCTTCGGCGGCACCGGGACCGGCGTCGGCAACTTAGGCGTGTATGTCAGCGGCACGAACACGCAGATCACGGCGAGCGGCGGCGCGGTGCTGGTCGAGGGCACGGGCGGCGGCACGGGGACGAGCACCGGCAACTATGGCGTCTTTGTCGAATCGGGCGGCGTGATCACGAATGCGGGCACGGGCGCAGCGGCGACGGTGACGGTCAAGGGCTTCGGCGGCAACCTTACCGGGACCGGCGGCGGCAACTACGGCGTCGTGGTCGTCAACCCGAACTCACAGATCACGGCGAGCGGCGGCGCGGTGCTGGTCGAAGGCACCGGCGGCGGCGCGGGGACGAGCAACAGCAACTACGGCGTCTTTGTCTTTGCGGGTGGCGTGATCACAAATGCGGGCACGGGCGCAGCGGCGACGGTGACGGTCAAGGGCTTCGGCGGCAACCTCACCGGGACCGGCTTAGGCAACCCCGGCATCCTTGTTGCCTCGGGCGCGCAGATCACGGCGAACGGAGGCGCGGTGCTGGTCGAAGGCACCGGCGGCGGCGCGGGGACGGGTTCCAACAACCTCGGCGTTGCGGTCGAATCGGGCGGCGTGATCACGAATGCGGGCACGGGCGCAGCGGCGACGGTGACGGTCAGAGGCTTCGGCGGCAACCTTACCGGGACCGGCAGCGCAAACTACGGCGTGTATGTCTACAACACGAACGCGCAGATCACGGCGAACGGCGGCGCGGTGCTGGTCGAAGGCACTGGCGGCGGAGCGGGGACGAGCGCCGGAAACCACGGCGTCTACGTCCTTTCGCGTGGTGTGATCACGAATGCAGGCACGGGCGCAGCGGCGACGGTGACGGTCAAGGGCTTCGGCGGCAATCTCACTGGGACAGGCGGGATCAATTACGGCGTGTATGTCAGCAACACGAACCCGCAGATCAGGTCGAGCGGCGGCGCAATCTCAATTATCGGCGCCAGCGGGGGCGGAGCGAGCAGTCCGGCCATCCGGCTGGAAAGCACCGGTCAGGTCGTTGGCACCACCGGCACGCCGACCGTGACGCTCATAGGCGATTCGATGGAATTCCTGTCCACGCCCTCGATCAACGCCGGCACCAATCCGGTGGTGCTCAGGCCGCGCACGGCGGGGACGCTCATCGATCTCGGCGGGGCCGACGTGCTGACGGGCAGTCCGCTCACGCTGGGGCTGACCGATACGGAACTGGATCAGGTCACGGCGGGTACGCTGACCATTGGCGACAACCCTAGCGGGACGATCACCGTCAGCGCCGACATCACCCGTCCGGCCAGCACGAATATGAGCCTGGTGAGCGGCGGCGATGTCCTGATCAGCGGCGGCCAGATAGATACGGGCGGCGGAACCTTGTTCCTCGACCCCGGCGTTTCGCCTTTCGCGGTCAAGCCGACCAAAGCAGCGACCGATGTCACGGCCAGCACTCTGTCATTCGGCAGCGATCTCGCGGTCGTGATCAACGGCACTACCGTTGACACTGACTACACCCAACTCAACTTAGTCGGCGCGGTAAACCTGACAGGAGTTTCGCTCGTGCTGAGCGGCAGTCATGTGCCGACCGCGGGGCAGCAATTCACCATTGTCAATAATGACGGTTCCGACGCGATCGCTGGAACATTCAATGGCCTGCCCGAGGGGGCGACGATCCTGAATTTCCTCGGGGCTCTGGGCGTGAACGCCACGATCAGCTACACGGGCGGCACAGGAAATGACGCTGTCATTACAGTAGACAATGTCCCGCCGCAGGTGACGAGCACGACACCAGTCCAGGGAGCGACCGGCGTTGACCGCAGTGGCAACATCACGCTTAATTTCTCAGAAACGGTCAATATTGCCGCCGGCGGCATCACGCTCAATTGCGGCGGTGTCCAGGCATTCTCGCCGACGCTGCCACAGAACGGCGTGACGACGATAACGATCGACCCGACAGCGACACTTCCGGCGGGAGTTCTCTGCACGGTGACCGGTGTTTCTATGGGTATCACCGACATCCCCGGGAACCAACTCGACGGCGACGGCAATGGAACGGGCGGCGACAACTTCGTGATGACGTTCACGACCGCGTGTACGACCGACCCGATCGTCACTAACAACGCGGACAGCGGTGCAGGTAGCCTGCGTCAGGCAGTCGACGATGCGTGTCCGGGTTCGACGATCACATTTGCCCCCCCAGTAACGGGAACAATAACGCTTACGAGCGGCCAGATCGCTATCAACAAGAACCTGACCATTACGGGGCCAGGCACCGGCACGCTGACCATCAGCGGTAATAATAACAGCCGTATCTTCAGCGTAGGAGCGTTATCCACGGTCAATATCAGCGGCTTAACGCTGACGAATGGAAACGGCGTCGGAGCCCCGGAATCTGGCAATGGCGGGGCTCTTCGTAACGAAGGCGGCAATGTTGCGATCACCTCATCGGTCATTAACGGAAACACGGTGACCGGTATCGGTGGCGGTATCTATAACCGCGGCGGTACACTTTCCATTACGGACAGCACTGTCAGCGGGAATACGGCCGTCCTCGGCGGAGCGATCGAGAACATCCGCTTTGCTGGTAACCCCGCGACCGTCCTCACGATTACGAGAAGTACGCTTTCAGGCAATATCGCCGGATCAGGAGCAGGCATTCATAATCAGGGAGCGACATTGATAATGACCAACTCGACGGTCTCCGGAAATATCGCCAGCGTCTCAGACCCGACTGGCGGCGGAGGCGGGCTTGAGAACGTCGCGGCAGGATTTATTACCAATGCTACATTGACGGGCTGTACTTTCTTTGGAAATCAGCATACTGCAACCGCCGATCCGACAGCCGACGAGATCTACTCAGGTAACTTCGGCTTCCAATCGACGGTCACGTTACAAAATACGATAGTCGGCGGCAGTCCAGCGACCGCGACGCCCAATATGAGCGTATATACCGATGCTACGATTCCGGCACTGGGGATCATCGCCTCGCAAGGCTATAACCTCAGCACGGATAACGGTGGCGGGTTCCTGACTGGGACCGCGGACCAGATAAATACAGATCCGCTTTTGGCTCCTTTGGCGAACAATGGCGGTCCGACTCAAACGCATGCGTTGTGCACGTCGGCTGGAGTGCCGGATGCTAGCTGTACGGGTGTGAGTTCGGCGATCGACAAGGGATTTGACTTTGTCGCCAACGGATTTGACCAGCGTGGCAACGGGCCGAACTTTGTGAGGCCGTTCGACATTGC
>LNEI01000026.1 GCA_001464455.1 Acidobacteria bacterium Ga0077534
CTAATTCTCTGCGGCCACGGGCTCGGCGCCAGCCTCGCCGAACTCGCGAGACTCACCAGCCTAAACAGCTCAACCGTCGCCCGCCGCCTCGAATCCGCTCGAACATCGCAACGCGATAACGACAACCTCAAAGAAATGGTAGCGAACGTTAGGAGTAACTACGAGAAGCGGAAGAATTGCAATATTGCATGACTGACCCCTTGACTTTATGACTGACCCCTTGACTTTAGACCCATGACTGCCCTGACTGCGTTTTTGCCGTACTTACCCCTCCTAAACGGAACATCACGCGAAGCGGTAGCCGAGGCGGCGAGGGTGGCTGAGGTGGAGATCTGGTTGCGGTAGATGCGGTTAGAAAACGCTCTGATAGGGCGTTTTTGATACATATCACGCCACGATTTCTGCCAAAATGTCGATCTGACACAGTCCTAGTTGCTACAGTAAGCCTGAATTGCTTTATCGTGTAATCGAACTACAGACTTTCCGCGCTACAATCTAGAAAAACTTATCGGAGGCTTTTAGATGACAAAATTGTTGGCGGGTGTCGTTGTGCTCTTTTTGTTCGCGAATACGGTATCGGCCGTTGATATGAGTAAGGACGTCGATGCAGCGACGGCCAAGGTCATGTCGAAGGTGATCGATTGGCGGCGGCACATACATCAATACCCTGAATTAGGGAACAGCGAAGTTAAAACCGCAAAATACGTCGCTGACCATCTCCGATCGCTCGGTATCGAGGTTCGAACAGGGATCGCCAAAACCGGAGTCGTAGGCATCCTAAAGGGCGGCCAACCCGGGCCGGTGATAGCCTTGCGTGCCGATATGGATGGGCTTCCGGTTACCGAACGCAACTCGCTTCCCTTTGCTTCGAAAGAAAGAGCGAAGTTCAACGGCCAGGACGTCGGTGTAATGCACGCCTGCGGACATGATACGCATGTCGCTATGTTGATGGGCGCAGCCGAGGTACTCGTCGGGATGAGGGACAAGATCAAAGGGACTGTGGTGTTTATCTTCCAGCCCGCCGAAGAAGGGCCGCCGGCCGGCGAAGAGGGCGGCGCCGCGTTGATGGTCAAGGAAGGCGTAATGGACAACCCGAAGATCGAAGCCATTTTCGGCATCCATATCAATTCGCAGACCGAGGTCGGCAAGATCCGTTACAAATCGGGTTCTACAATGGCGGCGAGCGATTGGTTCGAGATCAAGGTCAAGGGTAAGCAGACACATGGTGCCTATCCCTGGGAAGGCGTCGACCCGATCGCAACGGCCACGCAGATCTACACCGGACTACAGATGATCGTTGCCAGGCGATCGGAACTTCCAAAAGCTCCGGTTGTAATTACGGTCGGCCGCATCAATGGCGGCGTTCGCGAAAACATTATCCCGGAAGAACTAACGATGGCCGGAACGATCCGTACGCTCGACAGCGCGATGCAGAAAGATGTTCACGCAAAGATCCGATCGACTGTAAAAAGCATAGCCGAGAGTATGGGAGCGACGGCAGAGGTTTCTATCGACACCAAGGCTCCGGTTACCTATAACACGCCGGAACTCGTCCAAAAGATGCTGCCCTCTCTTCACAAAGCAGCCGGGAAGGAAAATGTGATCGAGGCTCCGTGGGTTACCGGAGCGGAAGATTTTTCATACTTTGGCGAGAAAGCTCCGGCGTTTTACTTCTTTGTCGGAGGTATGCCGAAAGGCAAAGACCCAAAGACTGCCGCTCCTCATCACACGCCGGATTTCTTTATCGACGACAGCCGGCTCGATGTCGGGGTCAAGGCGTTCTGTAACCTGGTCTTTGACTACGCGTCCTAAAAGATATTGATACTTTTTGACTGTCGACCCCGCCTTTCAGGTGTAGGGGAAAGTTTCCCTATTCGGAGAAAATAGGAGTAGACATGTTCAAGAAGACAATTATTTTTACACTCGCATTGTTATTGACTGTTGGATCATTTAACTCGGCTGCCCTTGCCGCCGCACACACTGATCGGGAAAAACAGGGCAGTGGTAGGCCGGTTGCAGAAGGGGAATCTAAGTTCACACGGGAAAAGCTTGAGGGTTTGTTTCCGAGGTCCGAGGCACAGCTTTCAGAGAAAAGCACGATGGCCGAATATCAACAGGCTCAGGCCAAAGGCCGTGGGTTCTCAAAGGGCAAAAAGATCGCGCTTGGAGTCGGTATTGCGATCGGCGTTGTCGCGATCGCAGTTTTTGCGGCAAGCCGTGATGAGATCAGAACATTCTAAGACGATTTGATCTTTGATCGAGAAAGGGCGAACCGGGAGCGGCCGCCCTTTTTGTTTATATCCTAAGCCTGCAAATGGGCCTCCACAAACCAAAGCTGCTTGTCGATCGCCCGTGAGATACCGGTGAACAGATCCGCAGTATCTGCGTCGCCCAATTCATCGGTCTTGTCGATGTCCGCACGAACCTTCTTGCCGAAATCGGCAAGAGCGGTCGACAAAGCGTCTACGTGAGCAGCACCGTCGGTTATTTCTAGAGGATACTCGTCCAAGGACGAAGTCTGTGCGGCAACCCTGATAGTTCCCATGGCGGTTCCGCCGAGTGTCGTTATGCGTTCGGCGATATCGTCGACATGAACGTCGAGTTCGGTTGCAACCTGGTCGAAAAGCTCATGCAGGGCGATAAAGTTCATTCCCTTGACATTCCAGTGAGCCTGTTTCGCCTGCGACTTCAGGTCCGCGGCGTCGGCCAGGCGTTGGTTCAAGATCGCGATAACTTTTTCGCGTTTGCCTTTCGGAAGGTCTATTTTTGTAGAGTGCAGCATAATAAATCCCTAATTTAGAATTATTCTAAATTATAAATCGCTGGTGGTCAACAACTATTAATTTTTATGGGGACGCTACGCATATCGCTACTTAGGAAAATACTAACGAATGATATTTGGCATGTTAGCCGGGAAGCGGCGACCGCCGGGAATCACCCTTCCCGTTCCGGTTCCGCGAAAAAGAGGCGTGTAGACCCAACGCGAATGATTTTCGATACCGTAATAGGCGATGATCGATTTTGCTTTGCTTTGGCTCGCTACCCCGATAAAGGGCGTATTTTCGGTCAAGATCTCTATACCCTCATCATCAGGGTCTTCGATCTCGCCTTCGATCTCGGTATTCAAGGCGCTGACCACAACTACGCCATAGCGATCAAGCGTTGAGCTGGCGTTCGGAGGAAGTTGGCCGCCGTAGTATGCCTGGACCCGCTTTGCGAACGGACCGAGTGTTGTAACGTCTGCCTTTATCAAACGCCACTTGCCATCCTCGCTCAACGGGTCGATAGCGGCTGACGCACGAAGGATCTGACGTTTTTTAGTGCCTTGGGGTAAGCCTTCGAGAAGATCGTCCATTGAGGTCGGGAGCCGCGATCCACGATAATAATCTACATACTGTCGGATCGCATCGGCTACCTCTTCACCACGACGGATGGACTCGAGTTCTTTTTCTCTCTGGATCTCTTGATGTATCGACGGAGCAACAGCCATCAGCCCGACTGCAAAAACAACCATCATTGCCATGACCGCCAAGAGCGTCATGCCACGTTCGCTGCTATGGTTTTTCATTGTCGTCGACATCGTCTTTTGAATTTGGCGGCGGCCTTCTCTGCAC
This sequence comes from Acidobacteria bacterium Ga0077534, assembly GCA_001464455.1. Lineage (GTDB taxonomy): Bacteria > Acidobacteriota > Blastocatellia > Pyrinomonadales > Pyrinomonadaceae > OLB17. The sequence continues at coordinate 3,615 of LNEI01000026.1, forward strand.
GTCCGGCCGAGGTGGCTGTGGCTGAGGGATCATCCCGGGGCGAGCCTGACTGCCAGGCGGCATTCCTGGCTGCATGCCCGGTGTGTAAGGTATGAATCCGCCTCCCGGAGGCGCACCGCCCGGACCGGCTGAAGCCGCTGTGACCATAGCGATCCGATGCTTAAAGCCGAGAGACGTGTCCTCCACAACAACTTCCTGTGATGATATATCGACGACGCGAAATCTCCCGCCGATCACATCGTTTAAGCGTGCCCCGAACGGTGTCTGTTTGTTTGCCTCTAAGAAATACGCCGTATCGTTGTTGTAGCGCGTCCTGCCGATCATACCGATGTACTGGAAGTTCGTCGGCTTGGGCGGCGGCATGATGGTCATGGTGAAACCGGCAGAATAAAGACGGCCGTCGGGCGTCTGTACGTTGATCTGCTTTCCGCCTTCCTGCGCGACCATTGACTCAGGGATCATTGCCGAAACCGACTGAGGGCTGACGAACTGGGTCGGCATCTCGGTCTGGTTGAAATAGATGCGAGCGTCGGGCGTGAATTCTCCGCCGAAGACCTCTAGCTTAAAAGCCCCCTTAGTACCCGCATAACGCATGGTCGGCGTTACCGAAGCTATGGTGAACGGCGGCGGCGGCGGCGGAACAGGTGTCGGAGTCGGTGGCGGCGGCGTAGCCGGCGGTGGAACGTATGGTGTTGGCTCAGGCGGCTCGTAAAACGCAAAAATATTTCGTCCCGCATCTGGAGCTGAGCTGCTGGCCGGATTGTAAGCAACCGGAACGATCATATTAAGGTCGTCCTCGGTTTTCGAAGGTAAACGGAACTGAGTATTATTGGCCGCCGTTGTGGCCGGGGCCTTTGGCGACGGCGATGGTGACGCCTTTGTTGTCGCAGTCGTGGTAGATCCACCAATAAAGCTGCGGCCGAACGCCATATAGAGTGCGACAAGCGATACCACCCCGAGCACTGCCGCGGCGATGATCTTTTTCTTTTCAGCTGGAGATTTTCCTTCGAGTATTGCCATTTACTGCGTCACCGGAGCGATGCCCGGACGGCGGAAGTATGCCGCCATCTCTATCCTTAAAGTTACCGTCTCGCCGTGCTTCTTTCCTTTGAATCTGGAGGAATTATCTTGAACTGGAGCCGCGGGCTGTACCATCATCGGCATGCCCGTAGTCGGGTTTATGGTAGTTTCGCCAGAGGTTTGCGTCCTGGTTTCTGCGTTCGACCGGCTCTTGTCGCCTTCGGAGGGGACAAGTTCAACTGCACTTACTATCACGAACTCGCGCCCCGTCTCGATCTCGCGGATAAACCGCCGTAGGTTTTGGTAGCTCCCCTCGAGACTTGTTGTAACGTAAACACCAGGATACAAGCTTCGGAACTTTGCTCTTCCACGCTCCTCTTGTGTCTCGGTTCCGGAGTTCGCATCGATGGTTTCGAGCGGCACATAATCAGGCCCCGACGTATTGATCAACCCATAAGCTCGTATCAGGCCGTTCAATCTCTGGTACAGAGCCGCCTGGCCATTTGCCGTTACTGGCAAAAACCTCGCTTCAAAATTGTCGATGCTTTCAACGATCTTCGTGACCTGCGTCTGAGAATCAGTTATCTCGCCGTATTTTCCTTTAGCTGAGATCAGTTCGGCCTCTAGCCGGTCAGCCTCGGACCGATTCTTGATGAGTTCCCGGTTCGACGGAACCACCCAGAAAAAGTAAGCGACCAACGCCATGATCACGGCAAGTCCACTGACCGCGACTGCCCCTATCTCTGGTGGCCCCCACATTCCGGCGTAGACCTTTCGCGGGCGGTTGGGCGGTATGGTGTTCCATTGGTGCTCAGTAACCAGCTCAGTTTCCTGACCCTCAAACACCACTGCGGTATCCATCTGCTTCTGTTCCAGTTCAGCCATTATTGTGCGTTGCCTCCCTGGATATTTTGAGCGACATCGGACGAGGGCGGAGCTGAGGAGTAGCCGTAGCCCGGCGTGTAGATCACGCGGAATGTGTATTCAGTGAACGTGATCCGCTCGCCTTTTTGAAGATCCTGACCGCGAAGCTCTGCCAAAAAGAGCCCCGAATTGTTCATTCGCTCGATCATTACCATCACCGCCGGATAATCGCGGCTGATGACGCCAAGTTCGAGTTCAGCTTTTAGACGGTCACCGTCCTGATAGATATTTTCGACGCCAATTCTAGATGCAGAAACACTCGGCGGCAGGACGGTCTCCAGATCGGCGAATAGCCTCGACCACCCGAATGATTTATTCGCGACCAGCTTATGAGATGCCGTAAGCAAGGATCGCTGGTCGGGGGTGAGGAGCTGCTGTACCTTTTCGCCTTCACCCTTCAGTTTCGATATTTCGCCTTCTCGTTCCTGAATTGCTTTTACAAGCAGATCATTCTTATCGCGGTTTTCACTGAGCTTGGCAATGCAATAGACGCCGCCGAACGCACTGATCACAAGCAAAAAGCTCGCAAAAAGATACGGAAGCACCCTGTTCCGAAAGGGATGGGTCGAGAGATTTAACTTCGTTATCACCTAAATTACTACCGCCTAAAGGGCCAAAGGGCCGAAAAATCCGAAACAGAATTCTAACACGAAAGAATTCCGTTGTCTTTCACGTTTTTGGCGCCTAAATTGTTGCAAAACTTAATCGCGGCGAGGTGGAAGGTGACGGTTTAGCTCTTCTGGAGTCATGTCCCGATATGCGGCAACGCGGTTGCGGCCTTCCCTCTTTGCTCGGTACAGGGCCGAATCGGCCATTTCAACGAGCTCGATTGGATCTGACGAGTCATCGGGAAAAGATGAGACCCCGATGCTCACAGTTATATGGTGAGTTTCCCTGTTCTTACCTTGCCGGAGAACACTGAATTCGTATTTTTCTATGCTTGAGCGAATACGCTCTGCCGCTGTCAGGCCTTGAGGCAGGTCTGCGTCGAGCAGGAAGGCAGCAAATTCATCGCCGCCAAAACGTGCCGCTGCGTCCCCGCTACGCAGGTTTGTCATTATGGAAAAGCCGATCTCTTCAATAGTCTTGCTACCGGTCAGGTGGCCATAACTATCGTTTACACTTTTGAAATTGTCACCGTCCATCATTATCACGCAGAATGGGCGGTTTTCCGCGGTCGCACGCCCAGCCTCGCGCCGGAGTTCAGAGAAAAAAGATCGACTGGAAAGGAGTCCGGTAAGGTCGTCGTGGGAGATCAATCGATGGATCTGGCGTTGATATTCGCGATCGATCTCGTCGAGCAGGTCAAATCTTAGGATCGTTTCTCCGATCGTGATCTTGTCTCCGTTTTGCAGCGTTTCGCGGCGGACACGGACACCATTGAGAAAAGTCCCATTTCGCGAGGCGAGATCGGTTAAGACATATTCGGTCGAGCTTTTCGTTTCGCCTTTTACTGCTGTTACCTTGGCATGCTGTCTAGAGACTTGCGTATCGTTCACACGAACGTCGGCCTCGAGAGCCCGACCGAGAATTACATCCTCACGCTCAAGCGGGATCGGAACGGCTATCAATTCACCGCTCAGGAAAACAAGCGCGGGCTTCAAGTCCCGGCGTATCATCTCGGAATCGTTCATAGTGAACCATTGGGAGCTATGGTAAAACTAGAATAACCTATTCATTGCAATAATTACCAGAGATTTTAGAAACGAAGCATATCCGTTTCTACGAGTTATTTCTCACTTCCAAAACGCTTTACTTCAGCCGGTGTTGGAATGACGGCCAGCAATACATCAGCTGTTTCGCGGCCTGCGAAAGACTGCACACCAGTAGGTTTTGTCGCGGGAATCATTTTTTCAGGCAGTGTCTTTTCGTCGATATAGAAGATGTGTTCACCCGGCGGGAGGTCGGCAACGGTGAAGTTGCCGTCGCTATCGCTCAGCGTGTCTCGTCCGCTTGCGGTCACTATGCGAACGTCAGCGAGCGGGGACTCGCCCTTGTCGAATACTCCGTTTCCATTAGTATCAAGCCATACACGTCCGGTCACACGTCCGGTCCGCACAAGGCGAAAGTCGAATTGGGTAGTCCTTCCGGGTTCAAGGATCAGATTGCGGGCACCCGAGTCGAGGAGCGTTAGGTCGGCACGGACTGACAAAAGGTCGACATAAACCTTTCGCTCGCCCGACTGTAGAGCGTCGAAGGCGAATAGTCCATTGACATCGGTTTCGACGTATCGGTTTCCGTCTACTCGGACCTTAACGTTAGCCTGCGGCTTGTCGACGGCCGCGTCGTATTTTCCGTCACCATCGATGTCCTGATAAACCCGTCCAGAAACGCGGCTGAAGCTGTTTACCTCCGATGGAAGCGAATCTAAATATGCAGTTGCGTCGCGCTTGCGAAACAGGAGACCACGAAGCTTGACCAGGATCGTTGGCCCGGCACTTGTGTTGAGATAGTTGACCTGCAGCATCGATTCGCGTGGCAGATTAATATTCGCGCTCAACTTCTGATACGACGTGATACCGCCGCTCGGGTTGTAATTGTAACCAAGCCCAGCTGCAAGGTTAATACGGTCGCTGAAGAAACGATTTGTGCGCCATTCAATGAGACCGTTCGAGGATCTTTGGCTCGCAAATCCCTGATTAAGCTCGATCGTGTTTCGATCGTTTACTTGAACATTTGCTCCGACCTGAAAGTTTGCCGATGCTGGGCCAAAGTTCTTGACCCGGCTCGCGTTGCCGAAAAGTCGCACCCGCTGAAAATTCTTCGAGACGTTTAACAGCGTGAACTCGCCTTTCCTGAAGTTCTGTGAGCTACTTTGCGTGTGTGAGATGTAAAAGGTCGGCTTATTCCCCCCTGGCGAGATCGCTACTGAGCTGGATATATAGCTCTCTGCGGATCCAACCCTGTTGGGTCGCTTTGTCGAACTCGCGGTAAGAGAGGTCGTCAGCCATTTCGTTGGCGACCAGGCAACACCGCCAGCCTTTAGATCGACCGGCTCTTTGCTGCCGGTCTGTGGAGCGAGAAAACTTGATCCGACATGAGCAAATCTAGCCTGAAACGATAGGTTCTCAGTCACTTGATAGGTGCCGGAAACCTCGAACGCGGCACCAGGACCATCGACGACACTGCCGTCATTTCGCGTTCCGCTGAACTGCCCAAACCCGACCTCAGTTTGAAACTGAGCCCTTCGTCCACCGAAATTAAAGCTTGTAGCAGCGACGTTTCCGGTTCGTCCTGAGCCTGAGAATCTCATGCCGCCCGCCGTGACGATCAGTGGCTGGAGGGGCCCGGAACCGAAAGGCTTGGTCGTCGTTGTGACGCCAAATATGTTCGTATCACGCGAATATCCAACGACTGTCGTGCCCGGCTCATCAAAAGTTCCGCCTCTCGTCGGGCTGCCCGAATTTGCTCGTCCCCCAAATGCGGCAATAGTGAAGTTTCCGACTGGAATACTAACCAATCCTCCGCGGACGTTTGAGGCTATAAGCTGCAATCCAGCAGCAGCACCGAGGTCGCCGGCAATATAGTTGTGCCCGTTTGGACGTTCTAGATTGAACGTGAAATTACGCGGGGAAAACTTTCCTATCGAACTTGCAGATGAGTTTGAGACAAGACTGAACCGCCCATCGCCGAGACGGCCGATGGCATTGATCGAAAGGTCGTGCGAGTTTGATGAAAAATAGCGATTTAGATTGTATTCGTATTCGGCAAGATATATCTCACCGATACCCCGTTTTTCCTTCTGTTGGGTTACTATCCCGGCTATTCCACGCCCTATCTGAACAACGTTCTTTTCCTTTTCAAATCTGATCGAGACTCCAAACAGCGGTGAAACGATCTCAACGGGGAGCATCAGTTCGTCAAGGAACGGGGAAATGACGATCTGCCCCGGGTTTGAGATCGAAAGGACTGCCGAACCGTTTTCGAATACCTGGCCGCTGCGAGCGTCGAATGCGGTTCGAACACCGGTTTGGAGTAGCACGGAGAGCGAGCTGTTTGCGGTGTCGATCAAAACCGAATCACCCAGTGCGCGGGCTATGGCGGCAATCGGAATGTACAGACGCCCGTCGCGCATCTGGGCGGCGCTATTCGGCCCGGTTAAAGCACGACCATTGACTACGATCGTCGAAAACCCGACCTGCGTTTTCGCTCCGGATGCTGATCGTGTATCCCGATCTGACCTGTTGTCTATGGCCGGTGCGAGGCGCACCAAGGCCATCAGCATCAGGAGGGCCGGAATCAGGAATAGCGGTTTCATGGCTTCGAAATATATCGACAAAAGCTACGGCTTCTTAGGCTGGTTGCCTGAGTTTGCGATTTGCGGTGCGGGGTTAATAACTAGGTCGGTAACACCTTCGGTAGGGGGGCGCCCGTCTTTGAAATCGATCCTATATTTGACCGTATACTTTCCAGCAACAAGTTCCTTTTCGATCTTGGTTGGCTTTGCGGTTTCAGTGTTCGCAAGTATCGGCAGGATCTCCGATTCAGGAACATCAGCAACCGCTCTGCCCTCCGCATCAAAGACCGAGATCGAGGCTGTTGGACGAATGACACTGTTTCCTTCGTTCCTCAGTTTGGGCGTGACGGTTACGCCGCCGTCCTTTGCCTCGGCGATTAAGTCGCCGAATTCGCCCTTCCGGGTGAGCTTTCCAACCTTGATATAGAAGACTGACGCGAGGCGATAGCGGACAACGATCTGCTTCGAGTTTTGAGCAAACTTTAGCGTGTCAGCCCTCTGCTCGATGATCAACGCTGCAAGATGATCGCCAGCCGCCGCATTAGCGGGAACCGAGACGGTTACGCGGATAGCGTGCGGGACATTTGGTGATACAGCAGCCTCGCCCGGCGTGTAGATGAGCCACGGGCTTGCTGAGTTCGGACGGGTATTTGCGGGAAAATATTCAACGAGGCCTTCCTTACTTATTGTCCAGTCATTTAGTGTCGCGACGATGCGAACCGGCTTGGCGACTGCGTCTTCGGCCTTATAGTCGAGGTTGAGAACGACGGTTGTCTCCGTTCCCGGCATCATCTCAAGCTCGAAGCGGGCAGGTGATAACGCCATGCTGCCGCTCTGCCCAAAGGCTGCGGAGGTTAATAGAAGTACAAATAATGAAATGAGAAGTTTATTCATGACAATTTGTTGATGCGGTGCTTAGCAAACAAGTGCGGGCCCGGAACCTATAGTGAAGGTAACAGTTGTGCTGTTGCTGCCCGCAGCATAAAACTGCGGGGTCATTACAAAGATGACGTTGATTATCCAGCCATTGTCGGTTCGTCGGCTAGCGTTGATACGGGAAAGTGTGGGTCCGCTAAGAATAACGGTCGAACCAGTGACCGTCGCAAGAGACGAAACATAGGATATTCTTCCTGCGGCATTCGTGGTAATTCCAACTGCGGGATTCGCCGTGATCGCCGGATTGTATGTATCGGGGGTCGAACAAGTTTGCGAGCGATTTCCCATTTGTGTAAATGTTCGTTCGAGGCCGAAGCCAACGTCTGAACGCTGCAGAGCCTGGGGATCGACGTTGGTACCACCGGAGACCGAAACCGATACTTGATAGGCGGCGACGCTGCGTATCGCGATTGGTACATTGGCTGTTATGATCCCGTTGGTGTTTGATGGGGACACTTCTCCCCAATTGATGGTAACGCTCAGGTTGGTCACCGTGCTCGAAGTGCCAACGATCGATCCGCCCTGTGATCCGATCAGGGTCGGCAAGCCTCCACTCGAAATGTCGAATGTTTGAGCCGCTACAACACCGGCAGTAACGAAAACAAACACGACGATGCGAAGCAAACCACTAAGCTTTGTATTTGAACTGATCATGGTGCTGAGATCGTGAAGGTAGCGAGAACAGTCGTCGTCCCATCCTCGTAGAACTGAGGCTTAATAGCAAAAATTGCGGGTAGAGTGAGGCCGTTCGTGTTGCTTCGAGGAACGGCGTTCATGACGAACGAACCCGTTAATGCGGTGGTCGCTGCTGCAAATGATCCAAGATGCGAGCGAATGGCGGTGAACTGATACCGTCCGGTCGTAGCGTTCACGGAACCGTTGGATGCGAGGGTCGGATCACCGGATGTTGCGTTGGTATCCGTTCCGCCGGTATTTACGCCGATGCCGGTTCGCGAGATAGTTCCGAGTCCGAACCCGATGTCGGAAGCCGTGATCCGATTCGCCGTAGTCCCGGTGCTTGAGACCGCGGCGGACATCGTCAAAGCGTAGCTTGCGTTGGTGCGGAGTTTAAGGGGTATGCTTGCGGTAACAAAGCTGCTCGTATTTGAGGGGCCGAGTTCGCCGAGGTTTATGACAACGGCAAGAGGGTTGTTCGCTGTACCGTTGGTGGTAACGCCGCCTCCCGAGTTGCCGGTAAGCGTTACAGAGCCGCCCGAGTCCAACTCGACAAATTTTGAAACTGTGGCACTCATGTTAACGGTGCCGGTTGTGCTTTGCGACAATGCGGAAGATGCGAGTGCTACAAGAACAGCGATCGCCGCCAGGAGCAGCGAATACGCTCTACTCATTCCTTTCATCTAAATTTCTCCAACTAAGGTTGGTGATGCCGCCGCCGGCATGTCCTGCGGCGGCACAACCAGGCAATGGCCGTTAGGCCTAAGTTATGGTGCGGTTACCGTAAAAGTAGCTGCAACGGTCGTGGTGCCAACTTCATAGAACTGCGGCTTGACCGCGAAAATGGCAGGAACTGTCAGTCCGTTAGTATTGCTACGCGGGACTGCATTTAATATACGTGCACCGCTGAGAGCGGTTGTCGCTGCTGTGAATGCCCCCAGGTTTGACCGGGTGGCGGTGAATTCGAAACGTCCGCTGGTCGCATTTACTGCTCCATTGGCCGCGAGAGTCGGGTCTCCCGAGGTGGCATTGGTGTCGGTTCCAGTTGTATGGACCCCGACGCCGCTTCGGGTAACCGTGCCGAGACCGAAACCTACGTCAGCGGCGCCGATCTCTTCTGCTGTTGTTCCCGTGCTGCTGACCGTCGCGGTAAGCGTCATGTTGTAAGCCGCGTTGCTGCGAAGCTTGAGAGGCACGCTTGCTGTAACGAAGCTCGATGTATTGCTTGGGCCAAGTTCGCCGAGATTGACGACGACCGCAAGCGGGCTATTCGCGGTGCCGTCCGTGGTGACGCCACCGCCGGTGTTGCCGCTTAGTGTAACGGCACCACCGGACTGGATCTCGACGAATTTCGAGACAGTTCCGCTTAAATTCACAGTGCCTGTGGTCTGCGCGTTAACGCCGACCGCAACCAGCGAGGTGAACAATACCGCTTTTACGGCTGTTGTGATGGTTTTGAACATTTTTCTATTCCTAACTCCTAAAGGTGATGTAGATAATTCATACGGATATCCTAGGGAGCAATAAATGCTTCTCCGAAAAGCGCTTTATCTCGCTCACGCTTGTTCCTACAGATCGGGTCAAGCGTTCAACGCAGTCATTTCGAAAGCGACACAAATTGTTGTGGGGATATTCGTGGCAGGATGCGCGGAAGAACCACGCACTTTTGAGATTATAGGAACAACCGCGAGGTGTCAACAATTTTGTTAAAGTTTTAACAGCCACGGTAAATTGTCGACAGCGGCACTCAAGAAAATGCTCACATCGGTTGCGGGCAATGACCTTTTTACTACTGAGTGATATTATCTGAAAGAGGCAATAAGATATGAAATTACCTGGTGGATTAGACATACAGTCGATGATGCAGCAAGCCCAGCAGATGCAGGAGCAGATGGGGCGACAGATGAAGGAGCTGGTAGTCGAAGCAGCTGCGGGTGGCGGCGCCGTTTCCGTAAAGATGCGGGGCGACTTTGAAGTATTGGGGCTTACGATATCGCCTGACCTCGTAAAGGACGGCGACGTTGAAATGCTTCAGGATCTTACTGTTGCTGCTCTTAATGAAGCTCGGCGCAAGGTTGAAGAATCGCTAAAAGGAAAATTGGGCGGAATGCTGCCGCCGGGACTGATGTAGTTCGAAGAGTTACTTTCTTTAGAGCACTGCGCGCTTGGAGTCGAGTACCTTGAAATTTTCTTAAATGTTGGATTATTCAGAACCAGTCGCAAAGCTGATAGACGAGTTCAAGCGACTTCCCGGCGTCGGTCATAAGTCAGCTCAACGGCTGGCTTTTTACATTTTGCGCAGACCGCAGGCTGAGGTTGATGCGTTCGCTCAGGCGCTGATCGAGGTAAAAGCCCGAATTGTCTTTTGCTCGAATTGTAATAATCTGACGGATGTCGACCCGTGCCTATACTGCGGCAATCCGAAACGTGACCGCTCGACCATCTGCATCGTTGAAGAGCCGTACAATGTCGTAGCGGTTGAAAAGACTAGGTCCTTCAAAGGTTTGTATCACGTCCTTCATGGTACGTTGTCGCCAATGCGAAATATTGGCCCGGATGAGCTGATGCTCGCAAACCTTATCCCACGGCTTCGTCCGGAGAATAATCAGGGAATAGAGATCAGGGAGATAATAGTCGCTACTAACCCTACTACGGAAGGCGAGGCGACGGCGAATTATATCGCTCGTCTCCTGAAGCCGCTGGGAGTCATGGTCACAAGGATCGCGATGGGAATGCCAGTCGGTTCTGATTTGGAATTTGTAGATGAAGTGACAATGGATCGTGCTTTGGCTAATCGCCATGTGATCTAGTGCCGGAACCAGAAATAGAAGCGACCGGTAATTCCCCCAAAGGGCACAAAGTACCGGCCGCAATAACGGTAGTTTGGATTAGAACCTAACCGATTCTTCCTTAGCGTCAGACGCGCTTCGCGAAATACGCCATTCCTCTTCAGTCTCGTAGAAATTTACATCAAAGCTAAGCAAAGATTTTGCCGAGATACCCTCGAATTCATTCGGGGCATCCTCAAACCTTGCGATCGTACCGATACCGATGACTTCGCTGCCGACTTCCTTGACTAGCTCAATGGTTTCACGAATAGCTTTTCCAGAGCGGTTGATATCGTCGACAATTATCGCCGGATATACTTCATAGTCCGACATATACTGCCGAAACTGCCGGGTTCCGTTTTCCATCTCCGCCCAGTAGATCTGGTCTGCTCCGAGGGCTTCCCGAACACCGAAAGCTACCATGATGCCGCCCGGACTTGGGCTGATCACTGAAACGCGCGGTAACCGGCTCGCAATCGATTTTTCTTTTCGAAAGAGACGGCTTAAACCGACCGAGAGGATCCGTGCATTGTCGTAAAACCGAAATGCCAGCGGCATCTGGAAGTAGTGCGACGCGTGCTTGCCATTAGGGTAAACGAAGTGTCCTTTGCGGTAGGCACCTGTTTTTGTGAGGATGTCCATCACCGCTTCGGGCGGGGGAACAAGATCGACCATAGAAGTTTTTCTCCTTTTACTAAGACAAAAGTATACAACGCCCATCGACTTCGGAGAAAGTCGAGTAATGTCGAGAGTTTAGAGGTTCGAGGTGCGAACGACGGATAACCTCGAATTAGGATGTCAAATGTTACTCGCCCCATCCAAGAGCACGCCTAACAAGGAATTGTTGATCAAGACTCATCTCCGCAGGAACGGTTTCAATATCGAACCAACCCAGCTCCAGGATCTCTTTGCTCAAAACCCTAGCCTCGCCAACCGCCGTAGCGGTAAAAATGATCTCGATATGACGCTTTAATGTGCGGGTCCGATAGAGCGAAACATCGCGAAGATCGAGTCCAGTCTCCTCCTTGATCTCTCTCCGAAATCCAGCCTCGGGCTGCTCCCCCGGTTCCAGAAAGCCGCCCGGCACGCCCCAGCCCGAGTCCGGCCTTAGAACGTGATTTAGCAACAAGACCTGGCCATCGTCATTTACAATGACGCCGGCGGCCGAAACGGTGAATTTCGTCTGCACGCTTCGCGAAACCAAAACACGCATGCCCCTCGGCATCCGTTTCCATATTTTCCCCGCTATCGTATAAAGCATCAGCTGGTACGAGTTTACGCTAAACAAAAACAAGGAAACAGTCGCACTTGCTTTGCGCTTGACTCGTGTTTTCGGAACTTTGGTTATAACATTGTCGGCTGGACGTAAAACCTACGTTTCAACTCAAAGTGTATGCCAAGGATCTTAGCCCTAGCGGGCAGCTATCGCGAAAATTCGTTTAACAAGCGCGTTCTGGCGATCGCCGCCGATGGTGCCCGTGCTGCCGGGGCAGACGTGACGCTTATCGACCTTCGAGATTTTCCATTACCGATCTTTGATACAGATGCGGTCGAAAGAAACGGGTTTGACGCCCAAGCTCTGCGTCTGCAGGACATCATGAATGACCATGATGGGTTTCTGATCGCGTCGCCCGAGTATAACGGCGGCATTCCGGGCGGCTTTAAGAACGCGATCGACTGGGCTTCGCGGGCGAATGATAAATACAAGATGTACGGCCCGATCAAAGGCAAGACGGCGGCTTTGATCACCGCCTCGCCGGGGCAATTTGGTGGGATTCGTTGCTTGGCGCATCTTCGCGGTGTCTTTACGATCATGGGCGTTCACGTATTGCCAATGGAGATCGCGGTCGGGTTTGTCAGTCAGAAGTTCGAAGTCGACAGCGGCGAGCTGACGGACGAGAAGACCAAGAGCTTGCTCGAAAATCTTGGCGCGACCCTCGCGAATGTGTTAAAAACCTAGAACGCGGTTTTTACGATGATATTTCGGGCACACATACCCAGATTCCCGCTCGGCCAGTTTGTCGAGGTGATCATCTATTACGAAGGCGTCCAGCACACGCACAAGGTCGATCGCTTTCTGCCGAATGGCGACACCGAGATCCTGATCGATTTTCACGACGCTCCACAGTACATCTACGACAACGAAAGTCTCAAAGAGATCCAGGCTTGCAATCACGTTTGGGCTTCGGGATTTCGTACCGAGCCGATCACGATCCCTTCCGGAACCGACGCGGCGATGATGGTGATCGCTTTCAAAAAAGGCATGGCTGCGCCGTTTTTCCCGTTCCCTATGGGAGAAATTGCGGATAGTGTGGTCGATGCCGATCTGGTCTGGGGAACTGATTTTGGTTTGCTTCGCGAGCAGTTGCTGGCAACCAAAGACGTCGACGAGCGGTTCCGCATCGTCGAGGATTTCCTAATTCGTGAGTTCCAATCCCAAATGGCGATAAACCCCTGCGTGGCTTTCGCAGTCGAGGAAATGACTACGCATCCCGATGCCGTGAGCATCGCCCGGATGAATGAAAAGATCGGCTACTCACAAAAGCATTTCACCGACATGTTCCGCCGACAGGTCGGCGTGACGCCGAAATCGTATCTAAAGATAATGCGCTTCCAAAAGGCCGTCCGTACCATCGACGCCGCCGACAACATCGATTGGGGCCAAATCTCGCTCGAATGCGGCTTTTACGACCAGTCACACTTCATCAACGATTTCAAGCACTTCGCCGGCTTCACGCCCGAGCAGTACGCTAAGATCCATACGAATTATCAGAACTACATTCCGGTTGGTTGACCGTCCGTTATTGATTTGCGTTTCCTTGCGTACCTCGCGGGCGTTGCATGAAACCGCATTTATCACGAACAGATCGCCAAGAGGCCGCAAGCAAAGCAGGTAATTTTTTTCCAATACATCTCGCTTGGCGTCGCGTAATCTCGCGATATGGAAAACTTTTACATCAATCACATTGCCGTCCTGGTTTGCGCATTGATGAGTCTCGTTATCGGCGGGCTCTGGTGGTCACCTCTGTTGTTTGCCAAAGCGTGGCAGCGCGAAACTGGGCTGAGCGACGACCAATTGAAACAGATGAATCCGGCAAAGACCTTCGGACTGACATTTATGCTTGCCTATCTAGCGTCGTACAATCTGGCGTTCTTTCTCGGTGACGGCGGTACAACGTGGAAATGGGGCATCACGGCCGGTTTGCTCGCAGCGTTCTGGGCGATCGCGATGTATGTGATCATCAGCTTGTTCGAACAACGCTCGCTCAAGCACATTCTGATAAACTGCGGCTACATCGCGGTCTACTTTGCGGCGATCGGGTTTATTCTTGGAGTTTGGAGGTAGAAGGTGGAAAAGGGCAAAAGGTAAAAAGTGAAAAAGTTGTCGCGGTCCCGTAATAACTTTTCCACTTTTCCACTTTTCTGTTTAACAAAGCATCATGGCACAGAAAACATCAGGTGAATTTGAAAAGGAATTTATGGACGGGCTCAACAGCTCGACTGGCAAAGATCTTGGTACATGGCTGAAGATACTTGACTCGTTCAACAGCAAAAAGCGAAACGAGGTTATTGCGTGGTTAAAGGACGAACACAAGTTCAATCATATGCACGCCTCGCTGCTCGCTGGTATTCACGCCAATGGCGGCAAGCCGGTTTACGGAAGCACGGATAGCCTGCTCGACGACCAGTTCGCAAAGGCCGCGGACATGCGGCCACTGTACGGGGCGTTCGTAGCGTTCATCGCAAAGAATTTTCCAAACGCGACTTTCTTGCCGAAAAAGACCTATGTTTCGGTACTCGAAAATCGCGAATTCGCAGCTGTAAATATCAAGAAGGCTGAGCTCAGGATCGGCCTCGACCTCGGCGACCGGCCGTTCGACGAGAAGGTCGAAAAAGCCAAACTTACCGGTCCGATGCCGCGGATCTCGCACATGGTTGTGGCAACGGACGATAGTCGATTTGATGTGGAACTGGTCGAGTTGCTGAGGCAATCGTATTCGCGATGTCACTAAGAATTCAAGGTACATCATGATCAAACTAGCAGCTCTATTTTCAATTCTTCTTCTAGCGTCGAGCATCAACGCTCAGCCCGCGAGTTACAAGATCGCCTTCAACACCCTCGAAGACTCAAAAGCTGATGATTACGACATTTACACGATGAACCTCGACGGCTCGGGCGAAAAGAACATTACAAAGAACAAAGATGTCGCGTGGACCTATTATGCGTGGAAAGACCGTTTGTTCTTCGTCAGCGATCGCGGAGCATGTCGGCGCTGTTACTTTTTGCACGAATCGGACGCCGATGGCGCGAATCTAAAGAAGGTCAGCAATCTTCAGCTCGAAGACTCGTGGCTAGGTGCGAGAGACGACGGCAAAGAACTGGTCGTTTCCGGTCGGATCGATACGCGCGTGCGTTTTCAGCTTTTTATCGTCGATCGGGAGACAGGACAATACAGACAATTGACTTACGAACCTGCGGCTGCGTTTCGCGATCCGAGCTTTTCGCCGGACGGAAAGCAGATCATCTACGTTTACAAAAAGAACCGCACCGACCGCTCAGAGATCGAAGAGCTTTACATAATGAACGCCGATGGCTCAAACCGCCGCAAACTGACCACCTATCCAAAGGACGACCCGCTCGGCAAAGATCCCGGCTACCACGTCGGGCCGCCGCATTGGAATGCGAAGTACAAGTTCATCACTTACCAATCAAATCAGGCTGGCAAACAAAGCATCTACGCCGTCACGCCCGATGGCAAAAAGCAATGGAAGTTGACCGACAGCAAACTCGACGAAGGCTGGCACGACTGGTCGCCCGACGGCGAGTGGCTTGCGTTTGACAGCCGCGACCCAGCGACCGGCAGATATGAGGTTTATGTAATGAATTACAAGACCAAAGAAACCAAAAATATCACGGGCGGCAGCCCTTTGAAATACCATCAGGCACCAGTTTTCGTCATCGCCAGATAGGCGGCTTTGAATCCAAGGCTAGTCAGGCGTAGAATTTTCTTGTCCAAGAGAAACTCATACGATGACGAACTTTCCAGAGATGCCGCTCGACGCTTGGCGGCCGACCAAGAACACACTCCATCTGTATTTGCAGATCGTTGGCAAGATCCGGCTCGCGATGCACCCACGTGTAAATCATTGGTGGCATGTGCCGTTTTACGTTAGTCCGCGGGGGCTGACCACGCGGGCGATCCCGCACGAGGGCGGGAGCTTTGAGATCGAGTTCGATTTTCACGATCACGAACTGAAGATCCGCATGAGCGATGGGCGCATAGAGGATTTTGCTCTATACGACGGACTAAGCGTTGCCGATTTTTACGCCAGCGTTTTTGCGAATCTCACAAAGCTTGGCCTTGAACTCGCGATCAAAGCTCTGCCGTACGAGGCCCCGTCGACTACGCCTTTTGCCGAGGACCATGAGAACAAATCTTACGACAAGGATCAGGTCGAGCGGTTTCACAAGATATTGGTCGCGGTCGATGACATTTTTCAGGAATTCCGCGGCCGTTTTACCGGTAAATCAACACCCGTTCACCTCTTCTGGCACAGCTTTGACCTCGCGTTGACGCGGTTTTCGGGTAATGCGGCACCGCCGATACCCGAGGCCAATATGGTCACGCGTGAGGCGTATTCGCATGAGGTTATCAGCTTCGGATTCTGGTTCGGCGACGACAAAGAGGGCAGCATTGCGGCCCCGGCGTTTTATTCATACACTGCTCCAAAACCTGACGGATTAGAAAATGAGCCATTACAGCCTGCTACCGCATTCTGGACACCCGACGGCGGCATGGCTTTGCTGAAGTACGACGATGTTCGAACAAGTTCCGATGCGAAACAGCAGGTGCTCGATTTTCTCGAGTCGACGTATCAAGCCGGTGCAAAGCTTGCGAAATGGGATGTAGATGGCTTTCGAGCAACGGCTCGGTAAATAATTTCGAACTGATCTCAGACTTCTCTGCATCATAAAGAAAAATTTTTGGAGGATATCTATGCGATCGTTTCTTTGCGTTGTAATTATTAGTTTGTTTGCTCTCTCTGCCTTCGGGCAAGAGCTGAAGGTCCCGGTCCTTAGCCCGTTGAGCGAAGTTACTCAGGAGGTTGGACTGACGCAGGTCAAGCTTAGCTATGCTCGTCCGAGTGCTAAGGGCCGAAAGGTCTTTGGGGATCTCGTTCCGTTTGGCGAAGTTTGGCGAACTGGTGCGAATGCCTCGACCAAACTCACGTTTTCGGAGGACGTTAAGATCGAAGGAAACGCGCTCAAGGCCGGGACTTACGCGCTCTACTCGATCCCCGGCGAAAAAGACTGGACTATCATTATTCATACCAACACTCGTCATCGTTCGATCGCTGGTGATGTTTACAAACCTGCCGAAGACGCTTTCCGCTTCAAAGTGCCGAGCGGCAAGACTTCGAATTACGTCGAAACGTTTACGATCGCGTTTGGCGATATCACCACAAATTCGCTCAAGGTCGCCCTCGCCTGGGAGAATACCGAGGTCAAGTTCAGGATCGATTTTGACGTCGATGCTGGTGTCGATAAACAGATCGCCGCTCTGGCAACCGCTCCAACCGGAATGAGTCACGGTGCCCAATTCCTGGCGGCCGAATACTACCTGCACAACAACAAGAACTCAACAAAGCCGACGAATGGATCAAGTCGGCGATGGAAAAGAGTGCCAAGAACTCACGCTACGGCCTGCTGCGAGCAAAGATCCTCGCGAAAGCAGGAAAACGCGATGAGGCTCTAAAGGTAGTCGCCGAAGCCAACGCCTGGGCGAAAGAAGCCAAAAACGCTAACTACGTCGAGCAGACGCAGCAGTTCTGGGATTCGATAAAGAACTAGTCCGATCCGATCGCCATATCGATGACGGTTACTCCCACCGTCTTATCTTCGTTCATTTCCATCAGTGCAGCCGCTCCGGCTTCGAGTGAGACCACTTTTCCGATCAGCTTGCCAGGGTCGAGTTGGCCCATGGCGATCATTTTTAGCATTTCATCATAGCGGTAAGCCTGCATTCCGTGGCTGCCGATGATCTCGAGTTCGCGGCCGATGATCTTATCAACGGGAACAGGCGAGGAATGAAAGCCCGATTCCATTATCCCGATCTGAATGTGCTTGCCGCGTTTGCGTAAGGATGAGATCGAGTTGAACAGCAGTTCGGGATGCCCGAGAGCGTCGATCGAGATGTGAGCACCGCCATCCGTGGCGTCGAGTATAGCCTCGACCGGGTTTCCGTACGTCGAATTAATGACCGTTTCGGCACCGAGTTCTCTCGCTAGCGTGAGTTTGTCCTCAGCGATGTCGATCGCGATGACCCTTGCTCCGAAAGCGGCGGCGATCATGATCGCGGAAAGGCCGACACCCCCGCATCCGTGGACCGCCACCCATTGTTCAGGCCTGACTTTTCCCTGATCGACCACGCCGCGAAATGAGGTTGCAAATCGACAGCCGAGGCTCGCCGCTGTCACCATATCGATCTCGTCCGGCAGGCGGACGAGATTACTGTCCGCATACTCGATCGCGACATACTCGGCAAAGCCGCCCCACGCCGTAAATCCTGGCTGAAACTGCCGGTCGCAGACCTGCTGATCGCCAGCGAGGCACGGTTCGCAGGTGCCGCATCCGCATACGAAAGGCAGTGTCACCCGATCGCCGGGTTTGAAATTCAGGACCTCAGATCCAACTTCGATGATCTCGCCGGCAAGCTCGTGGCCAGGCACGTGCGGCAGGCGGATGTCAGGGTCATTATCCATCCACCCATGCCAATCGCTGCGACAAACGCCGCAGGCACCGACCTTGAGAACGACACCCGTCGCCGAGGGCTTCGGGTCTATTACCGTCTCTATGTTTATCGGGCCTTGAAATTTTTCAAATAAAGCAGATCTCATCTCTTTCTAACGTAGAACGTTAGCCTAAAAAAGGCTTGACACAAAACTGAAATCCGCTGATAATTTGAGCATTCGAAAATTAACATTACGGTGCGTTTACAGGACTTTCCACGTCCATCGGGTAGGCCTCTCATGCTCCGTGAAATAAAAGGAGAAACTCATGTTTAAGAAGATATTGGTTGTGTTCTCGCTCTCGCTCGCCATGGCATTTGGTGCCTATGGTCAAGGAACTTCTTCAACGGCCAGCACGGCAAAGGCGGCCGAGCCAGCCAAGAAAGCGCCTGTTTTTAGGCCGACCAAAGATCAGATCAGAGAAGTCCAGACAATGCTCAAGGACAAAAAGTTATACACCGGCGAAGCCAGCGGAACATATAACAACGACACCCGTTCGGGGATCAAGGTCTTTCAAAAGGATAACGGCCTCGCTCAGACCGGTACGCTCAATCGTGCTACGCTCGAAAAATTTGGCGTCGAGTTGACCGAAACACAGAAGGCATCGCCGGTGCTTGATAGCTCATTTGCCAAACCCGAAAGTGAATCAAAAACAGAGAAAGCATCTTCAACGGCCTCGAAAACGACCAAATCATCGTCAACCGGGCCAAAACGGCCTGCTCCATTCCGTGCGAATGCCGACCAGATCAAGGCTGTGCAAAAGCTGATGAAGGATGGCAAAATGTACGCTGGTGAAGAGACCGGAAAGCTCGACGATGCGACGCGAGAAGCCCTCGGCAAATATCAGGAGGCGAACGGACTCAAAGTCACAAAAACTCTCAACGCTGTAACTCTCGAAAAAATGGGCATTGCATTGACCGACGCACAGAAACAGAATGTTGCCGCCCAGGCAGCGTATGACGAATCGCGCAAGAATTAACCAACTAATTTTCAAAGAACCGGAGCGGCGGGCGTTCTTGCTTGCCGCTTTATCAATTTAAGATGAAAAAACTGCTTCTTATCACCGTCGTTCTTCTCGCTGCTGTATCGTTAAATGCTCAGAAACCCGAGGTCGAGATCCGCAAAATAATGGACGCGCAGGCTGCGGCGTGGAATCGGGCTGATATCGAGGCGTTCATGGATATTGGTTACTGGAAGTCCGAAAAGCTCAAATTTGTCTCCGGTGACAAGATCACGCTCGGCTGGCAGCAGACGCTTGATAATTACAAAAAGACCTACGGAACAGGAGCCGCGATGGGCAAGCTGACGTTTTCCGATCTCGACATAACCGTTCTTTCAAAGGACGCGGCATTTGTCATCGGCAGTTGGTCGCTGTCACGTGAGAAAGACAACCCGAAAGGGAAATTCACTCTGCTTTTCCGAAAGCTCAAAGAAGGCTGGCGGATCGTTGCAGATCACTCGAGTTGAGTGCCGGCCCGATCCGCCATTGTTCCTATTCCTGCCCCACAAAATCCACATTTGAAAGGGCCGTTGTAACGTTCAGCGTCTGGGTTGTGAACCGATAGCGCTTCGACGAAACACCTACGAAATACGACTGTCCGGGCAGGACATTGGGAAATGAATAGATCCCAAACGAACTGGTCGTTGACGTCCTGCGAACACCCTGAGCGTCGGTCATCGTGACCTGAGCGTTTCGCAGGCCCTGGCCGCCGGGAGTCGTAACGCGGCCCGCGATCAGCACAGGCAATGCCTGCGGCGAAAACGCCGGTATCTGCCACATGCCGCGACCATGCGTCGCGATTCGGATCATATTGCCCGCAGTTTTTGCCATGTCGAAAACAGCGACGCGCGGGTAGCCAGTTCCGAACGGATTCCATGTCGTGCCGCCGTCAGGCGAGACATAGACGCCGATATCGGTGCCGGCGTACAGGATGTTCGAGTTGGCAGGGTCGACGATAAACGCGCTCACCGGAACACGCGGCAGCGTGCCTGAGATGTTGGTCCAGGTCGGCGGATTTGCGTCGAGGTTCGTTGTTTTGTAGACATTATTTACGCCGAAGTTTGCGAGCGTTACATAGGCGGTCTTCACATCGTTCGGGTCGATAACGGCGCGAGCGATAAAACCGCTTGGTATGACATTGGTCGGATCGAGATCGGTCAGAGTTGAACTGCCGGTATTTGTGCCCCAGAGCCCGCCGGTTCTCAAACCTACGACGCGGACGTTGTCATTCTGCGGTGCGATGCCAATCGAGCTAACGGCGACGCCGCTCTGGATCGGTGCCTGGCTGACGACCGTGTGCGTCAGGCCGAGATCGGAACTGCGGTAAACGCGGTCCGTTCCGTAGTAGATCGTATTCGGACTTCCCGGCCCGGGTTCAAGCGGGGCGTAGAACAACACCGCGGTGTCGTTACAGTTGATGCCGTTGAGCGGCGTCGACCCGTTACCACAACCGCGAAATGTCCAACCCCCTGAGGTCGATCCCCGCGTCGTATATCCGACGATGCTGTTTATCCTGCTAAAGAAGGTGTGATACATGCGGACATTAGTGGTGTCCGTCGCGTTTTGGTCGATGACCGAGTAACCGCCGTCGCCGCCGTTCACGCGGGTCCAATTTGTTGCTGCAGGGTCTAGGTAGTTCGTCCCGTTGTCCTGCGTGCCGCCGATCGTAAAGTTTGGATCTGTAGGATGGACCGAAAGGCCCATGAACTGCGTCGCCGAGAACTGACTCGTGTTCAGGTGCTGATAGCTGACACCGCTATTTGTCGATTTGTAGATGCCGCCATCGGTTCCAAGGTAAATGATGTTCGGGTTCGACTGCGAAACTGCCAACGCGTGCGTATCGACGTGGACGCCGGAGCCTCCTTCCGTAAATGCGGCGCCGCCATTTAGCGAATATGCCGCAACTACGGCCGGGGCACCGCCGACATAAACCTGATCCGGGTTTACCGGATCGACCGCGATCGCAATGTTGTAGAAACACTGAGGATTGCAGAAGCCGTTATTGGCACGCTGCTCCCACGTCAGGCCGCCGTCCGTTGACCGCAGAACGCGCCCACCGCCGTTTCCACTTGCCGCGTAAAAAACCGGACTGCCCGCACCCGGAGCACGCGTCACTGCAAATTCTGTTGTTAATTCGCTTGTTGATGTGCCCGCGTAGGTTAACGTCTGGCTAAATGTCGGAACTGCGGACAATGCATTCGCGGTGCGATAGATGCCGCCGACCGGGCCGGCAGCCACCACGCCGACGACCATAACGTTTGGATCTGCCGGATCAAACGCGATATCTCGTACGCTGTCGTTCGTTCCACCTGTACCCGCAAGACGTTCAAATGTAGGCGACGCGCCCGCTGCATTTGTCGACCGATACACGCCACGCGCCGGAAGCACGCTGTTTGCTGCCCCGCCAATGCCGCCAACCCCCGAGGTGGTCGCTACAAAGATCGTGTTGATGTCAGTCGGATGTACCAGGATCTCGCTGATGCCACGGCCGGTAAAAACATCAGCACCAAGCCCGTTGCGATTCAGCGGGCCGCTCCTGTCTGCTGTTGTCGATGCATTTTCTATCCGGTAAACGCCTACTCCAAAGAAGCTGTCGGATGAGAAATTTGGTTCGCCGGTTCCTACGTAAATTGTTTCGGGATTGGTCGGGGCGATAGTGATCGCACCGATCGCGAGGCTTTCTGCCGAATCCATTATTGGCGTCCACGTCGTTCCGCCATTCGTCGTCCGGTAAACGCCGCCCTGTGCCGCACCAACGTAGACGATGTCGGGATTTGTCGGGTGAACGGCTATCGCCGTTACACGGCCTGAGTAGCGGAAACTACCGGCAAAGATAGGCGCAGGGCCGATCGGTGCCCAATCGGCAAGAAGCGCGTCCTTAAAACTAGATTCAGGGAGCCGCCGTAGATCTGTCTGACGTTCATCGAGTTCCTTGACCGCGTCGGAGCGTAATTGCGGATCGACAAACGAGTCTTCACTGAGCCCGCGAAGCAAGGCATTACCGGCTGCCCGGCCCTCTCGAAATTCATCGACCGTGGTCGTAGCCTTCGCGGCCTTGAGCATGGCGGGAAAGTCCGGGTCACGCTCAAAGAACGGGATGTCCATTTGAGCAAGAGTACCCGATATCGGCGACCAGAAAACGGCGGCCGACACGACGACAACGACTGCGAGCAGAACAAACAGCTTTTTCATAAAGATAATGCGGAGGGTATCAAAATAATAGTTTACGTGCGGCTGATGTTCAAGGGCAAATATCTGTCAGAACAGAATGCGTCCCAGGAATTTGCTACCGTTCGATCCGCACCATGCGTCCCAACGAATTTGATCGGCGCGCGGCATCGAGCACTCGCTGAACCTCGAGGCCGTCTTCGAAGGTCGCCGCGTCGTTGATCGATGTGCGTCCCAAACGGAGCGCGTCGACGATCTCTTTTGCGATCACTGTAAAACCACGGGTGAAACCGGTGTCGGGATAATCCGGCACTGCCGGGGCTAGCTCGACGTCGACTGCGTCCCAGGATTCAAGGCTCCGACGCGCTATGAAAACGTCGCCTCGATGGTCGATGCGTATCGCCCCTTCGGTTCCGTAGAACTCCATACGGTTTTGGTACTTTGGAATTTCGAGCATCGAAACTGAGACGAGTCCGGTTGCGTCCCAGGAAACCGAGCCGTCGTGAAAGCGGAGAAGCATATTCGCTTCGTCATCGGTTGTCACCGATCTCAGTTCGCCGTCTGCTGCGCGTCGTTGTTTGATGTGCGAGTGGAGCTGGCAAAAAACTGTGTCGATCGGCGAACCGAGAAACCAATTGAACGAGTCGATGATGTGAGAGTTGATCGCTCCCAAAGCTCCACCGCCCGACGCTGCGTCGGACCACCAGTTCCACGGCAGCGACGCATCGCCGCGGCTCGGGGCCTGAAAGATCGCTTTCGCATGGCGGACTTTGCCTATAGCCCCTTCGCGAAGCATATCTCTTGCGATCTGTCTTCCGGGCTGGAAGCGGAGTTCATGATCGATAAGAGCAAGTATCGATTTGCCGGCAGCCGCGTCGGTCATTTCTTGAGCTTCGCCGACGTTCATGGCCATCGGCTTTTCGCAAAGGATGTGCTTGCCGTGCTCGATCGCGAAAAGCGTCATCTCGCGATGCAAATTTGGAGGCGTCGTGATGCAGACCAAGTCTACATCAGGGTTAGAGACGGTCTCACGCCAATCTGACGAAAAATGAATAATACCGTGCTCTTCTGCCGTGCTTTTCGCATTCTCGTAGCTGCCGCTCGCAACCGACGCTATCCAGGCCCCCGCACAAGCCAAAAACGCCGGTATCTGCACCCGCCGTGCAAAACCCGTCCCGATCAATCCGATGCCTACTTTATCTTTCACGAGACTCATTCACCCTTCCTCGGCTTCTCTTTGCGAATCTACACATTTTGATCCGAAATTGGAATGCTAAACCGCGTAGATCGCAGCAAAACGCACAAAATGATGCAAAATGCTTGAAATGCAAAAGTCCGCGCTTCAGCAAGGGCGATACACTCAGTGCGAGCGGGTATCGCCCTCGCTGACGCGCGGGCTTTTGCAAAATAAGGTCTTAATCTATGCCGAGTTCAAGGCTTCCGGTCGGGCGAGGGCCGCGGTGACCGCGGCGAAGGAATGTTTCGTACGTTTCTTTGTCGGCACCGACCAGGGTCAGAATGTGGGCTCCAACCAGAAAACGTTCGGTCGAGATGTGGACACCGACCTTCTCATATCGTTTTCCCATGACCTTCATGTGGACCTTGCCGGTTGGCAGATCCATTTCGACATTAAGAGTAAGGTCGTGGCCGACGAGGTATTTTTCTTTAAGGCGGATCGAGGGTACTACAAAAGCGATGCCCGTGCGGCTGATGTCGTAGGTTTCGCCGAGGACGCAGGATGAGCGGGCAAGTTCGCGGGCACGTTCTGAGTTGATATCCGGCTCGATCCAGATCTTTACCGGCGCTGTGTGCCGTCGTCGTGATGAGACCATGCTCTCAGTCAAAGAGCGATTGAACTTGCTTATCAGCTTGCGTAACATCTGCTTGTACCTCGTAAAGCTAAGTGAAAGACAAGAAACTAGATATAACGGTTTCTATCGGTAATATCAACAACGTTTATGCATTTTTTTCCACAGGCTAATTAGCTAACGGTTTGCCTCCGTTGTCTCGGCTCGTGACGCGCGATAGTCCTTTCGGGTCGGGTTTCAGCAGGAACGACAATTTTCCGCTCTTGCCATACTCGGCCGGCGTTGCCGTTGCGTAATAATTCTTCTTGTCCGGCGTGAGGTGAATGACGTAATCGTAACCGGTCGATTCGCTTGTTTTCGCGTCCTCGGGCAGCAGCCCGGCACCTATAAGTGATGCGATATCCGCAAAGACGCCGCCGTTCTGGATCGAAGTCGCAAGCTGTGCCTTCGATATCCGCTCGAGCATTTTCTTTGCTTCTTCCTGATGGGTTTCGATGCGAAGGTTATAGAAGTACCGCTTGCCTTCCTTGCGGATCCGCGCCTCGGCCTCGGGGTCGACGGACTGGATTATCCAGACATCGCCCTGCTTTACGAGCTTGAGTGGCCTTAGCTCCTTGGTGCCGTCATCGGTTGGGAAATTTGCGGTGACAGTGGCGGAGTTTCCGGTCGTGATCTCGCCATTTATCTCGATCTCAGCTGGTATCTCACCCGCAAGCTGGGCAAAATCGAGCGAAAAATCACTAAGCTCCGCGTCCGTCAGGCCTTCGATCGCCGGACGTAGATTTGTTAGGAAGATCGCGTCGCGAAACTTCTTTTCCCGCAGATATTTGTAGAATACACGTACAGTATCAGCCGGGCCATTTGGCTCGATCGGGATCGTCGCACCTTTCGGCGGTTCGGCTTCGGTCCTTGCGGCTGCGGGTTGCTGATCTGCAGAGGTTGGCGGATTGGCGTTCGCGGACGTTTTTGGTTCGGTGACCGAGCATGCGCTAAATAAAAACGCCAAAAATGCCGTGAGACAACCGACGATCACGATCCGATAACCATGGGCTGGAGAAAACTTCATTGTAAAACGAATACGGATGTAAATGCGGTGCCGCACCAGTCGAGGAAAGTGAAACGCGACACGCTATCTAATGTATAGCATTTTGCGTTAAAGGAAGTAAAACAATTTCTTTTCTGTTTTACCTGCAGATGTTGGCCGCAAGAAAGGGCGATACGGTCAATACTGATCCGAATCGCCCTCTTATGTGCGAGCTTGCGAAAGGAGTCAGGTTACTCCTCAGTTTTGCTTTGGCCGCTAGGCTTGAACAATCTCTCTCGGCCGACAAGATAGAGAAAGACCATCAGCACGATAAACGGAACATACGCCAGCGTATCGGCCCACGGGCCGTCGTAGAATGGATTGCCCGCCTTTGACAGCTCGGTAAAGTAGTTCACGAGGTCGCTGAAATAGACCGCCGACAGCGCAATGATGATTCCCGCCAAGGCTCCCCCCGCGATATAGCCCGAAGCGAGCAGGACGCCGGAACTCTTGTCGGTTTCCGCAATGAACTCTTCCTCGGTCAGCTCCTTCTCGGCAAACTTACGTTTTAGATACTTATCGACGCCCCAACGAACCAGGCCGCCGAAGAATATCGGCGACGAAGCCGAGATAGGCAAATAAAGCCCCACAGCAAAAGCGAGCGATGAAACACCGCACAGTTCCAGCGTAACGGAGATCATTACGCCGAGCAGGATCAGGCCCCACGGCAGCTGTTGGCTCAGGATGCCCTCGATAATGTAGCTCATCAGCGTCGCCTTTGGTGCGCGGTATTTTTCGACCGACTGCATTATCGGCTGGCCATTTTCGTCGACGCCTATCTGATTTTCCTTAACCACGCCGTTAATGCCGGGGTCGACGAGATATGCGGGTTTGCCCTGCGTATTGACGAGATAACGGCCTTTCGCGCCGTTCGCTGCGTCGGTGTTGTGCCAGACGCGATATTGCGCGGTGTCCTTTGTTCCGAGAAACCCACCGACCGCCTCGCTCTTAAAAGTGCCGCCTTCGCGGACCAGTTCCTGTTCCGAAACCTGAAAATCAGGAGCAAACGCAGTGGCCGCGACCGGTTGATAAACAGAGGATGAATTGTTCAGCTGAATTAGGATCGGACCAAGAAGCAATGCAGAGGAAAGCGCGCCGATGAGGATCGCGGTTTGCTGTTTCCACGGCGTTCCACCGACCCAGAAGCCGGTTTTCAGGTCCTGTGAGGTCGTGCCGCCGTTCGATGCGGCGATGCAGACGATGCCGCCGACGCTAAGGGCCGTCACAAAATATGGGTCAGGCTGCGTCCAGCCCAAGAGCAAAAATGCGAGCGAAGTAAACAAAAGCGTCGCGACCGTCATTCCCGATATCGGGTTTGACGACGAGCCGATCTCGCCTGTTAAACGCGATGAGACCGTAACGAAGAGAAACCCGAGAACAATGATCAGGATCGCGCCGAGGATGTTCATCTTCAGCGTCGGGATGAGCGTGATCACGACGACCAGGGCCAGGACGCCGATCATCACCCAGCGGAGCGAGATGTCCTGTTCGGTTCGCGGCAAAGCTCCTGCCGCTGCCTTATCCGCACTCTTGGCTTTTAGGTCGCCGTAGCTGCCCTT
Organism: Acidobacteria bacterium Ga0077534; assembly: GCA_001464455.1. Classification (GTDB taxonomy): domain Bacteria; phylum Acidobacteriota; class Blastocatellia; order Pyrinomonadales; family Pyrinomonadaceae; genus OLB17. The sequence goes on from LNEI01000026.1 coordinate 30,645, forward strand.
TATACCGTTCCAGATGGTCGGCAGCGACCGGATCAGCGAGATGATGCCGCCGGCTGTCACGGCTCCGGCACCGATGTAGAGGATGTATTCGCTCTGAATGCTTCCGCCGCCTTCGATCGGCATGTTCCTGATCAGCGTCGTAGCCGGAGCGAGCGGTTCGGTCAGCGAATCGCCAAAAAAGCGGATCATCGGGATCAGGACAAGATAAGCCAGAGCGCCGCCTGCGCACATGATGCCCGCGATGCGCGGCCCGATGATGTAGCCGACGCCGAGCAAGGCAGGATTATTTTCGATCGAAAAGCTCCCGCCCTTGAAAGGCGCGTCAAATTCCTTGGTCGGATACTCCTTCCATCCCGCAAAAACGCTCATTACGGCCTTGTACGCGAAGCCGATCGCAAAACCGGCGGCGATGATTAGCCCGCCTTTGGTTTCGGTATCGTCCGACGCTTTTGCGATCTCGGAATTTGCCTTCGATTCGTCGCTGGCGCTGGCGATCAGCACCTGAGCGCACGCCGTACCCTCGGGATACTTGAGAATGCCGTGCTGATCGCGAATGAGAGCGCGTCGCAGCGGGATCATCATCAGAATTCCCAGCAAGCCGCCCAAAACCGCGACCATCGTCACCCGCCAAACCTCAAGCTCGAAGCCGAGGATAAGGATCGCCGGCATCGTCACGCCGATCCCAAAAGCGATCGATTCGCCCGCGGAACCGGTCGTTTGGACGATATTATGTTCGAGAATGGTCGCGTCCTTCGCCCCCAGTTTCGACAGGATACGAAACAGCGTGATCGAGATCACGGCGACCGGGATCGATGCCGAAACCGTCAGCCCGACCTTCAGAACCAAATAAAGCGACGAAGCCCCAAAGACAACCCCGAGCAGAACGCCGACGATCAGCGGAAATGGCGTCAGTTCGCGAAGATTCGTGACCGAAGCCGGGATGTATGGTTTAAAGTTCTCGAGAAACGGATTCTTCATCAGAAGTGCTCCTAAAAAGATAGGTTTAGGGGAAAGGGTCTGACTTGGAATTTACAGTGGAATGGTCAAAAAGGCAATACGGCTTTTTAGCCACGAATGGCACGAATGACACGAATGGAGGACCGCGAAGCAATTCGTGTCATTTGTGTTATTCGTGGCAAATCCTTCCCGCGTTACTGAATGGCTTGCGCGTAAGGGCTTATTTATCGGAAACTACGCATATATGAAACATCTCTGCTCGCTCTCGGCCTCTCTGCGTCTCTGCGGTTTAGTTCTTGTTTGCGCGTTCGGTGCATTTGCCCAAAACGTTCCGGCACCGAAAGACGTTATCGGCTTTACGCCGGGTGATGATAGAAAACTCGCGAGTTGGGCAAGCATTGTCGATTACTTTCAAAAGCTCGACAAAGCCTCCGACCGGATGACATTTCAGGAGATCGGCAAGACGACAATGGGCGTGCCGTTCGTGTACGCGACGATCAGCTCGCCTGAGAATCTGAAACAGATCAAGAGATACGAGGATATCAACGATAAACTCGCCGATCCGCGCAAGATCAAGAGCAGCGACGCGGCGGCTAAGGCGTTGATAAAGCAGGGCAAAACGATCGTGTTGATCACTTGCGGCATCCACTCGACCGAAGTTGGCTCGACGCTTTCGAGCATGCTCATCGCTCATCGTCTCGCATCGAGTAACGAGCCTGAGATACAGAACATCCTCAAAAACACGATTATCCTCCTCGTCCCGTCGCTTAACCCAGACGGAGTGGATATCGTGAAAAACTGGTACGACAAAACGCTCGGCACCCCGTACGAAGGCACCACGCCGCCGGAGCTTTATCACAAATACGTCGGCCACGATAACAACCGCGACTGGTACGCCTTCACGCAGGTCGAGACGCAGCTCACGGTCGACAAGATCCACAACGTCTGGCACCCGCAGATCGTGCACGACATTCACCAGCAGGGAGCAAACGGCGCACGTCTGTTCCTGCCGCCCTACATGGCGCCCGTCGAGCCAAACGTGCCAAAACAGATCGTCGAAGGCTACACCGAGCTCGGCAACGCCATGGCAGCCGACCTGCGTTCGAAAGGTTTTGAAGGGATAACCACCAACACTACCTACGACGCCTGGACACCGGCTCGTGCCTACTCACACTACCACGGCGGCGTGCGGATCCTCTCCGAAACCGCTTCGGCACGGCTCGCTTCACCGATAACCGTCAAATTCGAAGACCTCCGCGGCGCCTCCGGCGGCCTCGACGCCAAAAAAGAATCTCCAAACTTCGGCCCCCTCTGGAAAGGCGGCGAATGGAAGCTGCGAAACATCACCGACTACATGACCGGAGCCTCGTTCTCGTTATTGAACCACGCAGCGAATAATCGCGAGAAGTGGTTGTCGAGGTTTTATGAGATCGGAAAAGAGGCAGTGCGACCGCGAAACAAAGGTGAAGTTCTTGGATATCGATTTTCGGTAAGAAGCACTGGTGTAAAGGAAATACTGGAGCGGGGCGGAGTTGTAGTTGGAACGGTCGAAGGTGGTGAAGATCAACCGTTCGACGATCACTATGTAAAACTTGCTCAACCATACGGAAACTTCGCGAAGGCCTTGCTCGAGAAGCAGACATATCCGGATCTGAAGAATGAGAAGGGCGAACCCATTCAGCCCTACGATGTGACGGCTCATACTTTGCCTCTACTTGTAAGAAACATAGCCGCGGTCCCGGTCTACGAGTTGCAAAAAGAAAAGACCTCAATACGGCTTGATCGTCTTTGTCAGCCAGTTGTGAAAAATGGAGTCGCTCTCTACCGTTCCTTCATACCTTCGATGGACGAAGGGTGGACAAGATGGCTACTCGAAAGAGATCTATTCCAATGCGGGGACGTTGTTTTCAAGCCCTTGATCAACCCTAATGTTCAAACCGCACGCTTCCCAGATTTGAAGACGATCATTTTCCCCGACCAACCCACCAATCAGATCCTCAACGGCTATGCGAAAGGCTCGATGCCGGATGAGTATGTGGGCGGCGTGGGGAAAGAGGGCGTGGAGAATTTGAAGAAGTTTGTCGAGAACGGCGGGACGCTGGTGTTTTTGAACGAATCGTCGAATTTTGCGATCCGTGAGTTCAAGCTGCCCGTCAAAAACGTAACTGCCGGCCTCAACCGAAAGGATTTCTTCATCCCCGGCTCGATCCTCCGCACCGAACTCGACACCACGCACCCGATCGCCAAAGGAATGCCAAAAGAGTCGATCGCCTGGTTCGAGGACTCACCCGCCTTCGAGATCCAAACCGACCCGCTCGCCCTAACCAACAACTTCCGCATCATCGCCAAATACCCGACCGACCCAACGAAAATATTATTGTCGGGCTGGGCTCTGGGCGCGGAAAAAATAGCGGGCAAGGCAGCATTGGTCGAATTTGCGATAGGCAAAGGCAAGATCGTCCTGTTCGGTTTCAGACCGCAATACCGGGCACAGTCATTGGCGACGTATCCATTGTTATTTAATGCGATATCGCAATAGGGAGCGGTCGGCTCCGATGCATGCTACAAACAGGCCGCCCCGCTGGGGCTCAGTGGCTTATTCAACATTCGGTTCTACAAACAGGCCGCCCCGCTGGGGCTCAGTGGTTTATTTTACGTTCGGTTCTACAAACAGGTCGCCCCGCTGGGGCTCAGTGGCTTATTCAACATTCGGTTCTACAAACAGGTCGCCCCGCTGGGGCTCAGTGGTTTATTTAACGTTCGGTTCTACAAACAGGTCGCCCCGCTGGGGCTCAGTGGCTTATTCAACATTCGGTTCTACAAACAGGACGCCCCTTCGGGGCTAAGATCACATTGACTTACGTTCTAAGTCCCGAGAGGGACGGCCTGTTTGTAGCAAACGTTCATCCATTTTAGAACCCAGCTCCGTAGGAGCGACCTCCAACCGCGATGGCAAACACATTTTCCCAGATCTATATTCAAATCGTCTTTGCGGTTGAGGGTCGGCAAAATCTAATAAGACCAGAATGGCGGGAAGAATTACACAAATACATTACCGGCATCGTTATAAAACGCGGGCAAAAACTGATCGCAATATTCTGCATGCCAGATCATATCCACCTGCTCGTCGGGATCAAACCGTCGATCGCGATCTCGGATCTCGTACGCGATATAAAAACGGGATCATCGAACTTCATCAACGGAAAAGGATGGATCCGCGGTCGCTTTAACTGGCAGGAAGGATTCGGCGCCTTTTCGTATTCACGAAGTCAGATAGACGCGGTCAGCAAATATATTCTCGAACAAGAAATTCGGCACACGGACAGGTCCTTTAAGACGGAGTATATCGGATTGCTGGAAAAGTTTGAGGTCGAATACGACGAGAAATATCTTTTTGATTGGATAGAATGACGGCTGCGCCAAGTCTCAACCGCGGGGCATCGGCGGAAGTTGGCGACGTGTTTATCCCATACGACCTTCCGGACCAGCAGCATGGTTTTGCAGACCATACGCGTACACCTGGCGCACCATTCGAGTGAACTCGGAGTGACCACATGGCTTTAAACCCAGGCGGAATATGAAGATCTGCACTGTGGCACGGCTATTGTAATGAACACGGCGAGATTGATAAGTGCTTAATTATCAATCAATTACAAAACTTTACACTTCTTGGAAATTCATTCAGAAATACGTAAAGCGAATTCATAGAACAAGGAGTCTGTCATGAGAACAATTGATATTAAGAAAATCGCCGCAGTTTCGGCATTAGGTTTGGTTACGCTTTTTGGTACAAGCCAGTTGGCGAACGCACAGAACCGCGACAACCGACGAGATGATCGCCAGGATGAACGTCAGGATCGCAAGATCGACAAGCAGCGTGAAAAGATACAGAAGCAGCGTGCGAAGATCGAACAGGAACGCATTCGAGCGGAAGAGATCCGCCGGGCGGAGTGGAATCGACGCAACGTCAACAGCGGCAACGACCGTTCGAACGGCAACGGTTATTACAACGGTAATGCCAACGCAAACACTAACCGTAACCACCGTTATCGCGTAAATCGCAACGGTTCGTATTACAACACCGACCAGCGCGGCGTCGATCTGCTTAGACAGGCTGTTAACGCCGGTTACCAGCAGGGTTTCCAGGCTGCAAGAAACGACCGAAATCGTAACCGACGAGGTTCGTACTCAAACTCGAACGTTTACCAAAGCGGAACGTACGGCTATCAGAGCTATGTCAGCCAGAGCCAGTATCAGTACTACTTCCGACAGGGTTTCCAGCGTGGTTATCAGGACGGCTCTAATACCCGTTATCAGAATGACTACGACGGCCAGTATCAGTACGGCTACAGCAACAACGGCTCGATGAGCATTCTCGGGACGATACTTAGCCAGATCCTGAATATTCAGCAGTACTAGTTCGATCTAAACGCAAAAACTAAAAAGCCCGGGCCAGCGGTCCGGGCTTTCTTCGTTTGTGATGAGTTAGCTGCTATGCCTTCGCATATGGGTTCGTAAGAAACATCAACGCCATCAACAGCAGGAAATAAGGCACCAAAACAGCCGCTCCCGGATAATCCTTCGCTATCCGCTGACCGAAGAATAGGGCGACGATCGCGATCGCACCGACCGATGCCCCGCCGAAGATCATAATCGTGGAACCTGTGGCCAAAAAATAGACGATCGCCGCCGCACTGGTCAGGCCGGCGAGCAGTTCAAGTATCGTGATCTTTACGAGCATCAACGGCACGAACGGGGCTAGAAAGGTCTTGGAGAAGTGACCCTTTAGCCACTCGACGTTTCCCTTCCAGTCAAAAACCTTGTCGAGTCCGGACTGGATGAACAGGATCGCGACGAGCAGGGCCCCGAGTAGGGCGGGAAGGTTTTTGATCACGGTTTCGAACTGCATCGAGGATCCTTACGTGTGAGATTCGGCGTAGTCACGCAGAGCGTTGTTCACAAGTTTGTGGTACTCGCTGCCATGCTGCTTATACCAATCCAGCACTTCGCTGTCGACGCTCAGAAGAACAGACGATTTGCCATGGGGCATTCGAAGTGTCGCCCTCTTGAAGAAGTCTTCGTTTACCTCCGTTATGTCGGACGTATCGATCTCGTCATCCGTCATCGTCGCCAAACGGTCCCAATTGGTCTTCGAGATATTTGATGAATTTTTCGCGTTCATTTTTTAGTGCTCGCCGCAGCGAGATAATCCGAATTGTATCACCATTTCTTTCAGTAAAAACTATCGCAACGATCAGGTTTCTCAAGAAACCGAAACCGAGATATCGAATTTCACCGTAGTCATTTCGAGCATCTGGTTCGGCGATTATCGGACCTTCAAATATCTCCCAGGCATCGAAAAAATCAAGATCGTGTTTTCGAATATTATCGCGATTCTTGTCCTCATCCCATTCGAAGTTCATCTCCGTTTTGCCATCAACGCCTCTATCTCATCCGGATCTTTGGTAACAGCGGCGGTCAGGTTAATGTTGCCGGTTTCGGTGACGATGACGTCGTCTTCGATGCGGATGCCGATGCCTCGGTATTTGGCCGGTGCGGATTTGTCGTCGGGTGGGATGTATAGGCCGGGCTCGACGGTCAGCGCCATTCCCGGAGCATAGGGCCTCGACTGGCTGGCTTGTTGATCGACGTAGTAGCGTCCCGCGTCGTGTACATCGAGACCGAGCCAGTGGCCGACACCGTGCATGTAGTATTTCAGGTACGCTTTCTTCTTGATCAGGTCCTGCGTTTTTCCTTTAAGCAGACCAAGCTGTTTCATGCCTTCGGTAAGCAGCTCGATCGAATACTCCTGACGCTTTTGATGCGTATTTCCAACCACAGTGAAATCGATGCATTTGCGCTGAACATCAAGCACGACGTCGTAAACCTCGCGTTGGGCTTTGGAGAATTTACCGTTGACCGGGAATGTTCGCGTGATGTCGGAAGCGTAGCCTTCGTACTGAGCACCTGCGTCGATCAGGATCAGGTCGCCATCTTTGAGCGGCATGTTGTTTTCGACATAATGCAGGATAGTCGCGTTGTCACCGCCGCCGATGATCGAGTTATAGGCGACGCCAGCGGCGCCCTTGTCCTTCATGTAGGCTTCCATCAACGATTCGACCTGGCTTTCGTTCATGCCTGGTTTTACCGACTTCATCGCGAGGATATGAGCTTCGGCGGCGATGTCGGCTGCTTTCTGCATCAGGCCGATCTCTTCCTTATCCTTGTGCAGACGCATTTCGCCGGTGATGATCGTCGGGTCTTTGATGGTGTGCGGCGGATAGGCCGATTTCAGGCGGCGAACTCGCTGCTCGGTCAAATAGCCGAGGATCGTCTGGTCGAGCTTGTGATCGACCGCGAAACGATAATAAAGAACGTCGTGGCCGTCGAGGATCTTGCCGAGATCGGCAGCAAATTTGTCAATCGAGACGGCTTTGTCGGCTCCGTAATTCTTCACCGCGCCTTCGACACCCTGACGGCGGCCGTACCAAGTTTCCATCAGCGGATCTCGCGGGCGAACGTATAGCGTGAACGGCTTTTTCGCCTTAGGATTTATCACGGCGATCGCGTCCGGCTCAGGAAAACCGGTCAGATAGCGAAAGTCCGGATCCTGATGAAACTTGAACTCGGTATCGTAGCTCCGCGTAACCTCGTGCGCCGCCGGGATAATTGCGATGGAATTTTCATCCATCTGCTCGATAAAACTCTTTAATTGTCGTCGCATATCACAAAAGTGTAACCCAAAGCCGCAACTGGGCAAAGAGCTCGCTCGATGGCTCCGTGCTCGGCCGATGCGATAGGCTAAAAATCAGACGAATATTGCTATAATCATCCGAATTGGCCGGCCCATGATCGCGGCCCGATCTCGCCGGCAATGATCGATCGCTAGAACCTAGAAAGCGCTAGATGGAACTGCGAATTACAGAAATATTCCTCTCGATCCAGGGCGAGTCGTCGCACGCGGGGCGGCCATGTTCGTTCGTGCGGCTCACGGGCTGCCCGATGCGGTGCGTCTGGTGCGATAGTGAATATACCTTTACTGGAGGCGAAAGGATGTCGTTTCACGATATTCTCACAAGGATTGCAGAATTCGGTTGCAACCTCGTCGAGGTCACCGGCGGCGAGCCGCTCGCTCAGAAAAGCGTATTTCCATTCATCACCGAGCTTTGTGACCGCGGTTACGAAGTTTTGATCGAAACGGGAGGCTTCGTTTCGACTGAGCGGGTCGATCCGCGTGCAGCGATAATTCTTGATGTAAAATGCCCCGCTTCGGGCGAAGCTGAACGCAATCACTGGCCAAATCTCGAACGCCTGCGACGGGACAAGGACGAAGTAAAATTCGTCGTGGCGGATATGGCCGACTGGGAATTTGCCAAGGAAATGATCGCGAAATACGACCTCGCGAACCGGACTAAAGAGATACTTATCTCACCCGTTCACGGCATCGATATGCGTCCGCTTGCCGAGGCAGTTGCGACGAGCGGTTTGCGGTTTCGATTTAATTTACAGCTTCACAAATATGTTTGGGGAGCAGATGTTCACGGGGTTTGACGTTACTAGGATGAGTAAAACAACGGCAATTTGTTTGGTTTCGGGCGGCATGGATTCGTGCGTGACGGCGGCGGTCGCCAAGGCTGAAAACGCTGAGGTCGCATTCCTCCACATTTCATACGGTCAACGAACCGAGGCTCGCGAGCGTAAGGCGTTCAACGACATCGGTGATCACTATCGTGTCGAAAAACGTCTCGACATCTCGATCGAACACCTCGCTAAGATCGGCGGTTCGTCGCTTACGGACGTGACGATAGAAGTTACCGAAGCTGACCTCGAATCGCAAGAGATCCCGACCAGCTACGTTCCCTTTCGTAACGCCAATATGCTAGCGATCGCGGTTAGTTGGGCTGAGGTGATCGGGGCCGGTGCGATATATATCGGTGCTGTTGCCGAAGATTCGAGCGGCTATCCTGATTGCCGGCCGGAATTTTACGAGGCGTTCGAGAAAATGATCGACACCGGAACGAGGCCGGAAACAAAGATAGTGCTGCGCACGCCGATAATCAAAATGTCGAAAGCCGAGATCGTTGCGAAGGGTATTGAACTGAACGTACCGTTGCACCTGACGTGGTCGTGCTATCGAAGCGAGACGTTAGCGTGCGGAACATGCGATTCCTGCGGGTTGCGACTACGTGGCTTTAATGCCGCAGGGATCGAGGATCCAATTGAGTACTTACAGAATCCAAAAGCGTTAAAGTAATTTTATGATTATCCACCTTCTTTTCATCGTACTTGCTTTGGGAATTGCACCCGCCCTCGCTCAAAAAAACTATCTGATAACGTCAAACTCTGCTGGTGGAGTGAAGATTGGCATGACCGTTAGTCAAGCCCGCAAGGCTCTACCCGGTTGCCGCCTAAAAAGAGGCAGCGATGGAGAAGGGGTCGTACTGATAGCGGCTGATTGCAGCGGTAAACAGGTGATGACATTTTACGCCGGCGAAGAAGATTTCGAGGCTCGAATCAATGAAGGGGCAAAAATCGAGTTTATCGAGGTGTGGGATCCCCGTTTTAAAACACCCGACGGCGTTCATCAGAACATGCTTGTCACGGTTGCGGAAAAGCGGCTTGGCCGCGTGAAAGAAATCGTGATGACTCAGACGGAATCGCGGGAATTCATAGAGTTTACGAAGAAGCGAAAAAGAATCGCGTATCGCATATATGGCGGTATATATCCGTCTGGAGAGACTACGACTGCTCGCTATAGGCGGGGCACCAAACTGCACAGCATTCAAGTTCGTGGTAATTGACTGGGGCGTTTGCCCGCGGGCGACAAACCCAATCATCATGATGTGTGGGTATTGACATCAACACATCAATCGGGTGAAAATTAGCTTATGCGTACGACAATGACAATTGACGAAGACATTGCCGCTCAGATCAAAAAGAAGCGAATCGTCGAGAATGGTAAATCGTTCAAGGAAGTTGTAAATGAGACCTTACGAGACGGCCTTCGGTTTGCTGCCGAATCTGAGCGGAAGCCAAAAAGGAAATTCGAGCTAAAAGGGCGAATATTGCGTTCAAGAATGGCGTTCAACTTTAATAAAGTGCATCAGCTTGTCGAGGTCGTTGACGAGGAGCATGACTTTAAATGATCCTGACCGATGCGAACGTCCTGATTTACGCCTATAACGAGAATGCACGTGAACACACGGCGGCTAGGTCTTGGCTTCAGAGAACATTAGCGGGCCCACAACCTGTAGCTTTTTCGTGGATCACACTAATGGCTTTCGCTCGGGTCGCTACGAACAAAAAGATCTTCTCAAAGCCATATTCTACCAACGAAGCATTCGAGGTCATTGAAAACTGGCTCTCTGCACCTGGGAGCCTGATCCTCTCCCCGGGCGAGGACCATCTCGGTATTGTTAAACGTTTAGCACATGAAAGCGGCGTCTATGGGGCAACCCTTACAGACGCAAATATCGCAGCTCTGGCTATCGAATACAGCGTCCCACTAGCAACAACTGACAAAGATTTCGAATCATTCAAAGGTCTAAAGGTAATCAATCCACTGGCCGACTAACGTCGATCTCTAACCTTTTTGCCATAAGTTCGCCCGCTTTTCTTCCAGCTGCCGCAACTCAGCTTTTAGTTTTTCGATCTGTTTGTCGATCTCCCCTAATCCCGTATCTGCTTTATGACTGAGCTTATGAAAAACCGGCGTAACCACAGTTAGAGCCGCTATTACGATCGAAAGCACTCCGATCAGCCTGCCGACAAAATCGCTTGAACTTTCGGGTTCTAGCCACAGGATGTACAGAAGGATCGTTGATAGGATCGAGACAGCGGCGTAGATGAGGTGGCGTGACCAGATGAATCTTTTGTCGAGCGTCGCGAGCGAAATCAGGCAGAGCAGTGTACCCGAGGTTGCAAGTAGGCTGGCGGTTGCGGCGCTCTTCCAGATAGCCGAAATACCATTGTCGCCGGCCCAGATCATGTAGATGCCGAGCATCGCGGCGATGAGCGAAGATGTGATGCCCGCTCCGGGCAATATCCGCGCGTTCTTCGAGTCGTAATATGCTCCGCAGGCGAGGCCGAGGATGCTGGTCAGTGTGATCGTAAAGGTTGTCATCAGCACGCGGCTTTCAAGTTCGCCAAATGAGCCTAATAGGATCACACCTATGCCGAGTACCGCACTAACCGCGACTGAACCGATGAGCGTGTAGAGGAAAAGACGTTTTAGATTCATACAGTTATCTTCCCCCTTGTATGAAATTATTTACGAAGTTTGTGATGCTGATGTTTCGCTCAAAGGGCCAGACGATCGCGGTCAATGGTAAAGCCGTCAAGATCACCGAGAGCGGCGAAAGCGACCTTTTCCGTGACAAAGAATTCCTCGGCTAGCGCGGCCATGTCTTCGATGGTTACAGCATCGACCTTTTCGAGCGTCTCGTCAACCGGGATCTGGCGTCCGTAGACCATTTCGGATTGCGCGAGAACAGCGGCTCGCGAGGCGGAATCCTCAAGGCTCAGAAGGATCGAGGCACGCGATTGCTGCTTTGCCAGATCGAGTTCTTGTTGAGTAACGCCGTAACGCACGACGCCACGCATTTCCTGAATGCTCAAATCTACAACCTCGCCAACCTGCACCGGCGATGTGCCGGCAAAAATGGAGAACACTCCGCAGTCCTGATACATCGCCGCCGAAGTACCGACCGAATAGGCGAGGCCTCGTTCCTCGCGTACCTTCTGCCAAAGCCGGCTCGACGTGCCCCCGCCAATAATATTTGTAAGCAGATCCGCCGCGTATCGGCGTCCGTCCGTCGCACCGACGAACGGCGTCGCGATGATCAGGTGGGCTTGTTCAAGATTCTTATTCTGCTTGACCAGTATCGGAGCCGCCACGACTGGAGGGTTAGCATTCTTGCCCGCCCGTTTCTTCTCATCCGCGGAAAAAATCGCTTCCGCGAGATTCAAAACCTGATCGTGATCTACGTTTCCGGCTGCCGCTATCACCAGATTGCCGCTGTGATATGTGTTTTCGAAATAGTTCCTGACCGTATTCGCGTTAAAACTGCGAACGATCTTTGGCGTTCCGGCGATATTTAGGCCCAGAGGATGCCCGGCAAAAAAGGCCTCGCTAAACAGTTCACCGAGATACTCTTCGGGCGAGTCCTCAACCATTTTCATCTCTTCGATGATGACCTTTTGTTCGCTCTTTAGATCCGCTTCGTCAAAACGCGGATTCGCCAGCATGTCAGAGATCAGGTCGAATGCCGCAGGTAGTTGATCGTCGATGACCTTGATCGCAAAGCCGGTCTCCTCGTGCGAGGTAAACGCATCAAGATTTCCTCCAAGCCTATCCTGCTCGACCGCGATATCGAGAGCCGAGCGTTTCGTCGTACCTTTGAAGACCGTGTGTTCGATGAAATGAGAGATGCCGTTCAGTTCAGCAGGCTCTTGGCGCGAACCGGTGCGAAAGAAAAAGCCGAGAGTCGCGCTTCGCACTCCCGGCATTCGATCCGTTAAAATTGTGAGCCCATTGGGCAAGCGTGTTTCTTTAATATCTTCCTTCATCGCGAAGCAATAGAGACTACCACGCGGCGCAAGATTTACGAAGAGACGGGCATCATGACTTTTCGATCGTTAATTTGACCATATTCGGCTGGGCGACCATTCGATGATTTTCGCCCGGCCTAGGCGTCAGTTCGGCAATGCGAAATAAATAACCAAACGAGCTAACGACTTTCGGATCGATCCCCGTGTTAACCTCGATGGTCTTTCGCGATTTACCCCGTGATATGACTAATCTAACTTTTGCATTTCCGGCCCAGACGCAAGCCGCTCCGACCGGACATCGCGAATCTTCGACGATCGAAACAAACTTGATCCCGAGTTTTCCCTTATCGGCGAGGCCACTCTGCCCAAGACGTATGTTAAGTGTTTCGGGATCTTTGGCTAAGATCGTCATTGACATTGTTGCTGCCAGCACCAGAAGTGAAAGTAACTTTTTCATGAGGACTCCTTTTGCGGGAAAATCTTCCCCGCAAGTATTAGAACGGAGTTCACACGTGCCGGTTGCAGTAAATATGGACTTAGATCGTTGTCAACGGAATTGTCAGGTTAGCTATTCATCTTTTCTTCTATCGCCCGGGCAAATTCGTTGGTCTTTGCTGTACCCCCGAGGTCGCGGGTGATCGACTTGCCGTCAGCGAATACGGCCAGTAGGGCATCGTGCATCTTTTTTGCTGCTTCCCGTTCGCCAATGTGGTTAAGCATCTGGACCGCTGAAAGCATCAATGCAGTCGGGTTTGCGATGCCTTGACCGGCGATGTCAGGTGCCGAACCGTGAACTGCTTCGAAAACCGCTCCAAATTCGCCGATATTCGCTCCAGGAGCCAGGCCGAGGCCACCGATAAGACCCGCGCACAGATCGCTAACGATGTCGCCGTAAAGATTCTCCATGACCAGGATGTCAAACTGCTCGGGTCGCATGACTAGCTGCATACAACAGTTGTCAATGATCTTGTCATCCGCCTCGATATCGGGAAAAAGCTTTGCCTGTTCATAAAAGCACTCGAGGAACAGGCCGTCGGACAGCTTCATGATGTTCGCTTTGTGAACAGCTGTGACTTTTTTGCGGTCGGTATTGCGGGCGTATTCGAACGCGTATTTGGCAATGCGAGTCGAAGCTTTTTCGGTTACTATTTTTAACGATTCAACAACGCCGGGAATGACTACGTGCTCAAGCCCGGAATAAAGTCCCTCGGTATTTTCACGGACGATCACGAGGTCAAGTTCTGGATATCTGCACGGGACGTTTGGCAAAGCCTTGACCGGGCGAACGTTCGCATACAGATCAAGAGCCTTTCTCAGGCCGACATTTACGGACGTAAACCCTTTACCAACCGGCGTCATCTGCGGCCCCTTGAGAGCGACCTTGTTCGTTTTTATCGATTCGATGGTCGTTTCAGGTAACGTGACGCCATATTTTTCGAGAGCCTGGGAACCCAGGATCTGCGTTTCCCATTCAATATCGACTCCAGTTGCCTCGATAACCCGCACTGTTGCAGCTACAATTTCCGGCCCGATACCGTCGCCGGGAACCAATGTGATCTTATGCTTCATAACCTTACCTACATTTTACGATATCACCGTACAACAAAAAAGGCCGCCTGTTGTAGGATTTAGATCAAAGATATGGAACATTCAACCGAGTTTCTAGAGTTAGTGTCGGAGGTGATGCCTCGCGTCCGCGAAGTTTCGGTCAGTGAAGCGATCATGCGGAAAAATAGCGGAGCGACACTGATCGACGTGCGAGAGGATAACGAGTTCGCCACCGCCCATGCTGCAGGTGCCAGACACATGGGGCGTGGGGTCATCGAGCGCGATATCGTCCAGACGTTCCCTGACAAAGATGCCGAACTCATCCTATATTGCGGCGGCGGTTTTCGCTCGGCACTCGCGACAGACAACCTTCAAAAAATGGGCTATCGCAACGTCTGGTCGATGGCCGGCGGATGGCACGCTTGGGAAGAATCTGGCTCGCCAATTGAACAGGATGGCTGAACCAGTTTCAGTTCAGAACAGTTATCGCGACTGAGTAAGCCGCCCGGCTCGGACGGTCATTCACGTCTTTTACACCGTAGATCTGGATGCTGTATTCGCTAGTGATCGGAGCAAGGCCGGAGAATTGGCGATAGTCGGGTTTGCTATCGAAGATCAGGTCTTCGTCCGGGCCGAGCTGTTTTGTTTCGTACACTGAAAACGATGCATCGATGTCTGTGGTGGTCAGCGTGACGGTGAGCCGCTGCCCTTTTTTAAGGTTGATCGTGTATGCGTGATATTCGGCGACCTTGGCGGGCAATTTACCCTTGTAGACAACGGTGTTCTTTCCTTTCGGGAAAACTACTTTTTTGACGACGTCGTTTGCAAACGCATTCGGAACAACAATTGCCACCGCCATAAAAGCCGCAAAAACAATTCTGATCGATCTATTTTTCATAACTTCACCGTTTGTCTACGCGAAATTTCTGATGAAAAAGTATCATATTACTTTCAAATATCATGGATAAAGAGGCAAAAGAAAAAGCTAGAGAGCGAGTGGCCGAGATAGCTTCGGAGCATTACAAACGCGGTGACGTGATGGGCTGGTTCGAGGCCTTGTACAAAGAATCGGCAGGGAACAATGAAATGATCCCATGGGCCGACCTCGAACCAAACCGCTTTTTTCATAAGTGGGCCGAGGCGACCGGACTCAAGGGCGAAGGGCGAAATGCATTGGTGGTGGGATGCGGGCTCGGTGACGATGCCAAATTTTTGCACGATCTTGGTTTTAAGGTGACGGCATTCGACATCTCGCCGACGGCCATTGAATGGGCGGAGAGACTACATGCGGACCGCGATATCGCCTTCGCCACCGCTGACCTCTTTAAACCGCCCGCCGCGTGGCTCGGGGCATTCGACTTCGTACTCGAGATATATACCATCCAGCCGCTGCCGATCGAGATGCGTGACAACGTGATGGATGCCATCGCTGGCTTCGTCGGCCCGTCGGGAACCTTGGTGGTGGTCACCCGCGGACGCGAAGATGATGATGAGACCGACCTGCTGCCTTGGCCCGTTTCGCGGGAAGAGCTGAGACTATTTGAGAAAAGCGGCCTCAGGCAAACTGACTTTCGAATAATGCCTGGCGACGAGGGCGAACCCGACCGCTTCGTGGTCGAATACCGCCGAGGATAAAAAAGGCGACCCTTTTTCAGGCCGCCTTAGGTTTGTCGGTGATGGAGCTTAGTGAAGTTTTCATTCCATCGCGACAAAATCTACCTCGTTCAGCGTATCGACCACGTTGATCACCCGTGAAGCGAATCGGTAGCGCCGCGACATCACGCCGATCACTACGGTCGACCCGGCCTCAACCTCTTCAAACCGGTAGAATCCGAACGAGCCCGTCGTCGCAGTGCGAATGGCACCATTAACATCGGTGATCGTCACCTGTGCGTTTCTTAAGCCCCGCCCCTCGGGAGTCAGGACGCGGCCTGATACCTCAACCCCCGAAGCGGTCGAACCGACCTGGACCACACCAGAAATATATGTCGCAGGAAGGAGTGCTCCGCTGGCATTTGAAACGCTCTGCACGGTCGGCGTCGAAGAGAACGTGATCGGATAAAGCCCGAGCGGAGCGTTTGCGGGTATGTTGTAGGTGATCCTCACGATCTCGCGAGCCCCGGCCGCGTAGGTATTAACCGAATCTACGAGGATACCGACGCTGCCCGGAGCGAGATTGAGGTTTGTCCCTAGATTCGAGCCCGCCGGAACGCCGCTGCCGAGAACGACGACCGGATTGGTCAAAACGTCAGGTACCGCGATCTCAGGCACGCCGCCACCGGGAGTGTTCGCTCTCACGACGGAGAAACTCGTCGACGATTCATTTCCGAGAGCGTCGAGCACCACCGAGATCGTCACCGTCCCGCCCGGCTGCCCCGCTGCATTGACGACACGAATGTTCCGGGTCCCGCTCGGAGTCGGAGTCGGAGTCGGCGTTGGAGTAGCCATCGGAGTCGGCGTCGGTGTTGGTGTTGGAGTAGCCGTCGGCGTCGGTGTAGGAGTTGCCGTTGCCGAAGGAGTCGGGGTAGGTGTTGGTGTAGGCGTTACTGTAGGTGTTGCAGTCGGCGTAGGTGTAGGCGTTGCCGAAGGAGTTGGTGTTGGTGTTGCCGTAGGTGTTGGCGTTGGAACCGGGCTGGTGCCGAACCAATCGGGGAAGCGGTCGTTCGCCGGGTTATTGGTCAGGTTAACCGGACTGGCACCGAAGCTGCCCATGACATAGACCTCGCCATTTCCGTCTCGTGTCGTATCAAAGATCACATTTGCTCCGTTGGGCGAACTTCCCGGCTCCCAATCGAGAGCTGCATTATTTGTAAGGCGTTTCTGCCCGGAACCGTCGGTGTTCATTGAATAGACCTCGCTGTTACCGTCTCGGTCACTCGCAAAAAAGATCTTCAGGCCGTCACGAGACCATGCGGGCTGGTAGTTAGAAGAGCCGGCGGTGTTCGATATATTTGTTTGACCGGAGCCGCTAGCATTCATTCGAAAGATCTGAAACTGCCCCGTACGATCGCTCGCAAATACGATCTGGCTACCATCAGGCGACCATGTTGGGTCGGAATCGTAGGCCGGGTTGTTGGTCAGGTTGGTCGGTGAGCTGCCATCTGCCGCATTTACAGAATAGACCTCAAAATTGCCGTCGCGGTTCGTAACAAATGCGATCTTTGTCCCATCCGGTGACCACGATGGCCTGTCTTCCTCGGCCATTGAATTTGTTAGGCGAGTCTGGCCGGTTCCGTTGGCATTCATCACATAAAGCTCGAAATTACCGTCGCGGTTGCTAACAAATGCTATTTTCGAACCGTCAGGGGACCAGGCGGGCTGCGTGTCAGACGCCGAGTTATTCGTCACGCGGGTCTGGGCCGTTCCGTCAGCGTTCATGACATATATTTCGTTGTTGCCGTCTCGATTGCTTGTAAAAGCTATCGGACCAATGTTTGTTGGTGGCGTCGGTGTCGGCGTCGGCGTCGGCGTCGGCGTTGGAGTTGGAGTTGGGGTGGGCAATGGCCCCGCGAAGGATCCCAGTTTTACAACAATGGCATCCGCCCATTGACTTCCGTTAAATGGCAGAACCGGAGTGCCCCAGGTCGCATTGCTCTCGCCTGTAACATATACATTCCCATTGCTATCGGTAGCTACATCGATACCTACGTCGGAACCGCCTCCTCCAAGAAAAGTATTCCAGTTTACGGTAGCGGAACCTCCATTAAGACTGATCACAAACGCATCATTTCCGGCCGTGTGCGGCCTAACTGGCGTTCCAAAAGTGGAGCCTCCAACCCCAACAACCAGTATGTTGCCTGCTCCGTCAATGGCCAGATCGCGACTAACCTCGCAGCCTGCTCCTCCGATGAAGGTGTGCCAAGTTAAAACTCCGCTAGCTCCGTCAAATTTCGCCGCAAATGCGTCAAAACAGCCGCCGAAAGGAGTAATAGGAGTTCCCCAGGGAGCATGACTTTCACCGGTTATTAGGACGTTATCACTCGCATCGATGACAAGTCCCTGGCCAACGTCATTCGCCGTACCGCCCACAAATGTATTCCATGAAAGTACCCCGTTCAGAGCGTTTAGGCGTGCGACGAAAGCATCTTGCTGGCCGGTGAAGGGCCGTACCGGGGTTCCCCACGATGTCGAACTGTATCCGGTAACATACAAGCCGCCGCCTCGAGCAGCAGCATTGAACGCAACGTCCGTGCCATTTCCGCCAAAAAACGTGTTCCAGTTTAAGGTGCCCGTCACAGAATTGATGCTGACAACTCCGGCTTCGCGACCAGAGCCAAACGGACTAACTGGTGTTCCCCAGGTGAGATCACTCTCTCCAACGACAAAGAGATTGCCGTTCGCGTCGGGCCCGGCGAGTTGAAACCCATAGTCACCTCCAGTACCACCGATAAATGTGGTCCAAACTACCGCTCCATTCGTGGGATCGAGACGCGCAACAAAGCCGTCAAATCCGCTCGTGTAGGGCCGAAGGGGGTTTCCCCACGCCGCATTGCTATTTCCGACGACATACAGATTGCCTGCGGAGTCAACGACGCAGTCCGCGGCAGCGTCGGTTCCGGTTCCTCCTAAGAGCACGTTCCAGGCAAGCGCCCCTGTCGCCGCGTCCAGACGAGTGACAAAGGCATTTGCGGATGTGTTATCCGGCACTTCACCGCAAACAAAAACATTTCCGGAATTGTCCGCTGTAATGCCGTTGCCTCTATCAGTGAACGGTCCGCCGAGGAATGTGCTCCAAGTCAAGGACGACTGAGAACCAGCCCCGATCATGACGTCATCGGATGCACCGGCCCGCCCTGAATGGTACAGGGAGATGCTGACGGTCGCTAAGAAGAACAGAGTCAGGGCTCCCAGGTGAAAGCTACTAGATATGGAACCTCGAAATTGTAGGTACTTCCTGTGCCGAGACCGGTAAACCCCATTTCGAAGTGAAGATACTATGATTTCAAACAATAAACTCATCACGGATTCCTCCCTTTTGCATAACAGGGCGGAAAATCCATTAAAATTGGGTCAATAAAATCAAAAAATGGAAAATATTCTCACTATTCGCATATAATCTCGGTGTTCTGCTACAAGAGAATGTCCGATCAGCACGATGTAACGCAGATGCTAGATGCGATCGCCGCCGGTGACCAGAAGGCTCCGGAGCGGTTGCTTGAGCTCGTTTACGGCGAGCTGCGGAGACTTGCTCACGGTTATATGAAAAATGAGCGTAGCGATCATACTCTGCAGGCAACGGCTCTTGTTCATGAGGCGTATATTCAACTGGTCGATTGGAAGAATGTCTCTTGGCAGAACCGCGCCCATTTCTTTGCCGCAGCGGCCCAGATGATGCGCAGGATCCTCGTCGATCACGCTCGCGAAAGGAAAGCTCAGAAGCGGGGCGGTGGTCTTCGCACGATCGCTCTCGATGAGGCGGTAAGCTTTCCCCATAGTAATGACCTTGATATTGTTTCGGTCGATGATGCCTTGCTCGAGCTTTCGTCGTTCGACCCTCAGCAGGCACGTATTGTCGAACTACGATTCTTTGGCGGCTTGACCATCGAAGAAACGGCGCACGCTCTCACCATTTCGGAATCAACCGTGAAACGGGACTGGCAGATCGCCAAGGCGTGGCTCTTCAATCGCCTCAGCAAATAACATGGACGCGGCAACATGGGCTAGAGTGAAAGAAATATTCTCGGCAGTGGTGGAACTCGACCGGGATCAACAGGTGCGAGTGCTTGATGATTGTTGTGCTGGGGACGAAGCAGTTCGAGCCGAGGTTGAGGCTTTGATCGCGGCAAACCTAAAAGTCGAGAATTTTATCGAGGAGCCTGCCTTCGCCGCACCCGGGGCCTTTGACGCAGACGAAGATCTGACCATAGACCGCGTCGTAGGCCACTATCGAATTGTCCGCGAGATTGGTCGTGGCGGCATGGGAGTGGTCTTTCTCGCTGAGCGCGATGACGGAGAATTTCGCCAGCGTGTCGCTCTCAAAGTGGTTAGCAGTGCCTATCTAGGCCGCGAGAGCCTCCGGCGTTTCCGACAGGAACGGCAGATACTTGCCGGACTTAATCATCCGAACATCGCCCGACTGCTCGACGGAGGCGTGACGGAGGACGGGCTTCCCTATCTAGTAATGGAGTTCGTCGAAGGCAAGCGACTACTCGAGCACTCTGAAGCTCAGCAGCTTTCGGTCGACGAACGCCTGCGGTTGTTCGCACAGATCTGTGACGCCGTTTCGTACGCCCATCGAAACCTCATCGTCCATCGCGACCTCAAACCATCGAATATTATCGTAACGACGGAAGGCGACCCGAAACTTCTCGATTTTGGACTTGCAAAGATGCTTGATATCGAGCCCGATGCCGAGCAAACGCAGACTCAATTTCGGGCTTTGACGCCTGCGTATGCATCCCCGGAACATCTCCGCGGCGAGCCGATCACGACCGCCTCGGATATCTATTCACTTGGCATCGTCCTCTACGAGCTACTGACCGGTGCTCGGCCGTATGACCTTGGATCAATGCCGCTCGACCGGCTGACTGATGCTATATCCGTCTCCGATCCGATCAAACCAAGCTCACGGATCGCCGGCCTCTCTACGCGATCATTCGGCAAAGAAAAGCAGCATCACAGCGGCGATATAGACAACATCGTACTCTCCGCCATGCGCTACGAGCCGGAGCGCAGATACGTGTCAGTCGAGAAATTTGCCGAGGATATCGAAAGATATCTGAACGGCCTTCCGGTTTCGGCCTCTCCTTCGACGTTGCGATATCGAGGAACGAAGTTTGTGCGCCGCAACCGTTTCGCCGTGGTTTCGGCGTCGATCATTGTGATCGTCCTGTCAGCCGGAATCGTTGCAACGCTTTGGCAGGCAAGAGAAGCTCGCCGCGAGCAGGCTAAGGCAATGAGGGTCACCGGGTTTCTTCAAAACATCCTGGGCTCGGTCGCGCCCGAAGCACGGGGAACGAGCGTCACGATGCGCGAAGCACTAGACGAAGCATCTGCACGGGCGAGGATCGAGTTTGTGGATTCGCCGGAGATCCTCGCCGACGTTTTGATGACGACCGGAAAAACTTACACCAGCCTGACCGTAAACGACCGGGCGGAGACGGACCTCCGCGAGGCTCTCGAGCTCAGCCGTCGTGTAAACGGTGAACGTCATGCGACAACGCTCGCAAGTATTTCTATGCTCGGCATCGCGCTGGCATTCCAAAACAAGCCGATCGAGGGTGAAAGGCTAGCTCGGGAAGCTGTCGAGTTGAACCGGCTACATTCACGCACTTCAGGCGAGAACCTTGGCATAGCGTTGTACGCGCACGCTGTTAATCTGCTTCAGCTCGGCAAGGCTAGCGAATCTTTGCCGATCGCGATGGAAGCATCAGAGGTGATACGCCAAACACTTGGCGAGTCGCATGGGTATTACCTCGCTACGCTTAACGCTCTGGCACTAGCGAAGCAATCGACGGGTGACCGCCCCGAGGCAGAACGTATCTTTCGCGAGGTGCTCGATCGCGGCAGCGGAATGGAGAACCGCTTTCGTATATACGTCGCACAGGCTTCGTCGTTTCTTGCATGGCAGCTTATCGATGACAAGCGGCTCGACGAAGCAGAAAGCCTCTCGAGAGATGCCAAAAAGCTATACGCCGAAGTGCTTGGAAATTCGAACCCAAGCATCGCGGTATCTTATCTCCAACTTGGAACCGTATTGTACGAGCGAGGCGATCTCGCAAAAGCTGAACCGGAACTTCGCCAAGCCCTTTTGCTGTTGGAGACAAGCGAATTAGCAGCTTCGCATTACAGTACAGCGGCGCAACTTCGTCTTGGCTCAACGCTCGTGAAGCAAGATAAGGCGGCGGAAGGTGAGCCATATCTGAGAAGGGCGATCGCAGGCTCTTCATTACTAGGGTCGGATACACGTCGCTATTATGAGATCAGATTTCCACTTATCGAGTGCATGCTAAGTCAAAAGAGGTATGACGACGCTCGGACACTCATAGACGACCTTGAAGTCGCTGCTAGCGATCATCTTTTGCCGCCGACCGCAGTTCTTGAAAAACTGACCAGCTATCGCCGAGCCCTTCGGCGATGACAGGAATGATGTGATCGATCATGATTTCGAGCGCTGCCGCAGAAGCGCAGACACCAAGAGTCTGAGATCTAAAGTCAACTAGCCTTGTAAATTCCGTCGCAGTCTGCCTCACATCCCCGAGCGTATGTCTATCGCGACGCCTCCCTCCTTGAAGTGCATCACTTCTGGTCGAACATTACCCGGCTTGCTCATCCGTGATGCGGGGTTGTCGATAAGCCTATTCCAAACCGACAAAATCTACATCAGTCTGCGACGCGAAGACCTGTATCGATCTGGGGGCGAAGCGGTATCTTTTTGATAACACACCGAGCACAAAGGTTGATCCGTTAGGTATGTTGTCAAAACTGTAGAGTCCAAAAGAGCTGGTCGTTGCGCTCCGAACGCTACCGTCTGCTAGTGTCATCCGCACAGACGCGTTCCTAAGGCCTTGCCCTGTCGGGGTCACGACCCGGCCCGAGATCTGGAACATGACTGGCGGTGGCGACGGGATCGGGCCCCAGCTGGGCTCTACATCGTTCAGTGAATTGGTGGTAACGCGGGTTTGGTTCGTACCATTTGCATTCATTGTGTAGACCTCAGAATTACCGTCCCGCGTGGTCCAGAACGCGATCTGATCGCCATCAGGTGAAAAGACCGGATCTTGTTCGAGAGTGGAATTGTTGGTTAGCCTCATCTGGTTGCTGCCATCGCTATTCATCACGTAGATCTCGTTGTTTCCGTCCCTCCCGCTGGTAAACGTTATCTTTGTACCGTCAGGCGAAAATGAAGGAAAACTGTTGAACCCTGGCGGATTGGTCAGCTGAACGATGTTCGTCCCGTCTGAGTTCATTCGAAAGATCTGATTCGCCCCTCCCGATAGCGTGACCCAGGCTATAAGAGTACCGTCGGGTGAGATCGCAGGTTTACTGTCGCACGCCGCTGTCTGGGTCAGTCTCACCTGATTTGTCCCGTCTGCGTTGATCTTGTAGATATCGCAGGCCTTTTCGAAGGCGATGACACCGGTTGCAGATATAGTTGGATCCTGGTCGCCTTGCCCATCGTTAGTAAGCCGTGTCTGACTGCTGCCGTCCGCGTTCATGATATACAACTCGGAACTGCCTCCATCGCGAAAACTATGGAAAACGATTCGTGAGCCATCCGGATGGAACGTCGGGTGATCACTGCTCCCCGGATTATTTGTCAGTTGGACCACGTTTGTCCCGTCAGGGTCCATCGTAAAGATCTCTGGCCCACCGCCGTCGCGATTACTCTCGAAGGCGATACGACCCGAGGCCGCCGGGGTTGGGGTAGGCGTAGGCGTTGGTGTTGGCGTGGACGGTGTGCCGAGGGTGAAGGTGTAGGCAGAACCCTGGTCGGAGGTCGTTCCGACATTATGTTCCGGCGATCCTGCAATCACCGAATTTCCGGAAATGGAGATACCTGTCCCGAAGTCGTCGCTTGCCGCGCCATCGCTGGCGAGTAGCTTTTGTTGCTGTATCCAGGTTGCCCCGTTGAAAACAAAGACATATGCAGAACCTTGACCTGAGTTGCTGCCTATGTCGTCCTCGCGTACTCCAATCACTATAGTGTTCCCGTCCACATCGACGCGGTTGCCAAATCGGTCGAACGCTGCGCCGTCAGCAGCCGTAATATTCTGCTGCAGCGTCCACACTCCACCACTGCGGGCGAAGATGTAAACCGAGCCCCGGTCGGTGATCCCCCCGATGTTCTCGTTCTCAGCCCCGACGACCAGAGTGTCACCAGATAGACCGAGACTAAGGCCAAACTCGTTATCCGTATCGACGCCCGAAGCCAGCAATTTTTGCTGCTGAGTCCACGTCGAGACACTAAGAGTGAATACGTAAGCTGCTCCGTCATTGATGCCCGCGAAACCGCCTTCAACCGCACCGATTACCGCAGTACCGCCAGATATGACTACGCTTGTTCCGAAAAAGTCGGACGGCGTTCCGTCTGAAGCGGACAGTTTTTGCTCTTGCGTCCAGATAGTTTGATTGGTGCGAGCGAAGATATAGGCCGATCCCAGACGGTTGCCTCCGTTGTTCGACGGCGCTCCGACAATTGCATTGTTCCCGCTTATCGCTACGGTCGAGCCAAATTCATGATTAACTTGGCGGTCTGCTGCGACAAGTCTCGCCTGCTGCGTCCAAAGTGTTCCGTTGCGAACGAAAACATACGCTGCCCCTCTGCCATCGAAGAATGATGCGGGATCGTCATTCGGAGCCCCGACGATCACCGTATCCCCATCGAGAGCAACACTCAGTCCGAACTCATCTTGTGTTGCCCCATCTGCAGCAGTTAGTTTCTGCTGCTGCAGCCAGGCCACCCCATTGCAAACAAAGACGTAAGCGGCTCCTTGGTTAGCTCTGCCCTCGACATCAGCGCTAGGGGCTCCGACAATTGCCGTATTGCCATCAATCATTACGCTTGTGCCAAAGCGGTCGAATGCCGCGCCATCCATTGCGAGCAACTTTATCTCACCGCAAGATGATTCTACGTTTGAACCCAACACGTAATCTTGCGAGTCGCTTGTATGGCCGCTAACAACCGAGGCTTTGTGCCAAGTTGCAGAATAAGCGGCAATAAGAATTGCAGCGATGCCGAAAAATCGAATTGCTTGTGAAGTCGTACTGTTTGGTTTCATGATCTTGTTCCTTGAAAAGGCCCTGTTATGCCCTTTGCCTAATAGGGCGAGAAAACCCAGCGGAAGCGCTCAATAAATTTTTTGTTAGCGATCTTTAGCGAAACTGAGCAGAACCCATAGGGCATTCGACCCTGCTGAAGCTTGCGTTTTGTGCAGAGCATTGTAAGCCGCTATAATTTGAGATTCGCTATTTATTTGAAATTTTTGATCAGAGGACACTACATTGGCAGAACAATTTGACGTAACAATCATCGGATCGGGTCCCGGCGGCTATGTGGCTGCCGTGCGCGCTGGGCAGCTCGGGCTCAAGGTCGCGATAATCGAGAAGGAAAAGGATGCTCGGCTGGGTGGTACATGCGGCCTGCGGGGATGTATTCCGACTAAAGCTTTGCTCAATGCGGCTCATTTGTATGAAAAAGCGAGCCATTTTGAGAATTTTGGCCTTAAGGTTACGGGCCTCAGCTACGACTGGGCAGGCGTACAGAAGTACAAATCCGACGTGGTCGCTAAAAACTCAGCCGGCGTAACTTATCTGATGAAAAAGAACAAGGCCACAGTTTTCAATGGCTTTGGCAAGATCGTCGGAAAGGGCAAGGTCGAGGTCGCTCTGGCTGACGGTAAGACGCAGACGATCGAAACCAAGAACATTATCATCGCCACCGGCTCGGTCGTGCGCCCAATCCCAGGATTCGAGACCGACGGCAAGCAGGTCGTTAATTCAGATCACATTCTGGAGCTGACCAAAGTTCCGAAGTCGATGATCGTCATGGGCTCGGGGGCTGTCGGCGTCGAGTTTGCTAGTGTCTATCACCGCTTTGGCTGCGACACGACGGTCGTGGAGTTGATGGACCGCATCGTTCCGATCGAGGACGCTGACGTTTCTAAGGAACTCGCGAGAAGCTTCAAAAAATCCGGAATCAAGTGCGAGACAGGCATCAAGCTCGACAAGCTAACCAAAGACAAGAAAGGCGTTAAGGTCTCGGGCAAGAATGCGAAAGGTGATGACGTTACCTTCGAAGCCGAAATGCTCCTCGTCGCTGTCGGCCGCATGCCATCGATCGAGGGCATCGGCCTCGAAAATACGAAAGTCGTCGTAAACCCACGCGGAACGATCAAAGTCAACGAATACTGCGAGACCGACGAACCGAACGTCTTTGCTATCGGTGACGTCATCGACACCGCGTGGCTCGCACACCTAGCTTCGAAAGAGGGAATTCTCGTCGTCGAAAAGATCGCCGGCAAAAAGGTCGAGCCGATCAAGCAAAACCTCGTCCCGAACTGCACCTACTGCGACCCAGAGGTCGCCAGCGTCGGCCTGACCGAGGCAAAGGCGAAAGAGGCAGGTTATGACGTAAAGGTCGGCAAATTCCCCTTCTCGGCCTCAGGAAAGGCTCGCATCCTCGGTGAGACGGACGGCTTCGTCAAGATCGTCTCCGAGAAAAAATACGACGAAGTCCTCGGCGTCCACATCATCGGCCCCCACGCGACCGAGCTCCTAGCCGAAGCCTGCGTCGGCATGGCCCTGGAAACCACCGCCGACGAACTAGGCCGCATCATCCACGCCCACCCAACCGTCTCCGAAGCCGTAATGGAAGCCGCGGAAGGTGTACATGATCTGACGATCCATATGTAGGTTAGTATGAGTAGAGCGGAGCCCGGATCGATGCAGGAAACAGGAGCGGATGCTCTCGATATTGTCGAGGGCATGACTCACAAGAATGTCGGTTTGCGTCTCCGCTTGAAACAACCTCAAAACAAATATGAGAATGGGTCGCTTAAAGGGCGTTTCGAAATATTAGCCGAAGGTACGGGAACCTATGCGGAACATATTCGTCCGCTTGTTGGCCAAACTATGAACTCGCAGGATCTTTTCGAATCCGTCTCAACGTCCCTTGGAAAAACGAGTGTCACTAAACTTACAATTGTTGACCGTAACAGCCTGCGTGTTGTTCGTCCTTAATTGGCCGGCTCTTTAGGTTAAGGAATCGACATCCTCGCCTCCGTCCATTTCCCTCTCGTAAAATCAGGAAACTTGATCGGCATTGAACCTTTGGCGACGGAGATTTCGCTCAGGGGGCCGGGGGCGGACCAGGCGGCGGCGTCGTAGACGTCGATGTCGGGGACGGGGCCTTCACGGAAGCAATACGCCCTGTAATTGATTTAATGGCCAGACTCCCGCATAATTATGAGTTTTGATATTTACCGCTTTTTAAGATAGCTGAGATGCGAGCAATTGACCCTCGCTTTTAACAAAAATGAACGATTACGTTATTTATTTAGTGCCCGCGTTCGGGTTGGTTGGTTTGCTGGTGATGGCGTTTAAGTCTGCCTGGGTGTCCAAGCAGGATGCGGGCGACGCAAACATGCAGGAGCTCGCCGGCTATATCGCCGACGGTGCTATGGCGTTTCTTAAAGCCGAATGGCGTGTGCTCAGCATTTTTGTGCTGATAACCGCTGCTTTGCTTGCTTACACGGGAAGCATCCACGAGGTTGGCGGAAGGCAGATCCATTCAAGCTGGCTGATCGCCGTGGCGTTTATCATCGGGGCCGTTTTCTCGGCGACCGCCGGGTATATCGGGATGCGGGTCGCGACCAAAGCAAACGTCCGCACCACACAGGCTGCCCGGACTTCGCTCAAGCAGGCTTTGAAAGTCTCATTTACCGGTGGAACGGTGATGGGCCTTGGCGTCGCTGGGCTCGCGGTTTTAGGGCTTGGTGGTTTGTTCATCGTGTTTCTCGCGATCTTCGCCGGACTCGGAGCCAATCAGGTCAAGACTGCTATCGAGGTGTTGACCGGCTTCTCGCTCGGAGCCGAATCGATCGCCCTTTTTGCACGCGTCGGCGGCGGTATCTACACCAAGGCTGCTGACGTCGGTGCCGACCTCGTCGGTAAGGTCGAGGCTGGCATTCCCGAAGACGACGTTCGCAACCCCGCGACCATTGCCGATAACGTCGGCGACAACGTAGGGGACGTTGCTGGTATGGGAGCCGACCTTTTCGGTTCGTATGTTGCGACGATCCTCGCGACGATGGTCCTCGGTCAGGAGATCAGGGTAAATGACGCCTTCGGCGGTATGTCGCCCATCCTGCTGCCAATGATCGTCTGCGGCCTCGGGCTTATTTTCTCGATAGTCGGGACGTTCTTTGTACGCATCAGCGATGAGAAATCGAGCGTGCAGAATGCTCTTAATCTCGGCAACTGGTCGTCGATCATCCTTACGGTCATCGCGTCGTTCTTCGCCGTCATGTGGATATTGCCCGAGGGAACGATAACGCTGCGAGGCACTAGCTTTACGCGGATGGACGTTTTCTGGGCGATCGTCGTCGGAACCGTCGTCGGTGCGATCATGAGTATCGTCACCGAATACTACACCGCAATGGGCAAAAAGCCCGTCATGTCCATTGTTCGACAATCCGCAACGGGCCACGCAACAAATATCATCGGCGGCCTGTCGGTAGGCATGAAATCCACGGTCATACCGATCCTCACGCTGGCGGCCGGTATCGTCGTAAGCTACTATTTTGCGGGCCTTTACGGTGTAGCCATCGCAGCAGCCGGTATGATGTCGACCACGGCAATGCAATTGGCCATCGATGCCTTCGGACCGATCGCTGACAACGCTGGCGGCATCGCCGAAATGAGCCAACTACCACCCGAAGTCCGCGAACGCACGGACAACCTCGATGCGGTTGGCAACACCACGGCGGCTACCGGAAAGGGCTTTGCGATCGCGTCAGCGGCCCTAACGGCCCTTGCACTTTTTGCGGCCTTTGTAGGTATGGCAGGGATCGACCGTATTGACATCTACAAGGCAAACGTCCTAGCCGGCCTGTTCATCGGGGCAATGATACCGTTCATTTTTTCGGCACTTTGTATCCAGGCTGTCGGCAAGGCAGCGATGGATATGGTCCAGGAGGTTCGCCGTCAGTTCCGCGAGATTCCCGGCATCATGGAGTACAAAACCAAACCGGAATACGAGAAATGTGTCGCTATCTCGACCAAGGCCTCGATTCGAGAGATGATGCTGCCGGGTGCGATCGCTTTGATCACGCCGGTCATTGTCGGGTTTAGCTTCGGGCCGGAAGTCCTGGGTGGATTGCTTGCGGGTGTAACGGTTTCAGGCGTACTAATGGGCATCTTCCAGAACAACGCCGGCGGTGCGTGGGACAATGCTAAGAAGTCATTCGAAAAAGGCGTCGAGATAAACGGAGAGATGGTCTACAAGGGTTCCGATGCCCACAAGGCGTCAGTCACCGGCGACACCGTGGGCGACCCTTTCAAGGATACGTCAGGCCCGTCGATGAACATCCTCATCAAGTTAATGTCGATCGTTTCGCTCGTGATCGCACCGTATATTTACGGTATTGGTCAGTAACTAGCAACCAGTTGATAAAGGGATAGGACGTGTAGGTCGTATATGGCCTGTACGTCCTATTTCCGCATTAGATCTACAAACCGCTCAAACAAATACTCAGAATCATGCGGCCCCGGGGCTGATTCGGGATGATACTGGACACTAAAAACCGGCAGCGACTTATGTCTCAATCCAGCGACGGTTTGGTCGTTGAGGTTGATGTGCGTGACCTCGACATCAGCCGGTAGGCTGTTAACGTCGACCGCAAAACCGTGGTTGTGGGCGGTGATCTCGATCTTGCCCGTGGTCAGGTCCTTGATCGGCTGATTGCCGCCGCGGTGGCCAAATTTTAGCTTGTAAGTCGTGCCGCCAAAGGCCTCACCTATTAGTTGGTGGCCGAGGCATATGCCGAACATAGGCTTTTGCGATGTGGCCAGTTTTTTGATCTCTTCCACGACATTTATCATCGACGCCGGGTCGCCGGGGCCGTTTGAGAGAAAGATGCCGTCTGGCTCCAGAGCAAGGACTTGCTCAGCAGTAGTTTCAGCCGGGACGACCGTGATGCGACAGCCTAATTTTGAAAATTCGCGGAGGCTGTTTGTCTTGACACCAAAGTCGTAGGCCACTATATGGTACTTCTCGCGGTCACCCGCAGGATAATCGTAGTTTGAAGCAACCGTGACGGAGCTTGCGAGCTCACGGTTGGCCATCTCGGGCGAGGACAAGACGCGTCGCAGCAGGGCTTGAGGATCAGTCTCTACCGTCGAGATGCCGGCCCGCATTGCACCTTTGTCGCGGATGTGTCGAACGAGAGCCCGCGTGTCGATGTGCTCGATGCCAACTATGCTATTTTCCTTCAAGTAATCCTGTAGCGACTTGGTTGACCGAAAGTTCGAGGCAACGCGGCTTGCTTCGCGAACGACAAATCCCTCGACCCATGGCCGACGCGACTCGACATCTTCTTCATTGACGCCGTAGTTTCCGATCAACGGATAGGTCATCGCGACTATCTGCCCGGCGTAGCTTGGGTCGGTCAATATCTCCTGATAACCGGACATCGACGTGTTAAAGACCATTTCGCCGAACGCCTCGCCATCGGCACCAAATGAAATACCTTCGAACGAACGCCCGTCTTCAAGAACCAAGATCGCCTTAGCCATAAGTCACAGATTCTAACGCAAAGACGCCGAGGGGCAAAGGAACAGTGTCTCAACGTCTCAGTGGCCGGAGGCGGAATAGCTCAGACAGCTGAAAACTTTTCTTACTTATCGTCGGAGCTGGAGTCGCTCTTGTTGGCGGGCGTAGTCGGGATGCTCGGGTCGTATTCACCGTGTTCGAGGAATCCGATATTGTTGGGTTTCCAGTAGCGGAAGAAGGCTTTACCGTAGATGTACTTTTCTGGAACGAGGCCCCAGTAGCGGGAATCGGAAGAATTATCGCGGTTGTCGCCCATGACGAAATAGTGGTGCTCATCCACCTTCTTCTGCATGGGAGGCGGCATTGTCTGAGTAAATTCTTTATCGAGATAGTCCTCGTTAAGTTGCTTACCATCTACGTAAACGCGGCCGCTCTTTATCTCGACCGTCTCACCAGGCAAACCGATGACGCGTTTTACGTATGACTTGTCAGGATCGTTTGGGAACCAGAAAACAACGATGTCGCCGCGTTCGATATGCCCCCAGCGGACGCTTTGAATGCGGTAGTAAACGAGCTTGTTAACTAACAGCCGTTCGCCATCATGAAGCTGCGGCAGCATAGAAGTGCCTTCAACAACCACCGGCTGGACAAAAAATACGCCGAAGAGAACAAAGACAATGATGATCAGGAAAATGTCGCGAACGAGTTTAAAGCCTTCTGTTAAAAGGCCTTGACGCGACTCTTTTGCAATGTGGGTCACTTCGATATCAGTGTCGTCAAAGACCGACACCAGACCGAACTCAACCTGATTTCTTTTCCTAAGGTCTAACATAAGTCTGAGCTACTAGCTGTTCGCTCACTAACCTTTTATAATCCGCTTATCAACGCTACTTTGTCAAAAGAATTGTATGAACCCTGCGATCCGAAAACTCTTTAAGGTCACCGAAAAACTTGCGTATCTTAACAGTGCTGCGGTTTCGGCGATCCCGTCGACGGCGATCGAGGCGGTCAATCTGCAACTTGCCGACGTCGCGGCCCATGGAACTGCCCACTTTAGCGAATGGGTAGCGACCAAGGATCGCTCGCGAGCTCTAGTAGCTCAGATGCTAAAAGTCCGTTCGGAGCAGGTCGCTTTTATCCGGAACACATCTGATGGCGTTGCGTCGATAGCAAACGGCCTTTCGTGGAAGGCGGGCGACAATATTGTTAGCTTCGAGCGAGAGTTTCCGGCGAATTTCTATGCGTGGAGACGAGTTCACGATGAGTTCGGGGTCGATCTACGACTTTGCCCGGAGCGTAGCGGCCGGATCGATCTGGATGAACTCATTTCAATGATCGATTCAAATACGAAGGTCGTCGCCCTTTCTGCCGTCCAGTTTGCATCGGGCTTCCGCACCGATCTGGAGCGCGTCGGACGTGCGGCTCGGGCGGTGGATGCGTTGTTCTGCGTGGATATCATTCAAGGATTCGGGGCGATGCCATTCGATCTGCCAGCTCAGTTTGTCGATGCGGCATGCGGAGCGAGCCACAAATGGCTTTGTGCTCCAGAGGGTTGCGGGATGATCTATCTTTCATACCGGGCAAGAGAGAGGATAAAGCCTACGCTCGTCGGGTGGATAAGCGTGGGTGAGCCCTGGGATTTCGAAGATCGGGCTCAGTCATTCAAACCGACGGCCCTCGCCTGGGAAAGCGGCACTGGCCCGGCCGCACTCTTTTATGGGCTAGAGCAAAGTCTGGAACTGCTTCGATCAGCCGGGGCTGAGAACATTCAGACACACATTGCAGAGCTAACCGACCATCTGTGCGACGGCCTGAAACGGCTCGACTACGATATCATCAGTTCCCGACTTCCCGGTGAAAGCTCAGCGATCGTATGTATCAAGCATCGCAAGGGCCTGAGCTCGAATCAGGTCGCCGCCCATTTGGAGGCTGACAACGTTGTGGTAAGTCCTCGCGGTGATCGCGTCAGGATAGCTCCGCATTTTTACAATAATCTGGAAGATGTCGAACGACTGTTAGAGTGTCTTCCTTAAGAAGCAAACTAGTCTCCGAGCAGCCGTTCCGGAATGATGTCGGGCGTGAAACCGTCCAAATTTAGCCGTGTCATGCCGCCAGCGTCTGAAAACGTTGGCAAACTAGCACGGTGGCGGTATCGGCTGGAGTAAAACAGAAAACCGACAACAATGCCGCCAAGCAACGCGAAGCCCGCACCCCCAACTATCACCAGGGTAGTCGAAAGAAAGATCTGAGATGTGGTAATTACAAAAGCTCGCTCGGCACTTAGGGCGAATGGGTTATTGCCCAGCCAGGTGATCTGTTTCTCGTACTTTACCTGATCGATAAGATCGTTCGCGGCCCAACCGCCAGATGCATCCAGGACAAACACGTTGTAGTTCCCGATCCGCTTATTAAAGGTCTTTCCGTCACCTGCGGATTGGATCCAGGCGTTGATCTTGTTGTCCGTCTCGATAGAGGCTTGCGGGCTTGGGTGTTCGAGGATAATGAGGGTGCCGGCGTCGTAACTGGCTGTCGCGGCTTCGCTGCCCGGCGAAAATTCAATGACGTCGAGCAAAGAGCGGTCGCCCAATACAGCTCGAAGCTCACCCGAATCTCTCGCCAGCCGTGCAGATCCGCGTTTATTCTCCCAGTCCGGAAGGTGCTTTATCAACACAGGGATGCCGTCGACCTCTGATACCTCCTGGCTTTTGTATTCCGTCAAACTAACATCCTGAGCTGCACCAGCTATGGTAAAAGTCAGCATCAGCATTGCCGTCGCCAGTGAACGACTCAAGAATGATCTAGAAATGATGGGATATTTGCTCAGTTCGAACATAAACACTACTTTCGCACGATTTTACCATTCTTTAGGCGAAAACACCGTGAATACGGAGCAATTCGCGATTACACCAAAACGTGTAGTCGATAACGCTTATGTAAAGACGGCCAGCTCGTGCATCTGCCTTTGGATGTTGTTCGAAAACAAAAATATGCCCATTAATTGGAACAAAAACGGCTGGCGGGCGTCTAAATACTGATCGGAAACAGATTTCTCGATTGTTTGGCACGACAATTGAAGATTACACAGCGAGGGGGGAAATAAAATGACAACTGAAACATTAAATTTTCCGGTTTTTCATAGCGAACAAGGAATAGATACAGACGAAGTAACTTTTACGGCTAGTCCGAAAGTGATCGCGAACCTCGGCACGGCCAAGGATCTCGAACTTACCAAGCTAGCATCAACCGGCGACATGGGGGCTTTCGAGGAGATCTACAAGCGGCATCACCGGCGTGTTTACTCGATCTGCTTGAGAATGCTCCAGAGTCCGACCGAGGCGGAAGACCTAACGCAGGATGTTTTCATCCAGCTCTATCGCAAGATCGGCAGCTTTCGCGGAGATTCGGCCTTTACGACGTGGCTTCACCGCATGACCGTAAATCAGGTGCTGATGCACTTCCGCAAGCGGACAGTGAAGTACGAAAAAACGACCGAGGAAGGCGACACGCCTGACCAGATGGTCACCGGCACGGCTGATCCGAACAAGATGAGAATCGTCGATAAGATAGCCCTCGACAATGCCATCCAGCAATTGCCGAATGGCTACAAGAACGTCTTTGTCCTGCACGATGTCGAAGGTTTCGAACACGAAGAGG
Source organism: Acidobacteria bacterium Ga0077534 (assembly GCA_001464455.1). Lineage (GTDB taxonomy): Bacteria > Acidobacteriota > Blastocatellia > Pyrinomonadales > Pyrinomonadaceae > OLB17. The sequence continues at coordinate 64,567 of LNEI01000026.1, forward strand.
TCGCCCGCATCCTGGGCTGCTCCGTCGGAACATCGAAATCACAGCTTCACAAAGCAAGACTAAAGCTACAGAAGCTCCTCAAGAAGAAGGCGAATCCAAGGCTTATCGGCGTTGGAGCATAACTAGAGATACAGGTATTTTGCAAAACTGCCCGAAAGGTTATCTTTCGGGCAGTTTTTTGTTTGCGGCTGTACAAAAATTTCTCCGAAGTGTCGGTTAGTAGCGCCGATGTGTCATTTCGGCTATAATCCCGACGTTCAATTTCAAAAACTAGCCAGTCGCTTACCAGCGTTTGATCGTGTCAAAGAGAGATTATGTCGAAACGAGCTTTTCTTGCCCTTTTCTTTTGCCTGTCTATTACATCGTCCATTTCAATTGCTCAAACGAGCCCATCCGATGACCTGAATTCGGCTCTGAAGCCAGTTAAATGGCGCTCGATCGGACCGTTTCGCGGAGGACGTTCGGTGGCGAGTACCGGCGTGATTGGCGATCCGAGGACCTACTACATGGGCACGACCGGTGGCGGGGTTTGGAAGACCGAAGACATGGGCGTGAGCTGGCGAAATATCTCGGATGGGTATTTCAAAACGGCAACGATCGGTGCGATCGCGGTCGCCCCGAGTGATCCGAACGTCGTTTATGTCGGCACCGGCGAACACGCGCCTCGTGGCGTGATGACGCACAGCGGCGACGGTGTGTGGAAATCGACCGATGCCGGACGGACGTGGAAACGTATCGGCCTCGAACAGTCGCAGCATGTTTCGAGGATCATAGTTCATCCGAAAAATCCCGACGTTTTGTTTGTCGCGGTACAGGGAGCGTTGTACAGCAGATCCGAGCAACGCGGCTTGTACAAGTCCATCGATGGTGGTGCGACGTGGAAACGGACGCTTTTTGTTGATGATAAAACCGGCGCGGTCGAGCTTTCCATGGATGCGAACAACTCGCGAGTGATGTACGCCGCGATGTGGGAACACGGACGGCTTCCATGGAAAGTTGTGAGTGGCGGACCTGGCAGCGGGCTCTACAAATCGGTTGACAGCGGTGAGACCTGGGAAAAGATGAACAACGGTTTGCCCGAGGAAATGGGCAAGATGTCGATCGCCGTGGCACCGTCCAACTCTGACAAGGTTTACGCACTGATCGAGAGCGATTCGAATAAGGACGCTCGCGGACTTTACGTTTCGAATAACGCGGGCAAAAGCTGGAGCCAGGTCACCGACCGACCTGAGCTCGTTCAGCGTGCCTGGTACTACATCGAGCTTTTCATCGATCCGAAGAATGAAAATACTATCTACGTGCTGAGCGCTCCGGCGTTGCGGTCAAATGACGGCGGCCGGACGTGGGAATATCTGACAGGCACGCACGGCGATTTTCACGACCTTTGGATAAATCCTGATAACCCTAACAACTTTGTGATGTCGAACGACGGTGGCGCGGCGATCACATTTAACAAGGGCCGGAGCTGGAGCACGCAGTCGAACATGCCAACCGCTCAGTTTTATCGCATCAATGTTGATAACCAATTTCCCTACCGCATTTACGGTGGTCAGCAGGATAATACTTCGGTCTCGATACAGAGCCGTGCTTTCGGCAGCAGCGGAATTGATGAGACAAATTGGACGTCTTCCGCCGGTGGCGAAAGCGCGTTCCTGGCGTTCGATCCGGACGATCCGAAGGTCGTTCTCGGCGGCAGTTATCAGGGCACGATCGAGGCTCTTTTTAACGATGCGAATGCGAGTACAAGCGTTATGGCTTCGCCGATCCAGTACCTCGGTATGGACGCGAAGGATATGAAGTATCGCTACAACTGGAACGCACCGATCGTCTGGGACAAGCACGATAAGTCGTTCTACCACGCGGCCCAGGTCCTGTTAAAAACGATAGACATGGGCAAAACGTGGAGGGAGATCTCGCCTGATCTGACCCGCAACGAGAAAGAAAAACAAGGAAAAGGCGGCGGCCCGTTCACTAACGAAGCCGTCGGTGCCGAGAACTACGGTACGATCGCGTACGTGACCGTCTCGCCGCACGAAAAAGGTGTGATCTGGACGGGAAGCGACGACGGTTTGGTCCATATCACGCGTGACGGCGGCACGACTTGGAAAAACGTGACCCCGAACGGCCTACCCGAAACTCTTATCAATGCCATCGAGGTCTCGCCGCATGATAAGGCAACGGCATATATCGCAACCACGCGATACAAATTCAACGACCACGCACCCGGACTTTATAAAACGACTGATTACGGAACAACTTGGACGAAGATCGATAACGGCATTCCCGCCGGTTCGTTCACGCGTGTTGTCCGTGAAGACGAGGTTCGCCGCGACCTGCTTTTTGCGGGGACCGAGATCGGTTTGTTTATCTCGTGGAACGGCGGGCGGAATTGGGAACCGTTTCAGCTCAATCTGCCGCTGACTCCGATCACTGATCTCCGGGTCCATAAAGGCAATCTGATCGCCGCTACGTCCGGCCGATCATTCTGGATACTCGACGATCTCTCGGTGCTGCGGCAGTACCGAAAGGACATGCCGGCGTTTTCGATCTTTAAGCCCTCAGATGCGTATCTCGCCAACGGTGGCAGCGAACTGAATGGTTCTGACCCCGAATTTTCCGGTGCAACAACTTTCCGCGGTGTCAATCCGGCTAACGGCATCGTGCTTTATTACAAATTGCCGGAACTTAAAAAAGACGAACACATCACGCTCGAGATCACCGATGCGGAAGGGAAGCTCGTTCGAACTCTTTCGTCAAAACCGGATCCGAAGTATCGCCGTTGGGATGGAGGCCCGGGCCCCGATCCGCTTCTGAACAAGAACAAAGGCCTCAATCGATTTGTTTGGAACATGCGTTACCCGACGATGCCCGGAGCATCGGACGTATACATCGAAAGCAGCTACAGCGGCCACAAGGCCTCGCCGGGCAAGTACAAATTTACCCTTAAATACGGTACGCAGACTGTTGCCACAGACGCCGATATTCTGGCTAACCCGCTCTATCCGACGACAGCCGCTGAATACAAGGCGTATCACACGCTGATGTCGCAGATGGAGGCCGAGGTCGGGGTGATGCATCGAACGGTCAACAGCCTTTTCGAAAAGCAAAAACAGCTGTCGGCCATCCTCGCCGGGCTTGATGGTGAGAAATTTGCCAGGATCAAAGCCGATGGCGAAGCTCTGGTGAAGAAAATGAAGGCTTGGGATGACGACATGGTCTCACGCCGCTCGCGTGCGTATGACGACGTCGAGAATTACCCGCAGAAGTTTACGGCCAATTATCTATTTAATCTGAACGCGACCGAGAGTGATATCCCACGCGTTAACCAGGCGAATCTCGACCGTTTGAAGGAACTAACGACACAGTGGAATACACTGAAAGGTCGTTCAGATGAGATGATGGGTAAAGATATTCCGGCGCTGAATAAATTGCTCTGGGAGGCAGGAATAGGAGCGATCTGGAAAGACTAATTCCAGATCGCCCCATCTAAAGACAGGTTTAGTATGCTTTGGCACCGGCTTCTGCAACGGCGTGGTCTTGTTCTCCGCTGCCGCCGGAAACGCCGATCGAGCCGACTACTTTTTTACCTTTCTTGATCGGGATACCGCCGGCAAAGATCATCACTTTGCCGCCGTTCGAGGCGTGGATGCCGAAGAACTGGTCGCCGGATTGGCTGTGTTCGGCAAGGTCTTTCGTAGCAATGTCGAACGCCCGCGACGTCCATGCCTTTTTGATCGAGATATCAATGCTGCCGATCCAGGCGTTGTCCATGCGGACATGTGCGACCAAATTGCCACCCGCATCCGCGACCGCAATGTTCATCGGCTGTCCGATCTCTGCTGCCTTTGCTTCGGCAGCTGCAATAATTCTTCGTGCGTCTTCTAAGTTCATAATTTATTTCTCCCCTTATACTTTTTCGATAACCTTGCTCTACATCTTTCCTTCAAGAATCGGCAAACCAAACTTTAAAAGCTCTAAATACCAGAATAACTCAGATCGAATATTCCGTTCGCCTTATTGTACGTAACGATTTTCATGAAACCAGATATTGATCTCTGAAATGCAAAGAATATCCTTTAAGGCAAATTTTCGATCCCCGCAATTGACGATAACTTCGACATCCCAGTCCGCCGGTCCGTACAAGAATCTGACGATGGTTTCGCTCCGATGGTAGCTCAGGAAATACGCGACACCTTTCGTTTCAAATGATTCACGCTTAAATCCGAGTTTGAATAGATCGATTTCAAGTTCCTCGATTGCTGATAGAAATGCATCGTTCGAATTCATTTAAAAATCAGTTGAGATTGCAATCTCAATATTCCTTCTCGACAGTTCCGTCACAAATTTCTCCGGATCGATCGCCTTTTCCTGCGGAGTTGCTCCTCGAGCGATCACATCGCCGCTGGCCATCATTTGGGCGATGATCGAGGCTGGGAAGGCGGTTGTTCGCATCATGGCGGACATTCCGGTTTGCTCGTCTTGTTTATCGACGATGTCGTAACGCACCGTCATTGTTTCGCCTGCCTTGGTTCCCTTGACCTCGACGCGGACGAGGACATAATCAGGCCCGTCGGCCGGCAGGTGCTGTTGCAGCAGTTCGCCGAAGACCTTTCTCGGTTTCACCTTGACGAAATCTGCGACGATCTCCTTGCTCGAGCAAAGCCCGAGGTCGATCATTGTTTTGAACTTGTCACAGTGGCCGGCATAGCGAATTGTCTTGTAATCCAGCTCCTTAATATTGCCGAGAAACGTGTCCGGCAAAGTCGATGTGCCGCCGCTGGTTTGAAATGCTTCGAGAGGGGGAAAGCCCGCGAATTCAAGCGATTCAAGCTCCGTCATGGAATCGACCTCAATGATCTTGCCATCGCGGATAACGCGAGCGACCTCGATGTATTCGTTGATCAGGCCTTCGACCGAGAAAACGAGCTGATAATTCAGGGGCGGCTGCGGGTCTTGTGGCAGGCCGCCAACGCGAATGTGGATCTCTTCGACCGAATCAAACCTAGCAGTACCGTGCATCGCCAGGATCGAAACCATTCCCGGAGCAAGTCCGCAGTCCGGAATGATATTGATCCCCGCCGCCTTCGCCTCAGCGTCGAGAGCGAGTTGTTCGTCGACGATGTAGTTATTGCCGCCGAGATCGCAAAAATTCGCCCCCGTCTCGATCGCTGCCTTTGAAAGCGAGACGTTGTACCAATAATTCACGCACGAGATCACTGAATCATGTCCGCGGAACAGTTCGACGATATCCGCATAATTCGACGCATCGATCTGTTTCGCCGTAACATTCCCACCAACCGCCGCCGCAACCGCCTCAGCCTTAGAAAAGTCGAAATCGGCGACCGTCACGCCCTCAACGGCGGGAGAATTGTGGATAAGATCAAAAACAGCACCGTGTCCCATTCGTCCGGCACCTAAAACAAGTATTTTCATTTATTTATTGCTGCCGATGACGGCAAAGTAACAATATCCCGCAAAGACTGCGAGTCCGCAACTTGCGGTCGACAAATGGACTTCGAACTTCTTGCGTCGAACTCCGAGTGTTATACTCATTATTTGCCCTAACCTAGTATTTACGGGCTTTAAATGATTATGATGCCGATCGCTGCTGAACATGAAATCGAACTTGGGATCGAAGGTTTTCGTTTCCCAGATCTCTTTGATCCGCTCCGCCTTCGCGAGCTTGCCGACCAATTCTATGACGAGGTCGAAGCACGCGAACCAGTTCTGGGCCAAGCCCTGAAAAAATACATTTCAGCTCGCGGCGAGGGTTACGAACGCAAGGTCGAGTCAAAGATTCTGACGGACGCGGCTCCGTTTCTTTCGGATTTCGTCGCACGGCTATTTCACATCACTCGCGAACGCAGCGAGCTCGAACACACGATAAGCGTGCAGAATCCCGTCTGGAAGTTCAAGTTCTTCGTTCAGCGGCGTGCAGCGAGGAAGTTCAAACCTGAACAGCTCGCCGAGCTCCACGAACACGAGTTATGGAGGGCTGTTACAGAACTCCGAAATGCAGCATTCAGCGATTCCCTCATACATGACGAGGAACTCTCGATCGCCGAGATGACCGTCGCCATGGTCAACGCCGAAGAAGAACTAGCGGCGGCGGAGAAAGCCTCAGCGAGTGGAGCAGAGAACGAGAACGACCGGGAGTTTGCAAATTCAGCGTCAGAGATCGTCGTAAGCATCAATGCCGCATACGACAAGCTAAAGGACGCGTCCTTCGGCAAGTATTACTCTCAATTTATTCTCGAGACCGACGCCACCGGCGACCTGCTGGCCGTAAAGGCAGCACTCGGCGTGATCGAGGCTTGGGCGGCTAAGGCCTTCGCGAACAGGTCGAAGAAATGGTACAGCTTCAAGGTTCCCCACGCTCTCGATTATCAGAACCTCGTTCACCTCATCCATCCCGAACCAGAACTGCATAACATCATGCGGGGCGGCGATGATCTGATGCGGCGACGTGATGGTTTCAAGCTGACTGATGACCGGGGCACGATGCGTGATGCTCTGTACGAGATCGATTACTGCATGATCTGTCATGAGCGGGAAAAAGACGCTTGCCGAACAGGGCTTCACGAAAAGGACGGGTCAGTTCATCGCAATCCGCTTGGTATTAAGACCGAAGGCTGCCCGCTCGACGAACGCATCTCCGAGATGCACATGCTCAAAAAGCAGGGCGACCCCATCGGCTCGCTCGCGATCATCACGATCGACAATCCGATGTGTGCCGGAACCGGTCACCGCATCTGCAACGACTGCATGAAGGGCTGCATCTTCCAGAAGCAGGAACCAGTCAACATCCCGCTCGCTGAGACCGCTTCGCTAACGGACGTTCTGAAACTGCCATATGGCTTCGAGATATACGGCCTGCTCACCCGCTGGAATCCGCTGAACGCCAAACGCCCCTATGCCTTGCCTTATAACGGCAAGAACATCATGGTCGTCGGCCTCGGGCCTGCGGGCTACACGCTGTCGCACTATCTCCTAAATGAAGGCTTTGGCGTCGTCGGCATCGATGGGCTGAAGATCGAGCCGCTTCCTGCGGAGTGGACCGGGTCATCACAGACTTCACCCAAGGCGATCAAGGCCATCGACGAGATAACCGAGCAGCTTGACGAGCGCATCCTTTCAGGCTTCGGTGGAGTATCGGAATACGGCATCACGGTTCGCTGGGATAAGAATTTCCTAACAATGGTCCAATTGATGCTTACGCGGAGAAAACAGTTTCGCGCGTACGGCGGAATTCGTTTTGGCGGAACTGTGACGATCGAGGACGCGTGGGATTTCGGTTTTGACCATATCGCGATCGCTACCGGAGCCGGCCGGCCGACGATCGTTCCGATGAAGAACAATCTCATTCGCGGCATCCGTCAGGCGAGCGATTTTCTCATGGCATTGCAACTAACTGGTGCATTTAAGAAGGATACTCTTTCTAACCTGCAGGTTCGGCTGCCCGCCGTTGTGATCGGCGGAGGTCTAACGGGTATTGACACCGCAACTGAGACATTTGCCTATTACCCGGTTCAATGCGAGAAAATGCTGGCGAAATACGAGCAGGTGGTTGCAGATTTTGGTGAGGATAAGGTCGTTGAGCATTTCGACGAGGAAGAGATCCGTGTGCTGCAGGAGTTCCTTGAACATGGCCGGGAGATCCGGGCCGAGCGTGAACGGGCAGCGTCGCTTGGAGAAGAACCGAATTTCGTCCCGCTGGTGCGAAGCTGGGGCGGGGTTTCGCTTGTCTATCGCAAGCGTTTGCAGGACAGCCCGGCGTATCGGCTTAACCACGAAGAGGTGCAGAAAGCTCTCGAAGAAGGCATCAATTTTGTCGAATGCATGTCACCGACCGAGGCTGTGCCTGACGAATATGGAGCGGTCAAGGCGATCAAGTTCGAGAAGCTCAACTATGTCGCTGAGACCGGCAAGTTTGAGAAAACAAATGAGATACACGAGTTCCCGGCACGAACGGTCTGTGTCGCGGCCGGTACCTCGCCGAACGTGATCTACGAAAAGGAAAAGCCCGGCACCTTTCAGATGGATGAGTGGAAGCAGTTTTTCCAGCCCTATCGTCTGACAAAGAACGGCGACGGCAAATTCCACGCCGTCCCAGCCGAGAAAGGCGAAGCCGGATTTTTCACATCGTACGAGCACGACGGTAAATTCATCTCCTACTACGGCGACAACCACCCGCAATACGCTGGAAACGTCGTAAAAGCCATGGCTTCGGCTAAACACGGCTACGAACGCGTTGTTGAGCTATTTGCTGATGCCATCAGACCGCACGATGGCAGCCTGCGGTCTGACGATGCTTTTGTCACGCTAACAGCAAAGCTCGACGAGCAGCTTCGTGCCTATGTCGTCAAAGTCGATCGCCTTACTCCGACGATCGTCGACGTCATCGTGAAGGCTCCGCTGCAGGCACGCAAATTTGAGCCAGGCCAGTTTTATCGTCTCCAAAATTTCGAAACGAGTGCCCCGATCGTCGACGGCACTCGGCTGATGATGGAAGGCCTCGCTCTCACGGGTGCATGGGTCGATGAGGAGAAGGGGCTACTGTCGATGATCGTGCTCGAGATGGGAACGTCCTCACGACTCTGCCAGCTTTTGAAAGAGGGTGAAGAAGTCCTGGTCATGGGCCCGACCGGGACACCGACCGAGATCACCGAGAACGAGACCGTCTTGCTCGCCGGCGGCGGCCTGGGCAACGCCGTACTCTTCTCGATCGCAAGAGCTCTGCGCGAAAAGAACAACAAGGTTATTTACTTCGCGGGTTACAAGAACGGTGCCGACCTCTTCAAACGCGAGGAGATCGAGAATGCTACGGACCAAGTCATCTGGGCGACGGATTTCGGCAACGAGATCGCTCCCGACCGGCCGCAGGATGCACATTTCCGCGGCAACATCGTCCAGGCAATGATCGCCTATTCCGAGGGCCGTCTCGGGTCGCAAACCGTTGATCTTCAGGAAGTTGATCGCATTATTGCCATCGGCTCAGACCGTATGATGAACGGCGTTCGCGAGGCCCGTCACGGAGCACTCAAGCCATTCCTAAAGGAAAACCACACCGCCATCGGCTCCATCAACAGCCCGATGCAGTGCATGATGAAAGAAGTCTGCGCCCAGTGTTTGCAGAGACACGTCAACCCGCATACCGGCGAAGAGTTCTTCGTCTTCTCATGCTTCAACCAAGACCAGCACCTAGATTTCGTCGACTTCAAAAACCTGAACGACCGTCTGAAAGCGAATAGCGTTCAGGAGAAGTTGACGAATCTGTGGCTGGATAGGATCTTTGACAATTCGAACGCGGCTGCTAATTAGTTTGTACCGAAAGCAAAACCCGGTTCAACCCGGCCGACTGAATCGCCACGACGATTCTTGATCGGCATTGGCGAGACGTTAGGCAGGTCCTGCGGCATTAAGAGGCCGAGTAGCCGTAAGATCTCAACCGCAACCACCGGTCGACCCCGATGATCGTCACCGTCCTCGACCTTAAGGGCTATTCCCAGACCGCTTGGGTAGCGTGTAGAAGGCAAAACGCCGCAGAGCCAGACGCCGTCAGCGCCTACTTTTGAGATGAACTTGCCGGGGGCTGCTTGCATTAGCATGGTGTCGAGGCGTTCGCTGCCGCCGATGAGTTCGGGGTATGTGGTCATGGCTTCGACGATGCGAGCGACGGCGGCTTGGCTCGACGGGTGGAAGTTTAGCGGGAAGACGAGATTGGCAAAGCTTTTCGCCATCGCGGCAACGGAGACGGCGAAGATAGGAGCTGCGCAGCCGTCGATGCCAATAGCGATCGCATGTTCGGCAACGCCGGTAAAATCAGAGATGCAGCGAAGGATGCGCTTTTGAACCCGATGCTCGGCCGCCTCGTAATCGTTGGTGGATGCTCCGATGTGTTTTGCTAGACCAAGCATCGCGGCGTGCTTGCCGCTGCAATTGTTATGAAGCTGCGTCGCAGTTTCGCCCTCGCGGAGCATTCGCTCGGACTCTTTCGAGTAGAACGGCAAATGTACACCGCAGCGAAGATCGCTCTCGGACATCCCAATCTTCGCAAGCATCCTCGCAACAGTTTCCACGTGGATCCGCTCACCCGAGTGTGAAGCACAAGCCATGGCGATCTCATCGAGCGTAAATCCAAACGCATCCGCAGCTCCGCTTGTGAGAAATGGCAACGCCTGAAACGGCTTCGCCGCCGATCGAAAATAGGTAACGGTCGACGGATCACCGACCGACGCGATCTCATTTCCCTCGCCATCGACGACATAAATGTGACCGGTGTGGACCGATTCAATAGTGCTGCCGCGAATGACGTGCGCAAGAGTTTGAGCTGGCATAGTCTCCTTATCAGAACTGGTTTGATCGCCGTTATACACAGCGGGCTTGCGACCGGTCGCATCAATTTATAGTCGACCAACATCGCGTGACCCGGTCGCTGCCGCTTCCGGTTCTGACTCTACGCGCCGGCGAGCATTGTTCTTGCATTCTCGCGGGCGGCTTCGGTTATCTGTTCACCGGCGAGCATGCGGGCGATCTCGTCGACACGTTCATCTGAGGTCAGCCGTCTGACATTTACGCTGGTGCGTGCGACGCTGGTGTCTTTTTCGACAACAAAATGGACGTCTGCGAGCGAGGCGATCTGCGGCTGATGGGTAACGCAAAGGATCTGCTGATCTGCGGCAAGGTCCTTTAATTTTCGTCCAACCGCCTCTGCCACGCGGCCGCCGATGCCTACATCTACCTCGTCAAAGACCGAAGTTTTATCAGGCCCGCGCTCGTCGATGGTAGTTTTCAGGATCAGCATTACCCTTGACGCCTCTCCTCCGGAAGCGACGCGTGCAAGCGGCCGCGGCGATTCGCCCGGGTTGGCTGAGAAATAAAATTCGACGCTGTCGAAACCATTCTCGCTGAACGAACTGTCATCCTCAGGGCTCGACGCGATCCGCACCTCAAAGCGGGCTTTCTCCAAGGCGACAGCCTGTAGATTCTGCTCGACCTGCTTTTCAAACTTCGCCGCCGATAATTTTCGTGCCTGATTCAATTCCGTCGCTGCTGCTATAAACGCGGTTCGTTCGAATGCGAGCCTCTTTCGCAATTCTTCCTCGCGAAACTCGGTATTCTCGATGTTCGCAAGCCGTTCTTCGGATACTCGCAAATGTTCCAGAACGGCCTCGATCGTTCCACCGTATTTACGTTTCAACCGAAGCATCTCTGCAAGGCGGCTTTCGATCTCATCGAGACGTTCAGGTGAGAATTCGAGTCGCGAGCGGAAATCGCGAATAGCAAATGATAGATCTTCGATCACTGCACGGGCAGTCGCGACACCTTCGGAATAAGCGGCGAACTGGGCGTCAAAATCCGCGAGTTCTGATACCTTTCTTTGAGCTTTTTCGAGCGTTGTCGCCGTTGATTCCGCATTGTCGTAAAGCAGGCCAAACGCGTCGTCGCTAAGCGAGGTCAGCTTCTCGACGTTTGATAATCGCAGCTTCTCGGCCTCGAGTTCCTGTTCTTCGTCCGGTACGAGGTTGGCCGAGCGTATTTCGTTTACCTGAAATCGTAGAATATCAACGAGCTGAAGCTTTTCCGCCGTGTCCTTCTCCAGCGACGCTAGCTGTGATCTGATGGCGGACAAAGAGCGAAACGCCTCAGCGACCCTTTCCTTGAGACCACCAATGCGGGCAAAATCATCGAGCATCTCGATGTGCGTCTCGACATCGTAAATGCCGGTCTGATCGCCTTGGCCGTGGATGTCTGCGAGGTATGGGCCGACACGCTTTAGGAACGCCTGCGTGACGAGTTGGCTGTTTAGAAATATCCGGTTCTTGCCGGCGAGCGAGATCTCGCGGCGAACTATGATGTCGTGCTCTGAACCTTCGCCAGTCTCAACACCGCTCTCCTCAAGGATCGAACGAAATTCGGCACCGACGGTCGTTGAAAACAGGCCCTCGATCGTGGCAGTTGTCTCGCCCTCGCGGACAAGATCGCTCGAAACCCGGTCACCGATCAGGGCTCCGAGGCTGTCGACGATGATCGATTTGCCCGAGCCTGTTTCACCCGTAAGCAGATTGAGCCCGCGGCCGAATTCCAACTCGATCTCGTCGATAAGAGCAACGTTCCTGATCTTGAGCAAAGTCAGCACAATGCAATTGATCTACCTTAGCGTTTAGGGATGAGGTTCTCGCCCTTTATCCATTTTCCGGCAGAAAAGATCGCGTCAGGTGGAAACTGTTTTTCGAGGTCGGTCGATGTCCAGTCAATATTCCGCTCACGCTTATACACGAGCAGATCTGCAAGCTCACCTGTCTTTGCCTTGCCGAATCTCTGCATAACATTGAATCCGCTTAGATCAAACTCCTGAAATCCCTTGACCGGTAGTTGGACGCCGATCGCTCGTATCTTTATCGAACGTAGAAAACTCGCACGACGTCGCTCCGAAAAAGCAGAAATATCGCGGGGTGAAATCGCCACAGGAGTGACACTGGTATCGACAAGATTTGCTCCGCGAAATACGAAATGGATCAGTCCGCCCGAACCATTTTCGGGCAGATTAATGTATAGATTTGGGTCTTGTGTCTTTTCAGATCCAGTCGCGAGAGCATTGAGGGCAGTGAGGTACGCGACGAAATTCATCTTTACGAGATACATCTCGTCTTTGCCATTTAATCCGCCTGATTCGATCAGAATTGCCGGAGTTCCCCAGGCTGAGAAGTTGTCGCCAAATGCCGTAGGCGTCCAGTCATCGGCGTATCGGGCGATGTGACCGGGAATAAACTTATTGAGGGCCGCGATCATCGCCGATGTAAGTCGCTGATTCCGCTCGTGCCCCGGATTCATAGTTTTCGCCTCGTCACCAAAAACGACAAGGAACGAAATAGAAGCTTGCTTTGGAGTTGAACCGACGGTCGTGAGTTCTTGCTGGTTATGCAGATTGAAACCGATCGCCGGGCTCCATTCATCGCGGAGCTGTTTCAGCAACCTGCCTTCCGGTGTTTTCAGGTCTACGGCATCACGATTGATGTCGATGCCCTGCAGATTGCGACGTTGATAAAGTTCGGCACCGTCCGGATTGAGCATTGGAACGCCGCGGATCGTCATAGTTTCCCCGATCTTCTTTACCCAATCCTTATCGCGATTCTTTTGGAGAAAAGCGAACATGTCGATCAGGGCGGGCGTCGCCGTTGGCTCATCACCATGCATCTGCGACCACATAAAAACCTTCAGCGGGCCTTTGCCCCACTCGATCTGATAGATCTCGCGATTGGCGTTCGAAAGGCCGACCTGGTCGATCTTCAAACCCATCTTACGCAACTGATCAAGATACTTCTTAAGGTCCGAATGACGCGTATCGGACGGAAAGATCTTCGAGATATGTTCGTCATCCCAAAGCGCCGCGAACTGTTCAGCCGTTTGAGGATAAGCGGTCATCAGAGACACCAATATCAAGAAAAAAACACTAAGGAAATGCCGCATATACTTAAGATAAACTCATAGACGGTCAGGCGGCAAGTTATGCGACGGCTCGAGGGCTTACAGCTCCGCATCACCGCCTCAAAACTGATCCGTACAATTCGACCGTAGTGTCGATCATCCGGTCGAGACCGTAACGCTCGCGGGCATTTCGCATCTGCGTTTCCGCGAGCCTCCTTAAGATGTCTGGGCTCATTAGGTAGGATGCTAGCTTTTCGGCTAGGGCGATCGGGTCTTTGATCGGGACGAGAGCTTTCTTGTCGGCTATCAGCTCTCTTGCCCCGCCGGTCTCTGACGCGATGACTGGCGTACCGAATGCCATCGCATCTAGCATCGCGAGCCCAAAACTTTCAGAGTGTGACGGCGAAACGAAGACATCGGCCGCCGCCATCAGCGGCGAGATGTCATCGAGCCAGTCGAGCCAGATAAAATTGTGTTCATGCCCAAAAACCCGCACGAGCCTTTTCAGTTCGCGGCGGAAACGCTGATCGAGGGAATTGTCTTTTCCAGCGATCACGAACCGGCAATCGGGTATCCTTTTTAAGACCTCGTTTGCGGCGAGAACGAGATCACGCTGACCTTTGAGCGGGATCAACTCGCCGAGCGTTACCACTAGTGGAGCATCTGGCGGGATCGAGTGAAAGACACGAAACTCGGCACCCATTTTTGCCCTAACGTCGCTTGCAAGGTCAATGAAATCGATACCATTCGGTATCGTATGAACCTTCGTAGCCGGAAAGATCTTTTCGAGTTGGACTGCGACCGGCGGCGAAACGGCGATCGCGGCGTCTACGTTTCTCAAGGCAAGACGATGAAATGGCTTCATCGGAAAAACAACGTGGCGGGTCAGGACATACTTTGCCCGTTTTACCATCCTGACCGCGACGCTCGTCGCCAGATAGTCGCGGGCGACGTGGGCGTGGACGATGTCGATGGACCGCTCGTCGACAAAATTTCCGATCCTTTTCGCGCTGAACATCCCAAATGAATTGCGGATCGAAACGTGAAGAAAATTCTCTCGCGGAATGAAATCGAGCCGGTACTCCCATTCGTTCGAAGGCCGGAGAGCAACAAATACTTCGTGTCCGCGCTCCATCAATTCGCGGCAAAGATCGACAAAATGCCGCTCGCCGCCGCCAAAGGTTCTTGCCGATGAGACTTGAAGGATCCGCACGAGCGCAAGTTTATACAAAACTGGCGGACAAAAAAAGGGCACGCTGCTTTCGCACCGTGCCCGAAACGTTTTCTCAAAGGGAGAAAACCAGAAGAGTTAGACCTATTTGTTAAAGATATAGCGAACGCCGATCTGGACACGGTAAACGTCGCCAGTGTTAGCGGTCGGGTTGAACGAACGGTTGATCAAGTTGGTTCCGCTTGTCGTTCGTAGACAGTACGATGTCGCCGTCGTAGCTGCTGCCGCGCGACAAGTGGCCGTTCCGCTTGTGCTCGTCGTGATCAGAGGCTGGGTCGAGGTAAATGCCTGACCGATACCCCAGTTCTTATTGAGCAGGTTACCGAAGTTGAGCACGTCGAAACGGACTTGAAACTTCTGCGTTGAGCCCTTGACCTTAAAGAACAGATCCTGAGCAACGCTAAAGTCAGCTCTTGTGACGAATGGCAGGAATGCCGCACCGCGTACAGCGTATTTTCCGCGATTCTTCGAGAGGTAAGGGTCCTGAGCTATAAACGATTCCCATGCCGCTGCCTGCTGAGCCGCGGTCACTGTTACGACACCTGCTGAGGTCGTGATGTTACCGAAGTTCATTTCAGAAGGACCGTTCGGAATGTAGATAAGGTCGTTGCTGGTTCCGCCGTCGCCGTTAAGGTCACCGCTAAACGTGTAGCTCGCGTTGCCGGCTTCGCGGGTCTCCCAGAACATTGATATCGTCGTTCCACCGAAATTAAAATAGTTCTTCGAGTACGAAGCAGTCCAGAAAACGCGATGTCCCGGTGACGCAAAGCTGAAACCGAGGCCCGGATTGTTCGGATCACCGGCATGCTGGTTGTTGTTCCACGAACCAAAAGCGATCGATCCGGGATCGACAGTGTTCTTAGCTTCGCCGTAGCTGTAAGCTCCCTTCGCGTAAAAACCATTTGCGAAAGGCTTTTCGAGCGTAAATGCGAGGTTCCAGGTTTTACCAATGTTCTGGTTCTTGAGAACGACGGCACTGGTGATGTTACTGTTGATGCGGTTCGATGTTGTCCAGCGAGGACGATTATCAACGCCAGTAAACGAGGTATTCGGAGCCGTCAAATTAGCGTTGATGTAGTAAACGCCGTTAACATCCTTCGAGTGAAGAAACTCCGTTCCACCAACGATCCCCCACGGAAGGCGAACATCGACGCCGATGCTTGATCGCCAGATCTGCGGAAACTTGAACGTCGGTTCGGTCAAAGCAAGTTCATACGAAGAAGCTGGAGCACCCGTAACGACAGTTGGCTTATAACGGTCAGGATTAGGATTGAACGGACGGTTGGTGCCGTTGTCGATCTGCTCGAAACCGGTCAGGATTCCGTTGTTGCCGATCTGATTAGAGATCCAAACGTATGCCGGGCGAGCAGTAAAGATGCCTGTACCACCACGAACCTGAACGCGTCCACTGCTGAGCGGGCTCCAGTTGAATCCGGCACGCGGCGACCACAGGAGGTTTGCGTCCGGAAGCTTTTCGGTCTGGTATCGAACCGTTTGGCCGTTCTCATCGCGGAACGAAAGAGCATTTGCGGCTGAATTGGTAAAGCCAGTTTCGGCAAAGAACGGGACATCCGCTCTGAGACCGAACGAGAGGGTGAAATTGTCCCTTAGCTTCCACGAATCCTGTCCATAAAAACCGACGTAGGAAACTTTCAGCGGCTGAAGCGGTTTATCGAGCCCCGGAACGTTTGACCACCTTACCTGAAAACGGCGAAGCGTGACAGGGGAGGTCGTGCGGTTAGGATTTGCGAGGAAGCCATTTGCATCCGCGTAAAAGTCCGCGAGTGAGTTATAAACGTAAGCGCTCTGCGAACCGGGAAAGAAAACGTTCTCCGATTCGTAACGCTCAAAGCTGACGCCTGTCGATATGGTGTGGGCACCACGATAGAAGGTCAGGTTATCCTGGATCTGCGTCGATTTGTAACGCAGCTCGTTGTTCGGTGTAAACGGCTCGAAGCCGAAGGTCGTGTAAACCGAGCCTGCTTCGAGAATATCGACCATCGGAAAGAAGGTTCCGACCGAATCGCGGCTCTCGTCCTGGTTCGTATAACCAACGATCAGGCTGTTTGCCATCTGATTACCAAAGGTCGACGTCCACTCACCTACGTATGAGCGAATGTTCTCAAGGATCTTGTAGTTTGAATTGGCGAAATTGAGGCCGTTCAGGTTCGAACGGCGGGTACCGAATCCGAGGGAAGACGAATTCGAAAGAAGAACGTCAGTGTCGGAATCGAGACGGATGTAGCGAAGCGACAAGCGGTTGGAGGAATTAATATTCCAGTCTCCGCGGACAAGCCATCTTTTCGCAGGCGTCGCCGATGGGTAACCCTGATAGGGTCCGGTTTCGTAGTTGAAGTTCGTTCGCAGGTAGTTGCTTAGGCCATCGAGGTCCGAAGCCAGAACGCGGGTCGTATTGCCGCCCGGCGTTTGAGTCGTCGATGTACGAGCCGTAAACGGCGTAGCCGGCGAAGAAAGTTCTTCATTCTCATAGCTGGTGAAGAAGAAGAGCTTATTCTTGCCCGAAATGAACATCGGGCCATCATTCTCACCAAAGTTGAAGAACGGAAGCGGCCCGCCAATGCGGAAGCCGTAGTTATCAAACTTGAATTCACCCGGGTCGAACGAGTTGCTTCCTGCCTCTTTACCAACCAGACTCGGGCGGCGGAAGAAGTAGTAGAGCGAACCGTTGTATTGGTTCGTACCGCTTCGGGTCACTGTGTTGACACCGGCACCTACAAAGTTACCTTGACGAACGTCATAAGGAGCGACATTTACCTGAAACTCTTCGATCGCGTCGAGCGAGATCGGCGTTACGCCTGTTCTTTCACCCGGCTGTCCGGCGAGGCCGAACGAGTTATTGAAGTACGAGCCATCGATCGTGATGTTGTTGAGACGGTTATCCTGGCCCGCAAAGCTCCCATTGCCGCCTGCCTGTGGAGTCAGTCTTGTGAAGTCGTTAATACCGCGTCCAATAGTTGGAAGGGATTGCACGACAGCGTTCGAAATACTAGTCGAAGCACCTGTTCGTACCTCGCTGAAGATCTCGTCGTTTGTGACTGTGACTTCGACGTCGATCGCCGAACTCATGTTGAAGTTAACGGTCGCCGCAGTACCGAGGCCAACCTGCAAGTTTTCGCGATTCTGCTCGTTAAAACCAGCCTGCTGTGCCTTGACATTGTAGGGTCCACCGACACGAAGACCCGGCAGAGCATATCGCCCTGCGTCGTTCGTGACGGAAGTGTATACGGTACCTGAAGGTACGTGCGTCGCCTCGACGCTAACGCCGCCTAAAGGCTTTCCTTGGCCGTCAGTGATCGTGCCGACGATCTCCCCAGTTGTAACCTGTGCGGTCACGCTGAGCGAGAGGATCGCGGCAGCCAAAAGGCCCAGCATCGATCTAAATATCATTCTATTACTCATTATTTTTTGACCTCGTCAATTTTCGTTTTAGTTATAGTTCCGAATAAAAAGTTAATAATTTTGAAACACGCTATTATCGATTTTCGGATTTTTCTTTTGATTTTTGGATATCTAAGACTTTCTCAGATGTTCAAAACCAACTTCGCAAAACTCTCATCGGGCGACGCTGTCCACCCTTAAGTCATTTGCAACTAGGGACATAGGTCGCTTACCGCGAGGTTCTACCCCAGTTTTCCGAATTCAAGATTCACCACTTCAAACGCAATTCGGATACCTCACGGGAGCTAAATGTTGTTCGGTCGTGTTTCAAGCTTTAGAGCATAAATGGCCGACGTTACCAAGATGTAAACTTTCGTTAAATTTAGCTTGAACGTTTCAATCTTATGGGGAGAATCATAAGTTCTGAAACCTTTTCAGACGAGATGCGTTTAACAACCTGTGTCTGTATCACGTTTTGTTACAGACACTTAGACCGAGAGGCGGCCGGAGTCTTAAAAATGCCGAAAATACGGGGCTTGAGAATGTTTTGGGAAACTTGACTTTTTTGTAAATTTAACCTAACGTTATCTCGCACTTGGACGAGACGGTTATATTCCGACGGTTGATTGCATTTAATTTTGATACTAAGAAAAGGGGAAATAATGGCACAGGTAGAATACGCTACTTCATCATACAAAACGCCATTGCATCATCGCATTATTGCGAGCATGCCTATCAAGGCAAGCTGGGTAGATTCGACGAGCGGAGAAACGATAAATGTTGACGGCATGACCGAGAACGTTGGTGAGACCAGCGCTTTGGTCAATCTCGAGACTTTACCGCCGGTCGGAAGCGAGGTTCGCCTGCGGATCCTCGAAGAAAACAAAACGGTCATCGAAGTTTTGACTCAGGTGATCCGCGTCGAACGCGACCCCAGCAAGCCAATGGCAGCTCTTACAGTTCTTGATAACATCAAGAAATGGAAGAACACGGCCATGACGGCGGCTCAAAAGTGGGTGACCAGGCATTGGCAGCTTAACTACGAAGAAGAATGGGTTAACTAATCCGATTCTTATTTTGTACTATAACTTTAGACCTGCGGGAGTGTTTCAAGTGAGATCCTCCCGCATTTTTTTTGCAGAAAGCCTTGCTACTCAGGCTCGAACGCAAGGAAGGCTTGGCTTTGACACAACGTTTTTTACCATCACGGCATCCGTATTAGAGATGAAAAAGGTCCTTTTCCTCATTGTCCTTTCCTTCTTTGCCCAAAATGCGTTTGGGCAGGCGGCTCCGCTGACTCAGGCGGAATATGTGCGGATGCTCTACGCTCTGGATGCTGATCCGCGTAAAAAAGCAGACGTGATCGAGGCTTTGAGGAAACGTGGGATCGCATTTGTGGTGACCGACGGTGTCAGAAGCGTAACGCGAACAAAAGGCGCCAATGACGACGAGTTAAAGCGCGCTTTAGAAGAGGCAGAACGCCGTCGTCAGAATCCCGAGTCGACAAAACTACCGTCCACGACGGAATCCGCCGCCCTGATCGAGAACGCCAGAAAGAAAACTCTGGAAGCGGTCGAGGAAATGCCCGACTTTGTCGTAAAGCAGCAGATACAGCGGTCAGCAGCCTATGCCGGTACTAACAATTTCCGCAATCTGGACCGGTTGGTCGTCGCGGTCAGTTACAAGTCATCCGGCGATGAAAGCTATCGTGTGCTATCAGTCAACGGGTTGCTGCAGCCAGCCACAGAGTCGCGTGGCTCGTATGAGGGCGTCGGTGGGACCAGCTCGACAGGTGAATTCGTAACGATGCTCGCAACGATCTTCAAGCCCGAGAGCCAGACCAAATTCGACATCGTCCAAACCGACATCATCCGCACCTACAAGACCTTTGTCTACGAATTTCAGGTCGAAAAGGACCGTGCAAAACAGGCCATAACCGCGGTCGGTACCTCGACCGAATCGACAATCACCGGAATGAAGGGCCGTATCTGGATAGACAGCGAAATAGGTCGCGTCATTCGCGTTGAAAGTGAAGCAACCGAGATACCCGCAAACTTTCCCATCCGCTCCGCGCGCCGCACGATCGATTACGATTGGGTCAAGATCTCCGACGAACGCTACCTCCTGCCGCTCATCTCCGACGTGCGCCTGACAATGCGCGAAAAACTGAATGTCTTCGAAACTCGTAACGTCATTCGCTTCAAGGACTACCAAAAATACGGTACCGAAGTTAAGATCCTCGACGACGACATAAAGCCAGAACCTTAAAGGCATAGCTCGGCCCCCTTGATCCAGCAGCCATCAGTACAAAAAAGAATCGAAGCAGTCGGGGAGAGTGTGAATGTGAGTAAATTCGTTGCAGTAATGTTCGTTGTCGTGCTCGCCGCCGTTGCGATCGCTGGTGCCGTGTGGCTATCAAACGAATTAACCTCGGATAAACAGATTCATGTTAGTCCCGTTGACCCGACTCCCAGCCCCACGCCTTCGTCTGATTACCGAGCTCTTGTGGCTGGTCTTTCGCTCCGGGAGGACGGGACAAGGGTCTCATTTACGAGATATCTGGCTCCAAATGGTGACGGGATCATATATGAAGTCGAGAAGAGAAAGACAGCAGGCTTGGCCGACAGAGAGGTTCGTAAACAGGTGCGGGCTACAGCAAGGGTTTTTGAAGATGGGCCGCTTGTGGGCAGGAGTGGGGACCTTGTCGGCAGACGTGTCGTATTCGAAAGAAAATCGGATGCCCGTGACGGCAATCCACTGAAGGTAGTAGTTCGAAGCTACGGCACGAATATTCACATCATAGAATCGAATTCGCTCGAATCTGCGTTGGATTTCGAGAAATCCGTAGATTTCGAACTCGACGTTCTCTTTGATAAGATTCGCCCGGCTCAGTCTAAATTCTAGAAACTGACCTCTAACCCTCACCAAAAAACTCCCTTGACTTTAATTGCAACATTGTGCTATACTTGCAACGCTTAGTTTGTGAATTTAATGTTTGTCATCTCTCAACCTCAGTATTTGCAGGCACTTGCGACTCGCGGGCTACGCGATGGCGGCGAGAATTGGTGCGTTTGGCGATTTGTCCCATCCCAGACGAATTTATTTAGGTGGGACAAGTGGGACAAGAGTTGGATGGGCTATAAATGGTTTGTTATCAATGGTTTAGGGCGGTCCAATTTTGTCCCGCCTTTGTCCCGGGTGGGACAAGATAATGTGGGACAAGGCCACGGAGCGAAGGCGCGGCAACTGCCAATATGCTAATCTGTCGGTTGATCCTATGAGAAGGATATCTATTCTTGGTTCCACGGGCTCGATCGGGAGCAACACGTTAAAGGTCGTCGAGCACCTCGGCGACACGAAAGTCGTTGCGATGGCTGCCGGGCGAAACATGAAAGCGTTCGCTGGGCAGATAGCTCGATTTGAGCCCGAACTTGTCTCGTGTGAGGACGAGACATGTGCCGCCGAGCTTGAACGCGAACTCGCAGAGTTAAATGCCAGAGTTCCGCGAATCGCACTTAATTCTCAGGGGCTCATAGATGTAGCCACTCATCCGGCTGCGGAAACACTCGTGTCGGCGACGGTCGGGGCAGTTGGTTTTGTTCCGACCCTGCGGGCGATCGAGGCCGGAAAACGGATCGCACTCGCGAACAAGGAAACGCTTGTCATCGCCGGCGAACTAATGACGGCGGCGGCGGCCGCTTCAGGCTCAGAGATACTACCAGTAGATTCCGAACACAATGCGATCCATCAGTGCCTTCGGGGCGAGAGTTCGAGCGAGGTAAAGCGTCTTATTCTAACCGCATCGGGAGGCCCTTTTCGCGAGAAGTCAAAAGCTCAGATCGCCGCAGCGACCCGCGCCGAAGCGCTCGATCACCCGAACTGGAAGATGGGTGACAAGATCACGATCGATTCTGCAACCCTTATGAACAAGGGACTCGAGGTGATCGAGGCACGGTGGCTTTTCGGCTTTGACGCAGGCCGGATCTCGGTCATCGTACACCCGCAGTCGGTAGTTCACTCGATGGTCGAAATGGTTGACGGCTCGATCATTGCCCAGATGGGAGTGACCGATATGAAGCATGCCATCCAGTACGCACTCACGTATCCGTCAAGACAGGCAAATTGTACCGTCCCGCTCGACCTCACAACGCTGAAACGGCTAGATTTTGAAGAGCCCGACCTCGATCGCTTCCCTTGCCTTGCTCTGGCTTACGAAGCTCTAAGGACCGGCGGAACGATGCCCGCGGTCTTGAACGCTTCGAACGAGATCGCGGTACAGGCGTTTCTCGACGGAAAGGTAAGGCTTGACGAGATCGCGGCGTTAAACCGCGAGGTAATGAAAGATCACGATCCTATCGCCGCCGACAGTCTCGAAGCGATCTTAAACGCTGACGAATGGGCACGCGAACGCGCTATAATGAAGTTGAGCAAAACCGCCGCGGCGTAGAACATCTCAGTATGCTTGCAACCGGCGATTTCCGAATAGTCTCTAACTATTGACCTTTGTTTAGTTGGATAAATTAGATGTCAGATATATTAATAGCAATCTTAGCAATAGTCTTCGTCCTCGGCGTAGCCATAAATATTCATGAGTTCGGCCATTTTATAGTGGCAAAGATCTTTGGGATGCGTGTCGAGGCGTACTCTTTCTTTGGCCTTGGGCCTCGAGTGTTCGGCTTTAAGGTTGGGCACACCGATTACCGGATATCGGCAATTCCGCTCGGGGCATACGTAAAGCTCTACGGCGATGAAGGTGCCGGGCCCTTGGAGGCAAAAGATTCAACGGCTGAACAGGTACCCGAATCTGAGCTTTACGAACTGCGGCCTCGATGGCAGAAGTTTCTCGTGATGCTGGGCGGGCCGTTCATGAACTTTGTTCTGGCGTTTTCGATACCACTCGGAATCGCTCTGTACATGGGCGTACCGGTTAATCCGTCGCCCGTCGTCGGAACTGTAAAAGCCGGGGGAGCCGCTGAGCAGGCGGGAATACTTCCAGGCGATCGCATCGTGAAATTTGACGGCATCGAAAGTCCTTCTTGGGATCGCGTTCGCGATGACGCTCTGCTTTCTCCCGAAAAGCCTTTGCCTCTAACCGTTGAACGCGGCGGCCAGCGTCTTGACCTTACCATTACGCCTTCCAAGTTCATGCAGCAGGGGCAGGCTGGCGGTGAACTCGATATGGAGCCCGATGGCGGGACCGTTCCGGTAGTTGTCGGGTCGATCCAGTCGGATATGCCCGCGGCATCGTCCGGGCTACAGGTAGGCGACTGGATTACGTCGGTCAACGGCAAGGCCATAAAAGATCCGACCGAGATGCGTACCATAGTCGGTGAAACGAAAGACGGCCCGATCACTCTTGCCGTCGATCGCAACGGCCAGAAAGTGGACATCACCACCAGTGCCCGCGAAAAAGACGGAGCATACCTGATCGGGATCGGATTCGACCAAAATCTGCTCAACCGACGTGAAAGTGTCGGCCTTGCTGGCGCTGCCGCATACGCGGTCGATACTAACCTCCGAATACTTCGGCTCACTGGGAAGGCACTCGGACAGGTTGGGACTGGCGAACGTTCAGCCCGTGACACTGTGTCGGGCCCGATCGGCATCGGCCAGGTTATTGTTAACACGGTCTTTTCGGCAGGGTTCTTTGGGTTGCTGTCGGTGTTGACGATGATCAGTCTTAGCCTCGGCGTCATGAATCTGTTGCCGATCCCGATGCTCGATGGTGGTCAGATCATGGTTCTAGGTATTGAAAAGGTTATGTCTTGGTTCGGTGCAACGCTGTCTATGGCTGCCCGCGAACGGATCCAACTCAGTGGACTGGCAATAGTCTTACTTCTGATGGTCACGGTCATATTCTTTGATGTTTCCAGGTTGATAGGAAATTAAGTAGAAAGTTCGGAGGCGGGCTTGCCCGCCTTATTAATGCTCATTTTGATGGCAAGACAAACAAGATCAGTAAAAGTTCGTGACATACAGATCGGCGGTGGAGCACCAGTCGTCGTACAGTCGATGACAAAGACTGACACGACCGACGTCGATGCAACCGTTCGGCAAATCGAGGAAATGGTCGAGGCCGGATGCGAGATCGTTCGTATCGCGGTTCCCGACGACGATGCCGCGGCAGCGATGCACGAAATTCGGAAACGGACGAATGTTCCCATCGTTGCGGATATTCATTTTCACTACAAGCTGGCTCTCAAAGCTCTCGACGCGGGCATCGACAAACTACGCCTTAATCCGGGCAATATTGGTCACATCGACAGAGTTCGCGAAGTAGTTCGTGCCGCCGAGGCGCAGAATGTACCGATCCGGATCGGTGTAAACGGAGGCTCGCTCGAAAAGGATCTGCTAAAGAAATACGGCTCGGCAACTCCGGAAGCGATGGTCGAGAGTGGCATGCGACATGTGCGGATCCTCGAAGACCTCGGCTTTTCGAACACCGTTATTTCGCTCAAAGCGTCCGACGTAAATCGTATGGTCGCGGCCTATCGGCTAATGGCCGAAAAGGTCGATTACCCTCTGCATCTCGGCGTGACCGAGGCGGGAACGCCCTTTGGCGGCACCATCAAATCAGCGATTGGGCTTGGAATACTGCTTCACGAGGGTATCGGCGACACCATCCGCGTATCCCTTGCCGCAGAACCGCATGAAGAAGTGCGAGTCGGATGGGAGATACTAAAATCGCTTGAATTGCGTAAACGCGGAGTAACGGTAGTCGCGTGCCCGACGTGCGGGCGCCTGGACATCGACAACTTTGTTGAGATAGTTACCGAAGTAGAGCGCCGCCTCGCTCATGTAGAGGAACCGCTGCATCTTTCTATAATGGGCTGTGCCGTCAACGGCCCGGGCGAAGCTCATGACAGTCAACTGGGTATAACCTTCGGTCGCCAGGTCGGAATGATATTCAAGGACGGCGTTCCAATGCGAAAGGTCGCGGGCGCCGACATTGTCGAAGAGTTCGTCAAAGAGGTCGAGATACTGCGAAAAGAAGGTGCGGGCGCAAAGTCTTTGCTTGAAGCAAAACCTCTGGTACAGATAACCTAAGGTCAAGGAAACAATATTGTTAGTGGCCAGACCGGTATATTCCTAAGTACACCAAAAGTCAACAAAACAGCAGCAAAGGTTGTCATGAAACGCGGCTGGGTCGGCCACATGAAAAGTCCACGACCGCGTAATGCAACGAGAGCAAGTGATAAGGTCACCCAGCCAACAATTGCCGCCCAAACGAAGATAAGTGCATTAAAATCTATCGCTACTATCAGGTCGCCGTGGAAGAGGGAATGAAATCCGCGAGTCAAACCACACCCCGGACAGGCAAACCCCGTAAGTGTTAATAGCGGACAAGCCGGAAGAATGGTTGTTTTTGTCGGGTCCAAATAAGCAACAACAAAGGACCCGACGAGCAACGTCGCTGACCCAAACCCGGCAATGACCCGGTCGGACAATCGGCTTCCAAACTCAAGCCGATCTTCGCTCATTAATAGGTTCGACTGCATGCTGGTTTCCATCTTAACAATTCTTTTAGGCGGACATCGAGGTAAACAAGGCGTCGGTCGCGATCTTTCGGTTGATATTTACCGCGAAGTTCTCTCGCATCTCTTGAATCGAGCCGAGCCAGTCGGGGATGTCCTGACTGGAAGAGCTCTCGGCGAGCGAGCTTAACCGGTCGGCGAGGTCGGCATTTACCGTTCGAGATGGATCGCGGCTCACGCGAATGCTCCAGATATCGTGCAGCAGCGATGTCAGGATATCGATGCTTTCCTCGAAAAACTCCTTATTCTTAGCGTCGTTCATTTCCTCCGAGATCCGCAGCAGTCCGGCACGATCATGAGTTTCCAAGGAATTTGCGACGGCGAGGAGCATCCTTTCGCGTAGCTTTCTTACCTGCTCGACGTTGATCGAAACTGCCCGGCCTATGCTTCCGCGTGAAAGGCGGGCGGCGAGCCGAGCTTCGTCAGGGGTAAAAGCGCGGTCGTCGATCAGGAATCTTTCGATCTCGGTCGTTTCGACCGGAGCAAATCTGACAACCTGACATCGCGAGCGAATAGTCGGCAGCAGCGAATCGGCTCGGGATGTAATCAGGAAGATGTGCGAGCCGGCGGGAGGTTCCTCGAGCGTTTTCAGGAGGGCGTTTGCTGCCGAGTCATTCATCTTGTCAGCGTCATCGATGATAAAGAAGCGAGACTCGGCTTCGTAAGGGCGAAAATTTGCCTCGGATTCCAGATGTCGTATCGCATCGACCGCAATGTTACGATTCTGTGCCACGACCATCCCAACGTCGGGATGGTCACTGAAGATGACCTTCTTGAAAGCGTCTTTGTCATCAGGTTTCGGTAGTTGAAACGTTCCCGCCCTGCGACAGGCCGGGCAAACTCCGCAAGCGTCGCCTTCGGTTGTATCCTTGCAAAGAAGGGAGCGGATCAACTCAACGGCAAACGAACGTTTCCCAACGCCTTCGTCGCCCGCGAAGAGCAGCGAATTCGGGACGCGTCTTTTGGCGATCAGCCTCCTGAACGTCTGCTTTACCTGCTCAT
Organism: Acidobacteria bacterium Ga0077534; assembly: GCA_001464455.1. Classification (GTDB taxonomy): domain Bacteria; phylum Acidobacteriota; class Blastocatellia; order Pyrinomonadales; family Pyrinomonadaceae; genus OLB17. The sequence continues at coordinate 91,162 of LNEI01000026.1, forward strand.
TTCCAACAAGGTGCTTGAACATGGTCCTGTTAACGTAGTATGCCATCGACGATCTTTACGACCTCGACTTGGATATCTTCGATCGATCCCGAAGCGTCGATGACCTTAAACCGTTCAGGCTCACGTTCCGCTATGCCGAGGTACGCATTTCGGACGCGAGTATAGAATTCAGCAGTCTCCTCGTCCATTCGGTTTCGTTTCGCCTTGGCTTCGTCGCGAGCTGCCATCCTACGTATGGCTTCGGCGACATCTATATCAAAGAAGATTGTGAGGTCTGGCTTAAGGCCCCCTGTGGCCAGGCCGATTACCTGCAGAACCTTTTCCTCGGGAAATCCACGTCCCGCACCTTGATATGCAAACGTCGCATCGGCGTAGCGGTCTGAGATGACGATGCGGCCGGCGGAGATCGATGGCTTAATCAGGAACTCTACGTGCTGGGCCCGGTCTGCGGCAAATGACAGCAGCTCCGCCATCGGGGCCACGGTTTCTTTTGTTTCGAGGAATGCTGCACGCAGGGCTCGTCCGAGTGCGGTGCCGCCGGGTTCGCATGTGATAACGGGGTCAATGCCGCGGCCGCGCAGAGAATCTCCGAGCATTTCGAGCTGCGTCGACTTGCCGCTTCCGTCAATTCCTTCGAAGGTTATGAATTTTCCGTTCAAGCCGAATGATCTGACGCCGGGCGGCGCTCCTGCGAGATGGACGAGATCGCGTGTTTGAAAATGAGCACATCAGGGCCGCCGACGTCGAGCAAGACCGAGAATTTATCAAAACTCTTGATCCGTCCCGAAACGGTCGCCCCTTGCAGCAAATGAATGACAACATTGACCCGCTCGCGTCGAGCTGAGTTTAGAAAGGCATCCTGAATGTTCTGGGCGGCCTGCTTCTCCATAACGATTCCTCGGTATCTCTGGTTAAGTACGGAAGTCCAACCTAAGTATACCAAATTCGTACGCTGGCACAATGTTTTTCGGAAACTAGCCTCTTTCCTCGTTAGCAGCAAACTCTGCCGCGACGTCAAATCGGTTGGTCTTTCTCGTTCCCTTGGCCTGTTTCTCCGACAAAAATCGATTGAACTGCTTCGACTGCCTTTTTGGAACGCTGAGGTTCCTCCACTCGGACGATCGGAGATGCTTAGCTAGGAAAACGACCTGCCCGATATGGTAGGAATAGTGCGTGAGCTGTCTGTTGATGGCCTCGACGACGGTGTGCGGTTCACCACGGATCGTCACAGTGCGCAATAGATCTCCGGGGGTGAGCGGTTCTAGGTTGTCGAAAAGCGTCTGCCAGCCACTCTCCCAGAACGCCATCAAAGATTCGCGGCTGTCACCGCGGATCTCAAACTCCAAGTCGCGGTCACGGTCGGGCTTTTCGCCGTCGCTATTGAGAAAATCTCGCCAGCGGGAGTGTAAATTCCCTCCAATGTGTTTTACGATTAGAGCAACCGAATTCGCTTCCGGGTCGATCAGGATAAAAAAGTCGCCGTCAGAAAGTTGAGCGATCGCTCGTTCAGCAAGCTTTTTGTAGCTTCGAAACGAATTAAGTGCGTCTTGTTTATAGTTCTCGGCCAGTTCCAAGTTCACGGTAGAGCTCCAAAGCAGTGGTTTCCAAATTTATGCCCCTGAACGTTATTCTTCTAGCCGGTCTACTTCCCGTCGTCGTGGTTTGAAAGAAGTGGGTTCTGTTTGGGAAGGTCACGGTCATTCTTGAATATCCGTGAGGTGATGCGGAAAAATTGCAGGAATCCGATGACCGCGCCAAGTATGATCCCAACGACGATTCCCCACGGCGAACTACCCAAGATCAGGTCAGCGAGCCAGCCGAGGAAGAGCATGAACGCGACGGAACTGAAGAAAACCACACCTATTGAAAACGCTAGGCCACGTTGGCGGACAGCTTCGTCAGGCGTTTCCGGCGTGTATGCAACCGGCACGAAAGGAGCATCGAACGGCGTTTCAAAATTGGTCTCGGCAGGCCGCGAAAAAGTCTCCCGGACCGGAGCGGCATCGAAGACCGGCTCCGCGACGATCTCAGGCTGGGTATCTGGAGGCCACAAGTCGTAAGGCGATATCGGCTCGTTATGTGCTGGCTTTTCTTCGGTCATTGTCGCATCAGTTAATCCGCAATGATGACAGTTTCGCCCGGCGATTTCAATTCGTATGTGATCCCGCGCCATTTCAGCCGTCTCGAAATGGCGGCAGCAACGCAGTTGTAGAGGAAGATAAAAGGCGTAAAAAGCCAAAGGCTAAGCTGCCACTTCCGCTGCGACCGGAGCTCGCTTTCGTATCGGACGAGAACGAGTTCGACGGCCCGCAACCTGAGCCAGGCTTTGCCGATACTGCACGCGGAAATGACCGCGATCGTCGCGGCCGCCGCGATGAATAAAAAGCCGCTGGCACTTGCGGCAATAAAAGCAGCAGCGACCATAACCGAGCAAAAAAGCCCCGAACCAAACCATGACAAAAGCCAGAGATGTGGCGAATAGACACGTGTGATCTTCATTTGCCGTGTCGTAAATTCAAGCATCTCAGCAAAAGTGCAGTTCTCGATCGAAGCCGTGAGAGCGGCGGGAACAAACTCGATCTTTAGTTCGGCATCCTTAACGGCTCGAGTTACCACAAAATCATCTGACAAAGCACCAGACCATTTTTCACCAATATTCAATGCTTCAAAAGTACTTCTCCGTATCGCCATCGAACCGCCCCAACAGAAATTCGACGAAGTGTTCGGTCCTAGAGCCGAGGCTATCGAGGCATTCCAGGATGAGCGGATCTCGGCTGGAACACTCTGACTATCCGAAATGAACCAACGGTATCCCGTAGCGGCGCCGACTTCGTCTTTCCCGAGCGGTGCGACCAGAGACCGAAGCCAGTTTTCAGACGGGCGTGCATCGGAATCGACGAAAACAAATGCCTGGCTAGCAGGGTGAGCATGTTTGACAGCCTCGAGCAGATTCGAGATCTTCTGGCTCGATCGTGTTGCCTTTGGTGCGACGATGAGTATTGCGTTGACCGACCTGTTATGTCCGATTACATTGCGCACAACGCCGGTTGAAAGATCCTTCTCGTCCTCAACGACAAACACGATCTCGTACTGGGAATATTCTTGACGAAAAAGGGCCTCGAGATTATGTTCGAGGCCCGGATCGAGACCCTTGCAGGGGGCGATCAAGGTCACCAAGGGTTCAAACATGCTTTGCTTATCTTCGAGTTTCTCACGGAAAAAACGCAGATACTCAAAGCCTCCCAGCAGAGATCTTATGCTCAGGCCGATAAGGATCGCGGCAAAGATGTAGAAGATGACTATCATTCGCGAAAGCGTGTAGTGAGTCAGTCTGTTATTTTACCAGCGGATTTACCAGGGGAGACAAATATTCCAGCGTCCGCTCGACTGCTCCGCGGTTCTGATCCATAACGGCCATAGCGTTGAGGCTTAGTGTTTCTATCTCCTTTTCGTCGGCGAGCAGCTTTTCTAGCGTCGCGGACAGCGTCGGAACGATCTGCGTTTCCGTCGTCTCTGGAAGCTGAATGAGTGCTTGTTTTGAAATAAACTCCTTTACTGCGGCGTCAAAATTCCTTGTATGTGGCCCGGTGATTATTGCGGTGCCAACTGCGGCGGGTTCGAAAATGCTCTGGCCGCCGTGTTCTATCAGGCTGCCGCCGACAAAGACTATCTCGCCCAGCGGATATGCAGCACGAAGTTCGCCGATGCTGTCGAGCAGTATCACTTCGGCGGTTTCGTCGCTTTCGGTTGGCGAGACCGATCGTCTCGTCCAGGAAAAGCCCGAAGCTTCGATCAACGCGGCAACCTCCTCAAAGCGCTCGGGATGACGCGGCACGATCATCAGCCTCGGCAGTCGAGAACTGGAATTCTTCCACGCCTCTTTGAACGCCTCCAGAACGTACTTTTCTTCAGGAGCATGCGTACTTGCGGCGATGATCAAAGGAGCTTCATCGGAAATTCCGAAGCGAAGTTCGAAAAGGTCGGTAAGATCTGTTTCCTGAGTCGTAAGGTTATGGTCGAACTTAAGATTACCTGTGACCTTGATCTTACTTGGCCGCATGCCAAGCCCCATCAGGTGGGTTGCGTCAGCATTTTCTTGCATTAAGGCAAGATCGACATGGCCGAGGACGCGTCGAACCAGTCGTCCGGCGTAAGTGTATCTTTTGTAAGAACGTTCTGAGAGCCTTCCGTTGACGATGGCGATGGCCGTGTTCTGTCTGCTGGTTTCGCGAATGAAATTGAACCACAGCTCTGTTTCCATCAGTAAAACCAGGGATGGCGATAGCCGGCGAAGCGAACGGCGAACCGCCCACGCCCAGTCGAATGGGAAATAGAAAACCAGTTCTGCGATATCCGAAAAGAGGGTTTTGGCCAGCTCCTGCCCCGTCCTCGTTGTTGTCGACACGATCAAACGTACGTCGGGAAACTCTTCTTTCATCCGAAACGCGAGCGTTCGGGCAGCGTTTACTTCGCCCACCGATACGCAATGAAGCCAGATGATTTTTCGTTCGTCGGGGCTGAGCGTCGGCACGAATCCGAGTCGCTGTTTGAAACCGGCGGCGTACTTTCCCTTGAAGATCGCGTCGAACACGAACCTCGGTAGCAGCACGATAAATGCCAATGTCAAAAGTATGCTGTAGAGAAAATACATCGTCCTTTGGAGACTAAAAAGTCGCGAAACACGCGAAAGTCCAGAAAGTTATCCCCATGGTAAACTTTCTGGACCTCGGTAGACAGTTTGAATGATCGCTACTTTACGCGCTCGATGTATTTTGCTTCGGCGGGATTGACGCGGATCTTTTCACCCTCAAGGATGAATGGCGGCACCGAGACTGTTACGCCGTTTTCGAGCGTTGCAGGCTTATTCGAGTTTGAGGCGGTTGCACCTTTTAGAGGCGGATCGGTCCGCGTGATGACAAGATCCATAGCAGCGGGAAGCGTAACTCCTATCGGCGAGCCATTATAGAACTCGACCTCGATCGTAAGGTTGGGCATTAGCCACTGGGCCGCATCGCCGAGTTCCTCTTCGGTAAGCTGAACTTGCTCGTAATTCTCGTTGTTCATGAAGTGGTGATGTGAGCCATCGGAATAAAGATATTCCATCTTCTGCTGCTCAAGCGTCACCTTTTCGAGAGTATCGTTGGAACGAAATCGATACTCAAAAGAGTTGCCCGTAAGCAAATTTCGAAGCCTCGCCTGAACCATCGCCCGCAGATTGCCGGGAGTGTGATGATGAAAGTCCATCACTCGAACCGGTGATCCCTCATGTACGATCACCATCCCTTTTCTAATGTCGTTTGCCGAAATTGCCATAAGATCCTGTTACTAGTCCGTAGTGGACGCGCCGACCAAAATACAAAACCCTAATTTTAGTTATTGAGTTAGGGTTTTGTCTAGTGCACGCGGCGAGAAGCACATTATGCCTTCTTGAATGGCAGCGGAGGCGGTTCCTCACCTTCTTTGGGGGCCTGCTTATTAAGGCTGCCATAAATCATGATGATCTTGTCGACCCATTCTTTTGCATCAGCATTTGACGGATCGTGCTTTAAAGTTCGACGGTAGTCGCCGATGGCTGACGCATACTGCCGAGCATCGGTTAATGCCACAGCACGTTTATAGAAAGCGTCGGCGAGAGCTTTTTTAAGCTTGTCGTCCGAGGGTTTGCCGGCAAGAGCCTTTTCGGCCGACATAACAGCTGTGTCGAGATCCTTTGTGTCGATCGGGTCACCACTGGCGGACCATTTTCCGGTTTCACCGGCCGATTTATTGGCGTACGGTGCGGCGGGTTTAGTCTCAGGACCGTGAGCAATAGCGGTCTGTGACCGATCAGGCGTGGACGGCGCGGCGTTGTTGCTTTGGGCAACAGGTCTCGCGGTGTCGGTGCATCCGGCTGATATAACGGCAAGAGCGGTAACAAGCAATAATTTTTCTTTGATCATTTGTTTTCAATGTATGGACGAGATTGTACTACATAGATCCGACCGCCGAGAATACCCCATTCGATATCCTGCTCCTTCTTTCCACCAAATGCAGTTCGGATACTGATTGCCGCCTTGGCAAGATTTCGCACCTGCAGGTCAGTGAGGACGCGTTTTTGCGGCCCGGCGCATTTATCGACGGTCTCCTTGAGGTCCCCCGCATCGTCAAACGCTAAGGCATTCTCCTGCTGTGAGAGTGTCATTACAACGACTGAATTTGATCGCGGATTAAACAGGATCTGTTCCGGGATGCCGTTATTATTAACGACGCGAGAATTGTGCCCGCAAACGGCGCTGATGTAAACGGCATTGCGGCTGCGGTCATCGAAAGGATCCTTAGTTATCATCACCCCGCCCTTTTCCATATCGATGCCGAGCTGGATGAGTGCCGACATGTAGACGTCCTGCTGACTGACGTAGTTTCGCACGCGTGCCTCGTATGCTTCGAACTTCCAAAGCGAAGCCCAGACGCGCTTGACCGCATCGATCAGCTTATCCTCGTTGATCACATTCGGCACGCTCGAATACAGACCGGCACCACTGAAATTTGGCAGATCTTCTGCATTTGAAGAGCTGCGCACAAAGACCGATCTCCCGCCGAGCTGCGTTTTCCATTTTTCTATGATCGCGGCCCGCAGCTCCGGGTCGAACTCGCCGGCTTCAATAGATTTGCGATACTCGTCAAGCTTTTGGCGGCGGTAGCGGGGATTGTGGATGAACTCGAGGTCTTCGCTCAGCTCATCCATGACGGTGTCCAGCTCGTTTTCGCGCATGAACTTTTCATACCAGTGAAACGGAACCGAAAACCCGTCAGGTATCGAGATGCCGGCGATCCGATTATTCATCATCTCGCCGAGATTCGCGGCTTTGGAACCGAAAATTATGCTGTCCTTCTTTCGCATCTCACGAAGGGCGGCAAGTTTCGTCGTTTTGAGATCGACCGGCGGTATCTGCTGATCGGGCGAGACGAACTTCGGAAGATCCTCGGTCGATGCACGCTGAAGCGAATAATCCGTCAGATTTGCTTCGAGCTTAAAAACAAACGTGTTGTATTCCCGAAACAGCTTGTCGGCGTCCTTGATGTAGACGTTCGGAACGTTCCAGCCTTTCGCCAGGATATTGATATGCGAGAGCGGCGACGATGGTTTGGCAAGGATGATCCCGCGAACCGGCGGCAGCGTGATCGGCAGTTCTTTGAGCACGATGATCTCGTTGCTACCTATTTCGACCGTGTCATCGAGCTTATCGATGATATGGATACGGCCGACTGCTGTGCCCGTGTTTAGGGCAAGGTAAGCCTGATTCTTGCTCAGCTCATCCTGCAAAACGCGATCGATGCCGATCGATGCCGTAGCATCTTCCTGCCGGATCGAGTTTGGTTTGTAAAAGACTTTCTGAAAGAAATTACGGTTGATGACGTCGTTCGCTGTCTTGATGATCTCGCCCGAAGCGAGGTCGCCTTCCCAAAGCTCCCAGGTGAATTTCTCAACTGTTTTCTGCCAGGCGATAGTTCCCACTATAAAGCGACGATCAAGATCGATATAGATCGGCTTGAAAACATCGGCCCCGCGGGGAACTAGATAAGTCGCGAGCAGAAAATCCTTGTGAAAACGATATTTTTGCGAATTAACGAAATAGACCTTGTTCTTTGCCCGCCGGTCAATGACGAACATCGCGTGCGGCATCGCGTACGGCGTGTTTGGATGGTAAGTACGTCGGATGAGGTCGAAATCGGCCTGTGAGGCAACTTTTGGCAAGCTGTTCTTCGGCGAATCCGGCTTATGGCTCATCGCACCTTTCGGTTCGCGGGTCGGCGTGGGCTTTCGCGACATCTGGCCAAACGCCGAACTGTGCGAGCCAATAAGCACCGCGATCGAGAGCGATAAAAGGATATTTGTAATGATACGCCGCATAATTGTAAACAGAATTTAGTTTGATGCCGGAAGGAGTCGACAGCGTTTCTTACTAAAATTCTAAGCCAGCGCCGCTGATTACCGCAAAACCCCTTCGATCGCGTCACACGCGGTACGCGAACCATCTTCCCCACCGACAATGCTTTTGAGCTCCGACGCCTTCGAGCAGTAGCTGTCATCGCCCAGCACTTTCGAAATAGCATCGACGGCGGTTAGCGAGTTGTATTCCGTGCGGTATATGACCTCGGCAACCCCGGCGCGTTTGCACCGGGCCGCATTGTCAGGCTGGTCGTGACTAAACGGCACGATCACGTGCGGCACACCGGCGCGAAGCACCTGGCCCGTCGTTCCAACTCCCGCTTGATGCACAACGCAGGCTGCGCGAGGAAAGATAAGCGAGAACGGAGCGTATTCAGCGGCAAAAATATCATCGGTCAATCCGGACGGCAACTTCTGATCGCGTCCATATATTACAACGGCCCGGCGGCCCAGTTCCTTAGCGGCACGAACGCTTTCGTCAAAAAAATCACCCGCATCCATCACGGCCGCTGAGCCTAGTGTGAAAACCAACGGCGGTTCTCCGTCCTCCAGAAATCTTTGCAAAGCCGGATCAAGTTCTGTCGTTCCGCTTTCGTCGTAGAAACAGACGCCGGTCTGAACAGTCTGAGCTGGCCAATCTGACTGCGGTCGAGCGAGAGCTTTCGAAAACATCGCAAGATGCAAGAGCGGCGAGAATTTGTCGGTTAATATCGGATTGTGATCTTCATTCAGACCAAGTTCGCGTCGAAACTCGCGGTATTCGCTGAGCCACGAATTCATCACTGCCCTCATTACCACCTGCATTCCCTGATGAAAGAACGTCGGTAGCGACCAAGCCATTTCCATCAACCGCGACTGCATGTAGATGCTAGGATCGCTGGCAGAGAACATTGAAATAGGTGCGAGACTCGTCGAGATCCAGGGCACGCCCGACTTCCTTGACGCAGCGTCCGCCGCATAAACTATCTCGCCGCTCAGGAAAGCATCAGCCCCGTCGATCGCCGCCAGTAGATCTTCGTACATCTCGCGGATGTTAGCGACGATTAGTTCCTTGATGATAAATTCCGACCCTTTCGCCGCATCCATTGCCTTGCGATGCAGTTCGGTGTCGTCGATGTCGACATTCGGCCTCAACGGCTTAAACTCGAAGCCAAGGCCGTCGATCTTTTCGCGATAGCCTTCCCAGGTATTGATGACGGCTTCATGGCCGCGGTTTTTGAGTTCGAAAGCTAGAGCGATCATCGGGTGAAGATCACCGAGGGAACCGATTGTCGATAGTACGATTCTTGCCATTAAGATCGGCACCACCTGCGTAGGCGGGTGGTGAGCAATGTTGAATTTGGGAGGGAAATGTTCCTGTGGTGCCGCCCGCTCACGCAGGTGGTTCTGACTCGCGTTCCGCCAAGCGTTTCTTGATCTGAAACCTCATCCCAAGAAAATAGCTGCACACGCCAACGGCAAATGCTGCAAACGCCCAGTCAAAATTGTCCTGCCACAAAAAATAAGCGGCAGACCCAACAAGGATCACCGCTAATATTTGAAACGCTAATGTCATTTAAAGGTCAACCCGCCTTGCGTGCTACGCTTTCAAAACTTTCGCCGCGGAAAAAAGCTCCAACGGCCTTGAACAACCTGATTATCGCACGTATGACTTTTGGAAAGAACCAGATGAACGCGATCAGAAAGATTCCGAGCACGGCAGCGATAATGACCGGAGCAAAGACTGCCAGAAACGTGCCGAGAAATGCGATCGCATCCTCGACGAGCGACAGAACCCAGTTCGATACTGGCTCGGGTGAAAAATTTGCACCTATACGGGCAGCAGCTTTCGTTCCGTGCGAAGCAAAAGCAAGCCCGCCGCCGACGAGCGCTGCAGGTATGGTAATGCTCGGGTCGAGATCGGTCGTCGCCGCATAAGCCACGATCGCCCCGGCGGGAACACGAATAAATGTATGGACCACGTCCCAAATACTGTCAACGTACGGGATCTTGTCCGCAAAAAACTCGATCAGATACAACCCGCCCGCAAAGCCGATCACCCACCAGTTATCAAGCACATCCAACCCGCCGGGGAGCTTGGTGGCACCAAATTTTTGCAATAAACCGAGGACGCTCACGGTTGCGTACAGGTTGATACCTGATGTCCAAGCGGTGCCCAGAGCTAAACTAAGTGTTGAGAACCATTCCATTGGCTGATCTCCCTCTCTCTAGATCTTTGCATCGCGATTCTAACACACGATTTACGCTTCCAGATCCTCGTCGGTTCCGCTCGTCTCATCCTTTTTGTAACCAAATTTTTCTAGCCGATACTGGAGGGTCCGAAACGTTAGCCCAAGCAGTTTCGCCGACTTTGTGATGTTATTGTCCGTGCGAGCCATAGCTTGCATTATCAGGCTGCGTTCGACGTCTTCGAAATTTACGCCTTCGGGCGGGAGTTTGAATTGATCGGCCGTACTCGACGATACTGAGCCTCCGCCGGCGGTCATTTCGGGCGGCAGATCGTCGAGCGTTACGGTGTCGTCTTCGCAGAGGAGAATCGCACGCTCCAATGCCGATTCGAGCTGCCGGACATTGCCGGGGTAGCTGTAATCGTCGAGCAGCCGTTTGGCGTCGGTCGAGAACGTGATCTTTCGATTCGTGCCGCGAGTGTGCTTTTTGACGAAATAATCCATCAGGACTGGAATGTCGGTACGCCGCTCGCGAAGTGCCGGCAACTCGATCGATAGAACGTTCAGCCGATAATAAAGGTCTTCGCGAAAACGCTTTTCACTCACCATGTGGAGCAGGTCGCGGTTAGTCGCGGTGACAACACGGACATCCACGTTGAGTTCGCGAACGCCGCCCACGCGACGGATCTGCCTTTCCTGCAACGCCCTCAAGATCTTTGCCTGAAGCGCGATATCGAGTTCGCCTATCTCATCAAGGAACAGCGTTCCGCCGTCAGCGATCTCGAAAAGGCCTTTTTTGTCGGAAACGGCTCCAGTAAAAGAACCTTTTTCGTGGCCGAACAGTTCGCTTTCGAGCAGGTTTTCATTGATCGCGGCACAGTTTACCGCCTGGAAAACCTCGTTCGAACGAAGGCTGTTCTTGTGGATCGAGCGGGCGATCAATTCTTTTCCGGTACCGCTTTCGCCGCGGATCAGGACCGTGGAGTTGGATTTTGCGATCTTTAGGATCAGCTTCTTGACCTTGTCCATCTCGGGCGAAACGGAAATGATCTCGGCATCAAGTGTGGTGAGCTTCTTCAGTGCCCGAGACACCGTTTCGAGGAGCTTTTCGCTGTCGTAAGGCTTTTGCAAATACTCGAACGCACCAAGCCGAAGGGCGTCGACGGCCGAATCGATCGTACCGTGTGCGGTGAGCAGAATGACGATGATAGATTTATCGAAATCCGTTAGCGATTTGAGCAGTTCGAGCCCGCTCATGCCGGTCATCTTAAGATCGGTCAGAACAAGATCAAAATGGCGGTCCGCCACAAACTTCATTGCCGCTTCGCCCGAAGACGCGGTCGTTACATCGTATCCTTCGCCCGAAAGGATCGTTTCAAGTATTTCCCTTTGATTTTTCTCATCATCAACGACGAGTATCGACTTTCTTGCCATAAGTTTCCTGTCCGAGCCGCCTGCGTTAGCGGGCTGCAATGAACGTTGTTTGTTTCGAACTTGAGTTGAAGATGGCTCACGTTCGTCCCGCGCTTACGCAGGTGGTTCTGACTTGGGTAATTTTACCGTAAACTTCGTTCCCTTACCCACGACCGACTCGACATCGATCCTGCCACTATGCATCTCAACTATCTTCTGCACGATCGCGAGTCCAAGACCGGTGCCCGTTTCTTTTGTTGAAAAGTAGGGTTCGAATATCTTTGAGAGGCTTTCCTCGGGAATCCCGTTGCCCGTGTCCGTGATCTCGAAATCGACGTATTCTCCGCTTTCGTCGGCTGAGATCTTGATCGTCAGGCGGCCGCCGTCGCGCTCCATTGACTGTATGGCATTGATAAATAGGTTATTAAAAACGGAACGAAGAAACTCGGGGTCGCCGATTACTTGGGGCACATTTTCGTGCTCGACTATGCCGATCGTGACGTTTTTGTCCTCGGCTTCGATCTCCGCGATTCGGAGCGAGTCGGCGATTGCTTCTCGGGCGTCGATTTGGCGAAGATTTGCTTTTGCAGGCCGCGAATAGTTTAGAAAATCAGAGATCTGCTGATTGATCCGGGCGACTTCACCTTTTAATTGCGAAGTTAGTTTTTCAAAGGTCGCACGCTTCTCCGGATCGTCCGGGGAGTACTTAGAACGAAGATGATCGAGCGTTAAGTTGATGTAATTAAGCGGATTACGAATCTCATGAGCGATCGCCGAGCCGAGCCGCCCGACGACCGCACTCTTCTCCGCCTGCCGCAGCTGCTCTTCGAGCTCGCGAGATTTTTCAAGTTCGGCGGCCATGTCGTTGAAATTGACTGACAATTGACCGATCTCATCGGAGCGGTTTATGTCGGGGACGCGAACGTGTAGATTTCCTTCAGCAACTTGCCTCGCAGCGTCAGACAAGTTTGCGATCGGTCGGGTAAATCGCCAGACGAGCAACAAAGTTATCAACGACGAAACAAGAAGGATTCCTAGCGTAAAAACTAGTGGCTGGGCAGCTCGTCGGGCGGCAGCGGTCTTATCATTTCTTACCAGGACCATTACGTAATAACGGCCAAGGCTAGTATCGATCGGGATGGCGTAGGCTTCGTCAGGCCGATATTTATTCTCTTCGGTTTTTCGGTTTGGAAAGTTCTTTAGATCATCGCCGAGCCTCGCCCCTTCCATTAGCGGTGGTAGATCGGTCAACTCGCTAAGCCGTTTGTAAACGATATTCTCGTTCTCGTCGTAAGTCGGCAAATAATTTGGGCTGAGACTGTCAGTAACGCGCCATTCATTATCGATAATAAGCACGTCGCGAATTCCATCTTTTGTTTCTGCGTCAAAATAGCTCTGGTCCGTTCCATCGTATAGGTCCTTGACTCGAATATCCTGCAGCGTGAGACTGCGGAATCCAAGGTTCATCCCTGCGATCAGCGCACGGAACTGATACTCGCGTCGAGCGTTGTTTTCGGTCTGCGTCTGGAGGTTTAAGTAGTATTGAAATCCTATCGTCGCAATGAGAAGCACTGCCAGTATCAGCAGCAATCTTCCGCGGAATGTATTGAAGAACCTCATCCTATTTACGATGCGCCAAAGAAAACCGCTTGCCCCGGTACGCCTTGAATGTTATAGTCTTTAATAGACATTGCGCAAACAGCCCCTAAAACGGGCTTATCCAACAAACCCAATACAAGTCGAGGCCCGTAGGTAAAGCATGAAGTTAATGTTCCCGAAACACTTTTTTGTTGGCTCGTTGCTGACAGTTATCGTTCTAACATTGGCGTTTTCAGCTTCCACTTCGGCCCAATCGAAGAAGACAGCGAAGAAGCCAGACACCAAGAAAGCGGCTACCAAGCCGACTGTTAAGAAGAACGAAAAACAGGCAAAAGATGCCAAGAAAGTAAGCGGGAAAGCGAAAACCACCGCCAAAGACTCCAAAAGGACGCCCTCCAAGAAAGAAACAGCTAAAGATAAAAAGGCAAAATTAGATACCAAAGCTAAGTCCGAGCCAAAGAAAAGCAAAGCTGAAGCCCGCAAGGCCGAGGTAGAGCGCAAACGAAAGGAATCAGAACGCCGTGCTGCCGCTCTTGCTGAAGCTCGGAGGCGCGAACAGGCTCGCCGTGAAGCCATTGCACGACGCATCGCCTATGAACGAAGCTTCAGAAATGAAACGGTAGCGAATATCGCCGCTGATAAGACAGAGGGCGAGGATCTCACGATACGTCAGGTCGCGATCAATGCTCTCGGCAGCCGTGCCGGCTCGGTCGTCGTGATGGAAGCACAGACGGGTAAGGTTTTGACCGTTGTTAATCAGAACTGGGCTGTTCGAAGCAGTATTCGCCCATGTTCGACGATCAAACTCGTTACAGGAGCCGCTGGGTTGAACGAAGGGGTGATCGATAAGGAAACCGGTGCGGTAAAGAATACCGCGACGCGAAGAAAGCTCGATGACGCTCTCGCTCACTCTGATAATCCGTATTTCCAGCGTGCCGGCGTCTTGATGGGTAATCAAAAGCTGGTCGAGTATGGCAGGCAGTTTGGGCTCGGCGAGCAGACGGGCATAAATCTCGAGGGTGAGACTCCTGGACGACTGCCTGTAAGCAACAGCAATCCGAGAATTTACTCTCACGGCGACGATACGGAAGTATCCACGATTCAGTTGGCAGTAATGGCGGCTGCGATGACTAACGGTGGTAAGCGTGTACTGCCCCGCATACCTCGGAACGAGATCGAGAAAGCTCAGTTTCAAACATTTTACAAGGGAAAGGTGGAACTGCCGCAGCAGAACGTTCGTCGCGTGATCCCGGGCATGATGGGAGCCGCCGAATACGGCACGGCTCGCCGCAATATGAACCAATCGCTTGGGGTTGCTGGCAAAACAGGTTCTTGCATCGATAAGGGGTCGTGGGTCGGCTTGTTTACATCCGTCGCCCCGATCGAGCAACCAAAGTACGCGGTTGCGGTTATTACGCGAGGCCCAAGTGAACGTGGCCGGAATGCGGCAGCGATCGCAGCTCAGATATATAACGCCCTATCACCGCAGATAGTCCGAACTGACCGCAATCTTGCTCAAACAGAATTTAAGATCGCTCCGAAGAACGCGATCATTAACACTACTGCCGTCGCGGATGTAGCCGATGAAGATGAGGACGAGGCCGAAGCGGGCGAAACAAATGCTGTTGATATGACCGGGGTCGACACGGCCGGGCGAAACGTCATAGTGATCCCGAACGCTCCGAAGTCGTCGAAAACAGTAGTAAAAACTACCAGCTCAAAGCCAGTTTTGCCGCCAGTCGTGATCACTTATAACAAAGATCAGAAAGCAACCAGGAACGGGCCGGTTATCAAGCCATAATCTAGGGTTATAAACACGCGAAAGCATCTCAGGAACTCAAAGTTTTGAGATGCTTTTTCGCTTGACAGACCTGTAAAAACTAAAGGATTATTGAGCTTCTGAAAAATTTTCTTCGGATTCGTCATTTAAATCAGACTGTAAGCAAGCGGACAGCAAATATTTGCAACGTTTTTGCATAATAGACTCATCTGATTTTTCGCCAATCGTTGGCATTGTCGCCGTACGATGAGAGCGATCACTAAAGCGAGGGGATTTCACGGGGGAACTTAAACCCGAGGTAGGAATAACATGAAAACGATTTTTAGATACACAAACATTTCGCTCCTGCTGGCAGCGATCTTCGCGATCGGAGCGATCGGCACTTTTGCTCAAGATCCGTGCGGTGACGCCGCAGGGCTGACTGCTTTGGACGCGCAAGTGCGTGAGAAGTTTACGGTTAAGACTATTGCTGGCAGGAAAGCGTTTGTCGAGGTAGGCAAGCAGTTCGTTGAGAAATATGGTTCGTGCGAACCCGCCAAAGAATTTGCGGAATGGTTAAACAAGCAGATCCCGGCCAATGAGAAAATAATTAAGGATATGGAAGCGGCTGAGGAGGAAGCACGTCTTGTAAAGCGCTTTGACTCCGCTCTCGACGCAAAGAATTGGGATGAGGTCGTCGCCGCTGGCAAGGAAGTGCTTGCTAAGTATCCGGAAAAGTTCCGAACGGTTGAGATAGTCCTTGCCTCACTTGGTGGCGAAGAGGCTCTCAAGGGCAACTTCAAATATTCGACTGAGGCAATACGCTTCGGCAAACAATCGATTGCCGATCTTGAATCTGGAAAGGATTTTTTGATCGGCGGGAAGGAGGCTATAGGCCTTGCAAAGCCAAATTTATACAATTTTGGCTATCCGAATAGGCAGGATGCCATTGGTTGGATAAACCTTTACATCGGCTACATAATGCAGGTCGATAAGAAGGACAAAGCCGGAGCTGCTCCTTACCTGTATAAGGCAACGCAAGCGAATTCTGAATCGAAAAAGAATCCCGTTTCATACGGTTTGATCGGTTATTACTATGCCGAGCAGGGCGACAAACTCGCTGACGAGATTCAGGCATTGATCAAGTCGCAGGATCCCGCTGATACGGAAGAGGTAGCCAAGCAAAAGATAGATGCTATAAAGGCGAAGGTTGCTCTTTCAAACGGTACCAACCAGAGAGCTGCGGACGCTTTCTCGAGAGCATATTCGCTCTCGACAAATGCTGCGTACAAGGCTGAGATCAAGAAGGCCCTTGATTTTTCGTACAACCGTCGGTTCGGCAAGATGGAAGGCTTGGACGCTTGGGTGTCGAACGCGGTGAAACAGCCTTTTGAAAACCCGACAACCCCGGTTACTCCTATTAGTGATCCGGATCCAGTTACAACGTCGACTGGGCAGGTTTCTGGGGTTGGAGCTGCCAACGGCTCGGGTGTCAGCCCCGCTGCTAAGCCTGCGACGGCGACTGTGAAGAAGAACTGATACTATCAAATGTGATCTAAGAATCGGCCGGACGCGTCTGTCAGATACGCGTCCGGCTTTTCTTTTGTCCCCGTAACTCTTAAACTTTAGCAAGAGATGTCCGCAAAACTTGGAAGGCTCGAGAATCTGATAGGCTATACGTTTCATGACGTTAAGCTTTTAGACCGTGCCTTGACGCACCGATCATGGGCTTATGAAAATTTGCCGGGTGCAGATGATGACGCGGTTCGAGAAGCTGAGAACGAATCAATGGAGTTTGTTGGCGATTCAGTCCTCGGGCTCGTGATCGCCGAGGCTCTTTATAATGGCCACCCGGGTGCAAGCGAAGGCGACCTGACGCTGATGAAGCATCATCTCGTCAGCACGAACACCCTCTCGAGGCTCGCCGATGCAATGAATATAGGCGATTTCGTACGCGTTGGCCGAGGCGAAGAGAAGACCGGTGGACGGAAAAAACAGGCCTTGCTGGCGAACACGATCGAGGCGATAATCGCGGCGGTGTTCCTCGACGGCGGATATATTCCGGCCCGAGCAATGGTCGTTCGGCTGTTTGGCGATGAGATCAAGAAAGCATCGCCCCGAACGTCCATCGATTACAAGACGATGCTGCAGGAAATACTGCAGGCGGAAAAGCTTGCCGCTCCGGATTACAAGGTTACAAAGACGGAAGGACCTCCGCACTCGCGAACTTTCTCAGTGGAAGCGATCTGGGCTACAGGCCGAGCTCAGGGTTCCGGCACCTCGATCAAATCCGCCGAAATGATGGCGGCGGCCGGAGCCCTGGACCAGCTGAAACAGCGAGCGGGCGAGAAAGCGAAACGAGTTTGAAAGACTTTACGTATCATTTTTCTAATGATTATGAGCAACGAAGAAAACGAGCCAAAGGTGCCCGAAGTAAAGCCGGTCGGCCCGCCAAAATCGACGATCCGCGAGTACTTCGAGTCGTTTGTCGTCACCCTCGTGATGGCGATATTCGGGATGACGTTCATTTTACAGGCCGTCACCGTTCCGACCGGCTCGATGCAGAATACGATCCTCGTCGGCGATTATCTGCTGGTAAACAAATTTATCTTCACGCCGGGCGGCTATGAATTACCATTTCTGCCGCAACGCGAGATCGAACGCGGCGACATAATCGTTTTCAAGTATCCGGGCAACAAGGTAAATCCGCAGGCCGACCGCTCTCGCAATCTCATTCCGTACCAGATCAATTACGTAAAACGCGTCATCGGCCTTCCGGGCGAGACGGTCGAATTTAAGGATAATTCGGTCTTTATCAATGGAAAATTACTTCCGGAAAACCGCTATATCGGCGATGCGGACGATGATCAGTCGGCCTTGACGGTCACCGAGTTTGAGGAACGGCGCGGCGAGGCCAATTACGACGTCTATTACCGTCCCGACACGATGGAAGCGGTTAGAAGTAATAAGAGAATATTACGAACAGGGCAGCAGCCCGAATTTGGCGTTCAGGGCAAGCCAATGCAGGTTCCGCCAAATAGCTTCTTCGTTATGGGCGATAGCCGCGACAACAGCGAAGATAGCCGCTATTGGGGCTTTGTACCGCGTGAGCTTATCATCGGCCGTGCGATGTTCGTCTACTGGTCATGCGATCGCGGCGCCTCAAACGGCAGCATGGTCGGCTGCCTCACGCACCCGAGGCTGAATAGGATCGGCAAGTTTGTGAAGTAGCTCGGAACGTCCGTATATATCACCTGCGGCGACTAACAATAAAGCCTAGTTTGTAGCGAGGCTCCGCGAGCGAAACCCTTGGGACACATTGGTTCGCGTGTATCCGTCGCTGAAGGAGACTAATACACATGGCATGCCAATGTAATGGTCCCTTGTCGACAGAACATGGTTATCAAACTATCTCCTGAGATCTCATCCGCTATCCGGCACGGTGAGGCCATTGTCGCTCTGGAATCAACCGTCATTGCGCACGGACTTCCTTATCCACAAAACATTGAAACCGCTATTAAATGCGAGGCTGCGGTTCGGGAAAACGGTGCAATTCCGGCGACGATCGCAGTTTTTGGCGGTGATTTTTACGTCGGTCTCGATCAGGCGCAGATCGAACGACTAGCTACGGACAGCAACATCAAAAAGATCTCCCGCCGCGACCTGCCTGTCGCCGTGGCAAACAAGCTCGACTGCGCGACGACAGTCGCGACCACGGCCTATATCGCTTACAAGGCAGGGATAAAGGTTTTTTCGACCGGCGGCATCGGAGGTGTGCATCGGGGTTTCGAAGCAGACATTTCCGCCGACCTTCCCGAACTCGCCCAAACGCCGATAACGGTCGTCTGCTCGGGTGCGAAGATCGTCCTCGATCTGCCACGTACTCGCGAATGGCTCGAAACGTACGGAATTCCTATTGTCGGCTGGCAATGCGACGCTCTACCCGCCTTTTATAGTCGTTCGAGCGGTCTCGACATCGATCAGCGGGTCGAAAACGCTGGCGAAGTTGCTGACATCGTTCGTGCAAGAGATATGCTCGAACTGCCCGCTGCAGTTCTGGTCACAGCTCCTGTTCCCGCAGAGTTTGAGATCGGTATTGAAGACCTCGAATCGATCCTCGCCGAGGCTATGAGCGGAGCGGAGCGACAAGGAATTAAGGGGAAATTGATCACGCCGTTCCTGCTTTCACAAATGTCCCAAAAAAGCTCCGGCCGCACCCTCGCCGCAAACATCGCGCTCCTCGAAAACAACGCAGGCATCGCCGCTCAGATCGCAGTAGCTTTGGCAGTACCGCCTGCGTAGGTTATTTCTTCTCCATTTTCAGCTTCAACGCATCGAGTCGTTTCTGGGCCTCAGCGGCTTCCGGCGAGGCCGGATATTTGGCAATTATCTCTTTCCAGCTTGCACCCTCGTAATGATAAAGCCGCGTCGTCGGGTTGAATAGAAAGATCACGCCGAGTTTGCGGTAACGATCGAGCATGTTGAAATTCAGGTAAAAACTGTGGATCGGTGCACCGCTAGCGGCCATCTCCTTGCGAGGAATTCGCGATACCGCCTGTCTTGATAGTTGGGCAGCCATCTCCTCAACCGTGTCGCCAAAGAGTAGGAGCATTGGCGGCTTAAGCGTTGAATTCGGATACATGTCAAAGAAATGCGTCGCGGTCTCGATTCGTTCAAACTCGCTGTACGCCTGAACAAGGCTGGCGAGACGAGCCTCGTCACCGGGCCGGAACTTGCCTACGACAGCGTCAGCCTGAACCCAACCGAAATTTGTAGGCGGGACCGTAACCTTGTAGAATTTGACGCCGTCCGCTTCCTGTACACCTTGGATCCGGACAGTACGGCCGCGCGACATTCGATGTACGGATTCTGAAAACAGACTTGGTACTTTTCTAAGTACAGAAAGGTTTTCATCTATGACTATTGCTGACTGACCGATCTCTGGTGAACGTGTGACAGTTGCCTTTGGCCGAGTAGCCGCCGAACTGCGCTTCTGAGCGGCGAGCGGAGTCACCGTCATTATTAGGAATATTGCCGTGAGAAGGGCGAGCTTCATCAATGAAATCTATCAATGAAATCTATTATCTGGCACCTGCCTTCTTTAACCGGTCGCTGAGTCCCGCGTGGTGGAAATGACAGATCGCGATCGCCAGAGCATCAGCCGCGTCGTGCGGCGTCGG
Source organism: Acidobacteria bacterium Ga0077534 (assembly GCA_001464455.1). Taxonomy (GTDB): domain Bacteria; phylum Acidobacteriota; class Blastocatellia; order Pyrinomonadales; family Pyrinomonadaceae; genus OLB17. The sequence goes on from LNEI01000026.1 coordinate 111,211, forward strand.
TGCGGTTTTCAGTCTAAGCAACAGTCTGACCATCTCCTGCACCTGATGTTTTTCGGCATTTCCGTAGCCGACAACCGTTTGCTTTACGAGCCGCGGAGCGTATTCTGCGATCTCGATGCCGTACTGCTCAGCCAGCAGCAGCATCGTTCCGCGAACCTGGCCGAGTTTTAACGCTACGCCGACATTCACCGCGTAAAACGTATCTTCAACCGACAATACATCCGGCGAATGCTTTGCAACAACATCGGCTATGCCGTTGTAAATATTGAGCAAACGCTTGGAAAATGCGTGTTTCGTATTCGACCGGACCGTGCCGAAATCGACCAGCTCGTATTTAGAACCAACACCGTCGACTACACCCCATCCGAGCGTTTCGCTACCGGGATCGATTCCTAAAACACGCATTAAAAAATCCTATTTCTGTGTCGAGAACAAGATAATCGAAATCGGCGAGCAAAGGCAAGTCTAAAAACTCCACACCTATCCAAAACGGCAGTTTTGGGCGGGTTTGTTTGTAAATTGTCTCTAATATTCTTATCATCAGATTCTGTTATCGAGCTTATTTTCTTTACATGGATAGTCAGTTGAATGTTACAGGCGTTCGCGAATCGGTAAGTTCGCTGCTTACGGGCGCGATCGATTACGCAGGGCTGTTTCCACCGTCGGGACTGCCGATGTCGGAGGCTGTACTGAATTACGCGATGTACCGCAACAGCAATTACAGCTGGATGCTTGGTGCATTTGTCGTACCGTCGGTACAGCTTGAGGAGTTTTTCGAGAACGCCGGTGAATTTGTCTCGCGAGACGCGAAAACGGCATGGCGGCTGAGCGTTCTCGCCGGCGAAGACCTGAGCGCGAGCATTCGCGAGATCAAAGAATTTACTGCAAAATACAGCCCCGGCGTCATTATCGATTCGATCGAGGTCAAAGCAAACACCGCCTCAAAGATCGAAAATACCGTTCTCCTGCTCCCTGCGGGCGTTAAGGCGTATTTCGAGATCAGTCTCGGCAAGAATTTCCCTGATCTGCTCGCCAAAGTCGCGACCACCGGCCAGTTTGCCAAGATCCGAACCGGCGGAGTCACGCCCGGAGCGTTTCCCGCTTCGAAAGAGGTTATCCGCTTTGTCCGAGCCTGTCTCGCCGCAAACGTTCCGTTCAAAGCGACCGCCGGCCTGCATCACCCGATCCGCTGTTTCCGGCCGCTGACCTACGAAAACAACTCGCCAAAGGGCACGATGCACGGCTTCATGAACATGTTCCTAATGACCGGCTTCGCCCGCGAAGGCTACCGGGCTTCGCTGCTAGAGGATGTGATGGAAGAGGAATTTGACGAGGTCTTCCGCTTCTCTGATCAGTCAATCAGCTGGAGAAATGAGTACCGCTTAAACGTCTGGCAACTAGAAGCCCTCCGCAAAAAAGGCCTCCACTCATTCGGCTCCTGCTCATTCGACGAACCGATCGCGGACTTGCAGAAGCTGGGGATACTTTAGTCTGTGGATAACACCTGCGGTAGCGGGCGGGGAATCAACGCATATATGACATACGAGATCAACGAAACCCATGACCCGAACCTCAAAAGTTGGGTCGAATCCGCCAACGATCCGAATACAGATTTTCCGATACAGAATTTGCCGTGGTGTGCGATCAGGCATTCAAATTTAGGTACGGGAATGCGAATCGGCGAAAGCGTGTTGGATATCAGTGCTCTTTCTGAAACAGGGCTACTAGATTTACCCCAAGCAGAACTTGAGCATTACCACCGGTTTCTCACATATGATTCTCAATTGAACCTCGCTTTCGAAATTGCTCCTATCGGCATGTTTTCTCAGTTGCGGGCCGAAGCAAGTCGGTTACTTCGCACTGATCAATCAAGCGACATCAAAGAAAAGGTCGGCAGGTGTCTTGTGCCTCCGGCTGCAAACGACTTCAAGATTCCGTTTGAAATCGGCGACTACACCGACTTCTACTGCTCGATCTATCATGCGACGAATGTTGGGTCGATGTTTCGGCCGGACAATCCTTTGCTGCCGAATTATAAATATGTGCCGATCGGGTATCACGGGCGGGCTTCGTCGATCGTGATCTCGGGGACGGACATCAAGCGGCCGAAGGGGCAGAACCGGAGCGACGCGGAGGCTCCGCCGATTTTTATCCCGTGTAAGAGCCTCGACTACGAGATGGAGGTCGGGTTTTTTGTCGGGCAGGGGAACGAGCTGGGCACGTCGATCCCGATCGGCGAGGCGGAGAAACATATCTTCGGGCTGTGCCTCGTCAACGACTGGTCCGCCCGCGACATACAGGCGTGGGAATACCAGCCGCTCGGGCCGTTCCTCGCCAAGAATTTCGCGACGACGATCTCGCCATTTGTTGTAACGATGGAAGCTCTCGCACCGTTCCGCACACCGGCGTTCGAACGCGAGGTAGACGATCCCGCACCGTTACCCTATCTTGCTGACGAGCAGAACGAAAAATTCGGCGGCATCGACATCAACCTTGAGGTCTTTATCCAAACCGAGAAGATGCGTAACGAACACATCGAACCGCACCTTCTAAGCCGCTCGAACATGAAAGACCTCTACTGGACGATCGCGCAGATGCTCACGCACCACGCCTCAGGCGGCTGTAACCTCCAGACCGGGGACCTCATCGCCACCGGCACCATCTCAGGCAAAGAAAAGTCCGAACGCGGCTCGATGCTCGAGCTTAGCTGGCGCGGCACCGAACCGGTCGAACTCCCATCCGGCGAAACGCGACGCTTCCTTGAGGATCACGACGAGATCATCATGAAAGGCTACTGCGAACGCGAGGGATTTAGAAGGATCGGCTTCGGCGAGTGTCGCGGACGTATTCTTCCGGCGGATTGACGTTACCGTTGTTTCAATTGCCGTCGGCTTCAGCCGACGGATAGATATATTGCCAAGAATCTTGCTTCGCCAGCCCAACAAAGTTGGGCTGGCGAAGCAAAAGAAGGTGTGATGCGATGTGACCGTTGCCTGAAGCCAATGGCAATGAAGAGACAGATCGCGGGGTGCGAACGATATGCTTTCCGAGAGCCTCAAAGCCTTCCATGAAAAGGTTTACGTCATCACGATCGAATCGGCGGCCGACCGTCGTCGAAACGTGGTCGAGCAATTAGGTGAAAGGAACTTCGAGTTTGTTTACAGCCTCGACAAACGCGACGTCACGCTGGAACAGCTGATCGCCGACGGGACCTACGACGAAGCTATCGCCCGCCGCACGGACCGCAGGAACAAGGCGATGACGCTCGGGCATATTTGCTGTTCGATCGGGCATAGGCGCGTTTACGAGAAATTCCTGGAAAGCGGTGCGGAGCGGGCCCTTGTTTTCGAAGACGACATGGTTGCATTTGATGTGGCGGAAAGCGAGATCGGCCAGATGATCGCAAATGTCCCGCCGGACGCCGATCTGATATATTGGGGCTGGGAGGGCGGCGGATACGCGCCGTGGTATGGCGGAATTAAGCAGGTTTTGTATCACGTCCAGCATACTTTCGCGCTTGAGCGATATGATCACACGATGATCCGGAATTTGTATGCGCAGCCATTTAACGAACATTTTGATCGGGCTGGCAAGCACTTTCTGGCTCATGCTTACACAATCAACCGAAGGGCCGCTGAGGCTTTGATCAGCTGGAATACGCCGATCAGACTCAACGGCGACAACGCACTTCTTTACGCCGTGCTAAACGGCGACGTAAATGCGTACGTCGCGAGGAAACAGCTATACGGACAACGAAGTGCCGACAAAAGCGACCCAATGCAGACCTTGACCAGCACCTAAGTCTCGGGCCGCCGTTTGAATCGTCTCGAAGGGTGCCTAGGCCTTGCGCAGAGGCCATTCGACTAATATGATCCATGCACCGCTCCTCGATTTTCATGACAAAGCCTACGTCGTCACCTACGCCGCGGCCGAGGAGCGCCAGCGAGGTGTGAGCCAGCAGCTCGGTCCGGGGACTTTCGAGTTTGTCTACGGTGTCGATAAAAGCGAAGTCACCAAGGAAGATCTAATCGCTGACGGCACGTACGACGAGGAATTGGCGATACGCGTCGATCCGAAGGGCCGTGCGATGACGCTTGGCCACATTTGCTGCTCGATAGGCCATCAATTGGCGTATAAGAAAATGCTCGCTGACGGCTGTGAACGGGCTTTGATCTTTGAAGACGATGTGACCACGATACCGGTTAATGATGAAACTGTAAGAGCTATGCTCGCGAATATTCCGCCTGATGCCGAATGCATTCAATGGGGCTGGAATGGTGGGCGATTTAAGCCTTCTCTCGGCGGATTTCAGCAGGCGATATTTCACGCAAAGTACGCACTGGGTCATTACAAATTAAATCACCGCATGATCCGCAACCTCTATATGCGGACTTATAACGATTATTTTCACGTCGCCTCCGTCAATTTCCTTGCCCACGCCTACACGGTCACTCGGCGTGCTGCCGAGGCATTCATTCGCTGGAATACGCCGATAAACCTCAACGCCGACCACGTTCTCATCCACGCAATCCTAGCAGGCGACGTAAGGGGCTATGTTCCCGTAACCCAGCTTTTTGGCCAGCGAAGCATTGACGCTTTGGATCCGCTTGAATCGTTGACGCAGAAGTATTATTGAGCCCACCGCGTCCGCATCGCTTCGGTGACATTTGCTAAACTCGTTCTCATGCAGCCCGTTTCGATAACTTCGAACATCTCGGTCGAACGCGTTTCGGTCATCGCTGACGGTCGTAAGACGACCGACCTGCTCGCCGTCGAGGAACCGCTTGAGATCCGAATAGGCTTTCCCGACGGCACGCATGCGGCAGTTTCGATCACGATGCGAACGCCCGGTGATGATGCCGAACTTGCGGCCGGTTTTCTGTTTACCGAAGGGATCCTTTCATCAGCCGATCAGATCAAAGTGATCAAGCATTGCGGTCTAAAGACTGCGAAAGGCGTCGGTACGGTCGCTCGTGGAGCGGCACGGCACTCAAATACGATTCGTGTAGATCTCAACCAAGGAGTCGAAGTCGATCTAGACCGTCTCAAACGCAACTTTTACACCACGTCTAGCTGCGGCGTCTGTGGCAAGAGCTCAATCGAGGCACTGAGGACGGGCATTTCAGCTGCGATATCCGATATCGTTCCCCAAATCTCACCCGCCATCATTCATTCACTGCCGGAACGCCTGCAGGCATCTCAGAACGTTTTCGAGAAGACCGGCGGCCTTCACGCATCGGCACTTTTTGACGCAAACGGCGAAATGATCATCATTCGCGAGGATGTAGGCCGGCACAATGCCCTCGATAAGCTCATCGGGGCAAAGTTTCTGGCTGCTGAGGCGCCGCTCGCGGGCAAGATACTCCTGCTCAGTGGGCGCATCAGCTTCGAGCTCGTGCAGAAGGCCTTAATGGCCGGAATCCCTATCATCGCCGGCATCGGAGCGCCTTCTAGCCTTGCTGTCGAACTCGCGAAAGAGTACCGAATGACCCTTCTGGGGTTCGTCAGGGGCGGCCGTTTTAACATCTATTCGGGCGAATCAGTCCTACCTTGATCGATCCCTGACCCGATTAGTTGAAGCCAAAAAAGGAAAAAGGCGGCCCGATTTCGGACCGCCCCTTCGGTGATAACGCGAATTATGCGAGGTCGAAACGATCAAGGTTCATAACCTTGTTCCATGCCGCAACAAAGTCTTTGACAAACTTGTCTTTTCCATCCACACACGCGTAAACCTCAGCCAACGCTCGCAGTTCCGAATTCGAGCCGAAGATCAGATCGACTCGGGTGCCAGTGTATTTGACCTCACCAGTTTTGCGGTCGATGCCATTAAAGACCTGACCGTCGCCGTTGGCGGCTTCCCACTTGGTGCTCATGTCAAGCAGATTCGTGAAGAAGTCGTTTGTCAGCGTACCCGGTCGGTCGGTGAAGACACCGTGCTTCGAACCATCATAGTTAGCACCAAGTACACGCAGGCCCCCGATAAGAACCGTCATTTCCGGTGCGGTCAAACCGAGCAGGTTTGCCTTGTCGACGAGCAATTCCTCAGCAGGCGTCTTGTGATGGCCTTTTTTGTAATTGCGGAAACCGTCTGACTGCGGCTCGAGATATTTGAACGAGTCAACTTCGGTCTGTTCCTGCGTTGCGTCGCCGCGTCCGGAGGTGAATGGAACCGAAATGTCGTGACCAGCGTCCTTCGCCGCTTTTTCGACCGCAGCGCATCCGCCAAGAACGATCAGATCGGCCATCGAGACAGATTTCCCGCCTTCGTTGAACTCGCTCTGAATGCCACTAAGGACACCTAGAACCTGATCGAGCTGCACGGGGTTATTCACTTCCCAGAACTTCTGTGGCGACAAGCGAATACGTGCACCATTAGCTCCGCCACGATTGTCCGAACCGCGGAAGGTTGAAGCCGAAGCCCACGCCGTGGTGACAAGCTGCGAAACCGTCAGGCCGGACGCAAGGATCTTTGCTTTCAGCGTAGCTTCGTCACCGGCATCGAGTCTGGTACCTGCTGGAACCGGGTCTTGCCAGATAAGATCTTCGGCTGGAACGAGCGGGCCGAGGTAGCGAGCTTTCGGGCCCATATCGCGGTGCGTCAGCTTGAACCATGCTCGTGCAAATGCGTCGGCGAACTCGGCCGGATTCTCCATGAATCGACGCGAGATCTTCTCATATGCCGGATCCATGCGCATTGCCATATCAGCCGTAGTCATCATCGGCAGGTGCTTTTTGTTCGGGTCAGCGGCATCTGGAACATTGGGTTCGGCACCGACCGGACGCCATTGGTTGGCACCCGCCGGGCTCTTGGTCAGCTCCCATTCGTTGCCGAACAAAGTCTCAAAATAGCTGTTGTCCCAGGTTATCGGTGTTGGTGTCCAAGCTCCCTCAATGCCGCTTGTGATGGCGTCAGCACCTTTGCCTGAAGCGTACGTGCTCAACCATCCCAGCCCTTGTGCCTCGATCGGGGCACCTTCGGGCTCTACTCCAACATGTGCGGCGTCGCCAGCTCCGTGGGCCTTGCCGAATGTGTGGCCGCCGGCCGTCAGAGCGACCGTTTCTTCGTCGTTCATCGCCATACGGGCAAAAGTTTCACGAATGTCGCCGGCGGAACCAAGAGGGTCAGGGTTGCCGTCCGGGCCTTCGGGATTAACGTAGATCAAGCCCATCTGCACGGCGGCGAGAGGGTTCTCAAGCTCGCGATCACCCGTGTAGCGCTTATTTGCCAGCCATTCGCCTTCGGAGCCCCAGTAGACGTCTTCCTGTGGCTGCCATACATCGGCACGTCCGCCACCGAATCCAAATGTCTTGAATCCCATCGTTTCCATTGCAACATTGCCGGTCAGAACGAATAGGTCAGCCCATGAGAGCTTACGTCCGTATTTTTGTTTGATCGGCCAGAGCAGTCGACGGGCTTTGTCCAGGTTACCGTTGTCTGGCCAGCTGTTTGTCGGGGCGAATCGCTGCTCGCCGTTGCCAGCGCCTCCGCGTCCGTCTGCGACACGATACGTGCCCGCAGCATGCCAGGTCATTCGAACAAAAAACGGGCCATAGTGCCCGTAGTCCGCCGGCCACCAGTCCTGCGAATCCGTCATCAGGGCTCTCAGGTCCGCAATGACCGCATCGAGGTCGAGCGTTTTGAATTCTGCAGCGTAATCGAAGTCCTCGCCCATCGGGTCGGCGAGCTCAGAATTCTGCCGCAGCATCTTTAGGTCCAACGCGTTCGGCCACCAGTCTCGGTTTGACCGCTTTGTACTGGTCGTGAAACCTATAGCACCACCCGTGAACGGGCATCGGCTCGAGTCGTTTATTTCTAACGCTTCTCCACTATTTTGTTCTTCAATATTTTCCATTCTAGTTTCCCTATCCTCTCTTTAGTTTCTAAATTAATTAATGTAAGCCTATCCGGTACAAGCCGGACAAAGGCCTCGTAACGTTATCTCGATCGACTCGGGTTTGAATCGCGAACGCTCAGCCGCTTCGTTCAACATTCCGTCGGGGATCTGTAGTTCCAGATCGACCAGCTTCCCGCACACGTTGCACATCGCGTGGTCGTGCCGCATCAGGTTTCGGTCGTAGCGACTTGCGTCATTTCCGAACGTTACCTCACCGATCAAATTTTCATTCTTTAGGTAATGCAGCGAATTATAGACGGTCGCAAAGGAAATACCCGGCAATATCCGACGAGCGTCCTCAAAAACCTCATTCGCAGTCAAATGATTTTCCGACTCACGAATGACCTGTAACACGGCCTGCCGTTGCTTGGTCAATCCTAAAGTCTTGATTTCCTGTAGTTGATCCATTGTAATGCTTGATTCCCCCTTAGAATAATTCCAATTCTAATTCGTGTCAACCTCTGGTGATCGGAAGTTCCCATGGTGATAAACCGCGGCCGTCCGGCACGTGCGCAGTTCCACGGGATTCGGGTACAATCTACCCAACGTGAAGCGCTCAAAGGACAGATTGATCCGTATTTTGCAGAACGCTTACTCCGGAGAGGTAGCGGCGGCCTATGCGTATCGCGGGCACTGGGGATCGCTTAAAGACTCTCCTGAAAGATCTCGCATTAAGGATATCGAAGCTGAAGAGTGGGACCATCGCCGGCGTGTCGGGGAATGGCTGACGAACCTAGGCTCCGGGCCGAATATGATCCGCGAGAAGGTGTTTTGGACGATGGGTCGAACGCTAGGCATTTCGTGCTATATCTCCGGTTGGTTTATGCCGATGTATTTCGCTGGCCGGCTTGAAAGCAAGAATTCGGAAGAATACGAAGATGCCGCGGCTCTTGCCCGTGATCTCAAAATGGATGAATGTGTCAAAGATCTACTCGATATGGCCCGAGTCGAGGTCGAACACGAAGAGTTCTTCCGCAGCGTCGTTGCAGGCCACCGGCTCTTGCCAATTATGAAAACCGTTTTTCGCTGGAGCTAGATAGATCACTTGATCGTCAGCTCAAACGGCAGCAGAAGCATCGCTTCTCCTCTCTGCATCTGATCGAGCATGGACGAGAACCGAAACGCCCGCCTGACATCGCGCGGCATAGACTCTAAAAGTGCAGCCTGCGCTTTGTGATCAGCGGTCATCTGCGTTTCTTCTGCTCCAAAATACTCTTCAAGAAACGGCCGAGGTGCTGGAAAAACCGCCCGCCTAACATCCTTATCAGCCGGAAGCTGAGCAAGTTCTTTAGCGATATCGATCGCCTTTTCGAGGCCGCCGAATTCATCGATCAAGCCATTTGCCTTTGCCTGCGTACCTGTCCAAACGCGCCCTTGAGCAAGCGTATTTACTTCCTCGACAGTCTTGTTACGCCCTTTGGCGACCTTTGGCAGGAAATTGTCAAAATAGATGGTGTTGGTCTGGGCTTCCATCTTGGCACGTTCCTCCGGTGTCCATTTTTCTGTCGCACGGAAGATGCCGGCGTTTTTGCCCCGCAGAACGTACTCGTTGGAAATGCCGAGCCAGTCATAAAATCCTTTAACCACCGGCTTGCCCATAAAAACGCCGATAGAACCTGTGATCGATGTAGGCTCGGCAACGATCTTATTGGCGTTGCAGGCTATGTAGTACCCGCCTGACGCAGCTACATCGCCCATCGACACGACAAACGGTTTTTTCAATTTCGCGTTCTCTATCGCATGCCACATCAGGTCGGACGCCAGGGCTGAGCCACCCGGAGAGTCGACGCGCAGGACTATAGCCTTTACCGTCGAATCGCTCGCAGCATCATTGATCGCCTTGACCAAAGTGTCTGAACCTGCAACTTCGCCGCTGAGCGGGCCACTGCCGGAACGGCCGACGTTGATCGCTCCGGACGCATAAATAACGGCTACTTTTTCGCCCGTATTAAGCCCAAGGCTATCCGACGTTACGTCGCGATACGCGCCGCCGCTGATGGTTCGGAGCTTGTCATTCTCGGCATATCCGAGGCGGGTCTTTATCTCGTTGTCGATCTGGTCACGATACAACGCGTCATCGATCAAGCCGACCGATTTTGCCTGGATCGCATTGTACGGCGCCCCGTCGATTAGGGCTTTAACATCCTCAACGCTTTTTTTGCGGGATTCGGCGATCGCCGAGGTGTAACTCGAAACGTACTCATCAAGGATCGCGTTGATGACCTCACGCTGGCCCTCGCCCATTTCCTTTTTGGTGTATTGATCTGGAGCATTTTTGTACTTTGGGCCGATCTGGATGACATCCGCCTCGATCCCCAGTTTATCGAGCGAACCACGATAAAACATTGCTTCAGCAGCAAAGCCGTTGACATAAATATCACCCGGAGGAGGCAGAAAGATCTTATCGGCGGCCGTTGCCAGAAAATACTCGCGGTTGGTGCCGATCTCCATGTAGGCGTAAACAGGTTTGCCAGAAGTCTTAAATTCCTTGATCGCTTCACGCAGCTCATTGGCTTTGCCCCAGCCTATGCCCGGAAAATCGATGTCGAGAAGTATCGCGCCTATCCGATTATCAACCTTCGCCTTGCGAAGCTGCGTAAGCAGGCTCGTGAAAGATTGCGGCTGGCTGACACCGAGAGCTTTTGCGAGCGGCTCTTCGGCAACGTAATCGGGTAGGTCGCCGGACAGGCTTAGCACCAAAAGGCTGTTATTCGCAACGCTTGGCTGGTTCATCGACCGCGTTGCGACGATCAGGCCGATCACGCCGAGAATGAGCAAGAGAACTAAAACGCCGCCGAGAAAAAGTAATATTTTTGAGGTTTTTGACATTGCCATGCTGAATCGTGAGCCGCACTTTCCGGCTAATTAGATTCTACGACATCCGACGGTCGAAAGTTTAAAAGCGAGGCTGAAGCGTCGGCCAGCCGTTAAATAGCACGGCGATTTTATGCAGTAAGGGGTCGAAACTCCGCTCTTAAGGGCCGTTCTCGGTAACAAACCGTTGGGACGCACACAATGTGAGAATCCTGTAACTGTATGTCCTACCTTAGTTTAGCGATTTTACTGCGATCGCCTGTCCCGAGTGTCCCACGGGTGTCCCACGGGGTGCGTGGGACAAATAAGTCTATATATATCAGCACTTCCGCTTCTAAAATCGACGATTTTCCAAACATTTTGAAAAATAATCCTCTGCAGCGAATCCACGTAAATGCAACACTGTATCATGGCTAGGATATTTTGTCAAGTTTCTCGTTTGCTTGGTAGCGGTCGATCTGAGGAACTTGAGCGCGTCGGCGGTCTATTTCTGGGCGGTAATGATGTTTAGGATCCCCGCAAGCCGCTTTTCGACCTCGATGCCCTCGAATCCTGCATCGGCGACCGACGCCGCGGTCCGCCGGTTAAAATGATCGTCGATGATAGCGGTCGTTAATACATTGAGAGCATCAAAGGCGTAGCCTAGTAGGCCGTCGGGGCGGACGTGTTCGATTAGGATCAGTTGGCCGCCGGGTTTAAGAACACGGCGGATCTCGGCGAATCCCCGTGCCGGATCGGGTACCGAGCAGAAAACCAAGGTCGCAAATACAGCATCGAAATGATCTGCGGGAAACGGCAGAGTTTGAGCATCGGTCTGGATCAGGTCGATCTGGTGGGCTTTCGGTCGGGCGATCTCGATCATTTGCCGGGATATCTCGCTTGCGACGGCGTGGCGGCAGTTGGGATAGAATTTGAAGTTCACGCCGGTTCCGGCCCCGATCTCGAGGATCCTGCCATTAGCCGGAAGGGCGGACAGAACCCGACGCCTAAGACGGTCCAAATAGTAGTGCTCGAGCGGAGCAAACGCCCGGTCGTAAAAACTTGCGAAACTATCGTAAGTCTGCGGCACATTGAGATTTTACCGTGTTCTTGACCGAATGGACGATTTCGTTTTTCAAAACGGGTTGTCTATAATCGAGTCCTTTCGGATCTAAGCGATCAATATGGCAAAAAAAGGCCAGATCCTCATCTGTGACGACGAAGAAATAATGCGCGACGTGCTCGAGACGATCCTCTCGGGGGCCGGGCACAAGGTCGACCTCGCTAAAACTGGCGAGGAGGCGATCGAAGCCTATTCGCAAAAGCTCTATGACGTGGTGCTGATGGATGTTTCGATGCCCGGCATCGGCGGCCTGACCGCGTTGGAACGCTTGATGGCGATGGATCCGGAGGCCGTCGTACTGATGGTGACGGCGTACGCGACCTTCGACACGGCGATCTCGGCCTGGGAAAAAGGGGCGGCGGGCGTCATTCGCAAACCGTTTCAGAACGAGCAGATCATCGCCCTCGTCGCGAAAGGCATAAAGAAGCGACGAAAAGAGGAAGAGCGGCAGGTGCTTCGCCAGGCGATGGTTCGGTCGGTCAACCGCGAAGGCTTCATCGGCCGGTCGGAGATAATGGAGAACGTGTTTCGGCTTGTCGAACGCGTGGCACAGGCGCGTTCGACGGTGTTGATCACGGGTGAGAGCGGTACCGGTAAAGAGCTTGTTGCCAAAGCCATCCACGAATCGAGCCCGCGGTCCGAATCTCCCTTTGTCGCCGTAAATTGCTCAAATATACCGTCGGAGCTGCTTGAATCGGAGCTTTTTGGACACACGAAGGGAGCCTTCACCGGAGCGGTCTCGGCAAAAAAAGGCCTTTTCGAGGTTGCGGACACCGGATCTATCTTTCTTGACGAAATAGGCGATCTCCGGCCGGAGACGCAGGTTCGCCTGCTTCGTGTTTTGCAGGAACGCGAATTCACTCCCGTCGGTGACACTACGCCGGTGAAAGTAGATGTCAGGATCATCGCCGCCACCAATGTAGATCTCAAGGAAGCAGTACGAAGCGGACAGTTTCGCGAGGATCTTTATTATCGCCTTTCCGTAGTGCCGATCGAGCTGCCGCCGCTGCGTGAGCGGCGCGAAGACATCCTGCCACTTGCGCAGTTTTTTATTCGCAAATATTCGGCTGAGAATGGCCGCGATATTACCGATTCGATACGGCCGGATGTATTGTCGCTGCTCGAAAGCTACAACTATCCAGGCAACGTGCGTGAGCTCGAGAATATCGTCGAACGGGCGATCGTCATAGCACCTAGCGATGAGATAACGGTCGAGTGTTTGCGGCCCGAGGTTCGTGATCCGGAGCTTGCGTTCAAGATGATAGCCGACACAGAGGGTGTGTCGAGCGAGATCGATCTTTCTCGCGGGGTTAACTTTTACGACGAGGTCAAGAGGTTTGAGATCGATCTTATTCGCCGGGCTCTTGATCAGACAGGCGGCCATCAGTCGCGAGCAGCTCGCCTTTTAGGGCTTAATGCAACGACGCTGAACTCAAAAATAAAGAGCTACAATATCCGCACTTTGCCCGCCAGCAGTACAAAATTCTAGAAAATAATCCGAACTTTCATATAAGAATCTGCCAATTTTCTCGGTTTTACGCTGTTAAGCCTTACATTTTGTATCGCGCCACCTCTGGCATAGATTTTGTCTTACACTACCTGACTATCGCTAAATAGTAAGAGAAATCAGTATTACTTACACCCAGGAGGAACAAGATGAAGAGGTTTTCAATCACCTTTTTGCTCATGCTTATCAGCTCCGTCGCCCTATTTGGACAGGGAACGACCGGTAGACTTACCGGTACCGTCTCAGGTCCGGACGGACTGCTGCCGGGAGCGACCGTTGTCGTTCGAGATAACGGAACTAGCAAAGAGGTAACGGTTACGACGAACGAAGAAGGGGTCTATCAGGTACCCCAGCTTGAGTTCGGTACATACACAATTAGAATTACCGCCCCGGGCTTTAAGACCCTGGTGGCTAACGAGCAGAAGATCGACGTCGGTCGTACGGCCACGTTCAATGCTGTACTCGAAGTCGGTGCAGTTTCTGCTGAGGTCGTCGTCACCGCCGGTGCTGACGTCCTTACAACCAATACAGCACAGGTCAGCAACACGATCAGCCCGCAGCAGATCATGACGCTGCCTTTGATCACGCGTAGCCCGCTGTCGCTTACACTGCTTCAGGCAGGTACATCGTCGAACGGCCTTACCACGATCAATGGTATGCGCACGACGATGACCAACATCACGCGTGACGGTATCAACATTCAGGATACCTTCATCCGTGCTAACGCTACGGACTTTGCTCCCGGCCGTCCTTCTGTGGACGATACGGCAGAGTTCACGATCACGACGGTCAATCAGGAAGCCGATCAGGGTTCCGGTTCCGCACAGATCCGTCTCGTTACGCCGCGTGGTACCAGCGAATTTACAGGTGCTTTGTTTGCGTACAGCCGCAACTCGGGTTTTGGAGCAAACAGCTTCTTTAATAACCGCAGTTCGTCGGCAGCAGTCAACACGAAGCCATCTTTCCGCAACCGCTGGCAGTACGGCGGCAAGATCAGCGGCCCGATCTGGCTTCCCTTCTTTGGTGAAGGCCCGGCTCGCTTTAACAAGCTGATGGACAAGGCTAAGTTCTTCTTCTCATATGAAGGGATCAAAGACCCTGTCAGCGGTGCCGCTACCCGTACCATCCTGACGCCGACCGCTCGCGCAGGTGGATTCTCGTGGCTGCGTACCAACAGCACATCGGTCACGCCGTTCTGCCCATCGCAGGCTGTCGGCAGCGTTTGTACTATCCCGAATCTTCTTGCCTTTGCAAACGCACAGGGCTTAGCCGTTCCTACGACGATCGACTCGGTGGTCATGTCTCGCGTCCTCTCAGGTATCCCGACCGAGAGCAACTTTACTGGTGGTGACGGCCTCAACACAGCCGGTTTCCGTCTCCTTCGTCGCCAGGACCAGACGCGTAATCAGTACTCGTCACGTTTTGACGTAGATCTTACTGAAAAGGATTCGGTCCTCTTCATCTATAACTACAATAAAGAGGTCAACCTTCGCCCCGACATCGACACAACCGGTTTTACTGCCGTCCCGCAGGGCGAGCAGTTCTCTGACAATAAACAGTACACCGGTGCATATCGTCGTGTTTTCACGAGCAACTTCGTGAATGAAATTCGCGGCGGTTTGTTCAAGACGGCGGTCCCTTTTGACGCTTCCGGTAACAGTCCCGCGGATTATCACTTGGCTACAACCCTTGTGGCGAATCCCCAGAACTCATTTATGGATCAGGGACGATTTACCGAAAACTGGAATCTCCAGTCGAACGGTGATTGGATCCGCGGCAACCACAGCTTCAAGTTTGGTGGACAGCTACAGTGGATGAAGGTTGATGCTTACAACGACGCCGGTATCATTCCGACCGTCAGTTTAGGTACCAACGCCAATACCCCCTCGCTTACCGTAACCAATTTTGCAAATATTGGTGGTATCAACAGTGCGACCACAGCAAACGCTGCTCTCGCTCTGTTTGGCGGTATCGTTAGTCAGACGACCCAGTCGTTCAACGTTCTGAATATCAGCCAGGGTTTCGTGGCAGAACGTGCAAACGAGCCTATCCGTCATGCTGCTCACTCGCTCTATTTTGCTGATCGTTGGCAGATCAAGCCTAGCTTGACACTTTCGCTCGGCGTTCGTTGGGAACTCTATCCTGCTCTCGAGCTTGCCACCGGTACTGCTCTCGAGCCGCTCATTGACGATCTCGATAATCCGCTTCC
The DNA here is from genome assembly GCA_001464455.1 of Acidobacteria bacterium Ga0077534. Lineage (GTDB taxonomy): Bacteria > Acidobacteriota > Blastocatellia > Pyrinomonadales > Pyrinomonadaceae > OLB17. The sequence continues at coordinate 126,738 of LNEI01000026.1, forward strand.
ATCGCTTCTTCGCACGAACGGCAGCTATGTGCCGATCGGTACGAACGTAGGCAAAGAGAACGCATACTACAAGACGAAGTGGGATGATTTCGCACCGAACTTCGGATTTGCATGGGCCCCTTCTTTCAAGAGCGGCCTTGGCAAGTTCCTGTTTGGCGATCGCTCGGTGATCCGCGGTGGCTACAGCCACGCTCTGGGTAACGACTCGATCATCACGTCGATCCGTAATGCATCGCTCAACAACTCCGGTTTAGCCAGAACGGCGAACACGATCCAGCTCCAAAATGGACGGCTTTCGACCCCGGCGTCGTTCGTCCTTCCTAGTGCTCCGGCGTTTATACCACCTCCTCGCACTTACCTTCAGAATAACACCCCTTCTTTTGGTAATTTCGGAACGGTTTTCGCGATCGACCCGAATATTGAGACCACTCGTGTAAAGCAGATGAGTTTTGGTGTTCAGCGTGAGTTCTTTGGCAATACTGCGGTAGAAGCACGATATGTCGGGACCTCAAGCAACAATTTGGTTCGTAGCATCGACTATAATCAGATCGATATCCGGAGCAATGGATTCGCCGCTGATTTTAATCGTGCCTTGGCAAACTTCAGATTGACAGGGAATGCTTTCTGCGCAACCGCCGGATGCCAGACGCTCCAGATATTTACCAACACAAATACCCCAGGATCGGGGCGGCTCGTTGTTGGGACTGGTGGACTTGCTTTAGCCACGTTTAACAACGGTCTCAATTCTGGTGCACCCGCTGATCTGGCGGCGACTTTTGTTTCGAATGGGCTAAATAACCATCCAACCGTTGCCAGCCCAAATAATGTTCCGTTCATCAAGCTTCTTGCGAATCCCGCTTCGGGCGTCGTGAATATTCTTGAGAATGGCGGCTTCTACGACTACCATTCGTTCCAATTCGAGGTTCGACGCCGCTTCTCGCAGGGCCTTTATTTCCAGGGTAACTACACGTTCTCGAAGAATATCGGCGATGCTGCAGCATCGAATGGTTCGCAGTCACTTGTTGAGCCTTTCCTCGACAACCTACGTCCGGAACTCGATCGCACACGCGTCGATTTTGATCAAACCCATGCATTTAAGTTCAACGGCGTCTATCAGTTGCCGTTTGGCCAGGGAAGGCCGTTCATGAATCGAAGCGACTGGGTCGACAAGATCTTTGGCGGATGGGAGATCTCGGGAATCGTTCAATGGGATTCTGGAGTTCCGATCACATTTGTCGATCCCCGCGGGACTTTGAACCGTGGGGCTCGTTCCGCACGGCAGACGGCAAATACCAACTTGTCGTATGAGCAGATCCGCGATCTGTTTGGGTACTATGAGGTCAATGTCAATGGTGTCGATAGGATCTATTTCATAGACCCTAAGATTCTTTGTCCTAGTGGTGCTGCTACGACCGGTTTCGGCCAGACACCTTGTGCCGGACAGGTGTTCTTCAACGTTGACCCTGGTCAGACTGGTGTCACCGGACGCGCTATTGTCAATGCTCCGTCGTTCTTCAACATCGATGCTGCATTATTGAAGAATTTCCGCTTTACCGAAAAAACCAGGCTCCAGTTTCGCGTTGAGGCATTCAATGCGCTGAACCGTGCTAACTTTTTTGGAGCTCAGATCCAAAACATTAATAGCGCGACTTTTGGTCAGATAACGAGCGCAAGTGCTGGGCGTCAATTGCAATTGGCACTTCGCTTCGAATTCTAGTTCTGAATGATCGTTCGACAATTCCGCCCGCCGGTCGCCTGACCGGCGGGCGTTTTGTTGGGCATCTAGGAGTTGAGCAATAAACGTGTAACGGACTTCCCTAAGCTCCGGATTCTGTGCTATCCTTCTCAAACCTTTTTCGTCTTTCGCCTTTGGCACATTTCTTAGTGCCCTTGGGTGAGGTAGCGTTCATCACGCATCTATTTCAACAACTTAAGGAGAAACATGAAAAAAATTAGGTTTTGCGTACTACCGTTTCTGGGGCTGGTCTTGTTCTTTGTTTATGGTTGGCTCACGCCGACTCAATGTCAGGCTGATGATTTTGATTGCGAACTTGCTATCTGGTACGCATCAATGGACGCTAGTGCAACGGTTTCCACCAATTTCCGCTTGTGGTACCGAAATGACCCAACTAGCTGTTCGGACGAATATGATCAACAGTGTAACGCGATTCAGGATCCAGTGGAACGTAGTGAGTGTATTAACAATAACGCGGCACGTATAGCGTTTATCAATGGGTGCGACTCCCAAAGATTTTCAGCTTTTTCTAGTTCTCAGGATGCATTTTTTGCTGCGGCCGGTCAGACTTGCTCATATAACCCTAATTATTGTGACAATGCACGCGATAAGAGGGATCAATGTAATGCGGCTCATAGTGGTCATATGGCATCGCCGGTTTACGACGCTAACAATGATATCGATCAAGTTTGGCTCAGTTTTGTAATGGATGAACTCTCTGGTTGCTTGATGGCAAGTCAGATTCATCATTGCGAGTGACGATTCGGCTATCCACGTCTGTGAGGCTCCCTTTATTGAGGGAGCCTTCTTTTCAAACCTTAGGAAACTTATGGCTTCAAGAGGTTCCCGTAATAAGTATAGGAGATCAGAAATGAAGAGTTTTTTAATGTTTCTAATCGCATTTGTCATGGTCGCACCCGCGATCAGCGCACAGAAGCTGACGGCCGAGGAGATAATTGCCAAACATCTGGATTCGATCGCTTCCGCAGAAAAGCGAGCGTCGGTCAAGACCGTTATCGCATCCGGCGAGGTGAAATTTGAGTCGATCTCCCCGAAGAATCAGCCGGCAGCGGGACGCATCGTCCTGGCATCGGAGGGGAACAAATCAATGTTCGGCATGCAGCTGAATGCAACCGACTATCCGAGGGAACTGGTGATCTTTGACGGGGCTAAAGCAAACGTTGCGATGGTACGGGCCGGAAGTCGATCGCTGCTGGGCAATTTCCTGCAGTCGAATAGTTCGGTCGTCTCGCAAGGCCTCCTGGCAGGGACTTTGGGTACATCGTGGAATCTTCTGACCGCGGCTGATCGCGGAGCCAAGATCTCGACATCAGGCACGAAAAAGATCGATGGTCGAGAGACCTACGTCCTTAGGATAACCCCAAAAGGTGGCAGCGATCTGGATATCAAAATGTATTTTGACCAGCAGACCTTTCATCACGTTCGCACCGAGTACGGTCGCACGTCGTCGGCGAGCATCGGCAGAACGATCGATGAGTCCGCCCGGCAGAGCGAAACAAAGATACGAGTTATAGAAGACTTTTCGGATCATCAGCCGCATGACGGGATGACCTTCCCCCGGAAGTACAAGCTTCATTACTCGACCACCGGCCAAAACACCACAGAGATCGTCTGGACAGCCGTTTTCACCGAGTTTGCACTCAATCAGGCCTTCGATCCGAGTACGTTTAGCGTAGGCCCATAGAGGCTTTGGCCGGTTGATCCGAGCCGATCGGTTCTCTTCCTTGAGACGCTAGATAAACGGTTCACCGGCATCCAAAATCTCGGATTATTTTCAAAAACCTAAACCCGTCGTCCTAATTTTCGTTTGGACGGCGGGTTTTTCTTTCATGTAACTCTCTAACATTTCCCGCAGCCATTGAGCTTTGCCGAAATGGCGAGTTTTGCCCAAGGTTGGCACGAAAGTTGCGCTTCGAGGGCTTTCGTAGAAACACTTCATACACAACTTGATATTGCGTCCTAGCGGCTCTGCTCCCGATAAGGGGTTTCTGTAGCGTTCTCTCAGAGAGAAACGGCACTTTTGTCTCTCTGAAAGGTTCAGATATCCCGGCGGCGGCGGTATAGGACATTTCTGGCACTTGATCCTTTTTGAGTGACTTCTAATTTAGATTTTCTGAGGAGGAAAAATGAGAAAGTTTACCAAGTTTTTGGTGGCCACCTTCGCGATCTTGCTCGCACAGGTGGCTATCTTTGCCCAAACCGGTTCGATATCGGGAACCGTGAGCGATCCAAATGGGTCGGTTGTTCCCGGTGCGGCGGTTAAGGTCAGGGGCGAGGCCGGGCAGGAGTTTTCCGCCGTCTCGAATGACATCGGTGTTTACCGCGTCCCCGCCGTCCAGAACGGAAATTATGTCGTTACCATTACGGCATCAGGATTTAAGACTCTCACAGTTTCAAACGTAAAGGTCGACGTCGGAACGCCGATCACCGTTGATGCAAAGCTTGAGATCGGCTCGGTCGGCGAGATCGTCGAGGTCGCGAGCGGCGGAGAGGTTCTCCAGACGGCCACGGCGACGGTGGGCAGCAGCGTAACCGGGCGACAGATCGTTGAGACGCCGATAGCGTCTCGAGACGCTCTCGATCTCGTCCAGCTAATGCCTGGAACCAATACCGTTGGTGCCCCGCGCAGATCTTCGATAAACGGCCTGCCAAAAGGGTCGCTCAGCATCACCATCGATGGCGTGGATGTGCAGGATAACCTGCTTCGTTCAAGCGATGGTTTCTTTACTTATGTTCGACCCCGTGTCGATGCCATTGAAGAAGTAACGGTTTCGACCGCAGCGGGCGGTGCCGAGACCGGCGGCGACGGTGCGGTTCAGATCAGATTCGTGACGCGACGCGGTACCAATGACTATACCGGAAGCGCATTTTATCAGAGGCGTCATGAGAGCATGAACGCTAACTACTGGTACAACAATCGAGACAATCTGGCCCGCTCAAAGCTGCGTTTGAACCAGTACGGCGCCAGCTTCGGCGGCCCGATCCCGTTCCTTAAGTTTGGCGAAGGCGTAGGCGTTTTCGACTCAGGAAAGAATAAACGGCATTTCTTTGTCAACTATGAGGAATTCCGCCTTCCTGATTCGCTTGCCCGCACACGTACTGTCTTAACGACGCAGGCTCAGCAGGGCATCTTTGCGTATATTGGCACGACCCCGGCAGCGGGCGTCTCCGCAGGCTGTACCGCGGTAACAACGACGACGATGCGTTGTGAACGTAATCTGCTCAGTCTCGCCGGGACCGCAGGATTCCTCAGTACTCCGGACCCGACGATCGCGGCTATGCTTCAGAGGATCAGGGCGGCAACTGCGGTCGAGGGAACGATCACACCGATCATTGGCCAGACCACCTTGACCACTGAGAACTACAATTTCGCGCCAGTCGGCGATTCGATCCGCAAGTTTCTCGCACTTCGCTTCGACTTCAATGTGACGAAGAAGCACAGTCTCGAGTTTGTGATAAATCGTCAGAACTTCGGTGGGAACAAGGACTTTCTCAACGGACAGGAAGAGCGATTCCCGGGGTTCCCGTTTTACAATCAGGAATCTGACCGAAACTCTTATGCGGTCGCGGCACGTTCTACGTTTGGATCGAGTGTGGTCAATGAGTTCCGCGTGGCATCGAGCCGTGGTTTCTCACAGTTTTCGCCAACCATTTCCAAATCAGATTTTGACTACACTCGCGGATTCTCGCTCAACATCGGTGCAGCGGGAGCGACGACACCGTACTCACGAAATTCTTATAGCGGTCGTACCTCGCCTACCGATGACATCACGAATTCGTTAACGTGGAGCAAGGAATCGCACACATTCAATTTCGGTGGCCAGTTTAAGCGTATCCGACTGGTCGATACATCGACCCCCTTTATTGTCCCAACCGTCGGTTTCGGTATCGACAACAGTGGCACAAATCCAACGGAAGTCGCCCTCAGGAATGTGTTTAGCACAACGTCTCTCCCTGGGGCAACGACAGGACAGCTGGATGCCGCTCGTGCTTTGTACGCGACGCTGATCGGCCACATCACGACTGTTTCAGGAACGGCGTATCTTGACGATGAAGGCAAGTATGTTTTTGCAGGATCACAGACCAGGACTGATAAGCAATTTACCTACGGCCTGTATGCTCAGGACAGCTCCGATCACGATGGCGTTTCTCGGAGCGTACAATAATGCCGCCGCTCAGCTGGTGGCAAACTATCAGTCCGGAGCTGCGGCAGCCAATCTGAGAAGCACCACTTTCACGTCGAGCCTAAACCCGAATGCCCCGAGCGCTATTGCATTTGGAACGGCTCTCGAGGGTAATAATGCTACCCGCCGTGCGAACGCGATCGCGGCCGGACTGCCGGCGAATATTTTCTTTGTGAATCCAACTGTTGGCCAGTCTGGTGCCTTCCTTTTGGATAACAGTGCGAAGAGCTGGTACGACGGCGGTGTGATCGAAGTTCGCCGCAGGCTCAGCAATGGGTTGCGTATGAGTGCGAACTATACATTTGCCCGGGCACAGTCAGACTCGTTCCAGTCGAACAGCGACAACTTTGCAAACTTTACCAAGCGTCCCGAGGGCCGCGGTTTGGCAAAGGGCGTTGCTGTCTTCGATATTCGTCATGCTTTCAAGCTCGACGCTACCTATGATCTTCCGTTCGGCAGAGGACGTACCTTCTTCGGTTCGGCCAATAAATTTGTCGACGCGATCATCGGCGGATTCTCTTTCGCTCCGGTCCTCCGCTGGCAGAGCGGTTCGCCGATCCAGGTCGGCAACGTTCAGCTCGTCGGTATGACCGTCAAGGAACTTCAGAAAGAGATCAAGATCCGTAAAGAAGCGACCGCTGTTTACTGGCTGCCGGATGACATCATTCTGAATTCGCGACGCGCATTCGGAACTGACATCCTCTCGCCCACGGGATACGGAACGCTGGGCAGGCCAGAAGGGCGCTACTTTGCTCCGGCCGGCACCGGTAACTGCATCGCGCAATATGCGGGACAGTGCGGCTTTGCAAACCTCGTGCTCTACGGCCCGAGTTTCTTCAAACTCGACGCGAGCCTCGCAAAGGTCATCAAGATCGGAGAACGTCGCAGTCTCGAGTTTCGCGTCACTTCGCTTGATGTGCTGAATAGTCCAAACTTCCGAGTTGGCGGCTGGGCTTCTGATACAGCGACTTCTGGCTGTTGCGGCGCGACATTCGGACAGCTTGGGAATACGTCGGCCTATCAGGATATTTCGACAACGAACGATCCAGGCGGCCGTATTGTTGACTTTTTGCTCCGGCTTAGATTCTAAGTTCGGATCATTGCACGATGGGGCGTTGCCGGCTATAACGGCAACGCCCTTTTTTATTCTACTGATGTATATTACATACGGATCTCAGTTTCGGGAGGCGATGATGAGCGAACGAATTGCGGCCCTCATGGCATTGGCAGTTTTGATCTTTACTTTTGCGACAACCGCCCGTTCGCAGATCGTTCAGGGATTGAACGAGACCACCAATCTCAGGCTCGGCGGCAATAATTTCATTGCCGGAACCGTATACCTGCCGAATGGCCAGCGTGCCGACCGCAAGATGGCCATTCGGCTGACGACCCCGCAACAGGGTGATTTCGTTGTGGAAACCGATACGTCCGGGCAGTTCATATTCGCCGGGTTGCCCGCCGGCTCATATACCGTCGCTGTCGATAAAGAAGAAGAATTTTTCCCCGCCACCCAGACGATCGAGATCATCTCAGACCGGGAACGCATACGGCAGGCGTATTCGGTGACCATCAAACTCAAGGCTAGAGGAACTGCACGCGAGCCTGTGAAACCGTCTGTGATAATGGCTTCGCCGATCTCGTCCACAAATTATGTCAAGGCTAAAGACCTCGCAAATAAAGGAGACCACCGCGGTGCAATCGGTCTGCTCAAGCTTGTCACTGGCGAATATCCGGATTTTTTCGATGCCTTTAACGAGCTCGCGGTTCAATACATGCGGGTAGGCGAACTTGCGCCGGCAGAAGCGGCTTTGCTGACCGCACTAAAGATCAAGCCCGATGCTTTTGAGTCAACGCTCAATCTCGGGATCGTGCTTTTCCGTACGAACCGATTGACTGAGGCGGAAACGAGTTTGCGCGAGATTGTTAGGCTAAATGACACGTCGGCCATCGGACATTTTTACCTTGGCCGGACCCTGGCGAAGCTCAAGAATTTTGACGAAGCTGAGAAAGAGCTAAATTTAGCGATAGCGCGTGGCGGAGACGAGATGCGTGAGGCGCATAGGATGCTCGGGATGATGTATATCGACAAGGACGACCGTCCCAGAGCGGCTGCTTCACTCGAGAAATATCTACTGCTCGTGCCTGCAGCTCCCGATGCCGAACAGCTGCGACAGGCAATAGCTCAATTAAGAGCAGCAATCCCGAAGCAGTAACTGGCCCGCCTCGAACATCTTTCCTCACCGCGTTCTGTGACGCTATACTATTGCGGTAAGCAAGATCCGAGGCGGAATGAGCATTACCGATACCCCACAAGCAAACCTGTCCGTCGTACCGCTCGGGGCAGGCGACCTCATTGACCGTGCTGTTCGGTTCTACCGGAGGTACTTTTGGACATTCATCGGCATCGCGGCACCGCCGGTGATCGTCGGTACGTTGATATCGGTAGCGTGGACCATCGCGGGACGCCAGATATTTGCGATCGAGAATGACCCTTACTCGGTCGAAACCGTATTCTACGCGCTCTTTACATCACTCGGAACGATAATTATCTGGCTAACGGAAACCATTGCGACACTCGTAATAATGGGCGGTGCGTCGCGAAATTTCGTGCGACATCTCCTTTTCGGCGAGCCGATCACTTTTAAGGCTACGTACCAGAATGTTAAGAGCCGTCTCGGTGGGCTCACGGTTGCAGCAACCATTATCGCGGGCCTTTTGGGCACGATAGGGATCGGCATCCTATACTTTGGTCTCATCTTTATTGTGATCGCCATATTCGCAGTCTTTTCGGCGGTCGGCGAAACGATCCCAGTGCTCGCGTTTCTTTTGGCGGTCGCTCTGGGCGTCGCGATCGGATACGCGACGATCTGGGTCTTCTTTCTGGCGGCGTCGCGTCTTGCCTACGTCCCGCAGGCTATCATGGTCGAGGGCCAAGGCGTCTTTGCTGCCATCGGCCGAAGCGCGACGCTGGCGAGCGGCAGCGTTCGGCGTCTCGCGGCGTTGTTTACCTTTACGACGGTCGCGACCTACTCAGCTCTTGCCATCCTTTATGTTCCTCTCGCGTGGTACGCGTCGCTGAACGGCATATCGCTAATGGGCAACGATGCCGACATGGTGCCGGCTTGGTACGAGATCGCCGGCAATCTGATCTGGCAGATAAGCTTTATTTTGCTTTCACCTGTTTGGATGATCGGGCTGTGTTTGTTGTACGTTGACGAGCGGGTACGGTCCGAAGGCTACGATATCGAACTAATGGCCGCCGCCCGTCTCGGCGACATTCCCGCTGTTCCGTCGACATATGTAAATCCGCTGCAGCCGGCCCTTGCCAATACGCCAGCGTCGCGGCAGCACGATCCTTCTATGACGACCTTAGGTTTGAGATAGCGTTTATCGGTCAATGTTTAATCGCCTCAGAAAGCTGGTTCTGATCCTGATCGCGGTCTTCGCGGCAGGCTCGGCCTCTTTCGCTGCGACGCCTGACGAATACGCAAAACGCGTAGAGACGGCGCGATCGTCGGTCGAGCAGCTTCTCGACGACCTGCATAGCGAAAGTTCAGTTAACGAGGCGGCGGTGCTCGATCTCATCAAAAAAGAGATCCCGGCCAGTGAATCGATCGACTGGAGCGGCGGCAGCGTTCAGACGAACAACGCGTGGCTGCATAGTGACATGAAGCGATTCGCGGAAGCCACCGATGCGGACGAGCGCGACGCGATCCTCGTCGCCATCAGCGAAAGGCTCCACGCTCTTGCAGAAAGCTCGAAGGAACTGCAAAAGCAGGCCCAGAGTGACCGCAGCAAAGACGCCGACAAGCAAAAGCTGGCAGAGATCCTCTCACGCGAAGAGTATCAAAAACCGGTGGAGAAGAGCGAGAGCCTTTTCCAAAAATGGTGGCGTGAGTTTGTCGAGTGGCTGGCGAAATTGTTTCCTGACAGTCCGGATCTTGAACCGTCGGCGAGCCCCGACCTCAGCACCGCCCAGTTCGTGCTCCAGATCGTCGTCTTTGCGGTGGTTGGAGCGCTCGTCTTGTTTTTGTTGTACAAGTTTCTTCCCTTCTTCCGACGACGGCTATCTTCTCGAAAGACAGAGAAAGTTGGTGACCGTGTGATCCTCGGCGAACGTATCGACGAGAGCCAGTCGGCCTTTGACCTGTTTAGTGAAGCTGAGCAGCTCGCTCGCGAGGGTGATCTCCGCTCGGCGATCCGCAAGGGATACATTGCGATGCTCTGCGATCTCGCGGATCGAAAGATCGTCCGGCTTGAGCGCTCCAAGACAAACCGTGACTATCTGCGCGACGTACGGCGGAACGAGCCTCTCTTTGAGAATGTTCGGCGGTTGACGTCGAGTTTTGAGGTGAATTGGTACGGACTTCGCCCGGCAGAGGCAGGCGACTGGGAAGACTTTCGGTCAGGCTATCAGCGAACGGTTGCCGAGGCCCGGCGTGTCGAAAAATGAAGCAAAAGTTGATCATCATCGTTTTGCTTATCCTGACCGGCGTCATCCTCGTCGGGCTGAACGCCGCGTCGTATCAGCAGAAAGAAAAAACGCCGGATTCTGAACTTGTCCCAAACCGTTCCACGTTCAATGCCGGAGCAACCGGCACGCAGGCATTTTTCACGCTGCTCAGCGAAACGGGTCGCGGGCCTATCCGATGGCAGGAACCGCCCGCAGCATTGATCACCGCTCGCAATACGCCGGGTGTTTTCGTCGTGATCGGCGAATTGCGCCGCTCGTTTACCGACCAGGAAATGAGCGATCTTTTTCGCTGGGTCTCATCCGGCGGCCGTCTCGTCCTGATCGATCGCAATCCGCCTGAAAGCCTCGCGATGACCACCGCAAACTGGAAGCTTGCGGTCAAGGGCAACGATACGCCCGAACTTTTGACTGTCGACTCGAGCAATCAGGTTCAGATGACAAAAGGCGTTCCGGGTGTCCGTCCGGCGCAGCCGAGTATTTATACTCAGGGCGTTAACGCGATCCAGCCGTCGCGATTCGCGGGTGCGGTCGGTTTTGAACGATTCGTCGATCCTGACGTGCCGGCCTACGAGGGTGACGACGAACCTCTGCCGCCGCCAAAACCCGTCTCTCCCGGAAATGTCTCGGTACCACCGCCCGCGATCGAGCGAAATACCGGTCAGGTCTATCAAATGCCGAGCCCGACACCGTTTGAGATCACAACCTTGGGCGAGGTTGCTTCGCCGAGTCAGTTAGCCCCCGTCGTGCATTTTGCCGATGGCGGCAAGAATCTATTGGTCGATGTGCCCTATGGTGACGGCAGGATCGTTTTTTTGACCGATCCCTTCATCGTTTCTAACGTAGGTATATCGATGGTCGATAATGCCCAGCTCGCGATAAATTTGGTCGCCGCGGGTCAAGGGGCGATCGCTTTTGACGAATATCATCAGGGTTATGGCTCGGATAACAATCGTTTCCTTCAGTTTTTTGCGGGAACGCCGGTGGTCGCGATCTTTTTGCAGCTAGTTGTGATAGTCGGGCTCGTTTTCTTTTCGCAGAGCCGAAGATTTGCCCGTGCCGTGCCCGAACCGGAGGAAGATCGCCTCTCAAAGCTCGAATACATCGCCGCGATGGCGGAACTACAGTTGCGGACGAAGGCTTTCGATCTCGCGGTCGAGAATATTTACACAGACTTTCGGCGCCGCGTCGCCCGGTCGCTTGGGCTGGATGTTCACGCCATGAAAAGCGGTGAGATTGCGGCGATCCTTTCAGAAAGAAGCGGTGCCGATCGGCAGAAGATCGCCGAAACCTTTGCTAAATGCGAGAACATAATCCACGGCGAACCGACAAATAAACGTGAGGTCCTTCGCCTGGTCGAAGAGCTTCGTTCGCTCGAGATCGAATTGAACCTGACGCGACAACGCAGAGGAACCCGTACCTAAACGCCGAATGTCCACCGAATCGCTCATCATCCTGGCCGTGGTCTTCTTCTTGACGACCGTTGTTGGCGTTGTTACGGGCAGCAATTCGCTCATCAACGTTCCGGCGATGTTCCAGCTAGGTATCGATCCAAAAGTCGCGGTCGCGACGAACATGTTTGGGCTGTTCTTTATGTCGATCGGGGGAACCATACCTTTCGTTCGTCAGCGACGGATCGATTATGCGCAAACTTGGCCGCTGGTCGCGATAACGCTCGTAAGCTCAGCGATCGGTGCTCTGCTAGTCGGTTTTATGACCGGTAACGGGATGAAACTCGCGGTCACGATCTCAATGATGTTTGTGATCGCGTTTACGCTCGTCCACCGTGATGCCGGCGTTGAAGCCAAAGTGCCTGGGCGGTACGCATTACCGACTGCGTATGTGCTCACGTTTTTGCTCGGCATTTATGGTGGTTTCTACAGCGGTGGTTACGTGACGATGTTGACGGCGGTCTGCATCGGTATTTACGGGATGACGTACGGTTCGGCGGTCGCTGCGACCAAGCTTATAAATGTCTTCTCGTGCGCGGTCGCCGCGGCTATATTCATGTGGCAAGGGTTGGTCGACTACAAGCTCGGAACCTTGCTCGCGATCGTTATGTTCGCCGGCGGCTATGTCGGTGCCCATTTCGCAACTAAGATGGGCGATAAGCTGCTCCGCCGCATCTTCTTAACGGCAGTCGTCCTGCTGGCAATAAAAACGCTTTATGACCTATTTCTCGGGTCGGCGTCTTTTGCGTCTCTGCGGTAAAATCTAATCGATGCTCACATACACACCAAAAACAGTTGCCCACATTGTAAACGAGCTGCGCAAGACCATCGTCGGACAGGACGACGTGATCGAACAGATGCTAGTTGCGATCCTTGCCGAGGGGCATGCTCTGATCGAAGGCGTTCCCGGCACAGCGAAGACCCTAATGGTTAAAACGCTCGCTCACATTATCGGGGCGCAGTATTCGCGAATCCAGTTCACGCCCGATCTGATGCCGTCGGACATTACGGGAACGAACGTTTTTAATGTCCAGACGTCGCAGTTCAATCTACGTCACGGACCGGTCTTTACTGACATTCTGCTGGCGGACGAGATCAACCGCACGCCGCCAAAAACGCAGGCGGCATTGCTCGAGGCAATGGAAGAACGTCAGACGACGATCGACGGTGACCGATATCCGCTGTCGCCGCTTTTCACGGTTTTGGCAACAGAAAACCCGATCGAGTATGAGGGAACATATCCACTTCCTGAGGCCCAGCTCGACCGCTTTCTGATGAAGATCCTTATCGACTATCCTGAGCAGAAGGATGAGGAAGAGATCGTCGCCCGTTGGGATGCCGGATTTAGTGCGCGTCACCTTCAGAACGTACAGATCGCGCGGCTGCAGGATCCGACCGTTATTCAAAACTGTCGGGCAGAAGTACGTGCGATGCGGATGGAGCCGGGCGTGCAAAAATACATCGTCGAGATCGTCCGACGTACGCGTTCGCATCCCACAATACTTTATGGCGGCAGCCCTCGAGCTTCGGTAGCTCTGCTGCTATGTTCTAAAGCTCTTGCCGCGATACGTGGGCGTGATTTTCCGACGCCCGACGACATTCGCGACGTGGCCCTGCCAGTTCTACGGCATCGCCTTGCGCTGCGGGCCGAGGCAGAACTCGACGGTGCGACTGCCGACGCTGTTGTTTCCGACATCATAAAAACGGTCGAAGTTCCGAGATAATGCGAGGCGTCCTTCTATTTCTTGTACTGATCGTATGCTCGTTCTCGGCAGCGGCCCAGGAGCGTGGTGCTCCTGCGTGGATACTAAAGGAAAAGCTCGTCCGTGCCTGCATGCTCGGTGATGTTGACGCCGTCAAAGAGGCTCTCCGTCGTGGAGCGTCGCCAAACTCGAAGGACGAATTTGGAAATCCGGTTATCATGATGGCCATTCGGCCGTCGGTCTACGCCGGTTCGTCGCAGCCGGCGGCGATCGTCAACCTGCTGCTGGACGCCGGTGCGGATATTAACGCAGTCAACGATTTCGGCGCAACCGCACTATTTCTGACCCGCAAACCTATTCCGAATATCACGATCCCTGACGACCCGCTCGGTGTGCTTCTGCGTCGTGGTGCCGACCGGCGTAAAAAGGACAACTTCGGAATGACCTTCGAACAATATCGCGATGGCGAAGCTGAAAAGCTAATGACCGAGGACGACCTTATCTGGCGATATTTGTTCGACGGCAATATCAAGACTGACGACTTTTTTCCAAAGGTAAAACGCTATCTGAACGGGGCAACGTTCCTGATGGGGGCGGCATATTACGCCGAATATTATCAGCGGCCGACGATGTTTCGGCCAAACTCGGCGACTGATAAGTACGGCGAAACCTATCTTTTTTATCTCGCAGGACGTGAAAAGTACTTTGCCGGTGAACTAAGCGAGATCGACGCCAAGATCGCGAATATCCAAACTCCCAGCGGGGAAACGGCTATGATCCGTGGGGCGAAGTTCGGCGGGGACCTGTTCGTCTTCAGGTTGCTCGCGAACGGCGCCGACCCTGAGATCCGCGACCGCTCCGGCCTTTCGGCTCTCGATCATGCGGTCATCGGCGACAGCTACATGACCGTTTTCAATCTACTAATGAAGGCTGACACTTCGCGAACGGGAAGCGATGGTAAGACCGCTCTGATACGAGCGATCGAGAAGAATGCTGCCCGTTCTGTTAATGCCTTCGTTGTGGCAAGGCTGCTGGCAGACGAAGCTGAAAAGAATCGCAAAAGTGGCGAAGCTCACTCGGCGGATCTAAAACTTGTCGAATCGTTCCGCCGGATCAACGTCGATCAGACCGACAAGGACGGCAGAACTCCCCTGATGCATGCCGTCGCCAATGGTAACGCATCGATTGTTAAAGAATTATTGAAGTTAGGCCCCAAACGAAATTTGCGAGACCGGGCAGGAAACACTGCCGCTGATCTCGCAAAAACAAAACCCGAAATACTACCGTTACTGACCGGCCGGTAACTCTTCAGAATCCTTTTGCGCTCCGCTTTTTGCCGCAGGTTTCGGCTTTTCAGGCTGAGCCGCAGGTTTGGTGTTCTTCGGCGGAGGCGTTGCCATTGGCTTTGGCGTCGGTGCCCCATCGCCTGTTGTTGGTGGAACGGCTGTGTTCGCAGCAGGCGTTTGTGGCGATGGTGACGGCTTGGCACCAGGAGCGGGAGCATTGCTCGGGCACGGAATGTCATTTCCAGTCTGCACGTCGCGGCAGCGGAGTTCGACTCCGCCCGAGGGGCTAAAATCAGGCATGAACTGACTCTGGCCACTGCCTACTGTGTACACTTGGCCGCCCGGCGGAACGTATCCCACTGGCGGAGCGACCGGAACGCCGGATGGCATACCAGGCATCGAGCCAGCGAGTGGGCCCGACAGCGGAGCACTTGCCGGCGGAACACCGCCGTTTGCCCAAGCGTTAAAACCATCGCCGCCGGGCAGGTCGCTCATCATCTGATTCTGCGTTGCCATTATCTCGGCGTCGGTTAGCGCCGGAAGCTTTGCGAGGCTTTCTTCCTGGGCACCCGTTGCGGGTCCGATCGGCTGCACCGGAAGGCTGCCAGCGTCGGCCTGAAGATTATCGGTCGGATCAGTTTGGCGTACCGAGGTGGCGTAGATCAACGCCGCCGCAAAGATCGCTATTCCGGCAAAGACAAAAACCGCCGTCTGCCAGATGTTTCGTTTTGAAGTTTCACCGCTGGCGGCAGCGATTGCCTTTTCAGCTACGGGCGAACCAAGTCGTCCCGCTAAAATATTAAGATCTTCGGAGAATGCCGACATCGTCTGGTAGCGACGCTCGGGATCGACCGCCATCGCACTGAGTACGATCGGCTCTATCTCGGGGTGCAGATCACGTCGAAATGCCGAGATCGGCGGAGGCGGCTCACTGTTTTGCTTATTAAGAATTTCCGCTGCGGTCGTGCCGTCATAGGGGACGGTGCCAGCGAGAAGCTCATACAGGATCACGCCGAGCGAATAGATATCCGAACGCTCGTCCGAAGCCGGATATGAGCTACACTGCTCAGGAGCAAGATATCGCGGATCGGCATCCCGACTTACGTGGAGCGGGTCGTCACCAAAGCCAAAGACTTTGAAAATATCTTCACCCGCCGAGAAGATATTTTGGGGATTGAGATTACCGTGGACGATCTTTTTCTCATGTGCGGAGGCCATCGCTGCGGCGATCTGCCGTGCGATGTCTATTGCGACCTTCTCGTCGAGTGGGACGGCGGTGAGCGTTTGATCGAGCGTTGCTCCGTCGACCGGTTCGTAGACTGCATAAGAGATGCCCTTCGAATCAGTACCGAAGTCCGTTATGTTGAGGATCCCCGGATGCGAAAGCGTCGAAGCCGAACGAGCCTCACGTACAAATCTTTTGACCCATCGCTCATCGACGGCAAGAGCGGCCGGTAGTATTTTCAGGGTTACTGCGCGGTCAAGTATCTCGGATCGTCCTGCATACAGGTCGCCCGTTTCGCCCTCGCGTAAGAACTCGCCTACACGATATTTGTCCGCAATTAGTTTTCCAGCAAAATCACCGATCATTAGTACTTAGAACGAAAAAGTCTAGGTCAAGTTGCAAAAATAGTGGCCAGTGGTCAGCGATCGGTGGCCAGAATTGGCAATCCCCGAATAACTGGCCACTGACCACCGAAAACCGACGTCTGTTTAGAGCTTAACGAAGACGATAAGCAGAGCGAAAAGCACGAGCGATTCGATAAGAGCCAGAGCGATGATCATCATTGTCTGAACCGTACCGGCAGCACCCGGATTGCGAGCCGCACCTTCTGCTGCACGCGAACCGACGAGGCCCTGGCCGATAGCTGCGAGTCCTGCAACGATACCGAAACCGATACCGCCGCCGAGGGCCTTAGCAGCACTGACGGTCGATTCGTTATCTGCTGCTCCGGCCTGCGCCATTGCAGCGACTGACATCATGGCGATCGCCATGGTTGCGAATACTAAGTATTTTGCTTTGTTCATTTTTTATCTCCTTTTTTGTTAACTAAAAAGGAAAATCGTCGTGTGTATTATTTCGCCTCACTTCCGGTATTCGATGGTTTTATACTCCCCAAGAGTCCATCGCGCCTGTAGCGTGCGGGCATAGCTGATATTTAACGATTCTCCACATTTGCAGCGATCAATGTCGATCGACTGAAAATCTTCTTATCAATTGTCGTAGCCTTTGGGCTACGGTCATCGGGATTCAGCCCAACGTCGGGCTAGTTCCTGGAAAACTTAGAACAACTTCGTGACCGTCGCGTAAAGGCAACGGTAATTCAAGTTAGATCAAACCGCATGAGCCGCTGCCGTTTCGCCGTGATGCTCATCTGCGTGCTCCTCGTCATGATGATCATGCGGAGCATGCGAGACCTCGCCGATGTAGATCATCGACAACAGCGTGAAGACGAACGCCTGAACAAACGAAACGAAAACACCGAGCAGCGTTAGTACCAACGGAACGGCAAAGTGGGTGAACGGCGGAGCGAGGTTTGTGATCTGCACGAAAACCTGCTCGTCCGAAAAGATGTTCGCGAACAGTCGAACACCAAGAGTAAACGGCCTGATACTGCTGCTGATCAATTCGATAAAGAAGATCAGGATCGTGATCGGTATCATGAGGGCGGGCAATTTCGGACCGGCGAAGTGGGCGATATGGCCGAAGAGGCCGTTCTCACTTATGCCGACGTAGTTATAGTAAACAAACGACGAAATGCCGAGGGCAAATGTCACGTTGACCGAGGCGGTCGGCGACATGAACATCGGAAACTGTCCCATCAGGTTCGAGACCAGGATGAGGATGCCGAACGTCGCGACCACCGGAAAATGCCTTGCGCCATGATCGCCGATGATGCTGGAAATCATTCCTTTGATCGTAAGGTAACCTGCCTCGAGGGTCAGCTGGCCGGGTTTCGGATCGTCTTCTGAAAGTTTACCTTTCAGCAGGCTGACGATGATAACCGTCAGGATGCAGGCGATCACGAACATGATCGTGTACCACGGGATCGCATTCTCGACCGTGTACGGACCAAAAGCCTTTTCAGCGGTTGTGCCGAAATTTGAGAACACGTATTTGTTCCACAGCGGCTCGGTATACGCCTTCTGAAAATTATGGACGGGCGTACCGAGATAGTAGTTGATGAACTCAGAGATCAGCGGCAAATGATGACCGGCTTCTGCAAATAAAAGCATCTTAAAATTACCTTCAAAAAGAAGTTGTAAAAATATTCTTCAATCCTTCGAAAACAACCGCAAAAGCAAAAATCGCAAGGCCAAGTATCACAGCAGCGACGGGAAATGCTCCGGTTAAATAGACCAAGAAGATCACCCCGCCTATCACTGCATAACGAAGCAGATACCTCAACGCGAGTATTGCAGTCGAAGCACTCGCCTCTGCGGCAAAGATCGCTCGCGTTGATCGGTCGAGCCAAAAATAGTTGACGAAAGCGAGCACGCCGCCAAAGATCACGCCGAACCCAAACTGCGTTCCGCCAAATACAAAACCCGCCGCCGCCGCGATCACCGCAATCGCGGCCATCGCCAGCAAAATACCACGGTGACGAATAGGCTTCGGCTGGCCGTCGATTGTCAAAGGATCAAGCTCTTCGCTCATAGCGAATCTTACATATTACTGATATTTCGGGCGCTTTTCAACGCCAAGTGTGACCGAGCGGAAGATAGCTTAAAATTCAGTGGAACTCTTACAGCTTTTTGGCGGCCCGGACCAGGTCCCGAACCTCTTTAGCTAAAGTTGGCGCATGAAAAGGTACTCCGTCGCGGATCGTCCATTCAATACCGCCCGTTTTGACTGTTTTTCCATCTTTGATCTCTTCGACGCCGAGTGGTGAAAGAACTTTGAAATTTTCGAGTGGGTTGCCGTTGACGACGATGAGGTCGGCCTTATAGCCGACTCGGATGCGGCCGAGCGAGTCTTCTTTTCCGAGGATCTTCGCCCCATTCGAGGTCGCGTGCTGGATTACCTTGAGTGGGTGAAAGCCGGCTTCCTGATGGAGTTCAAGTTCGCGGATGAGACCGAAGCCGTACATTTGGTAGATAAATCCGGCATCCTCGCCTGTGCCAATAACGCCACCTTTGAGCGAAAAATCGTAGAGAGCCTTCATCCAAATCCGATAGTTCTCTTTCCAGAAGGTCTCGTCCGTCGTGCCCCAGCCGATGAAGTAGGAACCGTGATTGGCGGGGTTTGGTTTGAAATATTCCTCGAGAACGGGGTGCAAATAGTCGGCAAATGCCGGATTGGTCTGCGCACGCTGCAGGTCACGCGAAGCCTCGTAGATAACGAGCGTCGGGTCCCAAGCCACGCCTGCATCGGCCATGCCCTGGAGGACTTTATCGAGTTTTGCGGGGTCAGCCTCACGCCACAAACGGCCGGCGTAGCGGAAGCGGTCGACTTCGTTGTTGTAGTTGTAAGTTGAGGGAAAATTCTGGCGACCGCTCACGATCGCGGCGTCAGGGATGCCGTACCAGTGTTCGATCGAGGTCGTACCGAATTTAGCGTCGTCCCAGGCATTGGTCTCTTCGACGCCGACGTGGTGCATGACGCGCATCCCGCGAGCTTTGGCCTCAGACATCATCGCGGCCATCAGATCGCGATCCATGGTGTAAAGCTTGATGCCGTCATAACCCGCCGCTTTCAGATCGTTAACGCGTTGACGAACCTGAGTTTCGGTATTTAGATTCGGAGCCGGAAAACCACCGTAAGGAAATATTCTGGGTCCGACGAGTGTTCCGGCGTTGATCTTGTTGCGATATTCGAGAACCTTCGGATTTGCCCAGGCATCACGAACCGTCGTAATACCGCACGCTAGCCAGAGTTTGGTCACGTATTCGACCGGCATCGGAACACCGCCGCGTTCGTCCTGCGTGTGGCCGTGGAGGTTGATCAGTCCCGGCAGAACATATTTTCCTGTAGCATCGATGTCAAGATCGCCCTTCTCCGGCCTTCTCGCTCGACCTTCTTTAGCCGCGACCGGATCGAACGAAACGATCTCCTTGATCACGTCGTTCTCGGTAACGATATCAAACGGCCCGGCCGCCGGTTTGCCGCTGCCGTCAACGACCATCGCGTTGCGAATCACGATGCGTTTGAGGCGTTTTCCCGAAAGCGAAGTCGTTGCTGATTGGGCAAACGTGATGGAGGCCAAAAGAAGAACTGTGAGGACGAGACGGAAAACCATCATATTTCTATTAAGTGGACGAAGTGATCGCATATTTTGCTCGCGAAATTGCCATACCGTGATGCAAAATGAGACTTTTGCCGATTCTCTGAGACTGTGACAAAATGTTTCTTTATTTTACACGCATATTAGAAAAGGAAGGAATTCAAATGGCTGTTGGAAGAAATAAGGTTACTGTCGTCGGTGCTGGAAATGTCGGTGCAACGGCGGCTCACTGGATCGCTGCGAAAGAACTCGCGGACGTGGTTCTGGTTGATATTGTCGAGGGGACTCCGCAGGGCAAAACGCTCGACCTGGCGCAGGCTGCACCGATCGATGGTTTTGATGTAAAGCTCGTCGGGGCTAACTCGTATGAGGAAACTGCAGGTTCGGACGTCGTTATCATTACCGCTGGTTTGCCGCGAAAGCCCGGTATGAGCCGCGACGATCTTTTGAAAACAAATTCAGACATCGTCGGCTCAGTTACCGATCAGGTCGCGAAATATTCACCTGACGCATTTATCATCGTCGTCTCGAACCCGCTCGACGCAATGGCTCAGGTGGCGTTTCGCCGCTCGGGTTTCCCGAAAAATCGCGTGATGGGAATGGCTGGCGTTCTTGATTCGGCCCGTATGCGCTGCTTTGTAGCTGAAGAGCTGAATGTTTCGGTCGAGAACGTCACATGCTTCGTTCTCGGTGGCCATGGCGACACGATGGTGCCGCTGCCGCGTTATTCGACGGTCGCCGGTATCCCGATCACTGAACTTATTCCTAAGGATCGCCTCGACGCGATCATCACCCGCACCGCTAATGGCGGCGCTGAGATCGTCGGACTGCTCAAAACTGGTTCGGCATACTACGCTCCTTCACTAGGAGCCGTCGAAATGTGCGAGGCCATCCTGAAAGACAAGAAAAAGATCCTCCCATGTGCTGTCTTCCTCGAAGGCGAATATGGTGTTTCCAATCTCTTCGTCGGCGTCCCCGTGAAACTCGGCAAGAACGGCGTCGAACAGATCATCGAGATAAGCCTGACCAACGACGAACGCACCGCCCTGCATAAATCGGCAGCGGCTGTTCAGGAATTGATCGATGTTCTGAATATCTGATCGTCAGGTGACTGTTTGAAACCTAACGGAGCTGCCGCAGAATTGTTGGCAGCTCCGTTTACTTTTATTCGGATCTATCTTTTACCCCGCCGATCTCCTGAAAATCGTTTTTCTAAAACACTAAAGCCTTTTGCTCAAATTTTTCTTTTAGGCTTCCACAAACTAACTCACACAGTTCAAAGATCGATTCGTCGGCGATCTTGTAGAAGACTGTGTTGCCTTCCTGGCGTTTTGAGACAAGGCCTTCGTCCTGGAGCATCTTTAAGTGCTTGCTGACATTGGGTTGCGTTGAATTTACAGCTTTTGCAACATTTGTCACACTCGATTCGCCATTTTCGAGATATTGTAATATTTGGAGGCGCAGCGGTTCGCTTAGTATTTTGAATCGAGCAGCAACAAGACTAACGGCCTCGGCTGACATTTTTTGGTGTTCACTCATTTTTCTACTTGACAGTATAACGATATAGTTATATGCTCATACACAGATCGAGTATATTACTTAAAAAAAGGAAATTCAACAACAATGATCAAACAGGCAACGGTACACGAAATTAATAATCTTCTAGACACCGGCGGCGAATGTCAGGTGATAGATGTTCGGGAATTTTCGGAATTCAACAGTGAGCGGATCGCGGATGCTAAATTGATGCCGCTATCTAATTTTGAAAAGCACGAGGCGGAGATCGACCACACAAAACCGGTTTACATAATGTGCCGCTCGGGCAACCGTGCGAAACAGGCGGCGGAGAAGTTGACGAGTAAAGGCTTTACGGACATCCATGTCATCGAGGGCGGCATGACCGCTTGGGCAGGAGCAAATCTGCCGGTGATCAAGGGCGACTCAAAGGTCTGGTCGCTTGAGCGTCAGGTAAGATTTGCAGCAGGAGCGTTTGTGCTGACGGGCGTTTTGCTCAGTGTTTTTGTGTCACCTTATCTGATCCTGCTTTCCGGCTTTGTTGGTGCGGGACTGATGTTTTCGGCGGTGACCGATACCTGCGGAATGGGAATGGTTTTGGCACGGATGCCTTGGAATCGCGGCCCTGTTACTTGTGATGCTCCGGTACAGGTTAAATAAGGATCACGATGTCGATTCTATTTATTATCGGTTTGATATTGAGTGCGGTCATCGGTCTTTCCCTGGGATTGATCGGCGGCGGCGGATCGATACTTACGGTTCCGATCCTGGTGTACCTGCTCGGAGTTGATCCGCACGAGGCGGTCGGCATGTCACTGGCGGTTGTGGGTGCGACGAGCATTCTCGGTGCCTACCTTCACTGGCGAAAGGACAACGTCGATCTTTCCAGCGGACTGCTTTTTGGCGTCGCCGGAATTGTGGGAGCCTTCATCGGCTCGCCCCTGACTAAAATGGTTTCGGCAGAAGCTCTACTTCTGATATTCGGCATACTGATGTTTGTCGTAGCCGTTTCAATGATCTGGCGGCGTAAACAGGCGGTCAGCGATAAACTGCACAAACCGCACCCGACTCAGGGAGTTCTCGCGGGGCTGGGAGTTGGGATCTTGACCGGATTTCTAGGCGTCGGAGGCGGATTTCTGATCGTTCCTGCCCTGGTCTTTTTCGGAGGTTTGAGCATGAAAAAGGCGATCGGCACTTCGCTGTTCGTTATTTTTCTAAACTGCATCGCCGGCCTCGTTGCCCATTTGAGCCAGACCGCCTTTGACTGGCAAATAACCTTGGAGGTGATGGCTCTCGCGGTAGGCGGTGCCATAGTTGGGACTATTTTGTCCCATCGGATCGCGGCAGATCGGTTGCAAAGTATGTTTGCAGTGCTTGTTTTGGGGGTTGCGGCGTTTCTTATTGTGAAGAACTACACCGTTATATTTTAGGGTTCGTGAATTGAAAAAGTGGAGAAAAAGTTATGTATTTCAAACAGTTCTATTTAGGTTGTCTCTCACATGCTTCGTACTATCTTGGTTCAGAGGGCGACGCCGCGATAATCGATCCGCAGCGTGATGTTCAGCAGTACATTGACGAAGCCGAGGCTCAAGGGCAGCAGATCAAGTACATCATTGAAACCCATTCGCACGCAGATTTTGTCAGTGGGCACGTTGAACTTGCAGCGAAAACCGGTGCAGAGATCGTTTTCGGACAACGTGCGAATACCCAGTTTCCAACCCACAAGGTCAGCGACGGCGATGTCCTTAAAGTTGGAAAGATCGAACTCAAATTCCTCGAAACTCCCGGCCATACTCCGGAGGGTATTACGATCGTCGCGACCGATACGGAAGATGCGACGACCCCTCAGAAGATGTTTACTGGCGACACGCTTTTCATCGGCGATGTCGGCCGGCCGGATCTGATCGGGTCAAAAGGCTTTACCGCAGAGCAGATGGGCGGAATGCTTTATGATTCGCTGCATCAAAAGATTCTTCTTATGTCGGACGAGACCGAGGTTTATCCCGCTCACGGGGCAGGAAGCCTTTGCGGTAAATCACTGTCGAAGGAAACGTGGTCGACGCTCGGAAATCAGAGGAAATTCAATTACGCTCTGCAGCCGATGTCCAAGGAAGATTTCGTTAAGATCGTCGCCGCCGACCAGCCTGAGGTGCCGGCATATTTTCCGAAGAGTGCGGCTAAGAATCTCGAAGGTTCGGCTCCATTGACGGAGATCGCCAAACCTCGTGAACTTTCGTCTGACGAGATCCGCAATTTTGACGGCATCGTGATCGATGTCCGACAGAACGTCGAGTACGGCGAACGCCACATTCCAAACTCGATCAACATCGGGCTAGGCGGTCAGTTTGCTTCATGGGCGGGAACGCTGGTTCCGATCGGTGCTCCGATAGCAGTGGTTGCTGAGAACGAAACTCAGGTTGATGACGCAGTCACACGGCTGGCTCGCGTAGGACACGAAACCGTTTCGGGTTCGATACTCATCCAAGCCTACACGGGCGAAACGAAGAGCGTCGAGCAGGTGAGCGTTCAGGCAGTAAGCGAACTTACAAAATCCGACAAGGCCATCCAATTTGTCGATGTTCGCAGAAGTGCGGAGCATGCAGCAGGTCACGCGGTGCGAACCATCAATATCCCGCTTGATAAGCTCGCAAGCGATTTCGAAAAACTCGATCCGACAGTCCCAACCTATGTGATCTGTCAGGGCGGCTATCGTTCGAGCCTCGGCACGAGCATTTTGGAGAATGCCGGATTCAAAACTATCTATAACGTGACGGGCGGGACAAAAGCATGGACGGATGCCGGACTGGAAACGGAAGTTTCGGGGACGGCGTGTGCGAGTACCAGGCAATAGTTTGCTAATGCGAGCTTTTGAATGTCTCAGGTCATTGTGCTCGCCGTCGTAAGGGTACATTGCTATGTATGAAATGTTGATTTTGCTCGGCATCGTTGGGTTCTACCTGTTGCCTCAAGGCCGGGACTAGGTAAATCTCCGATAAAATGAAAATTTGTTCAGGATCAAAAACCATTTGTTTGTTGTTACTTGCCGTCGGCATGGCTATTCAAGCCTGCGCTCAGGCAGCCAACAGTGCACAGATCAAGACTGTCAATTCATTGGGCAATGGCTATTCGATATCTCTCGAGCCCGTTGCTATTCCCGGGTTTTCTGGCTTGCATTCGTTTGCGGGGGCGCAACTCGAGGGAAAATGGGTGTTGATCGGCGGACGGACTGACGGGCTCCATCGAAGGCAGCCATTTGCGTCATTTGCCGCGAGTGGTAACAACACAAATATCGTGGTGATCGATCCCGAATCAAAGCAAAGTTGGAACGCGACCATTAGCGATCTGCCATCCGCGCTCAATGAACAATTGCAATCTACCAATATGCAATTTATCCAGCGTGGCAAAATGCTCTACCTGATCGGCGGCTATGGTTACAGTAAGACCGCAGGTAACCACATCACGCACAATAAGTTGACGGCCGTTAAGCTCGATTGCTTGATAGCGGCAGTTCAAAAGGGCAGTTCTATAACCGTATGTTTCCGGCAGATATCAGATCCGGTGTTTGCTCTTACCGGCGGGCAGATCGGCAGGATCGGCGACGACTATTTTTTGGTCGGCGGCCAGAAGTTTGATGGCCGATACAACCCAATGGGGCCTGACCACGGCCCGGGCTTTTCTCAACAATATAGCGAGCAGATCAGAAAATTTCGGATAAATGATGATCAAATACTTTTGAGTATCAACAAGGTCGAGATCACGACTGACAAAGAAAACCTCCATCGGCGAGATTTCAACATGCTGCCGCAGATCTTTCCGAACAATGAAACAGGATTTACCGTGTTTTCAGGCGTCTTTCAGCATACGGCAAACATTCCGTTTACTAACACCGTCAATATCGTTTCAGACAAGATCAAGGTTGAAAGTGCCTTTACTCAGTATCTTAATCACTATCACAGTGCCAAGGTCGCGTTGTATGACGCCGCAGAACAGCGGATGAGCAACATCTTTTTCGGTGGAATGAGTCAATACGAAGAGAATGCCGGAGCTCTGACGAAAAACGACGATGTGCCTTTCACTAAGGTGATCGGAAATGTCACCCGTGACAAAGACGGCAAGATGACGGAAACGAAGATCGGCGAAATGCCGGGATTTCTCGGTGTAAGTGCCGAGTTTTTCCTCGATCCTAAGATTCCCATGCACGAATCCGAGATCGTAAAGTTGAACGAGATCAAGGGCGACCGGGTTTTGCTCGGCCATATCGTCGGAGGTATTTCCAGCACTCGCAAGAGCATTTTCTTTAGCAATAGCGGTTCGGAGAGCGAAGCAAGCAAGATGGTCTTCAAGGTTTGGCTAACGAAGATCGACAAAAGGTCCGCGGGCGAAACCAAATAGGAAGGAGGTGGCAGAATGAATCAGAAAGAACATTGGGAGAACGTATACAAGTCCAAAGCCCACGATCAGGTAAGCTGGTATCGAGACCATCTGGAAACGTCGTTAAGAATGATCCTGGACACCGGCGTTGAAAAGGACGCGGCGATCATAGATGTCGGGGGCGGCAGTTCGACCTTAGTTGACGACCTGCTCGACAACGGTTTTGTTGATATGACCGTTTTAGATATATCGTCGAAAGCGATCGAAAATAGTCGCGAGAGACTTGGAACCAGAGCGGAAAACGTTGAGTGGCTCATTGGAGACATTACCGAGGTGGAACTTCCGAAGGATCATTTTGATGTTTGGCACGATAGGGCGGTCTTTCATTTTCTGACCCGGGAAGAAGACCGGCGAAAATATGTTGAACTCGTAATGCGTTCGCTAAAGGTCGGCGGGCACATTATCGTGGCATCTTTCGGCCCTGAAGGGCCCCAGAAATGCAGCGGGCTCGACGTCATGAGGTACAGCCCCGATTCGATGCACGACGAGTTTGGAGGCGACTTCAAATTGGTTAAAAGCCTCGGAGAGTCTCACCAAACCCCGTTTGGGACCTCTCAGGAGTTTGTGTATTGCTACTGTAGAAAGGTGCTGCCGACGAACTAACACGGTGCAGCGGGATTGTTCTAAGAGAGGTTACGATGCAGAAAAAACTATTGTTATTTATCCTTGGAGCCTTTACGCTCTTTTCATTTGCATGCGGCGGTACGGCGGTTACAAGCGGTGGAACGTCGAAGATTCGCGAGATCAAACCCGCTGATGCGCGTCCGTTGGTCGAGGCGGCGTATTCACAGTTCATCGATGTGCGAACGCCTGAAGAATATCTGGCCGGGCACGCTTACCGGGCTAGAAATATTCCGCTAGACACGCTTGCGTCAAACCTTGATCAGATCGAGAAAAATGAGCCTCTTTATATAATCTGTAAGACTGATAATCGCTCGAAACAGGCGGCGCAGATGTTGCTAGACGCTGGATTCAAGGAGCCCATAGTTGTGACCGGCGGTACGGAAGCATGGAAGGCCGCCGGGCTTCCCATGGGGGATAAGGATCCCGTGACCACTTCAGTTCGGCTCGACGAAGCTACGCAAAAGGCTCTACTGGCGGCACTTGAGGATGAGCGGCAAGCGATGGCGATGTACCAAGCCGTTTTGGCAAAGTTCCCGGATGCCCGGCCGTTTGCGAACATCATAAATGCCGAAAAACGTCACGAGTCGCTGCTACTTCCTCTTTTTGCAAAGTATGGCGTCACTGTTCCAAAGAATGAACTTGACGCTGCGACGATGACCGTTCCGGCCACATTAGCTGAGGCCTGTGCGGCGGGTGCCGAAGGCGAACGGGCGAATATTGCCCTTTATGACGGCTTTCTTTCCGCTACCAAGGAGAGCGATATCAAGGACGTGTTCCAAAGACTACAGGCGGCCTCACGCGATAATCATCTGCCAGCATTCTTGCGTTGCGAGGGCGGAATGACCCGAGGTAAAGGGCGAGAATAATTGGAGTGATCTAATGGAAGGACTTATTATTATCGCCGCGATATTTGGCTCGTGGCTACTGCTACAACTAGTAATACTGCCGAAACTCGGCTATCCGACCTGACTCAGAGGAGCCTGTGACGTCGAGTCTCGGCGTCGAAAGATAAATAGTAAAGAATCCAGCAGATCGATGCCCGAGGATCCAACGCCTTAGGTAGAAGCCCTGATGACCTCGACCGAGCAATGTGCACGTGCTGCGACAGCGGCCGAGGTGCTGCCGATCAGAAAGCGTTCGAGACGGCTGCCGTAGGCATTTGCACCGACGAATATCGAGTCAGCATTCCAGGTCTCGGCTTCGTCGACCAAAACGCTTTTAGCATTGCCGACCAAAACGTCTAGAGATGCATTCAAGCCCGACGCTGTCAGCTTTTCAAGTGCTGATGCTCCCGCCGAGGCAATCAATTCACGGTCTGTTTCATTGATCTCTGCGACTGATTCCTGTGACAACGGGAATACCGAGCCAAGTCCGTTGGTAGTTACCGGATCGCTTACCGCGACCAATCGAACCTCGGTTCCATCGGGCCAGTTTCGAGCTGCGACCGCTTCCACTGCCCGTTGAGAACCAATAGACAGGTCGAAACCGATGATTATGCGGGCGGGACTCGGGTCAACCTCTACCTTGCCGCGGGCGATCCGCACCGAACAGTGGGCCTCAGTGAGTACCTTTTGCGAGATACTGCCTAGGACAAGCCGCTCAACGGTAGAGTAGCCGTGCGAGCCTAACACGATCAGATCTGGCTTGAAGGCATCAGCACGAGAGAGCAACTCCCACGCCGGCGATCCATAGGTTCCCTCGGCCGTTACGGTCCATCCGGGCAACGCGACACTAACTCTGTCGCCACCGCGATCCGCGACGGACTGGGTCTCGGCAACAAGTTTCTCGGCTTTCTCTCGATGTCGTGCAACGATCTGCTCGATATAAGGATTTACGACCAATGAATCCTCGTTATCCTTTGGCGGAAGCCACGTTTCAACGACTGACACGACCAACGCCTCACCGCTGTCGGGCAGGCCGGCTTGCCGCAGATCATCGATCGCCGCCTCAGAACAACTCGACCCGTCATATGCACACAAAATTCTCATAAGATCCTCGTAGGAACATACTAATATGTACCGTCATCAAAATGAAATGCCTGCCCGCATCAGCGTTGCGAAACTCGTCCACCCATTATGATAAAATCGGGCAATTAGAGCGGAATACAAAACTTTATGACAGAAGCAGCAATCAAGAATGAGAACTTCAGGATCGAGACGGACTCGATGGGTGAGGTCGAGGTCGCGTCGAACGTTTATTGGGGAGCTCAAACACAGCGTTCGCTCCATCATTTTAATATCGGATTCGACATAATGCCGCGCGAGGTCATTCGCGCTCTTGGCATTCTAAAAAAGGCGGCGGCGATCGTTAATTGCGATCTTGGAAAACTGCCGGCTGATAAACTCGAACTGATCGTCCGAGCAGCCGACGAGGTGATCGAGGGGAAACTCGACGCTCATTTTCCTCTGCGCGTGTGGCAGACCGGTTCAGGTACTCAGACGAATATGAACGCCAACGAGGTTATCTCAAACCGGGCGATCGAGATGGCCGGCGGCGAGATGGGTTCGAAATCGCCGATTCATCCAAATGACGACGTAAACAAATCGCAGTCGTCGAACGACACATTCCCAACGGCGATGTATATCGCGGCGGCTGAACGGCTGACGGCTTTGATCCCGGAAGTACAACGTGTAAGCGATGCGATCAAGGCGAAAGCAAAGGAGTTCGAAGGCGTCGTAAAGATCGGCCGCACGCATCTGCAGGACGCAACGCCTGTGACGGTCAGTCAGGAATTCAATGGCTGGGCAAACCTCATCGACCGCGACATAGAGCGGTTAAGAATGGTTCTGCCGGGTTTGATGGACCTGGCGATCGGCGGAACGGCCGTTGGAACGGGACTAAATTCTCACCCCGAGTTTGCTGAACGCGCTGCTGCAAAGATCGCCGAGTTGACCGGGTTGCCTTTCCGATCGCATCCCGACAAATTTGCCGCTTTGTCAGCACACGACGAGGTCATTTTTGCGTCTGGAGCTCTAAAGACGCTGGCGGCGTCGCTAATGAAGATCGCTAACGACATTCGCTGGCTGGCATCAGGCCCGCGTTGCGGTATTGGTGAGATCTCGCTGCCCGAGAACGAGCCCGGATCGTCGATCATGCCCGGTAAGGTCAATCCTACCCAGTCCGAAGCGATGACGATGGTCGCCGTTCAGGTAATGGGCAACGACGCCGCGATCGGATTCGCGGGTTCGCAGGGCAATTTCGAGCTGAACGTCTTCAAGCCCGTGATGATACACAATTTCCTCCATTCGGTGCGGCTGATACACGATGCGAGTCACGGATTCGTCGACTACTGCATCAACGGTATCGAACTAAATCGTGAACAGATCAGTGAATATCTTAACGATTCACTTATGCTCGTCACGGCTTTGAATCAGCACATCGGTTATGACAATGCAGCAAAGATCGCAAAGCATGCACACAAAAAAGGCATCTCGCTAAAGGAATCAGCCGTCGTGCTGGACCTGTTGACGGCGGAGAAGTTTGACGAGCTTGTGATCGCGGAAGACATGACGCATCCGTAAAAAGGAAAGCGATCGAACGGGATCAAAACGTCGAATCCGACGGTACGGCAAAAAACAGGAAGTAGACGATAACAAAAACAATAGCTATGAGCGAAAAAGCAATGGTGCCGGCGATGACGCCAACCGTTTTGGCGCAACCGCCAGATTGTGTTTGAGCTACGGCTCGAACACCATTCCTTGACGGGGGCTGTTCTTCATAAATCGGTGTTTTTGAGGGTTCCGGGTCAGGGGTCTCGGTATCGATCTCGTCCTGATCAGCTTCATCAACATCGATCTCGTCTGTGTCGGCCTCAGAAAAATCTGGCGACAGAGTGTCGATCTCGTCCGCAGCGTCGATGCCACGGGCCGCTCTCGGAGTTTTACCCTCCGAACTGCGAAAGATCGGTTCCGGCATCTGCCATTCGCCGCTGTTTGATTTTGGTTCGTTGGCCATCCTTCTCTCGGGAAAGAACAAACCCCTTACCGTTGAATATCTAAAACGTCCGAGCGCGTAATTATAGCAGTAATTCGTTTAAAATCCTCGATCAAAACCGCCGGATTTTTCTGCAGCTTCGATTTGATCTCAACGAGGCTCGCGTCGGAATCGAGAACCGGAAAACTTTTATCCATCACATCGCTCACTTTTGCGTCGATCAGGTCGCGGTCGGCGAGCAGCTTGGCAAGCAAGCCACTTTCACGAATACTCCCAACTGAGCGGTGGTCTTCGAGCACCGGGATCTGCGTAACGCCGTTCTGATTCATCTTCTCCAGAGCTTCGCCAACCGTATCGTCCGGGCCGACTGATATCAGGTTTTGCGGAGCGTCAGCGTTCTTCGTCTGGGCGATCAAACTGCCGGTAATACGCTGAGGTTCAAGCAAGAGCTTTTCCTTCATCCACTCGTCCGAGTAGAACTTGGACAGATAATGTTCACCAGTATCACAAACGATAAAGACGATCAGGCTGTTTTCATCAAGATCTTTCGCGACCTTTAACGCACCGGCAAATATCGTCCCCGCAGAACCGCCGCTAAAAATACCCTCTTTTCGTGCCAACTGACGGGCCATGTCAAATGATTCGCGGTCGGTGATGTTGATGATCTCGTCAATGATGCCGAGGTCGGCATTCCCGACTGGAAGATTTTGTCCGATTCCCTCGACGAGATATGGCGTTGCTTCTGGGACGCGGCCTGATTCCTTATAAGTCTTGAAGATCGAGCCGTATGGATCCGCCCCGATTATCTTGATGTCGGGGTTCATCTCCTTGAGATAACGGCTGGTTCCGCTGATCGTTCCGCCGGTGCCGATGCTTGCGACAAAATGGGTGATCTTGCCCTCAGTATCGTTCCAGATCTCAGGCCCGGTGGTGCGGTAATGAGCAGCGGGATTTTCGGGATGATTGTATTGATCCGGGTAGAACGAATTAGGCGTCTCCTCAGAAATGCGTTTTGCCGTCGACACGTAATGGTCAGGCGTCCCAGGCTTCGCCGCAGCCGGGCAAACAACGATATCAGCTCCCAGACCCTTTAGATAACGCACCTTTTCCGTGGAAGCCTTCTCGGTTAGAACGAAAATACACTTATAACCGCGCACGGCTGCGACCAGAGCCAAGCCGATACCCGTGTTGCCGGATGTCGCTTCGATGATCGTTCCGCCCTTTTTGAGAACGCCTTCGCGTTCGGCCCAGTCGATCATTGAGATGCCGATACGGTCTTTTACAGAATAGCCGGGATTAAGGCTCTCCATCTTTGCGTAGATGGGAGCCTTTATCTTGAGCTGCCGAGTGATGTTATTGATCCGGACAAGCGGAGTGTTGCCGATCAGGCCGAGAATGTCGTCGTAAAATTTCATGGAGGCAAAGAAACCGTTATGCGTGTATAAACAATTCTATGTCGTAACGAGCGGTTAGGCAAGAAACGGCACTTTGAGGTTTACCTGTCGGACGCGCTTTTCGTACGAAAGCTGCATGCATCATTCTCGGGTATGCAAACATCGCCACACTGCTTAAGCCCGGGCCCACAGCCGCTTTCTGGTTGAGGACGCAGCGGACTATTCGGCGGAGGTATAGTTTCCTCGAAGCGATTGACATTAATCGCGATCACACACGGGACTTTTGATACCAGGTCGTGAAGCCTTTCGAAATCTGATTTCGTGTCAGTCCAGCCCTGGAGTTTTACGAAACGATTGACCGAATCGACAATGATATGGGCTGCCTGCGGCCCGAGTACGCGATCCGCGTCGATCTTGCCTGTAACCGCCTTGACGATATCCGCGTCAGTCGTCGACGAGCAGTCTTGAGCTGCTACGTTCAGGACGCAAACTGCGCCGAGCATTAAGATTGATAGTGAAAGTCTAATACCAATTTGTCGCCTTAAGCGTTGAGTTTTCATTTATTTTCCTTTTTGCAAAAGCGGGAGATTGGTAAAAGTATCGGCAACCTGCCGCATACTTACGGTTTTGGAGTCGAAGTTCGTACCGTCGAGCCTCCGTTATTGCATTGTTGTTGCGGCGGAATGCAGATGTCTCCGCATTTCGTCCACCCGTCGGCGCATGCCTCCGGATCTGGCTGTTCCGTTTCGCCCTTCAGGAGCCACAATTTCTGGTTGTCCATAGTTACGACGGCCGGCGCTCCAAGAGAGTACTTTTCAAGGGTCTTGAAGTTCTGGATAGTTTCCGTATAACCGGTCAGGTAAACCTTGCAGTCCTTAGCGTCCCAATTGATCTTCAGCTTGATCCCCGAAAGGTCCGCATTTACGCCGTCCGTTATAGCGGCGATGATCGCTTGGTTTTGCCGCTCCGTGCACGCAACGGGGGTTGGCGTGGTCATAGGAGCTACGGAGTTTCCATTCGAGGCCGAATTAGTGTTCGGTGCGTTAGTAGCCGCCGGGCCGCATCCGAGTGAGACGATCCCAAGCGAAGCTGCGAATATTAGGGAAAATACTCTTTTCATAAAATGCCCTCCTGTCTAATTTCCATCGCTCAAGAGGGAAAGCAGACTAAACCGCGTCTGTTTCCCAAAGATGACTCCGCTGCCATCGGGCAGCCAAGCCATTCGCGAATAAAATTGCCCCGTGTCGTTGTTCCTTGTAAGCTTTCGCGGTTGGCCGCCCGTTGTCTGGACGACCCATATGTCGTCGAGATTCTGTTCCCGGGCTGCGAAAGCAATCTGCTTTTTGTCGTACGATAGGAAAATATTGTAAAAGTAGGCGCTTTTCAAGCTTGCAATGCTTTTTTCCGACCGATCGGATAATGAGAACCTGAGCAAACCCGTATTCGGCGGAAGGCCGCTGTTATCCTTGTCGGCCTCAGCGGCGAGGACGGATGTACTGTCATTCGACCATCCAAGGAGCCTAACGATCCGCGTTGACTCGATCAGTTCGCCAGTTCCGCCTGTCGCTGGCTCGACCCATCTGAGACCGCGCGTCACGCGGCCGCTAGCATCGCGACCCTTGCGTTGAAAGCCATATGCGATCCGGTTTCCGTCGGGCGAAAAGATGGGGCAATTGAAGGTCAGCGATTGCTCGGTATTGGTGGTGATCTGGGTTTCATTTCCGTCCGCGATCGAAATGCTCCAAATATTTGACACGCCGCCCCTTTCAGCCACATATGCGATGCGGCTTCCGTCCGGAGACCAAGAAAAAATGCTGGTCTGCGTAAGATTGTACGGTGAGACGGAATAGCCCTCGCCGATATTGCCAAATGAAGCCAGTTTCCGCTCAGGGCCGCCGCTAGAATTCACAACAAAAAGCTCCGTCTGGCTGTCGCCACGGCGAAGAAACGCGATCTGGCCGCCGGTCGGAGACCAAACCGGTAAAAACCCTTGGCTTACCAGCGTTATCGGGCGGTCCGAATCGGTCCCGAGCCGAAGCGATCTTACGACGAGAGCTCCGGTCATCAGCTTATTTCCGCTGCTGAGGCCTTTTATCGATTGAAAAGCCGTCTGCTGGCCATCTGCTGAAACCGTCGGCCAAAGCTTGGCGTCGAGATCCCGTGCGACCGGAAACTCACGTAGATCGGCCAGATCGACTCGCCAGAGATTCGATTCCTCTTTCGAACTTCCGAGAAGAAGTTCGCGGCCATCGGGAGAAGCATCTACGACGACGCTCTCGTTCTCTTGCGTCGATAGAGGGGTGACTTTTCGAGACGATAACCCAACCGCCAATACCTGCATCCCGGAATCCGCGGCGGCTAGAAAGTAAAGCCGATCGCCGGACCACGCAATCGGCAGCTTGATACTGCCGGAACCGTTAGCCAGTTCAACAGGCTTCGTTCCGGCGACGTCACTCGAGAAGATCTGCCATCGGTTATTCTCCGACGTTGAATATGCGAGGGTTTTCTCGTCATCGCTGATCCCGATCCACTTCGGCTTAAGCTCAGTAAGTGAGGTGATCTTCTGAGAGCCGCCGGTCGAAACATCCAGGGCATGAAGATCCCCCTTAAGCTGGAAATATATCTTTCCGGAGGGCGCCCAGGTGCGCAACTCAACGCTGCCATCGCTAACCGGTGCAACGGTCCGCGGCGTTCCACCGCCCAGGGCGGAGATTCGCCAGACTGAAGTTTGTATCGTTCCATCCGGCCCCGGACGCCGCGAAATATAAGCCAGTTCGTCCCCTTTTGGGG
Organism: Acidobacteria bacterium Ga0077534; assembly: GCA_001464455.1. Classification (GTDB taxonomy): domain Bacteria; phylum Acidobacteriota; class Blastocatellia; order Pyrinomonadales; family Pyrinomonadaceae; genus OLB17. The sequence goes on from LNEI01000026.1 coordinate 161,501, forward strand.
ACCATATCGGCTCGGTATTTGCGAACTGGTCATTGGTGACCTGTATCGCTTCGGTTGAGTTGGTTTGGGTGACCCAAATTGCTTTGGTTCCCGAACGAGTCGATGCAAAGGCGATCATTTTGCCGTCGGGCGAGAAACTGGCGGTTCCGAACAGTTCGCCGGGTGCCGATGTCCAACTGGCTACTTCGCGAGACTTGTAGTTCGCGGTAACCGGAGCAGCAGGACGCATGTACCAGATCGAGCCAACGACGCCGGCAACCACAGTCACGAAAAGAAGCGCGTGTAGGAGCGTAAAGCGGCGTGTTTTTGAAATGCCAGTGGTAAAGGCCGAACGAAGCTGGCTTTGATCGGTGAGATGGATGCGGCTGGCGATCGTCGGATGAACGCTTTTATGCATTTTCGATTCAAACTTTAGCTCGTCCTCGAGATCCTCAATATCGATGTGCAGATCGCGGATATGCTGATACCTGTGATCGACATCCTTTCTTAACGACTTCTCAACGATCCGCTCAAGTTCCCGCGGCAGATCGGGCGAGATCTCCCGAAGCTGTGGGGCGTCGTCCTTCAAGATCGAACTGATAAGTTCCAACTGGCTTTCGCCATCAAAAGGCCGCTTTCCCGTAAAGAGCTCGAACATTACGATCCCGAGGCTGAAAATATCGCTTCGAGGGTCGACCTTGCGGCCGCGAGCCTGTTCCGGCGACATGTAGGCAACGGTTCCGACGATCATTCCGGGCTTCGTATTAATATGGGGAATCGTTGTTTCAATACTTGCGGCAGACAGCGGAGATAGCTTTGCGAGACCAAAATCTAGAACCTTTACGAGTCCGTCGCTCCGGATCATGACGTTTTCGGGCTTGATATCACGATGGATGATGCCCGCCTCGTGAGCCGCACCGAGTGCGGCAGTTATCTGCATGACGATCTTCAAAGCATCTCGAAGTTGGATCGGCTCACGTTTCATTCGCTCGCGAAGCGTCTCGCCCTTGATCAATTCCGTCGAAATATACTGTGAGCCATTGGCACTCCCGATCTCGTAGACGGTCAGAATGTTTGGATGGTTGAGTGCAGAGGCGGCCTTTGCCTCGAGGACAAAGCGATTTATTCGGTCCTTATCGTCCGAGACTTCATGGAGCAAAACCTTCAGCGCGATCTTTCGATCGAGCTTTGTATCTTCGGCCAGATACACCTCTCCCATGCCGCCAGAGCCAATGGCCGAGACGATGCGGTAGTGCGAGAGCATTTCGCCTGATGTGAGCACCGCTAAGTTTTTGTATGAACGAAAAAAATCTTGCGCAATTATAGACCTATCGTCGCCTAATCGCATCAAAATCTTTTTTAGGCCCGAGCGGAAACTACTTAGGCCGTAGTCGCGTAAAAGCTTTACGATATTTTCTTGTTTCCATGCACATTGGACTGGTACAATTCTTGTAATCGAAAATAACTTTGGAGGGACTTAAATGAAAAGGGTTTTAGGCTTGTTTACTTTAATGATCGCATTTGCGTTCGCGGCAAGTGCTCAGGGCATCGCGGTCGGTGATACGATGGAGGATTTTTCACTTTCAGGAACTGATGGCAAAACCCATAGCCTCAACAGCCTGAAGGGTAAGAATGGAGCGGTCGTCATGTTTCTTTCCGCTCAATGCCCGGTCGTAAAGGCTTACATTGAAAGGATCAATGCTGTTGCCGCCGAGTATAATTCGAAGGGAATTACATTTATCGGCATCAATTCGAACCATACCGAAGATCTGGCATGGGTAAAATCGGACGCCGAGCAGAATTTCGCGAAGTTCCCAATGCTTATTGATAAGGGCAACAAACTCGCTGACAAATTAGGTGCGACCGTTACGCCGGAAGCTTATTATGTTGACGCGAAAAACGTTCTGCTCTATCACGGAGCGATCGATAATGACCGTTCGGGTAAAGCTATCACAGATCAGTACCTTCGTACGGCATTCGACTCTGCTCTTGCTGGTAAAAAGATCGAGCGTACGAAGGCTAACGCTTTTGGGTGCACCATCAAACGTCTTAAGGCAGAATAGTCAGATCGAGGTAACCTATGTTTTCTAAGGTTTTGGCGAAAACGGCATGGTGCGCCGTTTTCGCTTTTCTATTGACCGGGGTTGTTTTTGCTCAAGAAAGGCAGCCCGCAAAGGCCAAGCCCAAAACAACGGCGGCCGTTAGTCCGAAAGTGATACAGATCGACATCGAAGGGCTGCAGTCTTTGCTCGCGCCCAAGGGCAAGCCGCTGCTCATCAACTTTTGGGCAACGTGGTGCGACCCGTGCCGCGAGGAGTTTCCGGATCTCGTCATGATCGATGGGAGATACAAGGGCAAGCTCGACGTTATTACCATTTCGCTCGATGACGTAGAGGACATAGCCACGGCGGTTCCTAAGTTTCTGGCCGAAGTTAAAGCCCAGATGCCAGCGTATCTCTTGAAAACGCCTGACGAGAGCGCGGCCATCACAATGGTTGCCAAAGACTGGAGCGGAAGCTTGCCGATGACCGTGATCATTGATGCGGGCGGAAAAACTGCCTACCAAAAATCAGGAAAGTTCAAGACCGATGTCCTGATCAGCGAGATCGACAAGGTACTGAAGCCAAAGGTCGCATCAGAACAAAAAGATGCGAGCCCGGTTCAAAACTAGACACTTCCAAGTCGCAAAAATGGTCTAACGCGCGGCCATCATGCGTTCGACATATTTTGCGATGACGTCGACCTCGAGATTGACGTCATCGTTCGGCTTTAGCGTCGAAAGGTTAGTCATCTCCCATGTCTTGGGGATCACGGCTATCTGTAGCTCGGCTTCGTCCAGCCTCGCGATCGTGAGCGATATGCCTTCAATGGCGATCGAGCCTTTGTGAACAAAGTACCGGGCGAGTTGTTCGGGGAAACCGATCGTCACGGTCCAGAAGTCTCCCTGTGATTCCGCCGAGAGGAATTTGCCCCGTCCATCAACATGGCCCTGCACGATGTGCCCGCCGAGGCGAGTGGTCGGAGTAACGGACCGTTCGAGATTTACTCGCGAACCCGTTGAAAGGCTGCCGATTGTCGTTCGTTGAAGGGTTTCAGGCGAAACATCAGCGAAGAATCCGCCTGGGTCAACACCCATGGCAGTCAAACAAACTCCGTTAACTGCAATGGAGTCGCCGTTGTTTAGGTCTGATGTCGTCAATTCGGCTGCGACACGGATCCGCTGGCCTTCTGCTAAAGGCTCGACTGCGGCGATGGTTCCAAGTTCTTCTATCAGTCCCGTAAACATGATCTAGAACCAGCCCTTTTTGTTGAAGACATACATAGACGAAAACTCTTCGTCGGATTTCGTCAGATACATAATGCCCTCGACAAGGCCGATGACGCTCATCACGATCGAAGGAATACCGCAAAGAAAGATCGCGCCTAGAAGCGTCGTGAGAAGCATTATCACGCCCTCGGTCGTGTAGCCGAGAATGAACTTGTGTACGCCTAGGCCGCCTAGCAGAATGCCGCAAACGCCGGCCACGATCTTTTTTTCTGAGCCCGCGGGCTTTCCGTCTGCGCCGTAGTTTGGCATATGCTGCATCGGCATCGGGCTGATCGGCAGCATCGTGCCGCAATTGGTGCAGCGGCCGACTTGAAAATTTTGCGTGTGGCAGCTTGGACAGGTTTGAACTTGAGTTTGCATTTCTTCTATTGACCTTCCCGTCGATTATAGCTTTCGTACGAAGCTTGTAAAAGGTTTGTTCGGATGAAATAATCTTGCCTTTTGTATGGCAAATCAACCTGGCACCGAACCGCCAAAAATAAGGGTCGCTGAAAACGGCCAACCCGACGTCGGATCGCTCGCGGATCTGCTTGAGTGGTTTCTCAATTTTGATGAGCGAACCGCTCGGATCCGGTTAAAAGATACCGAAGAGCTGTTCCAATGGAAACAGCAGGATGACAAGGTCAACGGTGTCAATGTTTATCCCTTCGAAAACGCCGAAGCTCGTTTTGCGATCGGTGCTCTACAGGCGATCGATGCGAATCGCAGCGAGGAGGAACTGCAGAACTGGATCACCAGCCTGCTCCAGGCGGTCGAAGAGTCTCATAAAACAAAGACCGAATTCACGGAGGCGTATGATCTAAACGCCGACCTCGGAGCCTCGACGATCGAAAAAGCCCAAAAGCTGCCAAGCAACCTCGAAAAGCGACTGTATCTGACAAGCTGCTGGATCGAAGCTCTTTGCACCGCCGAGATCCGCTATCTCGGCTGGGTCTTTCAGGAACTTTACGGGCGGTCGTACGCCTCGTAGCTTTATCGAAATGTCTGGCACTGCCGCATGTCGCCGGACTGCATTCCTTTTGCAAAGTACTCGACACGCTGCTTAGCGGTGCCGTGTGTGAACGAGTCGGGGACGACAAATCCCTGTGTTCGCTTCTGGATCATGTCGTCGCCGACGGCTCCAGCCGCCCTTATCGCTTCCTCGACATCGCCTGTCTCGAGCCGGCCCTGCTTCGCCGCGAAGTTTGCCCAGACGCCCGCGTAGCAGTCAGCCTGAAGTTCGAGTGCAACCGAAAGCTGGTTATTCTGGCCAGCCCGCTGGACCTTGTCCATTATCCCGGTCAGATTCTGAATGTGATGGCCGTATTCGTGGGCTATCACGTAGGCTTGAGCAAAGTCGCCGGGTGCCTTGAATTCCCGTTGCAATTCGTTAAAGAATGCGAAATCGAGATACAGTTTTGAGTCACCGGGGCAATAGAAGGGCCCGGTGGCTGCACTGGCGTATCCGCAGGCTGACGAGACCTGCCCGGTAAAAAGCACTAAGTTTGCTTTCTGAAATCGAACTCGAGACTGCTGCGGCAATATCTGCTGCCAGGCATCTTCGAGGTTCCCCATTATCGCTCCGACGAACTGACGATTCTCATCCGCCGCCGCTGGCCTATTCGAAGCAGTGCTCGGAGCCTGAACATCTGACGGAGGCGGCGACGTTTGCAGGAGCTGACTAGGGTCACCGCCGCACATGTAGATGGCGATCGCCAATATGACGATGCCGAGTCCACCACCGCCAACGGCAACGCGTCCGCCGCTCATGCCGCGACGATCCTCGATGTTGTCGCTCTGTCTTTGGTCTCTCCAACGCATAGGATCCTAAAGCCTCAATATTACGGTTCGGTTCGAAAGTATGTCCGAATTTTAGCATTTTAACTTCCTTTGGCGAAGCATTCTCGTTCGCTGAGCGACTCAAGTAATGACCCGTCTGGCCCAGCCGGCATCGGGCCGGAAAATAAAGATGCTAAATTCACCGCAAAATCTTGACAGCCGTAGAGTTACAGGACTATGATGCAAGGACGTTTCCAGTTTAATTTGTCTCCTACGCGGTTTCCGATCTTCAAAGGAGGAACTAATGATCAAGCTTGACATTGTTAATCTTGTCGCTGACCGGACGGGTGTCCCTAAGCAAAAGGCAGAGCAAGTGGTCGATTCGCTATTCGAGGCGATGAAGGATGCCCTCGCCCAGGGCAAGCGTATCGAGCTTCGCGGCTTTGGCGTTTTCATCGTGAAGGCCCGAAAGCGGGGCGTCGGCCGTAATCCGCGAACAGGGAAAGAAGTGCCGATCCCCGCAGGAAAGACCATCAGATTCAAGCCCGGCAAAGAACTGTCTGCCAAGGCCGTCGATTAGTTCGATCACTGAGTTGACTCTACGATCGCAGTCCGCTTCGTGTCTTGCCTTTTTGGGGCGGGACGAGCGGATAGCGATCTTTTTGTTGTAAACTCAAACTCAGATGACCGATCCGGAATCGATAGAGCATTATTTCGCGACGCGGCCATCATTTCGGCCCACAGCCCGGACGTGGATCAAGCACATTCTGCTGCTGCTGGCCACGTTTTGCACCGTAACCATAGCCGGATCAATGTTCCCGTTTGGCCCATACCAAACGCTGCCGACCGACGATCCGCAGAATCTTCAAGAGTTCCTTACATTCCTATTTGCTCTTCCGTCCAAATATGCGGTTTTGGTCGGCGGAGCGATCATGGCTATCATCAATGAACCCGGGAATCTCGAGTCCGGCCTGAAATTCTCGACCTCGCTGCTGTTCGTTCTCGTGGCCCACGAGATGGGGCATTATGTCGCCTGCCGCATTTACCGCGTCGACGCCACGCTGCCGTTCTTTATCCCGACCCCGCCGATGGTTGGGCCGGCCGGGACGTTCGGAGCGTTTATCAAGATCCTCTCGCCGATGCCGTCGCGGAAAGCGGTTTTTGACATCGGCGTTGCGGGGCCGATCGCCGGGTTTGTCGCGTTGCTTCCCGTGGCCTTGATCGGCGTAGCGACGATGCAGCCGGCACCGGCCGATCAGATCGCAACTTCCGGAAGCCTCGTCTTTTCCGATCCGCTGTTGATGAGGCTTTTCGGGCTCTTGCTCGGGCAGGATCCGGCGGTGAGTTTTGGTAACCCTTTTTACTTCGCCGCGTGGGTCGGCTTGTTGGTGACCGCTCTGAATTTGATCCCGTCGGGTCAGCTCGATGGCGGCCATGCAGTCTATGCCGTTTTCGGTGAGAAAGTGCATTACTGGACAGGCCGGATAGCCTTTCCGGTGATGGCTGGCCTGTCGGTCTTCGGCCTCATCTATTACGGAAGCCCGAGCGGATTCCTGATCGCTCTCATTCTCGCAATAATGATGCGGATCAAGCATCCGGTCCCCTACGATCAAACCCCGCTCGATCTCAAGCGAAAGATCATTGCCGTAATAACCCTTATCATCTTCGCTCTCTGTTTTGTCCCATTTCCGATCCAGCTTACTTGAAAATGGCCCACTCTTGTCCCACATGGGACAAACCCGGGACAAGCAATATCGCGGCTAAACGTATGTAATTATTAATACTTACATCGCCGTCCCAAAGTTGTCCCACTGTCCCACCTAAATCGAATTGCGTTCATATTTCGTTCGCATCGCCGGCTGCGCGACAACTTCTCCACGTCACGGGCCGGCAGAAGGTCAATTATCTAATTGTCAAAGATCATGAATTGCGGTTACGCAAAGACGTTGCAAGGATAGCACAAAATTCAGAAAATGTCAAGTTGTCAGAGTTCATGATCGCGGCTAATTTTCGCTTTTGGCGTCTTTGCGGGAGGTCAGATCGGAACCTCACACAAAGGCGCCAAGAACGCAAAGTAGCCGCAAAGGCGTAAGCGGACTCATGCATTCGTTAGCTCAAATGTGAGTTTTGCCTCGGACTCAATGGCCCGGGATCAGGAAACGTTACGTCTCGATAGATATCAACCAAGGCAAGGCTACAGCTGACTGACCTTAGCTCGATGACATCCTTAAGGTCGTTGTACTCAAAGTTCGCCCAGAACCCGTCGCCATGTTTTACGAACTGTGTGACGTGGGGCCGGTGCTGAGCTATCAGAAGGTATTCAGAAAAGGAAGGGATCGATTTGTAGTAAGTGAACTTGTCGCCGCGATCAAACGCCTCGGTTGAATCGGAAAGAATCTCAACGATCAGCTGGGGATTAACCAGCATCTCGACGCCCCCGATCGTTTCAATTTCAGGCTCTTCGCATAAAGCCGTGGCGTCTGGATAGCGGTATGGCGGATAATCCGGCACCTTAACTCGCATACCTGAGGGAAGCACAGAACACGGGCGACCAACTAGTCTATTTCCAAGTGCCCAATTGAAATTGGATGAGATCAGGTTATGAACAAAACGCGCGCCGCTCATTGACCACACGTGCCCGTCCCAAAACTCAAGCTTCTCTTCGGAGTTTCGTTCTAATTCAAGATATTCTTCGATCGAATAGACCTTCTCTGGTACGGCGGTCATAGCACGTAAAAATTACCACAACTTTAAGTAGCTTGGGGTAACAAACCCTTGATCTCTTTCACCATCTTCTCGACATCTTCCTGTCCGTCGAGGGCGATCATGAAGAAGTCGTAGCTGGTTTTGAAGCAGACCATTCCGTTGCCGAAGAACCAGACGCCTTCGAGGAGCGGGTTGCCGCCGATGATGTTGCCGAGCGGAAAGCCTGTGACGGCGGCGGGGTTGAGGACGTTTGACATCATGACGGCGCCGGAAGCGAACGAGAAGGCTCCGAGCATTGGGGCACCGATACGGCGGGCGATGTCGCGTTCGAAATTTATGCGCTCGGAGTCTGCTTCGGAAAGCTGGCCTTTTTCGATCATGTCTTCGCGGCGTTTGAGATACCCGTCGAATTCCTGGGCGATCTTTTTGACCGAGTAGGTCGGGATCGCCGAATTGAGTAGCCAATGCGAGCTGATGCCGGTAAAAACGACGCCGAGCCCGGCACCTATCGCCATCGAAGCTCCGGTCGCGGCAGCTCGCAGCGGGTCTGCCTGCACCCAGTCCGAAGCTTTCTTCGCCGTGTTGAGCGCCGACTCGATGGTGGATGAGAAACCGGCACCAAACCCGACGACCTTCGAAACGCGCTTGGCATTTGTTCCGACGGTATCCGCCGCGTCCTCGATGAAATCGCCCGCCCGCCCGGCGGCATCGACAACGGCACCGCCGGCCTTTGCCCCGGCGTCGGTCGCAGCATCCCGCAGCGGTTCGCTTACATTCCATGCCGTCTTGGCCGTTCCCGTGGCGGTCGTCACAACGTCCTCGGCGACCTGAACGGCGCGTTTGCCGACTTCGGTCTTTTCGGCTTCGGTCTTGATCCGGTCGGCACCGGTCTTTGCGGTTTCGACGACAACGCGAGCGCCGCCTTCGATCTTGTCCTTCAGGCCAAGCTGGGCGTCGATCTCTTCAAACTTTTCCGTAGCTTTTTTCTGCCAGCGTTCAAATTTTTCTTTGTAATCGCTCATATCGATACCTTTTGATGCAAATCTCTATCGCAATGTACGTCGGATTTTCGACAATTGTTCGACGATCACGATTATCTCACGACTTTTCCCCGTCTTCTTTGCGACTTTCCGTGAATAGATTGGCTGTCTCACGCAAAGACGCTAAGTACGCAAAGAAATCGCAAAGAAGAAAGGTCGGCACACGATAATGGCAACCGTCGCCTGTCTTTTGGTATCCTAGCGTTTCTTATGCCTATCGTGAAGTGCCCGCGGTGCGGGAAAGAGACAGAATTTACAGGGAATGAGTTTAGGCCGTTCTGTTCGGAGCGGTGCAAGCTGATCGATTTTGGTGCCTGGGCGGACGAGGAATTCGCACTTCCGGCCGAAACCGAAGAGCTTTCGGCCGAAGATATGGACGCCCTACTAGCGGCGACCGAGGAGAGATCGTAATGATCTTATTAGCTGATGTGTCGACGATAGGCAGCGGCGTCGGAATTTTTGCGGCGATCGCTTTCTTTTTGATATTTGCCGTGGTCGCGTATGTCGCGTTCAAGATGCTCAAGCGGACCGTGAAGATGGCATTTCGCATCGCGGTCGTGGCAGTGATCATGGCCGTTGCGGTGGCTGGAAGTATCGCTTTGTGGGCGTTCAGCGGCCGTGGATCGGTCGAGCGTCCGCGTCCGGCAAAAGTAAGAGGTTCATAAAGTGGCGGAACAAGCGTCCGACAGATCGACCGGACGCTTGTCCCGTTATCGCCAACTTCCGCGAAACGTAATCGCCCTCAGTTTTGTAAGCCTGCTTAACGATACGTCGAGCGAGATAGTCTATCCGCTGCTTCCCGCATTCCTCGCTCTCAGTCTAGGAGCCTCACCTTTTGCCATCGGCCTCATCGAGGGCTTTGCGGAATCGGTCGCGAGCCTTCTCAAACTCGTTTCCGGCTACGTCAGCGATCGCTTTCGTTCACGAAAGCTGCCGGTCTTTCTCGGTTACTCGCTGGCCGCAGTCACGCGTCCGCTACTGGCCTTTGTGACCACATGGCCTCAGGTGCTGGTCGTTAGAATGGCGGACAGGGCTGGAAAAGGAATCCGCGGAGCACCGCGAGATGCCCTCATCGCCGAAAGCGTACCGCGTAATCAACGCGGCTTCGCATTCGGATTCAACCGGGCAGCCGATCATCTGGGTGCAGTTTTTGGGCCGGTGCTCGGATTTTTACTCCTGCTCATTTTTGCCGTCGATACGCAGAATCCAACGATACTCGAGTATCAGCAGGTCTTTTTGTTTGCGTCGGTCCCTGTCATCATCGGGCTGCTGATCATCGCCTTTTTTGTCAGGGATAAAAAGGATCATGAAGAAATGCCTGCTGAGCCGCTCAGTTTCTCACTGAAGGGTTTCAACGGCGATTTCAAACGATTCCTTGTAGTGGTCGCGGTTTTTACGCTTTCAAATTCAACTGATGCATTTCTTCTGCTGAGGGCTGCAGAGGCGGGTATTTCGCCGGTCGTTCTGCCGCTGCTTTGGATGACCCTGCATTTTAGCAAGGTCATCAGTTCGCTCGTCGGCGGGGATCTCTCGGACAGGTTTGGCCGTAAGGCACTGATAATCAGCGGCTGGCTGGTTTATGCGGTTGTTTATCTCGGCTTTGCCTTTGTTAGTTCCGCGTGGCAGTGCTGGCTTCTATTTATTGTATATGGGATATATTTTGGCCTGACTGAAGGGGTCGAAAAGGCCTTTGTGGCGGACATGGTTCCCGACGAAAAACGTGGGACCGCGTACGGACTGTTCAACCTAGCCTTCGGTATTACGGTATTTCCGGCATCATTGCTGTTTGGTATTCTATGGACCAGCTACGGAGCTCCTACTGCCTTTATCGTCAGTGCGAGCATCTCGGTAACGGCGATCATTCTGCTGCTGAGCGTGAGGCCCGCCGACGAATCGGCTTGATTTCTGAAGGTATTCGAACTTAATAAAGTTTAAACACACGATAAAATCATTGACGTAGCCGTAAACGACAGAATATAATCAAAGTACTTTTACGCCCTGCTTTATATGGCTTTTGATAATAACGTAGGACTGGAGTTCGCTTTGGCTGCTGGTTAAATAGAATTTTATCAATATGCCGCCGCCGCGGGAGCTTAGGATAGCTAGACTGCGAGCGGAAATTAGATTCTCAGAAAACACCAATTCAATTATTATTTTTCTGAAGATCGTGACAACTGTTGCCGTAACGGCATTTATTATTTTAGGGAGTTTCGAATAAGAATCATGAGAAAACTTAACGGGTCGGTTATTGCTTTTAATCGAAAAGCATTTGTGTTGCTCAGCGTCATGCTGAGCCTTGTCGCGTTTGGCGTGTTGGGCTGGCGCATTAGTGCACAGCGTACCGATGAAACGGGCAAGCAAAAAGCTTCAGTCCGACAGGACATTTCAAAACTTAGCCCGGCTAAACTGGCACGATGGATGAAGGACGAAGAAATGGAGCGCCAGTCCATTCCTGCGCAGCCCACAGGCGTCGCCGAGCAATATCGCCCGTCTGAAATACAGGGAAACCCGGTCATCTTTGCGTACAACGCAGAGACCGACCGTCTTATCAGCTTTAACGCGAACACACCAGGCACGCTTTTGCTTGATGTCGAAGTCACGGGAATCGATATCGCGAACGGCGAATTCCTTTCAGGGATCGATATCCGGCCGTCGAATGGTGTTCTTTACGGTGTTGCGACCAGAGGCTTCCCTGGAACCGACCGTGTTGTAACGATCAACACGACCACCGGCGAAGTGACCTTCGTAGCCCCCAACACCACGTTCGCGACGACTGCAGACTCATTCTTTGCAACTGATTTCAATCCAGTTCCCGATCTGATCCGTCAGGCCGGAGACGCTGATACGAACCGTCGTTTGAACCCGACCACGGGTGCCCTCGCTGGAACCGACACGCCGCTTGCTTATGTAGCGGGAGACCCGGGCGTCGGTGTCAACCCAACGGTCAATCACGTCGCGTATACGAACAATACGCCTGGAGCTACCTCGACGACCCTCTATGGCATCGATGCCGGCCGCAACACGCTGGTACGTATCGGTGGTTTAGGCGGAAACCCTTCGCCGAACACCGGACAGGTGTTCACCGTTGGCCCGCTTAATGTCGACCCGACTAATTTCGGAGCCTTTGACATTCAGCAGGGTACCGACATCGCCTACGCGATCCTAAACATTTCGAACGAGCCGACCCTTGCTCGCATCAACCTGACCACTGGTGAGGCCGCGATCATTGGTGTCGTCGGTGACGGCAGCGGACGTATGGACGGAATGGCCATCCAGTTTGCCGCAAACGGTGGGCTCGCGAACCTTGGAATCACCAAGACAGACGGAGTTAGCTCAGTAACGCCGGGCGGCACGACCACATACACCATCGTCGCTTCCAACGCCGGCCCAGATCCGGTCGTTGGAGCTACGGTAACTGACACCTTCCCTGCAGGTATCGCTTCGGCAACTTGGACATGTGTCGGTGCGAACGGCGGAGCATGCTCGGCCGCGAACGGAACGGGAAATATCAATTCGCAGGTTAGCTTGCCCGTAGGTGGTACTGCCACCTTCACGGTTGTTGCTAACATCTCGCCTAGTGCTTCGGGCACGGTGGTAAATACGGCAACGATCGCAGCCCCGGCAGGCGTATCTGACGGAACCCCTGCGAACAACACGGCGACCGATACAAACACGGTTGCAGGTGCAACGCCGACTCCAACACCAACTCCGACCGCAACACCAACGCCGACGCCGACCCCAACACCAACTGCGACGCCGACGCCAACACCAACGCCGACGCCAACCGCGACGCCTACGCCGACTCCAACGGCAACGCCGACGCCAACCGCGACGCCGACTCCAACGCCGGTTCCGACGACCTTCGTCGCCTTTAGTGCGGCTACCTTCCGTGACGATGAATCGCAGTCCGCTAGGATCACGATCAACCGCACGGGTGTAACCACTGGTGTTTCAACAGTAACGTTCAGCACGGTAGCTGGAGGAACAGCAACTGGCGGTGCGACATGTACCGGAGCTGCTGATTACCAGATCACCACTCAGACGGTAACGTTTGCGGCGAACAGCACTTCACAGTTTGTAAATGTCCCGCTTTGCCCTGATGTCATCGCGACGGATGTGAATGAGACAGTAAACCTCTCGCTCACCAACCCAAGTGCAGGCACGGGTGTTGGTACGCCCGGAACCGCTGTTTTGACGATCAACGATACGGCAAACCAGTTCCGCAATACCAATGCGATCCCGATCATTCAGGGTGGCCCGTCAAGCTTGTATCCGGCGACGATCAACGTTACAGGTGCGACAAACAACACTTTCCGCATCCGCGTTACGCTTTACGACCTCTACCACGACCTGCCGGACAACATTGACGTCCTGCTCGTCGGCCCGAATGGTGCTAAGTACATGATCATGGGCGACGTAGGCGGTTCGATCGCGGTCACGGAAGCCGGTCAGGTAACGCTCACGTTCGCTGATTATCCAAACGCAGTGGTTCCAGACGCTGGCCCGCTCGTAACCGGTATCTTTAAGCCAACGACGTGCGAAACCCCGGTTTCGAACTTCCCGGCTCCTGCTCCGGTTGGGCCATACGTTGAGCCAGGCTGTACGATCGCGAGAGCAAATAGCCAGACATTGTTTGGCAACTTTGCTAACACGACCGCCAACGGCACTTGGTCTCTCTACATCCGTGACGACAATGGTGTCGCACGACCGGTTGAGATCAATGCTCCGCAGATCATTCGCGGCGAAGTCAAGGGCGGCTGGGGCATCGAATTGCTGCCTGCAACCTCGGCTGGTGTCGAGATCACGGGACGCGTTCTTACCTCGGATGGCCGCGGTTTGAGAAACGCCGTGGTTACGATGACCGATGCTTCGGGCAACATCCGCAGGGCCACGACCGGCTCATTCGGGTTCTATCGTTTCGAGGATGTAGAAGTTGGTACGACACAGGCCCTCGCGGTCCAGTCGCTCCGCTACAACTACTCGACTCGTCTGGTCAACGTCATCGACAATGTAACTGATATGGATTTTATGCCTATCCAGTAACGTTGAAATGAACGTCCTTCGAAGAGGCGGCCTTCGGGTCGCCTTTTTCGTTTGCGGAGATAATATTCTTGACCATAGGACGATTTCTTCTATACTGAGTTTATGTTTTCAACTGGGATCAGATTGCGTGGAGGCGAACGCCTGTCCGATGCGATAGTAATGGCACTCGGCGGGCTGGAACGCAAGGCACTTTTGGCACTTCGCGACATTGGTGAGGCAAATGTTACCAGCGTCAACGTGGCGCTCGGCGATGTTTACGCTTACACGACGGTAATGACGACGCTCGATCGGCTTTACAAGAAAGGGCTGCTCGAACGGCGAAAAGACGGGCGGGCATTCCTATACCGGATCCGATATTCGTTCGAAGAGATGGAGCACAGTTTAGCCCGAGACGTTATCGGCCGACTGCTCGAGACAGCGACCGGCCCGGTCGAACCTGTCCTGGCATGCATTGTCGAGTCTGTCAGCGAGCGTGACATCGAACTTCTCGATGATCTCGAGCGGCTTGTGCGCGAAAAGCGGCAGGAATTGGAAAAATTACGGAGCGACGGCGATTGAATGTACTTTTTTCTGGGAGCTTCAATAAAACTCGCATTTCTGCTTTTCGCAAATTTGTTTGCGGCGGTCGTGGCGACGCTTGTCTGGAGACTGATCTCTCACCGTCTACAGACGCTGTCGCCGCACACGAGGGCGCAATTGATCTTTGCACTTCGCGTCGGGCCTGTCCTTGCCGCTTTTGTCTTCGTCTTCGGTTTTGTCGTCCCGGCGTATATTTTGCACGAGCCTGATCCGGCGGAGTCCGGTGAGGTGGTCACATTAAAGTTGGCGGTGATCGCCGGACTGTCCTGCATTGCTCTGCTGATCACTTGCATCCGCGTCGTACGAACATGGCTCATCACCCGCCGGCTGCAATCGTCCTGGTCGGCTACAGCATCTGAGATCGAAGTCGAAGGGGCGAGTGTACCTGTGCTGCAGATGGAGCATCCGTTGCCGGTCATTGCGGTCGTTGGTATTTTTCGGCCACGCATATTCGTCGCCCGGCAGGCGCTCGACTCGCTAACGACTGCCGAGCTAAAGGCCGCGATCGCTCACGAGGAAGGACACATACACTTCAACGACAACCTCAAGCGCTCGGTTCTGCGGATCGCTCGCGATACTTTGCTGCTGCCTATAGGGCTCGAAATGGACAAGGCATGGGCAAAGAACATCGAGGCAGCTGCCGATGAATATGCGACTGGGCGCGAAAGATCTACTGCGGTCGAGCTCGCGTCCGCTATCGTCAAGCTTGCCCGCATCACGCCTGCTTCCACTGCATCATCTGTAGCCCTGCATTTTCTGGGGGAAGAGGGGTCTGAGGTTGATGACCGGGTCCGGCGGTTGTTAATGCTGGCTGATGGAACGATCCCTGTCGACCCCAAGCGCTTTCGGCTGGCTGCTCCGGGCTGGGTGTGGCCGGCGGCTATTTTAGCCTTATGCTTTTTGCATGTCGCAAATCCTAGCATTTTGCTGACAACGCACAATGCTATTGAGAGGTTTGTCAGCGTGACTCAGTAGCCCTGCAGAACCACCAACCTCGTTTGAACTTCCTTCAAAAATGCAGTAACCTCGCGGCATCTTGACTTTGGGGTGTGAGTCAATTAACGTATTGTTGCTTTCGTACAAAACTTAGACTTTTCAATTAGCTGTGGTTGTCATCGTTGGATCTGATCAACGATGTTCGATGGTATTGACTTCCCGGTTTTTTACCGGAAATGCTGCACCCTGATCGATCTTTCGTCCAGACAACACGGCTTTAAACTAGGAGCATCGGCGATGAGGAAACTATTGTCAGGCAAAGGGTTGCGTATCCTTCTGCCTTTTTTTGTGTTGTTTTTGGCCCTTGGAATTTTCTTGAGAACGCCCGAGCAGGCATCGTCCCAGGAATCAGATAACAGCGACCTCGGCGCCTCATCCGGTACGAAGTCCGGCGAGCCGATCGGTACAGAAGGAACGCAGACGCGTTACGAGAACGGCATCGTAAAGGTCGACCCGACAGGATTTGCCATAACCAGCCCTGTTCGTGATCTGCCGCCATTTAATGATGATGAGGTCATTACTAAGAAGGAACGCGAAGAGATCAGGAAACAAGCACAACGCGACAAGGGCCTGTCCGAAGGCGACATTCTAAGGGAAGACATCAACCGGACGAACGCTAAGACGATCAAGAAAACTTTTCCGGACAAAGGCGCCGGTGATGGCCCCTTCCTCGATCCGCTGGTGAATAACCGACCGGAAGCTAACGCCCCTCAGGCGATGCCGACACCTATCTTGACCTTTGAGGGTACTACGCATACCGCTTCTACAGTTCTGCCGCCGGACACGGTCGGCGATGTTGGCCCGAATCACTATGTTCAGTCAACAAATTCCAACAATGCCGGGGCGACAGCGGTCGGTATTTTTAACAAGAACACGGGAGCGGTAATCGCTACCTTCGCGATGCAGAGCCTGTTTGCCTCATTGCCCGCAGCTGATCCATGCCGAACACGAGACGACGGTGACCCGATCGTAGTGTATGATCCGCTCGCAGATCGCTGGCATTTGAGCCAGTTTGCAGTCGCGGCCAATCCGAACAGTTTCCAGTGCGTTGCTGTCTCGGTCACGAACGATCCGACCGGAGCATATTACGTGTGGAGCTACGTTTACCCGGGCGGCGTTATCAACGATTACCCGAAAGTAGGCGTATGGCCGGATGCGTATCACATGACGTTCAACCAGTTCAACAATGCTGGCACAGCGTTTTTAGGTTCGGGCATCATGAGCCAGGACCGTCCCAAGGCTCTGCTAGGCGATCCGACGACATCGGTGGTCTACCGAAATGTCTTCCCGATCGATGCAGGAGCGAGCGGTCTGCTCCCGACAGATATTGACGGCGTCGTTCCACCGCCGGCCGGCATGGCTCAGGTGATCGGTGAGTATCGTGCCGACGAATTTGGCGATCCGACCGACGGGATCCGCTTTTACAAGTGGGTGCCTGATTTTGTGACGCCCGCTAACTCAGCTCTGACCGTTTTGCCGGATGTTCCTCTGGCTCCGTTCGATGCCAGACAGCCGACGGGTAGAGGCGACATCGAGCAAAGCGGCGGGGCGAATCTGGATTCGATATCCGACCGTCTGATGCACCGTTTTGCATATCGAAACCTCGGTACCTTCGCGAGCCCGGTAAACTCTTTCACGGGCAGTTTCGCCGTTAACGTCAGCGGATCCAGTCCGACATCCGCGGCACTGTATCAGACCGGCATTCGCTGGTTCGAAATGCGGCGAACGGGTGATACCTTCACGGTTCGCGATCAGGGAACGCACAATCTCACTCCGGGCAATGGGGCGAGCGGTCTCAATAACTGGATGGGCAGCATTGCTCAGGACAACAGCGGAAATATTGCGATCGGCTTCAGCCAATCGGGAACGGGACAAAATGCCGACATTAAGATCGCGGGCCGCACCGGGGCCGCACCGGCCGGAACGCTGAATGAGGGTGAAGCGTTGTTCTTCGATGCTCTTGGCTCGCAGACCAGCACGAGCAACCGTTGGGGTGACTACAGCTCGATGAGCGTCGATCCGGCGGATGAATGTACATTCTGGTACACACAGCAATACTACGGGGCGACGAGTTCGGCGATCTGGACGACCCGCATCGGTAAATTTGTTTACCCAAGCTGTACGCCTGCTCAAAAGGGCACGATCACCGGAACGGTCACGCTGGCTGCAAGCGGAATAGCCGTTGAGGGTGCTAATGTGACGGCGAGCGGCGGTTTTCAACGTCAAACGGGAGCTCCCGGAACTTACTCGATGACCGTTGCGCCAGGGACCTATACCCTCTCGGCAAATAAGGGACTCGGGTTAACAGGAACATCAAGCCCAACGGTTACTGTTACGGCCGGTGGAACCTCCAACGCCAATATCACATTGGGAGGCAATCCGGTACTTAGCGCCGGAACCGCAACGTTGGTCTCGGAAAGCTGTCTGCCCGCGAATGGCGTTATCGATCCGGGCGAAACGGTAACCGTGTCTCTACCCGTGCTTAATGTCGGTGGAGCCAACACAGCAAACGACATTGGAACGCTCCAGGCAACAGGTGGCGTAACCAGCCCGAGTGCCGCCCAGACCTATGGTGTGATAACCGCCGGTGGAGCCGCTGTGAGCAGAAACTTCACCTTTACCGCAAATCCTCTTTTGACCTGCGGAGCCAGCATCACGGCAACCGTGGCACACGTCGATGGAGCCAGCAATCTCGGTAGCGTAGTTTACACTCTGCCGACAGGTACGACGGGTGGTGGTGCTGCGACTCGCAGCTACACAGGCCCGGCCGTTCCTGTGCCTGACAACGTGCCGGCAGGCGTCAATATACCGTTCCCGGTTTCCGGTTTCAACGGTACGATCGCGGATCTTAATTTCAGGTTCGATGCCGATCCCGCCGGGACATGCAATGCTACCGTCGGTAACACGGCAGCGGCGCAGGATCATTCGTTCATTGGCGATCTGTCCTATCGTTTGACCTCGCCCGCCGGAACCTCGGTGGTCATTATGAGCCGCCGCGGCGGTACGCGTGAGAACATTTGTACCACTACCCTTGATGACGAGGGCGGTTTCCCTGCCCTATCGACGGTGACCAGCACGACCGGCCAGTTCCTTAGTGGCAACTTTACGCCGGATAATCCGCTCTCTGCTTTCGATGGCCAGAATCCAAACGGAACCTGGACGCTCAACGTAAGCGACAATGCTGGCGTAGATACCGGATCGATGCGCCGATTCTCGCTGGTGATCACGCCGCGAACGTGCGTCTTGTGTCCTGGCGTTCCAACGCCGTCACCAACGCCGGTACCATCGGCAACACCAACGCCAGTCCCAACGGCGACACCAACTCCACCTCCGGGTGGAACGTGTGCGGCGCCGGGCGTTCTCGGTACGGCACCCGTTGGTGGAACTACAGGAGTATTGCAGTCTCGCCTGAATCGTGGTGGTGTGGCTACGACGTGCGCAGTAGCGAACTACCCCGGTCCGTTCGCAGGTGCAAACCTCATTTACAACACACATCGCTTTACCAACACATCGTCGTCACCGGTTTGCTTGACGGTCAGCCTGACCATCAACCAAGCGGGAACGGCTACTAACAATGTCCAGGTAGCCGGCTTCCGGGCACCGTTTGTCGCGGCCGATATTACCAATGCGGCTCGATATCTCGGCGATCCGGGTGTCAGCAGCGGCAACCCGCCGACTGTCACAACATTCCAGATGACGGTTCCGGCGAACACCGATTTCGACATCGTTGTGTTCTCGACGAACTCGAGCCCGGCAAGTCAGGGTGCACAATATACGGTCAACCTAACCGGGTTGCCAGGATGCACGCCGGGGCCAACCCCAACCCCGACGCCGCCCGGGCCAACGCCAACGCCAACACCAACGCCGCCTCCGGGCCCCGGAACAACGGTCAGTTATACAGGACCGGCGGTTACCATACCGGATAACGTTCCGGCGGGCGTGAACATCCCGATCGCTGTGGGTGCGACGTGTACCATTTCCGATCTTAATTTCCGATTCGACGGTACGCCAAGCGCGACCGCCGGCGATCCGAATGTCGGCGTTACACACTCGTGGGTCGGAGATCTGATATTCAGGCTGACATCACCGACGGGTACGGCCGTGACGTTCTACGATCGTCCGGGTGTGCCCACAAGCGCCGCCGGATGTAACAATAACAATCTGGCCCAGATCCTGCTCGATGATGACGGTGGAAATCCGCCGGTCGAGGCCGGTTGTAATACTGCCGGAGGAACTGGTGCGGCGTTCCCGTCAGGTACCTTCTCGCCGAACAATCCACTAAGTGCGTTCGACGGACAGGCGGCCGCGGGAACGTGGACCTTAAATGTCAGCGATAACGCGGGCATCGATACGGGTCAGGTCAGGGCATTCTCGCTCGTCTTCTCATGCGGAGGCGGCCCGAACCCAACCCCAACGCCAACCCCAACCCCGACGGCAACGCCGACGCCTCCTCCGGGAAGCGGAACGACGGTTAGCTACACGGGAGCAGCGGTAAATATCACGGACAACAGCCCGGCGGG
>LNEI01000027.1 GCA_001464455.1 Acidobacteria bacterium Ga0077534
TTCTCGAGAATGAAAAATGTCCCTCCGGCCATTCCCGCGAGTAATAACATGATAAAGCCCACCCTCGATCTCGATACGTGTTTTTCTTGGCATATGCGGTTGAGTGAGGATATGATAGAGGAAGAATGAAAGAATTGCAATATTGCATGACTGACCCTTTTTCTTGTTCTTTCAGACTTTGGGTGCGGGTGCTCTTGAAACTCCAGCACTCGCAGTTTCGGACCAGATCGCTCCATTCTATGTTTATCAATCTAGTTGTGGCCGGACGTTCTAAGGAGGCATATGCAGCCAATTTTGATGTTGTTCTTGGTGGCGTGTTGCTTTTGCACGATTGCCGGAGCCCAAGTAAAAACTTCGTCTATAAGTCCTGAGGAACTTTATCGGAAAAGTGATGCAGTTATCGTCGGGTCAGTAATATCGAGGTCGCCGGTCGTTAATAGCACCAAACTACTCACCCCTTCACCAAGATCGCAGGACTATGACCTTGGCGTTGAGTTTATACTCGAGGCAGAAGAATGGTTGAAAGGTACCAGTTCGAGTAAAAAACTAAGGACGGTGAAGATTCTTCGTACCGGGAAGTTAGACGATCACGGTGTCTGGCTCCAAAAAGGCCATCGGTATTTACTTTTCTTAAAGAAGAACTCCTTAGACCAAAGCACGTTTGCCGATGCACTGGTGGTCAAGACGACCAAGGATATTCACGCTCCCGAGAATCAATTTAGAATTGACGAGTATTTTGAGGTCGTGTCTGGTCAAAGGGGTATCGTCTTCACTGCGAAAGAAATTGCTAGGACGAAGGGCTTAATAAAACGGCAATAATCAGTCTTGGAAAAGTCAGGGGGGTCATCTATGAAGTTCGCCGTTGATGTCAAGCGCACCTCGAGGGATAACACATGTTAGGTGTTTTGAGGTGCGTTGAGTTTCTGACAAAAGAACAGACCGGACGCCTCCTGTTCGGTATAGATTTATTTTGAATATCCCTCCCGCCTCACCAATGCCAGCAATCGTCTATTTGTGCACGCTTTATTGCCGCTGTATTCCGAGTAGCGATCGCACTCATCGCCTATTTCATCTATGCAAATATGTTTCTGTATGATACACTCGTCGCTCCAGAGGTAGCCTAAGATGAAAAGGAACTGGAAAGAGATAAAGCGTGACGGCGTTCGGGCGCAGTGGGCGGGGTTGTATGTGACGATGAATAGTAAGGGGACGATCGTGATGAACCGCGTGGCTCATGAGCGGTTGGACGCTCCGGCGGCGTTTAAGCTGCTGTACGACCCTGGGAATAACGTGATCGGGCTAAAGCCGACCGGGCTCAAGATACGCGACGCTTACCCGGCAAACAAGTCGGGCCGCCACGGCGGCAAGAAGATCTCGGCCTATCGCCTCCTGACCGAATGCGGCCTGAAGATAGACCAAACCCTCGAATTCACCGATGCCGAGATAGACATCGACGGTGTCCTTATCCTAAATCTAAGAACCGCTAAGATATCCAACCGCGCTCTCAATCATCCCAGAAGACGATCACGTAAATAAGTAGGCCCAACGCGGCGGCATCGCTTGTTCTGGCTAAATCCCTCTTAATTTCACGATATGGGCGCGTTTGTATCCTATATCGTTTCCACAAACCACATCAGAAACTCCAAAACGCCGGTTTTACTGGACTGGAACGCGCATTGCACCTAAGCCTTGTTAGAAAAGGGAACTTGATGTCAGAAACATCTCGCAGTTGGAGGATCTATGTTACTGAAAAAGATTACAAAGCTTTCGCAGGTATTGGCCTTAATGGCAATTGTTTTGGGTGTGGGTGCGTTTTATCAGGCTGAGGCAGCAGCGGCCGGAAATATGGCGGCGGCATTTGACGATGATGACGACCGAAAAAAGAATCGTGGCCAGCGTGGCGATCAGCGTGGAAACCGGGGCGGCGAACGGGGCCGTGGCCGCGACTCGCAGCGTGACAGCGATCGCGAATCGCGACGCCAGCAGATACAAAGCGACGAGAATTCGCGACGTCAGCAGCGTTCCAGTGATAACGCATCGCGGCGTCAACAGGAGTGGAGCGACCGAAACTCACGCCGCCAGCAGTGGGAAAGCGACCGCCGCTCGCGCCAGCAGCAGTGGGAAAGCGACCAGCGATCGCGACGTCAGCAATATGAAAGTGACCGCGGAAACCGCGGCCGCGATCAGAACCGTGATCGTGGCGACCGACGCCGAAACAACGATCGCCCAGTGGTCTACGTAGCACCCGGAACCATTTTTGGCCAGCGGTGGAACGGCAGGCCGATGAGCGGCTTTGACAATAGGCGTTTGATCCGCGACCAGCAGCGTTTCATCAAGGAGCAGACGAAGGCACAGCGTCGTTATCAACAGGATCAGCGACGTGCGGCACGAACACAGTACAACCGGTATCCGGCACCGGTGTATCAGTACGACAATAACTACTACGCAAATTATCCGGACTACAACGGCGGTTCGTCGTGGAAAAGCCAGATATTGCCGGTACTGATCGCAAACATCTTCGGCGGCAATTCTAATTCGTTCTATTCCGGCTATCCGGTCGAGCGTAATTCACGGACGAACGTCGACCCGTACAGCTATCAAGATCGCCAGCCCGCTTACGCGTATGAACCGTCGTACAACAACTATGGCTATGACGACCAGTATGCGTACAACCAGCCGGGTCTTGATGCGAGCAGCATTCTGGGATCTTTGCCTATCGCGGAGATCATCCAGCAGTACACGGGTGAGAATGAGTTTATCTCGGGATTGATCGGTAGTTTTCTGACGCAGGGCTATGATCAGGGCATCGTCGCTGGCCAGAATGCACGACAATACGGCTACTCAGAGGACCAATACAACAACCCGTACACCTATCAAAACGGCGTCTGCGACCCGTATTCGGTTAGCGTCGGGGAAAACCGAAGGTACTTGAGCGAGGGCTATGAACAAGGCTACCGCGATGCTCTCGCCGGCAACGAAAGCTACGATCAAGGAACCTCCGGCAACGCCGATTTGATAGGCGTGCTGTTAAATAGCGTGCTGTCTGGGGTTTAGTCTTACAGACACATGTCATCTTGTCGCCAACAGCGACGAACATTAAAGCCTAGGGTGAAGCCGCTTCGGCGAAACCCTAGGTAAATGGCATATTATCAGGCTCGCTGAAGGCGTGCGACTTGCGTGTTGTGTTCGTCGCCTACAGCGACGGATACGATTATTTGGCTAGACCTAGGGTTCCGCTCGTTTTCTCGCTACACCCTAGGCTTTAATGTTTGTCGCCGTTGGCGACAAAGAAGCGATTTTTCTTACAGCTTCTACATATACCACGTGTTCCTGCTCAAGGATCCGGGCTGACAAAGTCTCAACCGTATCGTCGTCCAGAACCTCCACCTCTCGTTGCAAGATAACCTCGCCGTGGTCAAGCAGTTCGTCGACGTAGTGGACGGTGCAGCCGGTGACTTTGACGCCGGCTTCGTAGGCCTGCCGCTGGGCATCGAGGCCCGGGAACGCAGGGAGCAGGCTTGGGTGAACGTTGATGATCTGGTTTGGGAAAGCCTGCACAAAAGAGGGCGAAAGTAGCCGCATGTATCCGGCCAGGCAGACAATCTCGACGCCGCGTCGGGCCAGCTCGCGAATGATCTCGGCATCGTGCTCCTCACGCGAACGCCCGTGGCGTTCGATCACCACCGTCTCGACACCTCGGTCGCGAGCTTTCACCAGCCCGCCGGCGTCGGCCTTATCGCTGATAACGACAACGACCTCAGACGCAGGTATCTCGCCGCTTTTCACAGCATCAACGAGCGCCACCATATTCGACCCGCGGCCTGAGATGAGGATGCCGATGTTCATAGGAATTTGAGGAATTCGCCGGAGTTTACATCGTAGATGATGTCCATACTTTTCGGGTCCTGAACGTAGTTTACAAGCTGCAGTATCTCGGGCCTATCGACTTTTGACCTGCCAACCTGAAAGCCTCGGACGGTCGTCTCGGCTACAGCCCATAGTTTTGAGTCGAACTCAAAATCCACCTTGTTCTCGTTAGGGAAATTGCCCATAGGCACCGCGACTGTTATGTGCTGCGGACAGTATAGCAGGATGTATTCCTCGCCGATCTGCTCGAGAAGCGAGGCGAGCAGGATGGTCTTGTTGCTGCAGTCGCCGTTGCGGGTCATGAGCGTTTCATTCGGCCTTTTCAGGGTTTCGCGGCGGCCGACGGCTTCTGTGTAGCTGTACTCGATCTCGTTTGCGACAAAATCGACCAGCCTCTGGATGCGAGTCTCACGGTCCGGGCCTACGTCCTTTAACAATGCATCTGTCAGTCGCTTGAGCGAGGGCTCTTCGCCCTTTGCGATCATAATGCCGTGATTAGCGAAGACGGTCATTGGCCGATTTGTTCGCTCGCCCTGCTGCGCGATCAAGCGGCCGCCGTAAACCACCGAATTGTTCATGAAGTTGTTGATCTCCTTCATGCTAAGGGAGTAATCCGTTTGGGGGTATGGAAATGAGAGGGTCTGATTCGGGTCGAACCTTATGTTTGCGAGTTTGGTGCGGAAAAACCACTTTGCCTGGGGCGAGGCCGGGATCTTATAGTCGCCGATCCGTAACATGCCGTCGCTTTCCTTGCCAAATTCGAGTTTTGACGGGTCGACGAAATATTTCGCCGCAAATTCAGAAAACTCGGCATCGTCCGATTCCGGATAGCTGAAAAATGCCTCGTCGTTGACCTTGATGTAGTTGTGAAGGACGCCACGGCCGAGCACTTGCTTTCTGAACTCTTCGCCCGAGAACCGCTGATAGTCGAGCAGCATCACCGTGTTGTCACGGATCTCTTTGGCAACAATGTCGTCGACCGAAGGCGGCTCCGGCTTAAAGTACTGAACCGCCCCGTAAACCGCAGACACCAAGACAACAAACGCCGCAACGCCGATCGCGACCGATTTGAAATTGATCGTGCTCTTCTCGTAAGAGCCAAAAAGATCGTCTGACATATGTACCAATAGATGCGTCGAACGCGGTTATGACTGCTTATTTTCGGCTTGGACCGAGCAAGAGACGGGTAGTACGGATTTTTTATCTTTAACGTTATTTCATATTATCGACAAAAGGATATGAGAGAGCAAAAAGCTTTAAATAGCGATGGAGACGGACGACCGATAAAGCTTGACGAGACGGCGGCTTCTAACGATCCTGACTTGCCAGCGTTTTTGGCAAGGCCGGACTGGGCTCCGGTGTATCATGGTTTTCCGATCGTACCCGAAACGCTAACAGGCGGCTGGTGCCTCGGGGCTATCACGGAATACGAAGACCCCGAAGGCTGTGACTCAGGCGACGCCTACGTCGTCGCCCCGGACGGTACCCGAGCTGGACTCGTCTGGGATGTCGGCGAAGGTAAACTCGAAGAGATCGCTCCACCAGACGATGAACGCTGGGGCGTCTACCAAATATGGTTTAGCGAACCGATACGAACAACAGAAGACCTGATATTACAATTCCGAGAGGTTTTGCCTCAGTTACAGAAGGCTTATGAGCAAATTCGGCAATCTTGAGATCGTGTAGCTTTGCCGCTTGGTATATGGCTAGTCCGAAGCCCTCAAATCTCCTTAGCCGCAAATCCGAAATATACGAAAGGAATCAACAGTAGCCAGAAACTGAAGAAACAAAACCTCATCACTAAAGCGGATCTCACAATTCTCGGTTCATTCCTCATCCAATCTTCGGTCGAGAACGTCCAGGTTAGTAGTCGGACATTCATCTGAATCCAGCCAGAAAAATAATTCGATTCAGGAGCGTTCCAAAAGAACCCCCTTGCGCGTCCCGCACCATCCCAGATTTGACGGTAATTCTGGTACTGAAACTTGTTTATCCTGTCGTAAAAGAAGAAGCCGATCAAAAGGAAGATTGCTGCTATGCCAAATATTATGAATTCCATCGACACTATATGATCGCAACTGACTTTGATCCCTCTACTACCACCCCAATTTCAAAGGATTCGCCAAGCTGTCTTCTCACAACTCCCTTCTTTTCTTCGGAACATATCACGATCATCCCGATCCCCATATTGAACGTCCGGAACATCTCTTTTTCATCGACGTTTCCTAGCCGCTGCATTAGGCCGAAGATGGGAAGTTCGGGCCAGGTGCCTCGGTTGATTTCTACGGAGACGCCTTCGGGCAGGATGCGGGGGATGTTTTCGAGGAAGCCGCCGCCGGTGATGTGGACGAGGCCTTTGATCAGCGGAGCGCGGACACTCTTGTCCGCCTGTGAAACTTCATCAAGCAGCGGTCCGATCTGGGGCAGAAAACTCTGGTGGGTTGCAAGCAGGGCTTCGCCGACAGTGGTGCCGAGTTCGTCGATGTAGGAATCGGGTGTGTAGCCGCCGACCTCGAAAAAGAGTTTGCGGGCGAGCGAATAGCCGTTTGTTTGCAGGCCAGTCGAGGGAATGCCGAGAACGACATCGCCGGGCGTGATCGATTTGCCGTCGATGACCTTTGGTTTATCGACGACTCCGACGATGAAACCGGCGAGGTCGTATTCGCCGTCGGCGTACATTGACGGCATCTCCGCCGTTTCGCCGCCGAGCAGGACGCAGCCATTTTCGCGGCAGGCACGCGCCATGCCTTCCACGACCGAAGCTGTGACTTCCGGTTCGAGTTTGCCGGTGGCGAAATAATCGAGGAAGAACAGCGGTCTCGCACCTTGTACCAAAATGTCATTGACGCAGTGATTTACGAGATCGGCCCCGACCGTGTTATGTATTCCCGTATCGAACGCCAGTTTCAGCTTTGTCCCGACTCCATCCGCCGACGCCACCAATATCGGCTCCGACATATTCGGAAACGCTCCGGCAAACATCCCGCCAAAACTGCCGATCTCGGTCAGCGTGCGTTCGTTGAAAGTCGAGCGCGCGTATTCGCGGATCTTCGCCACGGCGAGATTTGCATTGTCGATAGAAACGCCTGCGTCGGCGTATGAGATCGATTGTGACATCCGTTAGTCTTTCCTCTTAGGGTCTTGGTTTTGTTCGACTGACCTATTCTGCAAATCAAAATCCAGGAATACTTTTCCGCTCTGAATATATTGGTGAACTTTCTGTCCTGGCTTCAGTCCGAGTTGCCTTCGGATGGCGGCCGGAATTGTGATCTGCCCACCTTTTAAGATAGTTGCTTTGTACTGCTTATTTATCATTCTACTCTCCTTACGGTTCGAGTCCCGTCGGCGAAAGGAAAAATCCCAAACTCGCGTGACAAAGTATCATTAAAATCCTTCTCCGAAGATATGCCGACTTCCGCCCTATTGCCTTGCTCGGTTACGGCGATCTAGGCCGATGCGTGACAAGTATTTTTCGAAATTCACGCTTTTGCCACCTTCCATTCGATGCCTTTCACGCTGGCACAAGTCGGCCCGCCGTCGCGGCCGATGCCTTCGAATTCGGTCTGCAGAACTGTGCCTGCTTTCGAAACGACGGTTTGTATCTGCTCACCCGTGATATTCATCAGCGATATCTTCGCCCGGCGGCCATACATTGAATGCTGATCCACGTACGTGCCGGAATTTACGTAGACAAACCGCGCATCTTTTGGGCCTTGGGCATACTTGCCGAGGAAGTTTGGCCTCGATTCCGTTGTGTCAACGGTTAGTTCAAAATCAAAAACCAATTGTTCGGCAGACTTCGAACTCGGCGGCAAGAGTTCGTCCTTCCCTCGCTGGACGAGCATCGATACACCGGCCAGAGGCCGCAAAACTATTATCCTGACCGGGATCTGATGCTTCATTTCGCTAAAAGCCAAATTATATCGTGTTCAAGGCTGAATCTCATTGACCAAACACGCGTTTGCCGTTTAGCATTTTTATAGGAAACAAATATGAGCTTCACATTGACCGATCTCAGCAGCGAGAACTTTGAATTCACCGCGAACGTATGGAACTGGAAAGCCGCTCTCGAGGTGATCAGGAGCCTCGACATTGTCGGCGAGGGCCAATTGCGGCAGATGAACTATAACGCGACGGGCGTGAAGATCTCGGTTGAGGATGCACATGAGATCGGGACCCGGATCCAAAAGGAATGGCTGCCAAAGCTCGCGCCGAACAAACGGGTCTTCGGCGATCTGAGCATAACAGACGCACCCGACGATATGACCCTGCACCGTGATGGCGACGAGCAATGGAAGAACTACAGCGCGAGTCATGATTGGTTAGCAGAGTTTGCGGAGTTTTGTTTGAAGTCGAAGGGCTTTCAGATCTTTTAAATGCAGAAGCCCGCGCGTGAGCAAGGGCGAAACGTTCAAGTTGCGTGTTTCGCCCTTGCTTACGCGCGGGCTTTCGCAACGATCAGTTTCCTATAGATGGAAGTTTTCAACGACATCATCAGTTCCCTCGCCCCTGTCTTCAAAAACATCTGGGTTCAGATCGCCCTTTTGATCATTTTTGCAACAGGCCACGGTTATGCGGGGGCATGGCTGGCGGTGCGGATGTTGTTTCGACCTCGGCTGCCGGTCAAGCTTTTTGGCATTACCATTTTCCCTCAGGGAATGATCCCGCGTCATCGCGATCGTTTGGCGAACGCGATCGGCAAAGCGGTTGGTGAGGAGCTTGTTTCGAAAGACACGATCATTCAGCAGCTCACCGGAAACGATTTTCTCCGCCGCAAGATACAGAACGTCGTCGATTCGTACACGAGCGATATTCTTTCGCAGGATTATCCGTCGCTGATCGAGGCTTTGCCCAAGAATGTTCGTGAGCCGATCCTGGATGCGATCTCGGCATTGCAATTAAAGCTGGCTGAGCATATTCGTTCGGTCTTGAAGAGCGAGGAATCGCTGGAGACTATCCGTGGTTTTGTCACGCGGCGTGTCGATGACGTGCTCGGAAAACGCGTTTCCGAGGTGGTCGATGACGAGGCGTTTGCCAAGATCACAGGCTTTCTCGACGAACGGATCCGTACGGCCGTCAGGTCGAAGGGGCTTGAGACGAACGTTCGCGATTTTCTCAGCCGCCGTATCGATGATCTGCTCAGCGCCGAAACTCCGCTCGGCAAAATGTTCACGGACGACGCGATCGATTTATTAAAGGAGAAGGCAAACGAGCAGATCGAGCCCGCGATCAGACAGATAGCTGACATCGCCGCGGCCGAGAAGACTCGCGACCAGATCAGCTCGCTGATCAAGCGTGAGGTCCACGACTATTACGAGAATCTCTCCTTCTTTAAAAAGATATTCGTCTCACGCGAAACGCTGATCGGCGAGGTCGACGATCTCGTCAACGACAGCCTGCCGAAACGTATCGAAGAAGCTCTGAGCGGCACGTTCTTCGTCGAGGAAGCTCGCTCGTTTATCGGAACAAGCATCGACAATGCCCTCGCGAAACCGCTTCCCGTCGTGATCGGTGCGGTCGCTCCGGAACAGCTCGCTCGGTTCAAGGAGCAAGTGACAAAGGTCGCGCTCAGTCAGCTCCAGAGTGAAGAAACGATCGTCGGCATCTCAAAATATCTTCGTGAAACGCTCGATAAACTCCGCCCTCACAGCATCGACGCGATCCTGCAGATCATCCATCCTGAGTCCGAGGAAAAGCTCAAGCGAATGCTCGCCACAGGCCTGCTCGATATCATTTCCCGCGAAGAGACCTCAAATATCATCAACGAGATCCTCGCCCGTCAGATCGACAAATTGCTGTCTGAACCGATCGGCAAACTAGGCGACCACATCCCTGAGGCAAAGCTGCGTGAAGCAAGCACTTCGCTTACCGACGCGATCATCTCTGCCGTCCATGCAAAGCTCCCCGACGCTGTCGCGGAATTTGATGTTGCCGGAATGGTCCGCGACAAGATCCACAACTATCCTCCGGAGAAACTCGAGTCGCTGGTTATGTCTGTTGCCAAAGAACATCTGCGCACGATCGAGCTGTTTGGAGCTTTATTCGGGCTGATAATAGGAGTGGTTCAGTCTGCACTGCAATTTTTTGTTTTCGGAAACTAGGATTCAGGCGAAATCAGAAACCTTTAGCGATTTTCTTCGTTTGGATTTATGATTAGTAAATCAAAAGGATCAGATATGCCTCAGATAAATAGAGAGATTCCTGAAAAGTTTATCGTTCGACAGGCAAAATTGACGCCAATCCCGCCGCCAGATGAGAGAACGCGTCTCGGACGTACGCTTATGGATCTAGTCGCCGAGATCGACGCATCGGACGATCCGCCAATGAGTGAGGAAGATCTTGAACGCGAATTACAGATGAGACGTGGTGGATTTGTGTACGATGGCCGTTAATGAGTTTCGATTTATCGATGCGTCAGTGTTGTTGACAGCCATTAGAAAGCCGACGACCGAAACGTTGGCCCGCCGAATGCGCGCTCATCAGATTCTTAACGATCGTAATTTTAAGTTTGTAGCCAGCGAATTCCTGAAATTGGAGATCATTCCGGTTGCAGCGTTCTTTTCGAAGAAGATGGAGCTTAGATTCTTCACCGAATTTTTCGATACGGTCGTCCATTGGGTTCCGCCCGAAATTTTAGTATCTCCGGCGCTCGATCTCGCGTCGCAATTTGGGCTGGGGGCTATGGATGCTCTTCATTTGTGCGCAGCAAAACACTTCGATGCTGAATTTGTTTCGGCAGAAAAACCTACCAAACCCATCTATCGCGCTTACTCAAATGCCGTATCGATTTACGGAAACTAAAGTTTAATGACCCAGAAAGACTACAACGACGCGATCTCTAAGATCGCACAACGGGAATTCGGAGCCGCACCAAGCAGCGTCACGCGGATGACGTCCGGTATTTGCAACGATGTTTATGTAGTTTCGGTCGGTGAACGCGAATACATCTTTCGGCTCAAGGAAGAGCCTCGATACTTGCTGGGCTCGCAAAACCACATTCCGCTTTTCCGTTCAAAAGGGATCCGGGTGCCGGAAATACTCGCTTCGGATTATTCGAAGTCGTGGCTGCCCGTGGCGTTTCAGATACAAAGCAAACTGCCCGGAACCGACATTGGTGAGATAATAAATACCTTGAGTGATGAAGAGCTGACCGCTATCGGGGGCGAGGTAGCGAATGTTTTTCGTCAGCTAGCTTCGGTTCCGAACAACGGCAAATTCGGCGTACTTTGGGGTGACGACCGCGATCTGGTCGATTCGTGGTCGGCCGAGGTCGAGCGCGTCGTCCGCGTCGTAAAAGGATGGGGAACGAAGACGGGCGTGCTTGATAGGCAGTTATCGGAAGTGTTTGACCGAGTCCTTACCGAATATAGACCGTATTTCGACCGTATCAAACCATATACCTATTACGGCGATATCGCGGGGAAGAACGTTATGGTCCACGAAGGCCGCTTTTCAGGCCTGGTCGATCTGGACGCTCTCGCTCAGGGAGATCCGCTCGAGGCGATCGGGCGGATAAAGGCCAGCTGGTTTGGTACTCATTACGGCAAAGTCTACTCGAACGCGGTCATGGATGCACTCGGGCTGCCAGAACCGCAGCGACGCATCGTAACGATGTATGCTTTGCTTAATCGTGCCTTCTGGACGCTAGAGAACGGCGTCCAATTCAATAAGAACACTGGTGCCACAGTCGATCGAGAACGCGAAGCAAAAGACAAGCTCGCCGTAGCAGGCCTTTTTACGGAACTCTACGGCGAATCGCTCACGCCAGTGAAGGCGGAAGATCATAAACCGGAGTCTGTTAAGGAAGTTGAGCGGCCGCCGGTCGTCGCAGAAAGTGAACCTTTGGGATCGCAGCCTATATTGGAACCACCGTTAGAAAGGCCAAAACCAGCTCGGCGACGAAAGCCGGTAGAACCAGTTGTCGAAGCTCCGACTGAGCCAGCCCCCGAACCTGAAACCTCGGCTGAGCGTCCGGATATTCTCATCGAGCAACCTACACCCGCTGCTCAGCCAGCTAATAACACCTCGTTTCCTGCGTCTTATCCGGATCCTTCACCAGCCCCGATAGCAGAGATTCGCCAGCGGCCGGACCTTTCTCACGCACGCCCGATGCTCGAGGCAAGCGGGCTGTCAAAAACCTACGTTAGCGATGGCATCGGGTTCAATGCCCTGACGAATGTCGATCTTAAGATACAGAAAGGTGATTGTGTCGCAATCGTCGGCAAATCGGGCAGCGGCAAATCGACCTTGATGCATTTGCTCGCCTGTCTGGATGGCGCAACAGAAGGTTATGTGTACGTCGATGGCGATGATACGTCGACGATGTCCGAACCGGAAAAGAATCAGTTGCGTAACGAAAAGTTCGGTTTTGTTTTTCAACAGTTTTTCCTCAACGGGCGTGACACGGTTTTCGAGAATGTCGTCCTGCCGCTTCGCATCCGCGGAGCTTCGGACTACGAAATGACGACCGAGGCGGAAGAGGCACTAGCGGCGGTCGGGTTAACCGACAAAACAGACAAGAAAGCGAAAGACCTATCGGGCGGTGAGAAACAGAGGGTCTGTATCGCCCGTGCGTTGGTCGGCAAGCCGCAGGTGATCTTCGCCGACGAGCCCACGGGCAACCTCGACTCGAATACGGGCGGGGCGATCGAGAAAATGCTTTTCGACCTGAACCGCGATAAGGGCATTACTCTCGTCATCGTCACCCACGATGGTGACCTCGCCAGGCG
The DNA here is from genome assembly GCA_001464455.1 of Acidobacteria bacterium Ga0077534. Classification (GTDB taxonomy): domain Bacteria; phylum Acidobacteriota; class Blastocatellia; order Pyrinomonadales; family Pyrinomonadaceae; genus OLB17. Next base: position 12,597 of record LNEI01000027.1, read on the forward strand.
GTGCGAGCGAATTATCGAGATGAAAGACGGCCGAATAGTCGGCGAGCGACCCGGGGAGGATCTTGCATAATGAAATTCTTAGACCTTCTTAAGATCGCCAACGGCAACCTCTTTCGCAACAAACTGCGGACGTTTCTAACCGTCGCCGCGATATTCATCGGCTCGTTCACGCTGACGATGACCAACGGCATCGGTGATGGACTTCGCAGCTACGTCGAAACACAGGTCAAAAATATCGAGGGCGATGCCGTTCTCTTTGTTCAACGCAAGATCGAGCAACCCGAGGACGCTCCACGGCGTAATGCTCCGCGAGAATACAAGGACGAAACGGTTACGCTTCCAAATGCCGAGATAGATCCATCATCATGGCTCGTGACCCTTGAACAAATAGAAGCTGCTGCCCGAGATATTTCCGGTATCAAGTCGATAACACCGGCCTATTCCGTCGACGCCGACTATATCACGCTAGATGGTGTTAAAAAGTACGAGGCCGCTCTTGCAATGATGTCGCAGGGCCTTCGGCAAAAGACTGAAGTAGGACAGACGATCAGTGGCGACAGCCAGATCGTCATTCCTCTCGGCCTCGCCCGCGAGCTGGATAAGGAAAACATCGCAAATCTCATCGGAAAATACGCGACCATCGGATACAAGGCGTTTGATAATACACCGCGGACCTTAAATCTGCGAATAGTTGGCGTCGCGACAAAAGGCTTTATGACGCTCGAGAGCTCATTCGTTGATTCTCGGACCGCGTCGATGATCTACGGTGACCAGAGCGACCCGAGCAAAGCGGGAAAGTTTGGACGATTTACGGTTCAGCTAACCTCGAACGACACGGCGATCATCGAAACGGTCAAGAATAAGTTCGTGGAAAAGGGGTTCGAGGCTTCGACGATAGCCGATCAGCAGAAGCGGACGTATGATGCGATCGGCATATTCAAAGTGGGCATGGGCCTCGTCGCATTTATCGCACTGCTCGCAGCGTCCTTCGGCATCATCAATACGCTGGTCATCGCCGTTCTCGAACGCACGAAAGAGATCGGGCTGCAAAAGGCTCTCGGCATGGGCCGCGGGAAGATATTTGCGATATTCTCGCTCGAATCCGTTCTCATCGGTTTCTGGGGAGCTGTTCTCGGAACGGTCGCCGGTATCGTCGTAGGTTTGATCGCAAATCAGGTGCTGTTCAGTCTCTACGCCGAATCGTTTGAGGGGTATTCGCTGTTCGTCTTCACCATCCCATCGATCCTGATGGTTATGCTGCTAGTTTGCACGATCGCCTTTCTCGCGGGCGTCCTTCCCGCGATCAGAGCAAGCCGGTTAAACCCGATCGAGTCGTTGCGGTATGAGTAGTCGCAGCTCCGCGAAATAGACGCATCAGCATTTCTGCGTTAATGTACAAAGAAATGTGAGGTGAATATGAAGCGATTTTTTCTGTCTGCATTGATCGTCCTCGTCGCGGCGTTGTCTTTTAGTGCCCAGGCCTCTCCTGATGCCGGCGAATTGACCCGCCTGCTCAACGAATTTCTCGCCGGTGCGGGCAAGAATGACGCCGTGATCCACGACCGGTTTTGGGCCGACGACCTTATCTACACTCGTTCAGCCGGGGCACGGATCGACAAGGCTGAGCTGATGCGAGGCGTACGCTCGGCTCCCGCACCGAAAGCCGGTGATCCTGAGACCGTCTACACCGCTGAAGATATCAAGATACAACAGTATGGGAACGCCGCAGTCGTCGCCTTTCGCCTCGTAAGCACGTCGACCAGGGCAGATGGAACCAAATCCATCGGCAATAACCTGAACACCGGCACATTCATCAAACGTGGCGGCAGATGGCAGGTCGTTGCGTGGCAATCGACGACAGTACCAAAGCCGCCTGAACCAAGGCCAACGTCCGAAACCAAGGTCGACCCAGCAAAAGCCTCCTTCAGCACGGACACTAAAAGCCCTTCCGCCAAAACTTACTTGAAAGGGCCGCGGGGTGGATGCTATTACCTGAATGCAGGCGGAAACAAAGTTTACGTCGATAAAACGCTTTGTAGTTAGGTACCGCAATTTTTTCTGCAAGTTCTAATTATCACTTCGTTCTAACGGGCGCAGTGTTGGATATCGAATGGCAAACCGTCTCGTCTAAAAGGTCGGTTTGCGGAAAGACGTTCGACTTTCATCCGGCTGCCAATTGACGCCCGCGAACGGCCCGTTCGCTCAATTTCTAACGATTCACGTAATCGTAAAGGAGAAAAACAATGAGAAAACTAATGTTAACCACCGCCCTTGCGACTGCAACGGCGATATTCGCCGCATGCGAGAATAAGCCCGAAACGCCCAACAAACCGGCAGCTACACCGACACCTGTATCGAGCCCGGTCCCGGTAGCGTCGCCTGCGGCCTCGCCTGTGACTTCACCGACCGGAACACCGGCTAAACCCGATGCATCACCGGTCAAAAAGCTCGACAACACAAATATGAAGAAGGATCCGGCGCCAGTGGCGAATTCGTCTCCAAAGTAGCAGAAAGCCATCCATGACGGTTAGAAGAGCAGGCTCGACAGCGGGCCTGCTATTTTTTTCCGAACTTTTGTCTCGCCGCGCTCGTTTGCCTTTCTGACTAACTCGTCATCATTTGGAGGGAATTATGAAAAAGATCGGATTATTATTTTTTGCGGCCGCGCTGGTCATCGGTGTCGTGGTGGCGAATATCTTTTCGTTTGGGACCCCGTCGAAAGGGCTTTTCTCATTTTCGTTTAATTTTAAGGGCGTAAAGGGTTCAGGCCAGGCTGGATCGGAGGCTCGCACCGTCACCGACTTTAAGGGCATCGATGTCGGCGGTGTTTTCAAAGTCGAAGTAACATCGCAGGCCGATTACGCCGTCGAGATCGAGGGCGACGACAATTTGCTTCAGTACGTCACGACCGAAGTTCGCGGCGGCACGCTGCACATTAAGACCAGCCGTAAGATCAAACCGACGTCGCCGATCCGCATCCGTGTATCAGCTCCTGCTATCGACAATCTCGATGTATCGGGAGCGGCCGAGGTAACTGTCAACAACGTTAAGAGCGAAAAACTTACGGTCGATTCATCCGGAGCTTCGAAGATCTACATCAACGGAGAGGCGGGAAAGCTGAACGCCGATGTCAGCGGTGCGACGAAGATCGACGCTGAACGATTGACCGTAGCTGACGCGAATATCGACGCAAGCGGTGCGAGCACTGTTACGGTTAACGTAACTGGAACGCTCAACGGCGACGCTTCCGGCGCGAGTAAGATCCTCTACACCGGCACACCGACATCGGTCAAAAAGAACGCGAGCGGGGCCGGAAAGATAGCTGAGAAATAGTCTAGGTCTCGATCGACCGGGTTTCGAGTCCGATAAGCTGTCCGTCCGCCCCACGGCCGACAATTACTATCTTGATCTTGACCCGGCCTATTCGAAACACCTTTAGGTCAGTAAGCGATTCCTCGATCAGCTTTTGCAGGTCGAGGAATTTTTTCGCTCGTGCGATCTCTCGTTCACCAAACCAATCCCTTTTCCGCGTCAAACGCTCGAAGAATTTCTTGAACTCAACTTCGGATACTTCTTCTTCCTTTTCCATCTCTGCCAAAATCTTTTTCTCATCCGAAGACTCAAAAATAGTGAACGGAGCGTCTATTTCGCTGATGTAGATCAAACCCTCGGTGGCCGCTTTCAATCTCTCGGACACTGAGAGAGCGTTTTTGTCTCCTGATGCGAATTTTTTTTCATTTTTTTCGCCATTTTTTTTCATTTTTTGATCAAATATCGAACGGATTTCTTAGTCTAACACATGCGAATTTCGGCCCGAATTGTTGCGATAAAAGGAAGTTAAATTCGTGTTAAAACTTTCAGAAAAAAGCTGTGGATATCGGTTTGCGCCGCTGTGCCTTTCGTGTTAGTCTGTTACCCGTTTCCAATTAAAAGAAACGCCGTAAGTTGTTGATAATAAAAGAGTTAATGCATTGAATTAAAGTTTATGCGCTTAGCGGTTTTAGCTGTGGATAAACTGTCAATAACTACGTCGGCTTTTCGTAACAACGGGGACGGAAACCACCAGAACAAAACGACTTTTAGTCATTCGGCGAATGAGGAAATTTTATCGCCGGGGTCGCATTTGCGACATTGAAAATAATAACTTGGAAGGGCCATTGCTTTAAGCGCCTTCACACCATTAAATTGAAAGATATTTCTACAAATGTAGCTGTTTGGAATGACGTTTTGGGCATCATCGGGCCACGCCTCAGCTCCGATGTGTTTAATACCTGGTTTAAGCCGGTCGAGTGCGAACGGTTCGACGAAGCATCCAGAAAGATAACGCTCCGGGCCGGGCAGGTGATAAAAGATTGGGTGTATATGTATTACACCGATCTGCTTATTCAGACCCTCGCTGAGCTTGGCCATGAAGGCTTTTCCATAGAGTGGACTATCGACCCCGACCAACCGGTTCCCGATTCCATGGAAGAAGAAGCTGACTTCTTCTTCTCGCCGAAACGCTCCGTGACGCCTATCGCGGCCGGCTCGTACTCACCCGCACGCATTATCGAAATAGACCCCGTCGACGACGGGTTAAATTCAAAATACACGTTTGAAAAGTTCGTCGTCGGCTCCTGCAACCAGTTCGCCCACGCCGCGGCCAAGGCAACGGCTGAGATGCCCGGCTCGACGTACAATCCTCTTTTCCTTTACGGCGGGGTAGGTTTGGGTAAAACACACCTGATGCACGCCATCGGTAACACGATTAAAACGCGAAGCCCACACATGCGTGTCGCATACGTCACGTCAGAGCGTTTTATGAACGAACTTATCAACGCGATCAGATTTAACAAAACATCCTCGTTCCGCGACAAGTATCGGTCGATCGACGTTCTGCTTATGGACGACGTTCAGTTCATGGCAGGTAAAGAAAGGACCCAGGAAGAGTTTTTTCATACTTTCAATACGCTGCATAACGGCCAGAAGCAGATAGTCGTATCGTCCGACTGTCCGCCGCGTGAGATACCGACGGTCGAGGAACGCCTGCACTCACGTTTCGAGTGGGGACTTATCGCCGATCTTGAACCACCCGATCTCGAAACAAAAGTTGCCATCCTTCAGAGAAAGGCCGACATGGACGGAATACAACTGGATGACGACATTGCCGTATACATTGCAAGCAAGGTCAAAAGCAATGTCCGTGAGTTAGAAGGGTCCCTGGTACGTCTGGTCGCGATCTCGTCTATGAAGGGCGTGCCGATCTCAAAAATGCTCGCACAGGAGTCGATGAAGAGCATCCTTGCAGCTGAGCGGCCGGCAGGCTTGACGATGGACCATATCACGCGAACAGTTGCCGAGCATTTCAAGATGACGGCTGATGAGATCAAGGCCAAGAGCAATTCGCGTAGTATCGCCATGCCGCGGCAGGTCGCTATGTATCTGTGTAAAAGGCTGACGCGGCACAGCTTCCCCGAGATCGGACGAGAGTTCGGCGGGAAGCATCATACGACCGTGATGCACTCGGTCGAGAAGATCGAAAAACTGCAGAAGGAAGACCGGATTTTCCACAAGCAGATAAATGAGCTAATTGATAATCTTTGCAGCTAGTTAATGTTTTTTTAACACGGATAAGAAAATTTTATTTCCACATCCGTTCGCGACTAATAAGTAACGTTAAACTCAATTGCTGCAATACTTTAGAATAGTGATTTCCACTTTTCCTCGGAATGTCGGAGAACCAGGTTGTGGACACTAGTGGAAAATCGATGTTAACAAGACGGTTCCACAGGCGGGTTAAGTTATCCACAGATTTTCCACAGGCGATTGTGGATAGAAAAGTGATTGTTTTATAAGGGCTTAGGCGACTTTTTCACATATTCACAGGGGCCTAATTCTTACTACTAAGATCTATCTTAAATATTGTTTCTTATTAGTTTTAGAAAATGGCGCATAGAATCACAGATGAAATATAATTAGGCAGGAGAGTTTGAGTAAAAAATGGAATTCAAAATTAAGCAAAGCGTACTGAAGGAAGAATTGGGTTATATCCAGGGTGTCGTTGAACGAAAGACGACGATCCCGGTCCTGTCGAACATTTTGATCGAATCGCTCGGCGAGGGCGAGATACGCATCGTCGGTACGGACCTTGACTGCACGATCCGCTGCGATGCCGAGGCTGAGATCATCCAGTCGGGTGCGATCTGCATCCAGGCCCGCAAGCTGTTTGACATCGTACGGGCTCTCGAGCATGGCGATGTGCATTTCAAAAAAGAGGACAACGAGTGGGTCACAATGAAAGCCGGACGTGCCAGCTATCGCCTCGCCGGTGTGAGCCGTGACCAGTTCCCTGAGATACCGCAGTTCAAATCGACGCCGCTTCGTTTGCCGGCCGAGACGTTTGCGTACTTTATCCGCAACACGGCGTTTGCGATCACGAACGAACAGTCCCGCTTTACGCTCTCGGGTGCCAAATTCATCATCGGTGATGGCTCGGCCAAGATGGTCACGACCGATGGTCACCGTCTCGCCTATGTCGAACGTGCGATCGACGACAAAGAAGCCGTTATGGACACGCTCATCCCTAAAAAAGCCCTGCTCGAGCTCATCAAGCTTTCCCGCGGCGTAGGCGAGGTCTCGTTTGGCGAGGACCCGAACCACATCTACTTCGAAACCGAGGGTAGATTGCTGATCACGAGAAAACTGAGCGGCCAGTTCCCCAATTACGAAATGGTCATGCCCAAGGACAATGACAAATCCGTTGTCTTCGACCTCGAAGAGATGCGAAACGCCGTCCGCCGCATGTCGCTGATCGCCGACGACCGCAACCGCTCGATCCGCCTCAACGTCCGCGAAGGCGAGATCGAAGTAACAGCTCAATCCGCCGAGGAAGGCGAAGGAACCGAGGTCGTCCAGGCCGACTACAGCGGCGAAGCCGTCCAGCTAGGCTTCAACTGGCAGTATCTGCTCGAATTCTTAACCAACGCCGCGACAGGCGATGTGTTCATGGCTGCGTCAGAAAGCGAGTCAGCCCCAGCCGGAGGAGATTCAGCCGCAGCAACCGCCCCGGCCCGCGAAGGCAAAGCTCCGCTTAGGATCACCTTTGACTTCAAAGATTCGAACGCTCAAACGCAAATGTCCATCGCCGGCGAAACGACGTATGACTATAAGTACATCGTTATGCCGTTGAGGATATGACGGATCGTAGGTTCAATTAGATCAAATAAAAAAGCCTCACTGATTGCAGCGAGGCTTTTTGTACGACCTCAAGGCTGAGTGGCTGCAATTTCTTGCTATCAAACAAGCAATGCCGCCAGCATAAATCCGCCAGCATTGATCAATATGAATAAAATAACCTCGAAAACAAACTGAGCCAGGCCTTTCAACATCGTCTTTGACCAAGCCTGTGAGTAGACGCGCCGGAGGGCAAAGATGAGGTATACAAGGGCCGCGACATAATAGAAGACGCGTGCAACTAGAAAAGTCGTGTGGCCGGTATAAGCTTCAGTAAGATAGAAAACGGCGACCACGGATTTCGCAAGAAAATCGAAGGCGTAAAAATGAAGTGAAAATATCAGATATTCGACATAATACTTACCACTATCGCGATAGAGTAGCATCAGAAAAAGGCCTGATAGCAGCACGCTGGCGAAGCGAAAAACGGCTGAGTATTTGCCAGCTTTATCTTGTATTTTAGTGGCAAGGACTGAAGGCTCTGCTCCCTTTCGTTTCGCCAGTTCGATCATAAAGGGGCGGTTTTGATTTTCCTCGATACTGCCGCCGCCCGCCGTTGCTAGAGCCCCCCAGGCGAAAAAGAAGTAGATCGCACTTACCGTAAGATAGACCCGGATCGGGTTAATATATTGGCCCTTCTTTCCGCCCAGATAGGCCTTCGTCAAAGCACCAGGCTTGGATATTAGGTCGGCAAACGTGCGAAGGATCTTGTTCGAGTCAAGATGCGTAAATTCGTGCGCCAAATGGCCGAAGAAGTGACTCACCGCAAACTCGTGCTTGTCGATTCGCTTCTGGCCGCAATCGGGGCAGTACGGCGAATCGAAATTCGAGCCGCAATTAGGACACGACCCAGAGTCGTTAATGTTTTGAGAAGAAGAAGTCACGATAGCCTCCGACGAGGTAACCTATTTTATAGACGCAAGCAGCTCTGCCATTTTATTGTGGATCAAATTTATCCCTTTGAGCGGGCGGACCATTACTTTGAAATCGGTGATCTCGCCGGCGTCGTTCCAGCGGATCATATCGACGCCGTTCACTAGGATGGCGTCGATCTCGGTCTCAAACTCCAACACAGCATCGTTCTTACCGATGACTTCGCGAACGTAGCGAAAACTCTCGTTCCCGAAAACATGCAACGCCGCCGTCAAATACATCCTCGTGATCGCCTTACCGATCTGCGGTGTGTGAACGACTGGCGAGTGGAAAACGACATCGTCGGCAAGCAGATCCAAGAGTCCGTTCGGATCGCGAGTCCGGACGATATGATGCCAAGATTGTAGAGGGACAAAACCCATCGCTTCACGTTCTACTGATCTGCGGAAAAAAGTATGCAGCGATCCATTAATGCGGCAGTTATATAAAGTTGCCTAACGCCCTCAAACCACTCCCAAGTGTATTCCAGATCCGCCGCCTCTAATGGAAATCCATAATCCTCGGGGTCGATCAATCTATATTTTGCGGCAAACCAGTCCAGATCAATATTGATTAATGCCTTTGAAATATCTTTCACCTGTTCGGGATTCTTAGCACTGATAATGTAATCTTGTCCGGAATAAAGTGGCTCACCACCAAGCACAGTGTGGTTTAGGGGATATTCCCCTCCGTCCCACGTCAGTTCACCATCTGTAAGAATTCGATGCATCGCATCCCAGGCCTTGTCACTTTCGGCAAAGAGCGGGGGCGAATCTTCTCGAGCCATATATTGTTCTTCTATCACTTCTTGCAAATGCTCCAGCCTCTTCTCATCAGTGTCGAACTGGCGGAGAACCTCTATTTCTTCGTTGGACAATGCAAAATGGACTCCCAAACAACTCATAGTTTACCTCCTTCTTTTTACCCGGAAGACATATCCTCTATTCCATATTCCTCAGCCTCAATCTCAACGCCTGAAGCTTTATAAACCCTTCCGCATCGATCTGGTCGTAAGCTCCGGCGTCGTCTTCGAAGGTTACAACTCGTTCTCGATACAAAGAATTTGGCGATTTGCGCCCGAGGATGGTTACGTTGCCTTTGTAGAGTTTGACGCGGACGTCGCCGTTGACGGTTTCCTGGGTTTGGTTGACCATCGATTTTAGGATCTCGAATTCGGGAGCGAACCAGAAACCGTAGTAGATGGACTCGGCGAACTTGGTCCCGAAGGAATCTCGCAGGCGGCCGACCTCGCGGTCCATGGTGATGGATTCGAGGGCACGGTGAGCGGCTTGCAGTATCGTGACGCCGGGCGTCTCGTAAACGCCGCGTGATTTCATTCCGACGAAGCGGTTCTCGACCAGATCGACGCGGCCTATGCCGTGCTCGCCGCCGAGGTAGTTGAGCTTGGTGAGCATGTCGACCGCTCCGTATTTTTCGCCGTCGATCGCAACCGGTTCGCCTTTTTCGAACGAGATCGTTAGTTCCTGTGCTGTGTTCGATGCGTTTTCGGGCGATTTGGTCAGAAGAAAGATATTCTCCGGCGGAGCTGCCCACGGGTCTTCGAGAATGCCGCCCTCGTAGCTGATGTGCATCAGGTTGCGATCCATCGAATATGGTTTATCGGCGGTCGCGGTGACGGGGATGCCGTGTTTTGCACAATATGCGATCAGATCGGCACGGCCCTTGAATTCCCAATGTCGCCACGGAGCCACGACCTTTATGTCCGGCTGCAGCGAGTAGTATGTCAACTCAAACCGCACCTGATCGTTGCCCTTGCCGGTAGCACCGTGAGCGACGGCGTCGGCACCTTCCATCTGGGCGATCTCGATCTGGCGTTTGGCGATGACGGGACGAGCGAGCGATGTGCCGAGCAGGTAAACGCCTTCATACAAAGCATTTGCCTTGACGGCCATCCAGACGAAATCTTTGACAAACTCTTCGCGGAGGTCCTCGACATAGAGTTTTGAGGCACCTGTTGCGAGCGCCTTTTCTTCGAGGCCTGTCATTTCCTCGCCCTGGCCGACATCGGCGCAGTAGCAGACGACTTCGCAGCCGTAGGTTTCCTTCAGCCACAAAAGCATTGCCGACGTATCAAGCCCGCCTGAATAAGCGAGCACCACTTTGTTGATTCTTTTCTCCATAACTAATAACTTGTAACTATAAACTAACTACTGATTTGTAAAGAAATGCCTGTCTGTTCAGTTAGTAGTGGGATAGTTTTTAGTTACTAATTACGATGATGAAAAAAGATGGCCAGCTTTGGGGCGGGCGGTTTACCGAAAAGCCGGACGCGACGTTTGCCGAGTTTAATGACTCGTTCAGGTTTGATAAACGCCTGTTTTTTGCGGATGTTCGCGGCTGCATCGCACATGCGAACGGCTTGAGGCGAGCCGCAGTGATCAGCGAAGCGGAGGGTTCGTCAATAGTCGAAGGATTAACGCGACTAAGAGATACCGCTGTTTCGAACTCGGCTTATTTTGATAACAGCGGTTCCGAGGATGTCCACTCGTTTATTGAAGGCAAACTGATCGACCTTATCGGCGATACCGGACGGAAGCTGCACACGGGCCGCAGCCGGAATGATCAGGTGGCGACGGCTTTCAGGTTGTGGCTGAGGGATGAGATCGATGGTATTTCTGATCGGCTGTTGGAGGCCCAGAAGTCGTTGATCGTGCTTGCTGAGCGGCATCGCGATGGCGTTCTGCCTGGATATACACATCTACAGCGAGCACAGCCCGTGATGTTCGCACACTGGTGTCTCGCCTATTTTGAAATGCTAAGGCGCGATCGTGAACGACTAGCCGACGTACGGAAGCGTGTAAACGTTATGCCGCTCGGTTCGGCTGCCCTTGCGGGGACGAGCTATCCGATCGACCGCGAGGCTGTGGCCGCTGAGCTCGGTTTTGAATCGGTTTCGGCAAATAGCCTCGATGCTGTTTCCGATCGTGATTTTGCGGTCGAGTTCGCAGCGGCGTGCTCACTGATCATGGCCCATCTCTCGCGGCTTGCCGAGGATCTGATAATTTACTGCTCGACGGAATTCGGTTTTGTGACCTTGTCGGACACCGTTTCGAGCGGTTCTAGCCTGATGCCGCAGAAGAAGAACCCAGACGCACTCGAGCTGCTTCGCGGCAAATCAGGCCGCGTCTTCGGGCATACGATCGGGCTCTTGACGATGATCAAGGGCCTGCCGCTCGCTTATAACAAAGACATGCAGGAAGACAAAGAAGCTGTCTTCGACTGCGTCGATACGGTTGATATCTCACTGCGAGCAGCGGCGATAGTGCTCGACAATACTCGGCTAAACGAAGATAGGACACTGAATGCAGCGACGAAGGGCTATCTAAATGCCACCGAACTTGCTGACTATCTCGTAAAGAAAGGAGTTCCTTTTCGCACTGGCCATGAAACAGTCGGGAAGGCCGTGTTATATGCGATCGCTCAAGGAAAAGAGCTTCATGAGCTTAGCGTCGAGGAACTAAAAGAGTTTTCGCTCGAGATCGGCGATGATGTTTCGGATGCGTTGAGCTTGAAAGCCACGCTGGGAGCAAAATCTGCAATCGGAGGCACGTCGCCCGATAGGGTCGCAGAGGCACTGGAGCAGGCAAAAAAGTATCTTAATGGATAGAGAAAAACTGCTAAAGAAGGTCGCTGATAACGAATTGATGCGGTTTCTCGGGATCGAGATCGTCGAGGCATCGGGGGAGCGGGTTGTTCTTAAGATGGAAGTAACGCCCAAGGTTCATCAGTACGTCGGGATCATGAACGGCGGTGTTTCGCTCTACCTGGCTGAAACGGCAGCCTCGATCGGAGTCGTCGCCGGAGCTGATCTGACAAGGGTCACGCCCGTCGGTATAGAGATAAACGCAAATCATATTAGAGCTGTAAGTAAGGGAACTCTGACCGTCGAAGCCTCGCCGGTACATTCAGGTCGTTCGATGAGCGTTTGGAAAATTGATATTACCAACGAAAAGGGCAAACTCGTCTGCACATCACGGCTGACAATGCTCATTCAAAAACACGCCGCGTATCAACCAGATTAAAAGTGCATGATTTCGTCCGAAAACTGATCACTGAATGGCGGCGTCTCGAAATTCCTACAGAAGACGCAGCGGTCGTTGTCGCAGTTTCGGGCGGAGCGGATTCGCTCAGTCTTTTGTTGGCAATGCATCAGCTTGTTGAAGCGGGGAAGTTAAAGCTGCGACTTGTTGCGGCTCACTTTAATCACGGGCTTCGTGGTGACGAAAGCGATCGAGATGAGCATTTTGTTCGAAAATTAACGAGCGAGCTTAACGTCGAGTTTGCTGCGGGACGCTCTAAGCCTTTTCCCATGGGGAATGTCGAGCAGAACGCTCGTAACGCACGATATGAATTTCTGACTAACACCGCAAAGAATTTAGGAGCTTCTGTCGTTGTAACAGGCCACACGATAAACGATCAGGCTGAGACATTTCTGATCAATCTGATCCGCGGCAGCGGGCCCGACGGTTTGAGCGGTATGCGGCCCGTTAGGCAGTTGGTATCGGATGACTCGACGGTTCTACTGGTTCGTCCGCTAATGACATGGTGCAAACGCATCGAGACCGAGGGTTTTTGTCGCGACTCGGGCATCGAATATTTGCATGACACGATGAATGACGACACCGCTTACAAGCGTGTGAGGATCAGGAAGATACTGCTGCCGCTGCTCGAGGACTTTAATCCAAACATTATCGAGGTTCTAGCAAACACTTCATTTTTACTTGCGAAAACTGTATCGGCGGACGAGAAAGGAAACCGTAATGGCGCAGTAGACGAATTGAATGTTCGAGAGATCAAAGAGCTCGGGGAATCTGAGCTTTACGATGTAATACGGGACTGGCTAACGCATTTGAGAGGAAATACGAGGCAATTAGGACTGAAACATATAAGAGGCGTTGCGCGTTTGGTATTAAGTACGAAGAGCGGCCGGACGGTCGAGATTCCGGGCGGACGCGTTTTGAAAACTGGGGGCCGGCTCCGTTATGACGATAATAAGGTTGAAAAAACGGGGTTCGACAACTAGAATCGAAGGTTGGCTCTTTGATTGGGTGAGCGCGTAAATCGTTTCGGCACAACGCGCTAGAATCTACGCTCATCCAAGTCGAATGCAAACGCCCAAATAAGGGCAGATCGGAGGCTGTAAATTGAGTTCTAAGGCTAAACAAGTTCTATTGTGGTTAATGATCATTTCGAGTGCTCTCGTCTTCGTCTGGTATCTCCAGACCAAGCAGACTCCGCCGCCAAAGGAGCTGCCGCTTGACGCGGCCCTTACGCAGATCCGCAACAAGGATATTAAGCAGGCGACGATAAAACAGGATTCGCTTGAGTTAGTTAATAAGAGTGATCAGAAATTCTCGACTAAACTCGACCTCAGCGATGCGACCCGCACCGAGATCTTTGCTGCACTGAAGGAGAGCCCGGAAACGTCTTACACGACCGAGCCTCCATCAAGCGGACTAGGCTGGCAAGTACTGATCACTCTGCTGCCGTTCATCCTGCTGATGGGATTCCTGGCCTTCACCCTCAGGCAAATGCAGGCCGGCGGGAACAAGGCTCTAAGCTTCGGCAAATCGAAAGCTAAGTTGCTCAACAACCAGCAAAAGCGAGTTACGTTCAAGGACGTAGCAGGTGTCGACGAAGCGAAGGAAGAGCTGCAGGAGATCATTGAATTTCTTAAAGATCCCCAAAAATTTCAGAAGCTCGGAGGCAAGATACCCAAGGGTGTTCTGATGGTTGGCCCTCCGGGAACCGGAAAGACGTTGCTGGCAAAAGCGATCGCGGGCGAGGCGAATGTGCCGTTTTTCTCGATATCGGGTTCTGATTTTGTCGAGATGTTTGTCGGTGTAGGTGCTTCGCGCGTACGCGACCTGTTCGAGCAGGGAAAGAAGAATGCTCCGTGCATTATCTTTATTGATGAGATCGATGCGGTCGGACGTCACCGCGGAGCTGGTCTCGGCGGCGGCCATGACGAACGTGAACAGACCTTGAACCAACTCCTCGTTGAGATGGACGGATTTGAGTCGAACGACGGAGTCATTCTTGTTGCCTCGACAAACCGCCCTGATGTTCTCGATCCGGCACTCCTTCGTCCGGGCCGTTTTGACCGCCGTGTCGTTGTGGGCCGTCCGGATGTACGGGGACGCGAGGGGATACTTAAGGTTCACACACGGAAGATCCCGCTTGATGAGAACGTTGACGTAAACGTAATTGCCCGCGGCACTCCTGGTTTTACCGGTGCTGATCTAGCGAACATCGTAAACGAAGCCGCCCTAAATGCGGCGCGTTTCAATAAGAAGGTCGTTACGATGAACGACTTCGAGATAGCGAAAGACAAGGTCATGATGGGCGCTGAGCGTAAGAGCATGGTGATCTCAGACGAAGAAAAGCGTGTCACCGCCTATCACGAAGCCGGCCACACGCTCGTCGGCCTTAAGGTCGGCCATGTCGACCCGGTCCACAAGGTGACTATCATTCCACGTGGGATGGCTCTCGGCCTTACTATGTATCTGCCGGAGAAAGATCGCCTTTCTGCCACGAAAGAATATTTGCTCGGCAACATCGCAATGTCGATGGGCGGGCGCATTGCCGAGGATGTCTTTATCGGCTCTATAACGACCGGTGCCTCAAACGACATCGAAAAGGCGACCGAGATCGCACGGGCGATGGTTTGCGAATACGGCATGAGCACGCTCGGGCCGCTCGCTTACGGTAAGAAGGAAGAGCAGATCTTTCTCGGGCGTGAGATATCTCAGCATCGCGATTATTCTGAGGACACGGCGATCAAGATCGACCAGGAAGTACAGAAGATCATCAATGATCAGTACAAATTGGCCGAGGACATAATCAAGAACAATCGCGAGGCGATGATCCGTCTTGCCGAAGCTCTTCTCGAATACGAGACGCTCGATGGAGTTCAGATACGGCGTGTTGTCGCCGGTCTTCCGCTTGACGACAGTAGTCGTTCATCGGTAGATAACGACGACGCCCAGTCCGAAGAGACATCGACGAGTGCGTTTCCCAAGCCGATACTTCCGCCCATAACTGGAAACAATCCGGCGACGGCGTGACGAAAAGGCGAAAGACAATAGGTGAAAGGCAAAAGAAAGACGAGGTCTTTCTTTTGCCTTTTTCCTTATTACGATGCGTATAGGGTTTTATGAAGTTCTGGCAAACATCGCGGCGTTCGCTGTCACTTGAATACCCGCTAGTAATGGGAATTCTGAATGTAACGCCGGATAGCTTTTCGGATGGCGGCCTTTACAGCGACATAGATCTTGCGCTCAGACGGGCCGATGAGATGATCGCCGAAGGGGTCGACATCATCGACATAGGCGGAGAATCAACTCGGCCCGGAAGCTCGCGAGTCGAAGCGGAGACTGAAATAATGCGTACGCTGCCGGTCGTTGTGGCGATCGTGAAGCGGTTCGATATTCCCATTTCAATTGACACCTCGAAAAAGCCCGTGGCGAAGACGTTGATAGATGAGGGCGCCGAGATTATCAACGATATTTCCGGGCTCCGCTGGGACCCGCATATCGCTGAAGTCGCCGCTAAAAGCGGTGCCGGGCTCGTGTTGATGCATTCGAGGGGATCATTCGAAAGCATGCACAATGAACCGCCTCTTGCCGATGCGGTGGCATCTGTCTATAGCGGTTTGCAGAGTTCGCTTGCAATAGCAAGAGACCATGGGGTGTCCGATGGGCAGATCGTGCTCGACGTGGGCATCGGATTTGGCAAGACGCCTGAGCAGAATTTAGAACTGATCTCGAAACTTGATAGAATCAAAGGCGAACTCGCAGATTATCCGCTCCTAGTTGGTGCGTCGAGAAAGTCTTTTATTGGAAAGATCCTCGGTGGTGCTCCTCCTGAGGAACGGGTCTTCGGAAGCATTGCGGTTGCGGTTGCCGCTGTAATGAAGGGCGTTAGCATTCTTCGTGTTCACGATGTTAAGGCGACGGTCGATGCAGTCAAGATAGCGAGGGAACTTGATATTTGATGCGATATTTCCGATACATTTTTTTAACGGCGGTCATTTTTGCCGGTTCGGGGTTTACGGAATGCTATAAACCGGTGACCAACTCCGGCTTGCCAAAGAATATTAAGGTCGTCGCCGTTCCTGCTTTTCAGTTTGAGGCTAAGGGCCTTCGTTACCGAGTTGAATCCCGGTTTACTGAGGCCGTCAGCCGCGAGATCATCCGCCGCGGCAATGGTTTGAAAGTGCAGTCCTCGCGTACGGGAGCTGACGCCGTGCTTGAGGGAACTATCCGCGACTTCAGCTTCACAGGTGTCCTGCTCGACAACAGCGGTCGTGCACGCGTTTATGAAGTGACGATCGTGGTTGCTGTGACGATCCGAGATCTCGCGGCGAACAAGATCCTCTACGACAATCAAAACTTCACCTTCCGTGATTCGTTCGAGTTTTCCTCCGACCCTCGCTCGTTCTTTAACGAAGAAGACCCGGCAGTCGAACGAATGGCACGTGCCTTCGCCGAGTCCGCGGTCTCGGCTTTTGTCAATGGTATGGGTGTGAGGGAAGATAAGAAATAGTCCCTGTAATGGTTCTTTCTCGAACTGATCTCAAAGCACAACTTCAGCGACGCGAGATTGCGCCGGTCTATACGGTCTTTGGTCCAGAGACCTATCTTCGAGACCTTGCTGTTAAAACGATAACCGACATGTCCTTTGCCGAGGGTGATTTTCGGGATTTCAACGAGGCAGTTTTTGGTCTCGAGTCGGCCGATGACCTCCCACGTGCTTTCGCGGCGGCCGAGCAGTTGCCGATGATGTCTTCGCGGCGTGTGATCCGTGTTGAGAACGTGAGGATCTCGCAGACGGGCTTTCGCGACACGGTCAATGAAGACCACGAGCCGCTGATCTCGGCTTATCTAGCCAATCCCTCGCCGCAAACGGTTCTCATCCTTGTTGCGGACGAGTTGAACGGCGTTCGGAAGATGGGCAAATATCTGCGGGAAAAGACAACCGCGGTCGAGTTTGCTCCGCTTGACGACCGGCATCTTACAGAATGGGTTGGAAAGGCCTTTGCGGATGCGGGAACAACGGTCGACGATATTACGCTGCGCTTTTTTATTTCGCGTGTCGGTTCGGACGTTCGGCGTGCGGCGAATGAAGTCAAAAAACTTGCCGCAGCAGCGATGCCGACGGCCCTCGTGACGCGAGACTTGATCGAGAAACTCGTGCCGAATTCTCGTGAAACGAGCAATTTCGACCTGACCGATCATCTCGTCGCTGGCCGGCGTCCTCAAGCTCTGGCGACGCTGAAAAAGATACTGGATGACGGTGCCGAGCCGCTCGCTCTTCTCGGTTTGATCTCTTACAACTTTCGCCGTCTGTTTATCGCAAAAGAGATGATGGACCGCTCAGCTCCGCGGCAGGAGATCGCTTCCGCTGTAAAGCTTTTTGGACGGGGCCAGGATGAATTTCTTGCGGCCGCGAGGCGCGCCGACCGGAACCGGCTCGCAAACGCTCTTCAGCTCATCGCAAAAACCGATCTCGCCATTAAAACCTCGATAGGCGGCAGCGGCCCTTCCGGTGCTCGGATTCAAATAGAAATGCTTGTGTGCGAACTCGCCATGAATTAGGTTGAAATAATTGCGGCCTCGGCGTAAGGGTTACGCAAAGGCCGCACAGTCTACAGAGTTGAGCTGGTTCAAATCCTTTATATCGGCAGATCTCCGGTCGCGCGATTGAAATAGTTGTACAGGTCGTTATAGTCGCCGATCGCACGGTTTAGGATCAGCGGCAGCTGCGGCAGGTCCTTTGTATTGACGATAAGGTTTAGATTTCGCAGGAAGGCGTCGTGGGCGTTCATTGTCGTGCCGCTGTCTTCGAGCGAGATCAGGAAGAGGCGACGGCGTTCGGACGAGTACATCGCATTTGCTTTTTGCTGTATGACCGCTGCTCCGCCCATGTCGGCTGCAAAATCAGGTGAGAAGACGAGTATCTCGGTCTTACCTTCCCGTAGCCGCTCATTTGCTTGGGCAGGGGTTTGAGCTACGTAGACTTTGTAACCGGCCTTAGCCATTATCTTTGCCGTCTCATCGGCCTTTTGCTGACCAAGGCAAAGCAGGATACGCCGCGGCTTTTCAGTCTTTGTGTCGTCTTCAACCGCAGTTTTATCCGACTGCAGTGCTCCCATCAGCGAACGCAATGCTGCATTGATCTGAAAATCATGTTCCTTAGCCGCAAAATCAGTCGAGCCCTCGGCAGTAGCGGCGGCGGGTTGGTTGGCGGCTAGTTGGTCAACCGTTGAAAGCCCTTTGCCAGAAGCATCTTTCTGTACGCGAAGCAGATTTTGGCATCGCGGGCAGCGGACGGAGAAATTTCCGCTCGGGATCTTCGATTCATCGAGCTGTAAGGAAACAGAGCAGTTGTCGCAACGGATTATCATTGTGGTCGGTGGCCAGTGGCCGGTTGTCAGGGTTAAAGGGTTAGGTTCAGTGTGTCGTGTTCGTCTCACCGGACCATTGTTACTCGATCATGCTTAAAACGGAATCCGGATTCTCAACCGGAGGAGGCGGTGCCATTGGTGCGGGCATACTGCCAGTGCTCGCGGGAGTGTGTTTCTTTACATAATCTTCGGTCGAAGATAGTCCCTTGAGGTGGAGCAGAAGGTTGTTCTGATTGGTCGCGAAAGAAAGCCCGTCCTCCATCGTAATCACCTTTTGCTCGATCAGCCTGCGGATCACGGTGTCGAAATCCTGCATTCCATCTATCTCACCATCACGTATCGCGTCGAGTAGCGACTTTCCTTCGGTCTCGCCTTTTTCAATGTACTCGCGAGTTCGCGGATTGGACTTTAGGATCTCAACAGCGGCCACACGACCGCGACCGTCGGCGGTCGGGATCAGACGCTGTGAAACTATATAGCGGAATGTTTGGGCAAGCCGGGTTCGGATTATCCTTTCTTCGTTCTTTGGATAGAGCCCGACGATACGGTCGATGGTTTTCGATGCATCGATCGTGTGAAGCGTAGATAGGACGAGGTGGCCCGTTTCAGCGGCTTCCAGTGCGATCTCTGCAGTTTCCAGGTCGCGCATCTCACCGACAAGGATGACTTTCGGTGCCTGTCGAAGTGCGGCCCTCAGCGCCGAGGCGAAGTCCTTCGTATCGGCACCAACTTCACGTTGATTGATGGTCGATTTCTTGTGCGTGTGGAGAAACTCGATCGGGTCTTCGATCGTCACTATGTGATAGGCCTTTGTCTCGTTAATGCGATCAATGATAGCCGCCAGCGTGGAGCTTTTTCCGGATCCGGTCGGCCCGGTCAGGAGCACAACGCCGTTCCTGATATCGGCTATTTCAGCGAGCTGTTGCGGTAGTCGAAGACCTTCAAACGTGGGTATCTCGTGCGGGATGACTCGCATCACGATCGAGTAAGAGTTTCGCTGTTGGAAAATATTTACGCGAAAACGGCATTTGCCGGGTAGTGCGTAGCTAAGGTCAGCGGTTCGGAACTTTACGAGTTGCGCCGCTGCGTCAGGATTGTCCCGCACCAGCGACATCGCGATCATCTCAGTCTGAAAAGCAGACATCTTGCCCAAACCGATCGGCGACGCCGGGTAAAGAACGCCGTTGATCTCGACCTGCGGCTTTTGTCCGCACGAGAAGTTAAGGTCGCTGACGTTCTCGGAAACGAGCAACATCTGTTCGATGATGGGCGCTATATCAAGCAAACTCATGGTATGGATTACTCCGAAACTGGTTCTGACAAAAAAGGGCGGGATTCTGTTGTGGGAAGCCGCGACGACCGTTACGCACAAACGGCCCTCTCAAATATTATGAGCTTACCTGCCGAGAAATGCAAGACAATTTTGTTTATATTTTAACAGTGTTTATTACAGTGTGGGCCTGAGGCGAGTAGCCTAAATGAGGCGGTTATAGTCTCGGGGTCCTTCAATAGGTCGCCTATGATCGCGACAGATGTTGCCCCGGCCTCAATAACGGAAGTATAGTTACTGCGATCGATTCCGCCGATCGCAACCAAGGGTCGTTCGTCGATCACGGTTCGAATTTCCCTAACGATCTCTAGTCCGACGATCGGATCGGGATCTTTTTTAGTTTGGGTCGAAAACACTGGTCCAATAGCGATGTAATCAAGCGGTAATGAGGATGCGGCTACGGCTTGAGGTAACGAATGAGTTGAGAACCCAATTATTGCTTTTTCGCCAAGCAGCATCCTCGCCGTCGCTACTGGCAGATCATCTTGGCCGAGATGCACGCCATCCGCACCGACCGCCAAAGCGATTTCCACACGGTCATTAACGATCACCTTAATCCCGCGAGGTTTTGCGAACTCCATTACCGCTTGGGCGGACGCGTAAAATTCACGAGGCGAGGAGTATTTGTCTCGCAGCTGGATAAAAGCCGCGCCGCCGTCAGCAAACCTTTTCACCTGTTCGAGGTGGCTGAGGCCCGAGATCGTGATGTCAGTTATCGGGTAGATCTTTGGAAGGGCGAAACTCATTCTAATAGAGTGATTTCATCATCAGGAAGCAGTCTTCGCCATTGGAGTAGTACTTATTTACACGCTGGACTATCGTATAGCCGCAGCGTTTATAAAGATCTTGAGCTGAACTGTTGCTGACCCGCACCTCAAGCATTATTGTGCCAACATCGCGATTTTTTAGGCCGTGTTCGATATGACGCATTAGGTCGATGGCGAGACCGCGGCGACGGTGCTCCGGGGCGATACCTATCGTCGTAAGATGAGCGGCGTTCTGGATCTTCAACATAACGAACGCAAAACCGACCATTTCATCAGTCGGCGTGACGACTCGATAGCCGAGCGTGCGAGGTTCGCTCAGAAGGTAATCAAACGTGTACTTCGTGTAATTATCGCCCTTTCGGAAACAACGCAGATTTAGTCTTAAAACCTGCTTCTGGTGCTCGACCGTCAGGGGCCGGATCGAGTATGCCATTGTCGGTGCCGGAACTATTAGCTCCGGCTCGTAATACGAACCGGGAACGAAGAAATTTCGAATTGTTTCGAGAAACGCCACAGAATAGACCTAAAATAAACGGCAGCTTTTTGATCCGAGTTATACGATCAACATGCAATCGCCATAACTGTAGAATCTAAACTTGGTCGCCACCGCGTGCCGATACGCCTTCATTATAAGGTCGTGACCGCCAAATGTTGAAGTCAAAACAAGAAGCGAGCTCTGCGGCAAGTGAAAATTTGTCAGCAGACCATTGATCGCTTTGAATTTATAGCCCGGCGTGATGGTTAGTTCGGCCGCACGCTCGCCTGGCAGAAAAGTGTCATGATGCGAAATCGAATCCTCGAGCGTGCGTGTTGTGGTTGTTCCAACGGCGATTATGCGGCGGCCATCAACCCTTGCCTGGTTAAGTTCTTCTGCGGTTTCAGTTGAGATCTTATATCGCTCCGGTGAAACCCGGTGCTCTGCCAGATCGATGGCTCGTACGGGTTCAAAGGTACCGTAGCCGACGTGTAAGGTGATCTCAGCAATGGTGACACCGATCTCTTGAAGATGCTCGAGCATCCCTGCGTTGAAGTGCAATCCTGCGGTTGGAGCGGCGATCGCTCCGCGCTCCTTCGCGAATACAGTTTGATATCGCTCGCGGTCGCGATCGATCGACGTCGTGTCGCGCTTAATATAAGGTGGCAGTGGTGTTTTACCGATCTCGTTCAGAACCTCATAGAACTCTCTATCGGTCTCGAATCTAACAAATACGCGGCCATCATCATTTTTTGCTATCACGCGGCAGGACAGATCGCCTGAAAAATCGATCCGTTTCCCGACCTTGAGCCTGCGAGCTGGGCGGGCGAGCACTTCCCATTCTCCGTTGCTCTGTTCAAGGACCAAAAAGATCTCGATATTCGCCCCCGTCTCGCTTTCGCCAAAAAGTCTTGCCGGAAAAACCTTTGTGTTGTTAAGAACGAGCACGTCGCCGCTTCGCAAGAATGACGGGAGATCAGAAAAGTTATGATCCGCGAACATACTCTGATCCCGGTTGACCGCAAGCATCCTCGAAGCCGCACGCTCGGCCAACGGCGATTGAGCGATGAGTTCATTGGGAAGTTCGAAGTCGAATTCGGATATGTGCATGCGCCTCAAAAGAAAGACGGCATACCCGTAAGCCAGGAATGCCGTCCATATTGTAACCTCGATCCAGTTCGCATTACCGAACCAAACCGTCTAAATCGAAGAAACCTCTGTAAAATTAATTTTCATAATATCACCCCCAGTACCCATAGTATGACATACGCCAACCGAAGAAAGCCAGACAATTTTCATGCGCGGCCTCCACTTTCTATCCACCCTAGGTGCGAATAGTGCGATATATGCGACATATGCAAAACAATATTGACTTGCTAAATCGTTGTCAACACGCTATTTATTGGCAAATAGGGACTTAGAAAAAGGGTAGTTGGTGCCTCGTACCGGCTTACTCGTTCCTTCCGAATGCGACCTTTTTTAACATCTCGCATTCCAACTCAAGCTCCAGAATCCGCTTCCGGATCTGTAGCTTCTCTTGTCGGGATCGCCTGACTCATTAACCACCATCTTCTGCTTCCATCGATGCAGAACATTCTCGTTTGCCCCAGTCTCCCGCGCGATCGCCGCGATCGACTGGCCCCAATGTATTTCCGCATTACTTCTTTCTTGCCTTCCAAATCGGATTGCTTTCTCATTCTCAAATTCTAAGAGATGTTTGAACCTCTCTAATTCC
This sequence comes from Acidobacteria bacterium Ga0077534, assembly GCA_001464455.1. GTDB lineage: Bacteria > Acidobacteriota > Blastocatellia > Pyrinomonadales > Pyrinomonadaceae > OLB17. The sequence goes on from LNEI01000027.1 coordinate 35,457, forward strand.
TCTGGGTGTACCGTTCGCGAACGATCTGTGGCGTGTCTAAATTTCTTCCTGCCTTGATGTTGGTCGCGAGGCGGATGAACTGGGCCATTGACCAAGCGAGCGGCGTTGCCGAACCGGTGCCTTCGCCGAATTTGAGGTCGGGGACGAACTGTTTGTCGGGGGATCTTAGATCGGGTTTGTCCCAGACCTGTTCTGGGATCATCAGGCCTTCGTTCGCGAACGCGGCCATGTGCGAAAGCCGATTGCTTCCGGCCATGCATTTGTAGTCAAACCGCTCGGTCGCCTGAGCACATCCGGCAAGTTCGTATTGCCCGCGCTCACCGGAAAGCAGAACCCACAGGCGCCCTTTTCCAGTATATTTCCCATCCCAATTCCAACGCCGGCCATCGTCCATTTCGCCGTAGCCGTCGTTGTTGTAGCGGTAGAAGCCGGGGCCGTTGGGGGTTTCGACCTTGATGACCTGATCGATGACCTTGACGGATTTTGCGATCAGTGGATCGTCGGCTGGTTTTAGTCCGAGGCGGACGAGTTCGAGGAAGCCGGCATCGACGATGTCGCGTTCGTCGAAAGAGCCCGCACCGTTATTTAGCTCGATCTTTTCGCCGGCGTCGGGTTTGCCGTTCTGGGTGATGCGCAGGTAATAGTTGCCGTCGCCGTATTTGCCGGTTTTCGTCGCGGTCCATTTTTCGATGTTTGCGTGCCATTCATCGGCAGTCGCGAGGTATTTGGCGGCTGATGCCGTATCGCCATTTCGTTTTGCAATGTCGGCGGCGCATACCAAACCCGCGATCTCGGCGGCGATGGTCGAGGGCGAATAGCCCGATTCCTCTTCCCAACGCTCCTGCGGCGTAGCGGGGCCGTTTTTGACTATGAAATCAGCGGCTTTTTTCAGATGATCTTCGTACGTCGGCTTATCAAACCGCCCGAGCTGCCAGGCCATTATCAGCGGATACGCCACCTCGTCCATCTGCAGCGAACCCCAAAACGGCCGCCCGTCGAGCCACGAATTCTGCGGAAAACTCCCGTCCGGTTTTTGCTGAACCTTCAGCAAAAAATCCAGAGCCCGCTCAGCCGCCGCCTTGTCGCCAAGTGCCAAAAACGCGGTAAAAACCTGATAAAGATCACGCGACCAAACCAGATGATAACCGCCGATGTTGTTCTCATTAGCGTTCTCACCCCCGCCCCACGGGACGGTCAAACTAGCAATATTCGCCCCACGAGCCGTCTTGTCCTCAAGGATCTTCAACTGCATCGCCGCCATATTGAACTGAGCCTGGTGTTTTGGATCGACTCTGGGAAGCGTTTTGACGTAATCGGCCCAGCCTTGCTCATACATTGCAAGGGATCCTTTGAAGCTGATTCCGTCCATAGCCTGTTCCCCATCAGCCGATTTGGATCCGAACACTAAAATCGCTACAAATTGCGATGGCGCGTCGATTTTAGCTGTTTGGACCAAGTTCCCAACACCCGCCTTGATAGTCGGACTACCAATCTTTCCGAAATTCCGTAGCTGGGTAATGCCGTCCGAACCCGCGAACGAAGAATCAATCTCTGAGATTGGGCTACTGAAGAAGAGCTTCGAGCTTACATTCGCCTTTTCATCCAGAGACGTGAGCATCGGGCTTCCCCCTAACTCGCAGGCGATACAGTTACTTCGACGTTTCAATCCGCCTTGATCGCCCATCCCGCTATTTCCAAGCGACGGATCGTATTGAACGTAGAGATTTAAGCCCGGCTGCTTCGCCTCGAACGCGATATCAATGAAAATTGTGTCAGGGTAGGAACCGACCGTGTAAGTTTTCTTGATCTTCCATTTCCCCGACTTCGCCGTATTTACCTGCTGAAACGTAAGTGAATCGGGCCGGAGGACTTTGATCTGGTGGATCGCGTCGTCCTGCTCGGTTTCGACCTTTTTTGTCTTTGGATCGACGACTATGAACTGCAGAAGATGAACGTTCGCAACGGTTACGTCAGGATAGTAAACCTCGGTCATCACACCCTGAGCGAGCGTGAACCAGACCTTACTTTCGAGCGTAGCTGACGAACCGACGGCCTGTTTCCCGGCCGTCGCCCACTGAGCGTCCTTCCCCGGCCCGCCGGGAGCGGTAGATTGAGCGCTCCCGTTTAACGCGAAGACGCAAAGTAGCAAAGACGCAAAGGAAAACCAGACCAACTTCGTCGTAAATACTTTCATTTTCTTACCTTTGCGTCTTTGTCTCTTCGCGACTTGGCGTTAAAAAAACTATTTCCGTCTAAATATCCTGAATTTAAACCCATCCAGATGCAGCGTCGGCAATCCGACATTTGGTTGCGCCGCTTTCTGAGCTTTCGCATCATCGGGTGGCATGGGCTCGCCGTAGTATGGCGTGATCTCTTCGTAATTTCCCGCGGTCTCGACTGAGCCGAAGAACGGGGCGTTTGTCATATTGATGGCGACTAGCAGCTCTTCGTTTCCCGACTTGCGGGAAAATGTTAGCACGCGGTTTTCATCCGAATTTCGCAGCCACGTCAGTTCGCCCCGACGGAGGGCCATCGAGCTTTTTCGCAACGCGATCATTTCTTTGTAAAACCGCGGAAATTCGGGCCGACGGGCTTTCGTATCCCAAAAAATCGGCATTTTTTCAAAGAGCGCGGGCCAGCCCGATTCGGTTGTGTCGCCGACCTCCATCCCGTTGAAAACCAGCGGCACGCCGTCCATTGTGAACATCAGAGCCTGAGCCGCGAGAGCACCCTTTTCGCCAAAACGAGCTATGGCTCGACGCTCGTCGTGATTGTCAGAAAAACGCATCCGGATCGCGTTCTTCGGGAAAACGGCCCGCTGATCTTCCCAAACTTTTCGAACGGCCGACGCCGGAGCCGTGCCGTGGATCGCCTTGTCCATAGCATGGTGAAATTCCCACCCATAGTCGAGGTCAAACGCCTTGACGAGCAGATCGGGCTTTTCGGCTTCGGCGAGCCAGATGGTGTTCGGCTTGATCTTGTCGACCTCAGCCCTCGCTTCTTCCCAGAAGTCGGTCGGGATCATGAGGGCGACGTCGCAGCGAAAACCGTCGAGGTCGTAATCGCGGACCCAGCTTTTCAGGTTCTCGATCATGTATTTACGGACCGCTCGCTTCGAGTAATCCAGCCCCGCGACGTCGGCCCAGTCCGCGACCGGCGGGACGATCTCGCCTTTCTCACCTTTTTTGTAGAACTCAGGGTTCGACATGATCAGTTTGTTGTCCCACGCGGTGTGGTTCGCGACTATGTCGATTATCACCTTCAGCCCGCGTTTGTGGGCTTCGGCGACGAGACGTTTCAGGTCGGCGGGCGTTCCGTAGTCGGGATTTACGCCGTAATAGTCCTGCACCGCGTAAGGCGAGCCGATCGTGCCTTTCTTTTTTAACTGCCCGATCGGATGCACCGGCATCAGCCATAGCACGTCAACACCGAGCGTTTTCAACCGGTCGAGGTCGGCCGTGATCGAATTAAAATCGCCCTTCTGGGAGTATGCACGCTGCCAGATCTGATAGATGACAGCGTCACGGATCCAATCCTGCGAGCTGCGTGCGGTTTCCTTAGAAACGTCACGTGATGGTTGCTGGCCAAGAACGCAGCTCGCAAGAAAGACTGTTAGTATGATCGACTTGAAATTCATAGGATCTATTGAATTCAGTGGATAGTTGAAAGTGAAAAGTGGATAGTGCACTGTCCACTACCGACTAACCACTACCACAGTAGTTGATTAATGCCCGCCGCCCGCGACTTCGATATTCGTGGCACCTACATCTTTAACTATCAAAACGCTCACCGCCGCAACGAGCATCGATGCACCGCCGAGCATGACAGCGTTCAGCGGGTTATCGGCGAGAACAGATTTATATATCTGCGGCGTCAGGAAACTTTGGACGACCTGCGGAATGACGATAAACAAATTGAAAACGCCCATGTAAACGCCCATGCGTTCGGGCTTTATCGCACCGGCGAGGATGACGTACGGCATCGACAGGATCGAAGCCCAGGCGATCCCGACGCCGGCCATTCCGATCCAGAGGAAATAGGGATTTCCGGCAAAGTAGGTCGAGATCAGGCCCAGTCCACCGCATGTGAGGCAAAGAATGTGGACGCCTTTGCGGCCGATCTTGTTTGCCAGCGGCGGGATCGCGAACGCGACAAGGAAGCAGACGAGATTATAAATAGCGAAACACACGCCGCCCCATTCGGTACCCTGTTTGAAGAGGTCAGATTTGTCATCGACCGAGCCAAAGACGTGTCTCGCAACCGTCAGGCCGTAGAACTGCCACATAAAAGGCAATGCAAACCACGTGAAAAACTGCACGACGGCAAGCTGTTTCATCGTAGTCGGCATGTCGCGAAAAGCTTCGCCGACCTCTTTCAGGATATTGCCGACTATGCTGCCTTGGGCGTTCTTCCTGCGAAAACTTTCGATGTCCTCTGGCGGGAATTCGTCTGTTGTGTAGACCGTCCAAAGCACGGCGGCAAGAAAGGCGACGGCTCCTACGATGAAGGCGATCAGAGTCGAATATGGAATGCCGCTTTTCATTACGCCCACCACGCCAAGGAACGTGAGGATGTACGGAAGAGCATTTGCCAGCGTCGAGCCGATGCCGATAAAGAAAGACTGCATGACGAAACCCAGCGTTCGCTGCTCTTCGGGCAGTTTGTCACCGACGAACGCCCGGAACGGTTCCATCGTGATGTTGATCGATGCGTCCATTATCCAAAGCAGGCTCGCGGCCATCCACAGTGCCGAGGAATTGGGCATCAGCAGCAGACAGATACTCGCAATAACCGCACCGACCAGAAAGAACGGCCTCCGCCGGCCGAGCCGCGTCCAGGTCCGGTCGCTCATCGCCCCCACGATCGGCTGAACAAGCAAGCCAGTCAGCGGTCCGGCGAGCCAAAGATACGGCAGCGAGCTTTCGTCGGCACCGAGATATTTATAGATCGGCGACATGTTCGCCATCTGCAATCCCCAGCCAAACTGGATGCCCAGAAAGCCGAAGCTCATGTTCCATATCTGCCAAAATGTCAGCTTTGGTTTGTTCTGCATAAAATCAGTGGTCGGTGGCCAGTGGCCAGTGTTCAGAGGCGGGCTTGCCCGCGGTACGCGCGAAGGCGGGCAAGCCCGCCTCTGAACGTCCCCGCTATTTTGTCGATAGAATAACGGACTTTCTCGCCGGTATGGTGAAATCTACGCGGCCGTCGGCGGCTACTTTTACGTCGGTGATAACCCCGAGCTTATCGACGAGCGATGACGATCGCGGGATCTGGTTGATCATTCCGATATCAAAGCTCAGCTTTGCCGGTTTGGTGTCGTTGTTGAACGCTACGAGCACAGCCTGATTTGCGGTGACGCGGGCGTACGCTAATTGCTGCTCTTCGTCGTGCAGGTCGAGCGATTTGCCGCGTCGGAGCGGTTCGAGTTCCTGACGGAGGCGGCCGAGTTTGGCGAGGTGATCCCAAACGTCTCTCTCCGTGGCACTCCGCCCCGACGCGGCAAATTTGTCGATCCCGTCGGCGGGAAATCCGCCCGGAAAATCACGGCGGTTGTCCGGGTCCGGCCCGCCGGGCATCGCGATCTCGTCACCGTAATAGAGCAGCGGCGTGCCGCGCGATGTCATTATCAATGTCTGGGCAAGCTTTAGCCCGTCAGTCGTCGCTCCGGGTTCGTTCATGAACCGCAGCATGTCATGCACGCCGAGAAATGTCGTCAGAACTTCGGGCCGCGGATAAAGCCAGTCGCGGGCGAATGCCTGCGAAACGGCACGGATCGATTTTCCTTGTGCGAACGCGTCGCGGATCGCGTAAAAGACGGTGAAATCGAAGAGCGTATCGATCTCAGTATCGATGCCGTCGTGGCCTTTACGGCCGGTTTGGAAATACGAAAGCAGTGCCGGATCGCCGTCGTAAAGCTCGCCGAGAATATTCAATTTTGGATACTGCCGCTTGATCGCCGAGCCCCACTTCGACCAAAAACTACGCGGTACGTGGGGCAGCGTGTCCATTCGGATCGCGTCGTAGCCGATGGTTTCGATCCACCAGATGCTGTTCTGGATCAAATAACGCTCGACCTCGATGTCGTCCTGATTGAAGTCAGGAAGGATGTCGACAAACCAGCCTTCGAGGTTTCGTTTCTGTGTTTGATACGTCGCCCGCGGATTCATCGCGGTCCATTTTTGCCAGTTGTTTGAGAGGTGTTGCTTTGCGGTTCCGTTCCACCAGGTCGGCGTCGGTGGATCTTCTGCCCAGACGTGGTATGGGCCCGTATGGTTTGCGACCTGATCCTGGATCATCTTGATGCCCATCGCACGAGCTTTATCCGTAAGCTCTTTCAGCTTTGCGATGTCACCAAAGTGCTCGTCGGTGTTGTACATATCGACGGCGCCGTAGCCGTGATAGCCGGTCGTTTTTTCGCCGTCGTAGACCTCTTTCTCGTCGAGCTTGTTGTTATTGTCGTAGATCGGCGTCGTCCAGATCGCGGTTACGCCGAGGGACTTTAGGTAGGGAAGTTTGCTGATCATCCCCTCGAGGTCGCCCCCGTGGTAGCGACGGGTTTTCGAGCGGTCGAACAGGCCTTTTGATATCGCCGGGTCGTTGTTCGACGGGTCGCCGTCGGCGAAACGGTCGGGCATGATCAGATAGATCACGTCGTCGGGCGAGTAGCCCTGGTATTTGCCCGCCGGGTTCGGACGCGTCTTTATTTCGAAGTCGAAATTGGCTCTTCCGCTTGCTCCGACGACCGTTAGTTTCTGTACGCCCGTTTTTGCTGTCCGTGCGATCTTGAGATCGAAAAACAGATAGTGGCCGTTTTCGCTGTAACGATAATTGCTCGCCGCCAGGCCGCTTGCCGCCGGAACGGTCACACGTGCTCCTTTCAGATCCTTGCCGCGAAGCATCACTCGCACCGGATCGACCGTCATACCGGTCCACCAATTCGGCGGCTCGACCTTTTCGACCGACTGGGCGAGGGTCGCGCACGTTAAGAAAAGAACCCCAACGCAAAGTCGCAAAGGGGCTAAGACGCTAAGGAATACAAACTTAGCGTTCCCTATAGCCGTCAAGAATTCTTTGCTTTGCGTCTTTGCTTCTTCGCGTCTTCGCGTTAAAAACCTATTTGCGCCCATAGACTTCTGTTAACTCCCTTAGTCTCAAAGTTATTTCTTCCGTCAGCGAGCCCGCGGCGAGGCGCCATTGCCAGTTGCCGCCGCTTGATGCGGGTAAATTCATTCTGCCTTCGGTGCCGATGCCCAACATATCCTGCACGGGAGCCATCGCAGTGTCTGCGATCGATGCCCAGACGGCGCGGATCATGTCCCAGTGGATCTCTTCGCCGTCGGTGTTCAAATATTTCAGGCAATATTCGCGTTCGCGGCTGATTTCCGCGTCGTCACGCGTCGAGCCGGCTCCGGCCTGCGAAAGCCACCAACCGACTGTTGTGTCGTTGTCATGTGTGCCCGTATAAGCGGCACAATTTGTAACGTAGTTGTGCGGCAGGTCGTGATTCTTCGGGTCGCCGCCAAAAGCGAACTGCAAAATGCGCATTCCCGGGAAACCGAATCCGTCACGCAGCTCTTCGACGTCGGGCGTGATCACGCCGAGGTCTTCGGCGATAACCGGAAGTTCGCCGAGACTTTGCCGTAGAGTCGTAAAAAGCTCCTTGCCCGGCACATCGACCCAGCGGCCGTTCTCGGCCGTTTCATCGCCGCCCGGAACTTCCCACGCCGCCGTGAAGCCGCGAAAATGGTCGACGCGCACGATGTCAACCTGTCGCAGGGTCGCGTACATCCTAGCCGCCCACCAGCGAAACCCGTCTCGCCGCATGGCCTCCCAGTCGTAGATCGGATTGCCCCAGAGCTGGCCGGTCTTCGAGAAATAATCAGGCGGAACACCCGCCACGACCGTTGCCGAGCCGTCTTTATTCAGTTTGAATTTGTCCTGATTACACCAAACATCGCTCGAGTCGAGAGCGACGAAGATCGGGATATCGCCGATGATCTTTACGCCATTTTCGTGAGCGTATAGCTTGACGGCTTCCCATTGGCGATAGAATAGAAATTGATAAAACTTTTCGCCCTGGATCGCTTCGAAGAGCCTTTCGGATGCCTCGATCAACGTTTCACGGTCGCGGAGCTTTTGCTTTTCGGGCCATTCGTACCACGGCCGCTGGTCATTTTCCGCCTTTATCGCCCGATACATTGCGTAGTCTTCGAGCCAGAAGCCGTTCTCCTGCATAAACCGCTCGAACCGCCCGCGAAGGTCGACGCTCGTGACGTGATGGAAACCTTCGTACGCCTTCGCGAGAAGCCAATTCTTCCAAGTGTAAACACCGCCGTAATCGACCTTGTGAGCGTCAAAATCAGGAGCGTCGGCCAGGTCGTTTTTGGTGATCAGATTGTCGTCGATCAGTTTTTCGGGCGAGATCAGCAAAGTGTTTCCGGCAAATGCCGAAAAGCACTGGTACGGCGAATCGCCATAACCCGTCGGCCCGAGCGGCAGTATTTGCCAGTAAGTCTGCCCGGCTGCCCCGAGGAAATCGACAAAATCCATTGCCGCCGGTCCGAGATCGCCGATGCCGAAACGGCCCGGTAGCGAGGTTGGGTGAAGGATAAGGCCGGATGCTCTTTCGAGTTTTTTCGCCATAAATTTAGTTCAGCAACGACTTGATCGACATCTTCGCGACCTCCCCGCGTTTTGGCTCGTTAATAAGATGTTTTTGACTCCTTCTTGCCGAGCAGAAATAGAAATGGAACATCGAGCCGCTTCGCCCAAGCAATCTCACTGTGCTCTTCGCCCGGAAAACCGCGTGTAACCCAGTTCTTGTTCGTAAAACCGAGCGATCTCATGATCTCGTCGACAGCTCGTTGATGAGGCGGATAGTACGAATCAAGAGTCTGGTCGCCAAGATCAAAATAAATGCGGTGCGACCTAACAAGCGGCAGATTCTTTTTCAGGTATTCCCTGAACGCCTCGGCCGCTTCGTTTGACGATCCGCTTGCTGCATTTACAGCAATTAGCGGCCAATGCGTCGACAACGCGGCTGCCCCGCCAAATACGTCGGGATATTCACACATAGCGTAGATCGAGATCACACCGCCCATGCTCGATCCCATAGTAAAAGTGCTAGCCCGTTCCTTTCGTGTCGAGTACCTGCCGTCGACGTAGGGCTTTAGCTCCTCGACAATGAACCGCAGATAATCGTCGGACCTTGCCCGGCCCTTCAGGAACTGCCGACTGATCCTTTCTAAGCTTTCGGGCTTCAACTCCTTTAACGCCTTGGCTGCAAAATACTCTGCGTGGCGATATTCACCATTGTTCCAAATTGCGACGACGAGGGTGTCGCGAATACGGCCCTTTGCGATCAGATCTCCGACAACTTCATCGACACGCCATTCCTGCTTGTTCCAGGTCGTCGTTGCGTCAAACAACATTTGACCGTCGTGCATGTAAACGACGGAGTACTTCTTATTATTCGTGTAGCCGTCAGGAAGCCAAATGTCTACTGTTCTCGGCTCGACATATTTCGATCCGAATTTTTCTACCCGCTCGATCTTGCCGCTTGATATCTTCGGCTGGGCACTCAGCATCCCGACGGCTGCTCCGACAACGATCAGAGCAGTTATAAAACGTAAAAAAATGCTGGTGCTGGACATCGAGTTTATTGAAAAGAAGGGCGTGAAAACATTATGTTTCACGCCCCCTGAAAACAACAACTAAAGGTTGCTAATTGAAGCGTTGACCTAGAATTGCAGACGCGCTCCGAACTGTATCTGACGATTGGTAAAGGCATAGGTCGAACTGATAATGCCAAAACCATTTGTTGTGCTCGTGTTGTTCAGATCAGTATTCGGTGGCGTACGCTGCGGTGTATTGAACAGGTTAAAGGCCTCCGCACGGAACTGGAACTTAACGCGTTCTGTGATACCGAAGTCCTTGAGCAAGCCCATGTTCAGCTGGTAGCCGGCCGGGCCGCGCAGACCATTGCGTTCTAGATTGCCGAAGCGTCCCGTCGGTGCGTTAGTAAAGGCACTGCGGTTGAGATAAAAGTTTCCGTTGCTGGCATAAGGGTCGCCGGTTACATCTACACGAACCCCGTCCCGACGAACATCGAAGGTTTGGCCGCTCTGAGCACGGAAGATACCGTTGATCTGCCAGCCGCCGAGGATAAGATCGACCGCCTTGCTCGAATCCGCTCCATACTTACGTCCTCGTCCGAACGGGATCTCATAGACTGACTCAAGCGAGAAAACATGCGGAAAATCGAGTCGTGAGGTCGAAAACGGTTCGAGGAAGTTCAGGTTTAGGTCGGCGACGCTGTCAAAGGCTCCTTCGCCGTTGTCTTTCGTCTTGGAGTAGGTATACGCAACCCGATACTGCCAGCTGTTGGAGAACCGGCGGTTCAACTGAACCTGCAGCGAATCGTACTGCGATTTTCCGTTGTCGTCACGAACATTGACCCGGCCGCCGTTCGAGTAGCACGGTGCCGTCGTACGCCCATTAGGACACGGAACGTTCGTTCCCACCTCGCGGATGTTGCCGTTCAAGTTGTAGTACAAGCTCAGATTGCGGCCGCGCGTGCCGACATAGGCGATGCTAAGTGCCGTGTCGTCCGTCAACTGACGCTGATACTGAATATTGAACTGATGAATGTTCGACGTTTTGTTGTCCGGCTTGATAGCCAGGACCGTGACATTCTGCGGATTGTTGAGATTAACGTCGCTGACGCTGCCGAGGGGCAGGGCCGCGGTGCAGCCGCGTGAATCGAGTGTGTTATTCGCACAACGACCCGAAAGAGTTATACGTACGCCGTCAGTGTAGTTGAACTGTGAGAAGCCGCTGTATGGCGGATTCTGCGCCAGCTGGTTGTCGATTCCGCCGCGGTCGAGGAAGTAAAACAAGCCGTAGCCGCCGCGGATAGTCGATTTGCCGTCACCGCTGAGGTCATAGGCAAAACCGAGACGCGGGCCGAAGTTGTTTTTGTCGGTTTCGGTGAGCGCATCTTTGTTGTCCGAAGCAACTACCAGCCGTCCTGTAGCCAGATCGAAATTCGCCTGACGACCGTACATTTCAGTCGGATTGGTAAAATACTCGTAGCGGAGGCCGAGATTAAGCGTAAGTCTGCTGTTCACTCTCCAGTCGTCCTGAGCAAAGAAGCCGTTCTCCCAGTTGCGAGTTCCCACGGTTCCAAATGGTGGGCCGATCTGATAGTTACAAACAAAGCCGATAAGCAGATCAGCCTGCTCGAAACCAGTCGAAGCCGCTCCGCCGCACTGTGTGGGGTCTCCGTTTCCGATCAGGAAGAAGTAACCTTTGCCGCGATTCGGACGATAAAGAGCAACATCTCGACGGAGTATCGTACCGCCGAACTTGAACGTGTGATTTCCCGTTGTATAGCTGACGCTGTCGACGATCTGATAGGTACTCTGCGGAACGAGGTACGGCCCGAAGTCGCCGGTGTACTCGAGATCGCCGTTGTAGCCGCCGATCAGGGCACCGCCGCCGAGATTCGCGTCTCGGTTAGCGTTCGGAATTCCGAGATCTGCCGATATCTGTCGATCAAAGAACGGAGGAGTATATCCGAAGCGGATGCGATTAACCTGGATACGGAATTCGTTCACAAGCGACGAAGAAAGCACCGAGCTCAAGCCAACGACCGCGCCGCGGGTATCCGTCGGGTTAGTTCCAGAACCAAAACCGGCCGGTAGGTCAGGCAGCCGCGACGTCGTCGTCTGACGGAATTTGCCCCAGCTGTAGCGGGCGAACATCTGGTTGTTGGTGTTGATCGAAACATCACCCCGTAGGTCGAATGTATCGGTCCCGGTAACTTCGTCTCGGGTGGAAACGTAGTTTTGGCGGAAAGGATTCGGTGCAAAGTTTGGCAGCGGAAACGCCTGCAGATAGCGAAGGCCGACCGGATTAAGCCGGTTGCCCGGCAGCAGATCGAGCCGGTTGAAGGCGATGCCGTTTCCGTTCGTGCATAGGATTCCGTTGGTCGTCGTGCCGGTTACGCAGATGTTCTGCCCGGTGAGCGGATCGCGAAGCTGCTGGTTGAGAGCGGAGAAGTTTCCTGTCCTAAACCCTGCTGTCGGAACTGACGCAAAGTCCTGGCTGACCGGAAGATCCTGATTAAGGCCCTCGTAATCAGCAAAGAAAAACGCTTTATTTTTCCAGATCGGGCCGCCGAGCGTGCCGCCGAACTGGTCGCGGCGGAATGAACGTTTCGAGCTCTCGAACGTGGGCCGTGCGTCGCGGTTGTCGTTGCGGAAAAACCCGAATGCACTGCCGTTGAACTCATTTGTCCCCGATTTGATGACGGAGTTGATGATGCCGCCGCCTCCGCGGCCAAATTCAGCGGAAGCAACGCTCGTTTGCACACGGAATTCCTGGATCGCCTCAGCCGACGGAAATACGTTGATCGTGTTGACGAGCGACTCATTGTTATCGACGCCGTCGAGAAGGAAGTTGTTTGCCTGCGTACGCTGGCCGTTGACCGAGAGTGCCGCACCGCCCGTGTTCCTGCCGCGGTAGGTTTCGGCATTACCCGAAACGCCTGAAGCAAAACCGGATGGTATGCCCTGAGTGACGCCCGGTGTAAGACGTGCAAGCTCGAGGACGTTGCGTCCATTGAGCGGCAATTCGACTGCCTCGCGGCCACTGACGACCTGACTTATCGCCGAGGTCGATGTGTCCACCTGCGGAATGTCGCTGGTTACCGTAACCGTTTCCGAGACTGCTCCCGCTTCGAGCGTGAAATTGAGGTCGGCGTTTTGAGCAACCTCGAGCGTGATCTCTTGCTTTAGCGTTTTAAAATTGGCTTGACCAACTTCAATGGCATAACGGCCCGGCTGAAGCGACAAGACGCTGTAGGAACCATCATCCCCGGCCACGGTTTTGACTTCGCGGCCAGTGGCAAGCGACTTGATTGTGATGGTAGCTCCGCTCAAGGCAGCACCGTTCGCATCCGATACCGAGCCCGAAATACGGGCGGTCTCGGTCTGCGCAATGCCGGCCGTGGCAAAGCAGAACAATGTGATCGCAAAGAACGCGATCTTTTTGATTGAGCATAGTTTTTTCATACGACAGTTCACCTCTGGTTGTCTCGATCAGCCCGGCGAACTCGATGTCGAATAGGTCGGCCAACCGCATTTTAATAAGTTCAGAACTCAGAAAACGATTTCGGATTTTTGTTTGTTGTGTAAACAAACAAAGTTTTAATACAAACGTAACTTCATGTCAAGAAAAAACGCAAAAAAAGCGGCAAAAACAAAAAATTAATTTGCCGAAGCGAATTTTCGTGACAAAACAAGGCTGATAGACCCAAGAATTGTTGGGTTATCGCCCAAAGCGGAGGGGACGATCTTGGCGCTGTCCAGCTCGTGCCTGATACTGCGTCTGGCCAGCTCGTTTATTTCTTCACTTATCAGGTCCCAGGCCTTGACGATGCTTCCGGAAATGACGATCGTCTGCGGGCTGAAACCAATTATCAAATTGGATATTCCAATTCCGATGTATCTTGCCGTCTCGTTCAAAACGCGTGTTGCCTGGCGTTCGCCGTTTCTTGCGAGCCCTATAAAGCGGTCAATGTCGATAGTTGCGGCTCCATGTCCATTGCTCGACCCGTAACGCTGGATGATCGCCTTCTCCGAGGCGTGTGCTTCCCAGCAATCGCGACGCCCGCATGAGCAGCTGACCGGTGCATTCTCACCTACGAACATGTGCCCGAATTCGCCTGCGGCACCGCCCTCGCCTCGATAGACCTGACCGTCAACGATGATGCCTGTGCCGATACCTTCGGCGATCATAACCATTATAAAATTTCGTGTCCGCCGAATTTCCTCGGGCCCGAACCAAAGCTCGGCAAGGGCAACTGCGTTCGCGTCATTGTCAACGATCACGGGCAATCCAGTAGCGGCTGTGATGCGCTGCCCGATGTCCCAATCGGCCCACTGGAAATAAGGGATATACACCATTCGGCCTGTTTCTTGATCCGCGATACCGGGAATGCTTATCCCGACCTCGAGATTCGCGTCGGCATTCTGGTCGGCAAACTGCGTGACCTTCGCAAGGATCTGCTCGTTCATAAAGCCGAGGTCCGGCGAAGTCGGAAACACCTCGCTTTGCATGATGCTTCCGGTAAGATCGGCGAGAACGATCGTTGTCTCGCGTGGCGTGACATCGACTCCGATAACAGCCGGCGTTCCTGAACGGAGCTTTAGCAAAGTCGGCTTTCTGCCGCCCGTCGAATCGCCCGTCCCGATCTCCTCGATCATGCCTTCCAGTGTCAGGTCATCGACGATCGCCGAAACGGTCGAACGCTGCAGCGAAGTCTCGCGGGCGATCTCGGCCCGTGAAATAGGCGACCGTGCCCGAACATAGTTCAAAACGATCTGCTTGTTTATGTCACGGATCGTGTTATGTCGCGCGATCTGGTCTTTTGCTCCATGAAGATATATCTTTTTCATCGAAATTCCATCGCACTTGAGGGGTTTTGAACTAAAATACACAAAGTTTGTTCGAAAAACAAACTAAGATCTTAACTTTGGGCAGCTGATCACTTCGGGATGGGTTTTAGGGTACCTCTATTCTACAGGCCCCGGCGGCAGCGATCACGACAATACCTTGACGGTCGAGGGCGTTCCAATTCGCCTCAGCCACTATCGTCGCCGTCCTCATCTTCGAAGCAACGGGATTCTCGGCGATCGTCTTCGAAGCGATGCAGGCACTCGCAAAGAAAGGATCCTCCTGCTCTCCAGCGTGACCGGCGGCGACAAGACGGTAGAAATCCCGGCTGACAAGATCAAACCAAAAAAACCAAAACCCGTGGATAAGATGAAAGAGGTTGACCAAGCCCCCAACATCTTTCCAAACCCTAGAGTTGTATCTAAATCCACTAAGAAAAGAACTTAAAGACACTTGACCTTTTCATGAATATCTAAATCCACTAAGAAAAGAACTTAAAGACACTTGACCTTTTCATGAATATGTTCATTCAACGGAGAAATCAAAAAACCTTCTTGCTAGAGCCTCGGGCGGTCTCCTAGATTTCACATCATTGCAGAACTAAGATTTCATAATCTAAACTTCGTAATTCCAGCGTCATTTGAAGCGAGATTTAGTAGGGGGCACAACTCAGTGACAGAGTTCACGGGGGCTGCCGCCCTCGCTGAAAACCCCTCTTGCGAGGGATTTTACTATCCACTTTCTATCCACTCTAGGTGCGAATAGTGAGATATTTGCGACATATGCAAAACAATGTTGACTTGCGATGTCGTTGAAAACAGGCTATTTATTGGAAATAAAGGACTTAGAAAAAGGGTGGTTGGTGCCGAGGGTCGGAGTCGAACCGACATGGGGTTGCCCCCGCCAGATTTTGAGTCTGGTGCGTATACCAATTTCGCCACCCCGGCTAGTGGAACTTTAGATAATAAGGCGCTAGCCAGAATAGGTCAAGACCACGGTGACCTCGGGAATGCCGTTTAAAGGAGCATAGTACCAACCTAGAGTATTTAATAAGTCGAAACATGTGAGCCGAAGAGCGGTATATCCGACAAGCTTACATACTAGACTTCGATCAATATTTCGATCTGAACGCGGCGCTTGGCTTCGTCTAGGAAGCGTTCAATGCCGGCGGCGATCTTTTGGTTTGTTAGGATCGAGCGGATCTCGGGGCGTTTTTCTTCGAGTGGCGGCAGGAGGAGACCGGGTGAGCGGCGACGGAATTCGGGCGTATAGATGTCTCGATAATAACGTGCCTCTTCGTCCGACGTAACGACGACGAATGATTCGAATCGGAACTCGATATACTTTTCGATCGCGACGCGTCTGGCGATAAGACGCTCGAAAGCTTCGTCTTTAACGGACTCAAAGCCAACCTGCTTAAGCCGCGTCTCGAATGCGGTGGCGGTCGGGAAAAACCCAAGCGTTTCATTGATCTTGGCTGCTATCTCCTTGTCCGACGGAGCGGTACGCGGAAGGCGTTCCGCCTCAAGGGCGAAGATACGTTGATTGATCACCGTTTGGAGAGCCTGATCAAGATCTTCGGACCGAGGGTTTTCGAGCGGAACTCCCGGTTGAAGGGCCAGTTGCCAGAGCAGGTCGGAATACGTTATCAACTGTGGCCTTCGCGTCCCGTCGCTCACGACCGCAACCGTCTTATCGACAATCACCTGTCCACGACTGACCCCCGAAAACAGGATCGTTAGAAGTGAAAGCAAAATCAAAAATTTCAGTCTATCGATTCCCATTATCCCTTATGCCGCCCTTTTCGCTCCGACGACCTCTCTAACGTTCAGACCTACAAACGCTCTATTTATCTAAGATTATCAACTACCTGGAACGAATTAATCAATAATGTAGCAAAATCATCATTGAGCAATCTTATGTTTTAGCTGTACAGAAAGAATGAGCCGCTACGTTAAATACATTGACACATTGTTTAAAATTGTTTCTAATTAGGTTGGAAGTTTTCTGATTTGCTTCCCATTTCGACCAATCTCCTATCGGGCCGCACATCATTTCGATTCATCCGGCTGCGACCAAATTCAATGCATACACCGTCGCTGTCAAAAAAAGACGCGAGCAACGCCGGCCTTGTTGCAGTTGCGGACGGGGGCTTCAGTGATCTGAAGTTCATCTCCGAGCTAGGGCGAAGTCTGCTTTTCACAGTCCATCCTAAAAAGGTTGCCAGCCGCGTTGCCGACGCGATCATTCATGGTGTAGATGTTTCGGCGTGCGTATTTGTTGCCGAGCTCGACAGCATTGGGCTAATTACATCCGAAGCTGACGAAGCCCTACTGCGACGGGAGAAATTTGAGCGGTGGCTTAGTTTCATGCCGCCGCAGGTTGGCTATACAGAGCATGAGGCATCGGAATTTATGATCGCCGGAGGCGGGCATCTGTGCGAGTATGTTTCACCGCTACACATAAATGGCGAGATGCGCGGAGCGATCGTCGTGGGATTTGCTTCGGAAGATCAGATTTCTGAGCGCACCTTGCGTTTGATCGAGGCAGCCACGCAAATGGCAGCAATGAGCGTTAATCTGTCGGCCCACTACGAACTTGCGATGCACGATTCGATAAATGAGGCCCGGCAGGAGCATCGCAAGTTTACAGAAGCCGTTCTCGACGCTCTGCCTGTATCGCTGTATGTCGTCGACCGCGACTATCGCATCGTTACCTGGAACCGTCATCGTGAGGTGGGCGATCAGGGAATACCGCGAGATATGGCGATCGGGCGTAACGTTTTCGATGTGCTTGAGAAGTACCCGCAGGGTCGCGTACGCGAGGAGTTCGAGCGGGCGTTTCGAACCGGACGTATTGAGCGGATCGAACAGCAAACGGTTGCTGATGATGGTTCTACCCGACATTGGATGGTGAGCAAGGTTCCGATGAGAAGCGAGCAAAGCGGCGACGTAACTCACGTTATAACGGTCGGGGAAGACGTAACGATGCGCGTCGAGGCCGTCCTTGCGGTCAATCGTGCCGAGAAGCTAGCTGCTATCGGTCGCCTGGCTGCGGGCGTCGTTCACGAGATCAACAATCCTCTGGCTACGATAGCAGCCTGTGCCGAAGCTCTCGAGCAGCGGATCGACGAAGGGGCCTTTGAGATGTCGGATTCGGCCGACGATCTAACTGAATACCTCGGACTGATCAAGAGCGAAGCCTTTCGCTGTAAAACTATCACAACTGACCTTCTAGACTTTAGCCGTATACGTGCCGGCGATCGAACCCCCGTTGATGCGGGCGACATCGTTCGCTCGGCTGCAAACCTCATCTCACACCAGAAACGCGGCGAAGGCATTGAGCAAGTGATCGAGATCGAGCCGGGCCTGCCAAACGTCTCGGCCGACGGTGGCCAGATCCAGCAGGCAATAATCGCACTTGCTACCAACGCCATCGACGCGATGCCCGGCGGCGGCGTGCTTTCATTTCGAGCCTTTTCCAAAGGCACCCGAGTCGTGATCGAGGTTGAAGATACAGGCTCCGGAATCCCGCAGGAAGACATGTCGAAGATCTTCGAGCCTTTCTTTACCACGAAAGAGGTTGGAAAAGGCACAGGCCTGGGACTCGCGGTCTGCTACGGCATTATCTCCGAACACGGCGGTCGATTGAGCGTCCGTTCATCGGTTGGGAAAGGAACCACCTTCAGCATCTTTCTCCCCGTATCCAGACGATGATCTCGCCTAGAATCTTATGGCAAAACTTTTAGTAGTCGATGATGAAAAGAATCTGCGTCTCGTCGTGCAGAAGGAAATGGCGCGTCAGGGTCATGATGTCGAGACGGCGGATAATGGCGAGGCCGCCTGGGAGCTACTTGAGGCTCAGGACTTCGATGTAGTTCTATGTGACATCAACATGCCGCGGCTGGACGGTATGGGACTTCTTCGTCGAACTCGCGAGAGAAGCCAGAACCCGCCCGAAGTCATTATGCTAACCGGCCAGGCAACCGTCGAGTCAGCGATCGAAGCGATGAAGCTCGGTGCATACGATTACCTGACGAAACCATATCGCATCGGCGAGCTTTCGGCCCTTGTAACGGCTGCTGCTGAGAAACAGCAATTAAAAGTTGATAATCAACGTCTGCGGGCACAGATCGCGAGAACAAGCCAGTCCTTGCCTGAGATAGTTGCCGAATCGCGACAGATGAAGGAAGCGTTGAGACTCGTTCAGCGCGTCGCACCGTCTGACACCTCGGTGATGATAACGGGCGAAAGTGGGGTCGGTAAAGAGTTGATCGCCCAAGCGATCCATCGGCTCAGCCGACGTGCTGATAAGCCTTTCATCGACCTTAACTGTGCTGCTCTACAGGACACACTCCTTGAAAGCGAACTCTTTGGACACGAAGCGGGTGCGTTTTCAGGCGCACGCGTGCGAAAACTCGGCCTATTTGAGATCGCTGATGGCGGTACGATCTTCCTCGACGAGGTCATGGAGATGCCGATGGCGCTTCAGTCGAAGCTGCTTCGAGCTCTCGAAACGCGTTCGTTCTTCCGCGTCGGTGGCGTGAAAAAGGTTGAAGTGGATGTTCGCCTGGTCGCGGCGACAAACCGAAACAAGGAACAATCGATCGCCGACGGCGTGTTTCGTGCGGATCTGATGTACCGGATAAACAGTTTTGAGATCGTCATACCGCCGCTTCGCGAACGCCGTGAGGACATCGAACCGCTGGCCCGGCATCTGCTCCACAAAATGGCGGGGCCAAACGCTCCGGAGATGTCTCCCGCCGCGATCGAAGCATTGACGCTATTTGACTGGTCAGGAAACGTCCGGCATCTTCGCAACTGTCTGGAGCGAGCGATCCTGCTTTCAGACAATAACATGATCACGCCCCGCGAACTTCCGCCTGAGATCACCAATCGGACCGAAAACCCGAGCGTTTCTGTCAGCTACGCGGCTCCGCAAAACACAACCGTCAACTCCTTTCAAAACGCTTCGTCAACTAACAATCTTCGCGATGTCGAACGTCAACAGATAATCGGAGCCCTCGAAAAAACCGGCTGGCACCGTGGCAAAACCGCCGAACTACTCGGTATTTCACCATCGACGCTTTATCGAAGGCTGAGGGAATACGATCTGGATGTTCGCTAGCTATTTCTTAATGATGACATAAGTCGTTACGTACTTTCGGAGTTTCTCCCGTTGTGTGCGGACGTATTTGTAATGATCTCGAACAATGCCCTCGGTCGGAAGTGCCATCAGGATAAAGGCTTCTAGAACACCGTCTTTGTCGAGCCGTTCGATCATCTTGATCTGATCGTTCAGCGATTTCGGTTTCAGCGTTTTAGCCATTTCCACAACACTTCTAAGTGCATCTGCCTCCTCGGCGAGGCTGTGCCTGTAGGTCGACTCCGTCGGATAGGCCTTTCGGAACTTATCCTTTTTCCAACCTTCTTTTGTGGCGCTGTAGGCGATCCAGGCCATCGAACCGTCTTCGGTTAACGGGTTTAAGTTTATCGTCGTATTCTCTTTTCCGTTTTCGTCGGTGGTTGTTTTGGGGACGTCGATCTTCGGATGGCCTAGTTGAGCGCCGGTCGCGTTCGCCCATTGGACGATTCCGCTTATCGCCGTTCGGTTATAAGGAGCTAGTATATAAGCCTCGATGTACCTATCCTTTGCCTGATCGTATTTCTTCTGTCTCATCAACGGTGATGCCGAATATCGATGAGCCGTCTCTAAAAGCGGATCTATCGCTATCGCTTTCTGATACCACTTCTCCGCATCCTCGTATCGCTCGGTCTTAAAGTAAACATCGCCTGAGAACAATGCCGCGTAATAACATCTAGGATCTATAGCTAAGGCTTCGCCGTAGGTCTTCAGAGCATCTTCCAGTTTCCCGGTCGAAAAATATCCCTCGGCCTTTTTCATAAGGGCGTTGGCCACCGCATTATCAGAATAATTTGCGGTACCGCTCCCGTCCTCAGGCAGGCCGTCGATCATTCCGCGTATCGCAAGAGAATCATTTCCAAGATCAACAGAGGTAAGAAATGCCTTTCTCGCCCTGATACGAAGACCTTTCCTCTCCGCGTCCGCTTCAGTTGCCAAAGCCTGAGCCAGTAGACAAAAACCCAGATCGACCCAAACTTCGGCATCATTAGGCCGCTGTTTTGAGAGCTGTTCATAAAGCGGCAAAGCCTCGGTCAGTTTCTGCTGTTGAAACAAAGTCTTGGCCCTCGCCTTGGTTTGTTCTGCAGTTTCCTGTTGCGCGGTAACAGACAGGGCGGTCGCTAGGATCGCAAACAGAACACAAGCCTGCCGGAAGTGATTTTTGATCATGGTTCGGGATCTCCTCGAAAGATTTAGAGGATTAGATGCCAGAAGTGTCAAAGAGGTTCCCGGTTACCCAGAATAGAATAAATATCGCTGCTCCGAGAATGGCATCAACTCCTGTCGAAACTCCACTCGGTTCGCCTTCAACGCATCGCGAAATGCAGGACCGGAGAAGAATAGGTACTTGCTACTTCCACACCATTTGAGCAGTTTTGGCAATTTCTCGCTAAACCCGTCGAGTGCTCGACACGATACATGGGTAACATCGGGACGCTTGAGCTCGGAAAACTGTCGGGCCACCAACTCAACACGTCCGGAGAGACCACATTGCTCGATAGCTGTGGCCAAAAACTTAGCTTTCTTTTCCTTCGACTCGATCAGGACGGCTGACAGGTCGTCGCGAGCGATAAGACACGGAATCGCGGGCAGTCCGCCGCCGCTGCCGATGTCAGCGAAACGTGTTCCAGGCGGAAGGTGTTTCAGCATGGTCAGCGATTCGAGCACGTGGCGGGTGGCAAATTCCGCCGGCGAGCACGGGCCGACGAGATGAAGTATTGGATTGTGTTCGAGGATCAGCTCGTAGTGGTCGGCCAGTCGCTCCATCGTTGGATCAGAGAGCGTAATATCGAATTCACCTTGATGATCTATCAGGCCTTTGATTAGTTCCGATCGCATATTCTAGTTTGAGTTTCACGCAAAGCCGCAAAGAACGCAAAGAAAATCGGGAGTCGACGTTGAACCGACTCCCGATCGATGATTGGTGCGGACGAATGGAATCGAACCATCACGGCCTTGCGGCCACAGGCTTCTGAGACCTGCGCGTCTACCAGTTCCGCCACGTCCGCACGGGCGAACATTGAGGATACTAATTCATTACCGAAAACTCAAGAATCGACCGGGAATTACTATATCTGCCCGATCCCGAATATGATGCCCCAAATAATGGCTGTGAAAAAGTACACGCTGAGGAGAATACACCCGATCAGCAGAAGTATCAGGAACACGATCAAGCCGATGACGAAAACGTAATCGCCTGTCGTGCCTCTGCCTACACCCACGGCACGGGTTCGGATGAGGTCCATGTTTTGCTTATTCGCCTTCCAGACGAAATCAAAGGCATCGCCAACAAATGGTATGATCCCGACGACGTAATCAAGCCCGATATTGAACGCCATTCGAACAAGCGTTATCTTCGGCACTCCGTATCGAACACCTGCAAAGAGAATATAGAATGAGGCGAAAGAGGTAAGAGTATCGCCGACATTTGGTATAAGCCCGATCAATGAATCCAGGCCAAACCGCCAGCCGGTGCCGGGGATCCGAAAAAGACCATCGAGATAATGAGATAGCTCATCGAGTCCTTTGTCGATCTCTACCTGTTTACTCTGACGTTCCAGCTCAGTCACTTTATTCTATTTCCCGATGATGGTGACCGATATGATCCGGTCACCTTTCACTATCCTATCTACGACAGACATATCGCGTTCGTTCACTTTTCCAAAGACCGTATAGCCGCCGTCGAGGTGCGGCTGCGGAGCGTGGTCGACGAACCACTGTGATCCGCCCGTGTCCTTACCCGAAAGTGCCATACCGACGGAGCCGCGTTCGAACTCAGCCATGTTTATCTCGCATCGGATCGACCAACCCGGCCCGCCCGATCCTGTTCCGGTCGGGTCGCCGTCCTGCATCACAAAGTTGCCGACCACACGATGAACCTCGGCTCCGTTGAAATATCGCGAACGGGCCAGCTTGATAAAGTTATCGACCGTCAGCGGAGCATCGCCGCCGTTAAGCGAGATGGTGAAAACACCCTTTGAGGTACGAAAGATAGCCTTTGCAGATCCGTTTGTCCGCAATAAGGCACGACGGTAATCAGCCTCGGTATTTAGGACCTGACCGAGCCGCGTCCCCGCGATCTGCGAATACGCAAGTACCTGATCCTTCTTTTTCGAACGAGCATCCTCGAGTGAAGACTCGATACCCGGAAAATCTTTTCGCAGTTGAGGATCGGAAAGTAGCTGGAACGCTCGCTTTCTGACCAGATAATTTGGCGAATCCAAAGCGGCGAGCAAAACTCCGGCCGATTCCTTCTTATTCAGGCGGTTTAATGCACCGATGATAGCAAGTTGAGCATCATCCGACTTCCTGTCGGTCACCTGTGAGCGTGCGAACGCCTTTTTCAATGCGTCGACATTTTCCTGCGAGGAAGGCTGGGCGGCGATCAATCCTGCGGCGGTCGTTCGGACATTGACATCTTCATTTGTGAGCAGGCCGCGAAGTATCTCATTAAGATTGTTAGGTTTAAGGGCAGCATTTGCGCGTTGAAGGGCAGGAATCGCCTTCAGCATCTCAGTCTGATACGCTGCCTTGGCGCCCGTCCCCATTCCATTGATGAACTTTGTCAAAGCCTCACCGGTTCGCTGCTTTAGCGCAGCATCGGATGAGGCGGCTACGGCGCTCAGGCCCTGGGCGTAGGCGTCAGCTACGCGCCAATCGGCGTAGCCGTTGTTCTTCACATTGAATTCGGCTGCGTAGCCCGCGGGAGCGACTGTTGCAAGAGCGATCTCGGTCTCGCCCGAACGATATCGGTCAAGCTCGCGAAGGGCTTCAAGAAAACTGATCACATTCTCATTAAACGAATTCGGAGCAAGCCTCGCTAGAGCGGTTGCGATCTCGAGCAGCTCTGTCTTTTCGGCCGGATTCACAGCCCGCAACTTTTTCGCCAACGCGATCAGGTTATTTCCGTGATCGACAAGAGGCTTCAGAGCCTTTGCTTCCCGCAAGGCTGCGAGCGATCGAATCGCTGAGATACGCACGCGGCCATCATCCCCGTTCACAGCCGCGTCGAGCAACAGGTCGAGAGCTTCTTTATCCTCGGCCGCACCTAGGGCCCGGGCCGCATTTGCTCTCGCATTGACATCCGGATCGCGCCGTAGCATCGATCGCAGATCAGCATTGGCAGCTTTTGAGCGAACTCGAGCCAGCATATTTCCCGCATCAGTTCGAACCCGTCCATCCGGATGAGTGAGAAATTTTGCGACAGCAATGTCGCCCTCGGCCGGTCGCACACGCAGGGCGGCTGTAATGGCCATTAGGGTCACATCGCGGTTGCCGCTGCTACCCTTTGCAGACTGATCGCGAAGGGTCTTGACGATGGCCTCACCGAGCGTTTTAGACTGCGGGGCAGTCGCGTTTGCGGCAGCTATCTTGCCAGCAGCTTCGACGGCACGGGCCCGGAGAGCGTTATCCGCATTGCCATCTGAAAGCGCCCGCAGCAGAGCTTCAGCGGCACTAATGTTCTCGATCTCGCCCAGCGCAAAGGCGGCCATAACTCTGACCGCGGGCTCAGAATCACTAAGCAGACTGGCGAGCGGGCCGATGGCCTTCGCATCGCCAATGCGCCCGGCAGCCAAAGCGGCGCGGTAACGCGTCGCCGCATTCACGTTCTGCAATAACTCAATAGCTGGTTTTACATCCCGCGCGTCCTCAGCTTTAGCTAGCCTGACGATCAGATCGTCGGGAACAACGTACGAGCCTACCTTCGTGGATGTTAAACGCTGTGCTATTGCGGAGGTTACGCAAAGAGCCAGAACTATCGACGTAATGAGTGCTTTCATAATTTACTGAATCTCTATGACCTCGAAGCTTGTCGTGATCTCCGCTGTCGGTTGAACCGTTGCTGCGACCGAACAGTACTTGGTATCGGACAGCTCTATCGCATCCGCCACGGCTTTTTCGGAAACGTTGCGTCCGTGCACGATATGGTGGATGCGGAAAGAGATGAACTTACGCGGATGGTCCTCGGCGCGGGTGCCCTCTATCTCGACTCGATAGTCCGTTACATCCTGGCGTTTCTTCTCAAGGATCGATTGAACATCTATCGCGGTGCACCCCGCGACCGAGACGAGAAGCAACTCGACCGGAGTCGGAGCATTTTTCCTATCTCCTTTAGAATCCATCATTTGAGCATGCCCGCTGGGCGGTACGCCAATGAAATATCCGTCCCCGCCGTAACTCACTGTCGCTTTGTAATTTCCGTCTGCCATAATATCTCCTTGGGTTTTTACAGATTCTAGCACACGGGTCGCAGCCGATGCCGGATGTCGAGAACAACCCATGGCATAAAAAATGCTTCCTATCCGCATGGGAAGGTTCGCGCGTGTTTCGACACCGCAATTAGGAAAAATGAAAAGACTAAAAAGTACATTTTCAGTTTCGGCGATCTTGTTTTCGATACTTCTGGGATCCGCGGCTTTTGCTTCGGCGCAAACGCGGAACGATCGTGATATTCGTGATGCTGTTCGCAGCCTGTTCTCGAAGATCGAAGATTTTGAGACAAATCTTCGCTACCAGATGCAGAGCAGTTCGTCGGGTACGGCTGATCTGTCGCGGGTATCGACGGATGTGCGTGAGCTTAGGAATAGCATTCAGCAGTTTCAGGATTTTTACGACCGGAAGCGTGAAAATCGTGACGACGTTAATACGATAATCACAGCTGCAAAACGCATCGACATTTTCCTGCAGTCGAACCCGCAGAATCGGCAGGTTGAGGATGATTGGAATGGCGTGAAGCGTCAGATCGAACGTCTCGGCAATAACTACGGCATCACAACTAAGTGGGACAGCGGCAACACGATGCAAAGTGCCCCACCGACCTCCGGGGGCAAGCCGAGGCCGCCGGTAATGACCGTGGGGCTATCGGGGACGTACGAGCTCGACACCGCTCGCAGCGAGAATGTCGACGAGGTGGTCGCTGACGCCCGCGTGAGCTCTGCAGAGCGTGCGGCGGATCTTCGCTCTAAGCTCGCACCGCCGCAGCAGATCGCTATCGACATCCGCGGCAATCAGGTCACGCTCGCGACAACGGATGCCGAACCGCTTACGTTCACGGCAGATGGCCGCGAGAAGGCGGAGCAGATGAATGGCCAGAACGTGCGCGTCAGAGCGACGCTGACCGGTGACAAACTCGTGATCACGAGCCTCGGCGGCGAGACTGATTATACGATCACGTTCGTCTCCGAAACGGGCGGAAAGGGATTGAAAGTTTCGCGACGCATCACGACCGGTTACCTTAGCGAGACCGTGTTTTCCGAAAGCGTTTATAACAAAACGGATGCCGTCGCCGGGCTTGGGATAAAGGCAGGCGGTACGGTTTCGGACGCCGACGGAGCTTATTCCGACAACGATTCATCGACCGGCGTTTCGAATGGCGGTACCGGCGCAACCACGACGGGCCGCACAAACGTTCCCTCGGCGGTTACAACGCGTCCCGGCAACTACACCGTTCCAAACGGAACGACGATCACGGGCCTGCTAGAGAATGAGCTGAACACAAAGGTCTCGCAGAACAACGACCGCTTTCGTATGACCGTGCAGTCGCCCGACGAGTTTCGCGGAGCGATCGTCGAGGGTTACGTGACGGGCATTAATCGTTCGGGCACTGTTACCGGCGACCCGAAAATGGTGCTCAATTTCGAGAAGATCACGCTCAGAAACGGTGATGTCTTCGATTTTGCCGGCAATCTGCAGTCGGTACAGGCATTAAACGGCAAAAATGTGTCCGTCGACAACGAAGGCACCCTAAAAGGTGAAAGCCAAACCCGCCAAACGGCCAAACGCGGCGGCATCGGGGCGGGGATCGGTGCGGTCATCGGAGCCATTGCCGGCGGAGGCAAAGGAGCCGTCCTCGGAGCTATCATCGGCGGCGGCGGCGGAGCCGGTACAGTCGCGATCCAGGGCAAAACCGACATCCAACTCCAACAAGGCTCGACGATAACGGTCGTTTCCTCATCGCCCATGCGCTAGCAGACAGTCTGCAGACAGTCTGCAGAAGCCCGCACGCAGTAAGGGCTCCTGAACAATCGTAAGAAGCAAAAAGCCCGACGCAAAACACAAAATGCGTCGGGCTTTTCGTCTCATTCCATTCGAGATCTGTATCAGATCGACACAACTTGTGCCCCAGACAGCACCCGCCGCACCCTCAGTCACGATATTTCTTTCCCTTAGCGCCTTTTCTTTGCGAACTTTGCGTTAAATAGATCACGCTTGCAAGGCTTCACGGCCAAGAAGGACCTTTCAGACCGCTTCCAATAAACATTCAAACTGATCACTACCGTCGCATTTGACACGTTACGCAACATTATGCTATCTATGAAACATAGCCGCAATACTGGCAGATGATAATGGAAACCACATCCCGACTCAGGTTCCCGCTCGACAGCAACTGGGAACGCCACCACGGCGGCCCTGACCGGCCTCCGCGCCATCGCATCCACGCGACCATCGGCCCCAAACGCCGCATCCTGATAAACGCCAAACTGTACGAAATGATCGGCTCGCCCACCGAGGTCCTGCTCTACTACAACCGCAAATCCTCAAAGATCGCCATCGAACCAGTCGCACCCGGAGCCACCGGAGCCTTTCCCGTGATCTGCCGCCGCGGCAGCTACGAGATCCCCGCCGCCTCATTCTGCCGCACCCACCAGATCAAAGTCCGCGCCACCCACAAATTCCAAAACCCCCGCGTCACCCCCGACCACCGCCTCTTCCTCGACCTAAAACGCACAACGCCCGTTACGAGACGGCGGCATCGGATGACAGCCAGCGCAGAGCAACCCGAATAGGTCAGAGCCGATATTGAGCGGCCCGCCAGATCTAAATGCATCAGATCTTGATTTCTGCTATAACTTTTTGAGATGAAGATCAGCTCGAAAACTCCCCAAGAGTCGCTAGACAAACAGTTGCTGCGCTTTCGGCCCAGAGAAGCGGATTTTGAACTGTTCAGGGTCGGCCTTACGGAACTCTTGTCCAAGATCGACGAGGCGGCACGCGAGGACAATCAGGAGATCCACGTCCAAAACTTCCTGCGCGATTCTTTTTACAAGGGTAAGAATGAGGTTAATAAAAAAGATCGCATCGATCTCGCGATCCATCTGACAGCCGACAAATCATCGCCGGTCGGCGTCATTATAGAATCAAAACGCCCGGGCAACCGATCTGAGATGCTGTCGGTGGCTAACCCGAACACAAAGGCCCTGCACGAACTAGTGCTCTATTTCATGCGGGAACGGATCGATGAGAAGAATGACGACCTGAAGTATCTCATCGCGACCAATATCAATGAATGGTTCATCTTTTCCGCCCAGGATTTTGAAAAGCTGTTTTATGAGAACACGAAGTTCCGGCGCGAATATGAGGCATGGCGCGACAAACTAAAGGTAAGTACGAATACCGATCATTTCTACAACGAGATCGTTAAGCCCTTCATTGCCGGGAGCGAGGCAGAGCTGAACTGCACACACTTTGACCTGCGCGACTGGGCGACGAGCGGAGCGCTGGAGGGCCAGTCTAAAAAGCTGATCGCACTTTACAAGCTGCTTTCGCCACATCATCTGCTCAGGACGAAGTTTCAGGATGACAGCAACACGCTGAACAGCAGGTTTTACGCCGAGCTGCTGCACATCATCGGGCTTGAGGAGTATAAGGAAAAGAGCAAGACCCTGATCCGTAAAAAAACGACCGACAACTCGGGGTCGCTGATGGAGATGGCGGTCACGAAGCTTGAGTCGAAGGACGTTTTGCCGAGGGTCGACGACCCGTCTCAGTATGGCGAAACACGCGAGCAGCGTTACGAGGCTATAGCACTGGAGCTGTGCATCACGTGGATCAACCGTATCCTATTTCTAAAACTGCTCGAGGCTCAGCTCGTCGGCTATCACGAGGGCGATCGGGCATACAGATTTTTAAATCTCGCGATGGTGCGGGATTTTGATGATCTGTACACGCTCTTTCATGAGGTGCTGGCCAAGACCGCCGACGAGCGAAAGAGTGCGGTAAAGGCAAAATTTGCCCGGGTTCCGTATCTTAACAGTTCGCTCTTTGAGCCGACCGATCTCGAAAATCAGACGATGACGATCGAATCGTTGATGAATCACGAGGAACTGCCGCTGATCTCGACGAGCATCCTGAAAAAACTCGGTGAAAAAGCCCCGTCGCTGCGTTCGCTCGAATATCTGTTCCGTTTTCTCGACGCCTACGACTTTGCATCTGAGGGTAAAGAGGAAATACAGAGCGAGAACCGTTCGCTGATAAACGCCTCGGTGCTGGGCAAGGTTTTCGAAAAGATCAACGGCTATAAGGACGGGTCGATCTACACGCCGGGCTTTATCACTATGTATATGTGCCGTCAGGCGATACGCCTCGCGGTGGTGCAAAAGTTTAAGGACGAGACAGATTTTGACGGGGCGGATTTTGACGAGCTTACGAATTGGGTAAAATCGCGCAATTATCAGAAGGAAAATGTTCGCCGCTTCAATGAGATCATCGACAGCTTAAAGACATGCGATCCGGCGGTTGGGAGCGGACATTTTTTGGTTTCGGCTCTCAATGAAATACTGTCGATCAAATCGGAGCTTGGGATCTTTGCGGACGATCAGGCAAAAACCTTTGGTGATTACTCCGTCGCAATTGCCAACGACGAATTGATCATCACGGACCGCGAGAACAACCTGTTCGAATACAAGATTCGAAACGGTAAGCCGCTAACTGACGAGATGCAGCGACTACAGTCAACGCTGTTTCACGAAAAACAGCGGCTGATCGAAAACTGCCTATTCGGCGTGGACATCAACCCAAACTCGGTAAAGATATGCCGCCTCAGGCTCTGGATCGAGCTGCTAAAAAATGCGTACTACAAGCCGGACACAGCCGGGTCAGTACCACCTGCGGTAGCGGGTGGGGCCTCAAAAAACTCCCCTCCTTACGAAGGAGGGGTGGCAGCCGCTTCGGCTGACGGGGTGGTTCTCTCAGCCGCCGCGATGAATGATCAACCGAGAGCCGCACAAACCCCATCCACAGAGAACCACCCCGTCGGTGAAGCACCGACACCCCTCCTTCGTAAGGAGGGGAGCCCGGAGTACGCCGACCTCGAAACGCTCCCCAATATCGACATCAATATCAAGGAAGGCAATTCGCTGATATCCCGGTTTGCTCTGGACGCTGATCTCGCCGATGTTCTGAAACAGGTCAATTTTAACATTGACGAATACCGTGCTCTGGTCACCGGCTACAAAGAAACCCGCGACCGCGACGCAAAGCGTGGTTTCGAATCGCGGATCAAGCGCATAAAGGAAGATTTCAAAACCCAGCTTTTCCATTTTTCACCGGAACGGGTCAAGCGGCGCGAGCTTCGCGGCAGCCTCGATAAACTAAAAAATCAGCCGCGCATGTTCGAGGAAAGCGACGAGATAAACAAGAAAGAAGCCGCTGCAATCGCCAAACTCGAAACCGATCTAGCCGTCGCAGACTCACGAATCAAGGCTGTCGAAGAAAATAAGATATACGAACGCGCGTTTGAATGGCGGTTCGAATTTCCTGAGGTGCTGGATGATGACGGATCGTTTCTAGGGTTTGATGTCGTAATCGGAAACCCTCCGTATATACGGCATGAGGGAATCGGACACTTAAAGGAATATCTCAAACAGAACTATTCCGTTTATGCGGGTACGGCGGATATCCTTGTATTCTTTTACGAACTAGGCATTCGCATTCTAAAAGAACATGGTTCTTTCTCGTTCATTACATCCAATAAATTTATAAAGGCAAATTATGGTGCTAACCTACGGCACTTTCTTTTGGGGTTCCAGCTTCGTGAATTGCTCGATTTTGGGGAGCTACCAGTATTTGATGAAGCGGCAACTTTTCCGATTATCGTTAATGTAGCCAAGTCGTCGCCAAAAATCGGCGTACTATTCACACAAGTTAAGACTTTACGTTTTGAGAACCTGAGTGATGTAGTTAGCTCATCTTCCTCAATGCTCGGGACTAACGCTTTTGACGGACAGAACTGGACTCTGGCTGATTCGAAATCTGTCGAGCTGGTTAACAAGATGAAGAAACAAGGTGTTCATCTTGTTGACTATTTAGTTGGAGAGATTCGTTACGGATTAAAAACGGGTCTAAATGAAGCCTTTGTTATTAGCGACGTTAAACGAGCCGAATTCATAGCGCAAGATCAGAAATATGCTGAAATTATCAAGCCTTTTGGAGTCGGCGATGAGATTCGAAAATGGATGCCGGACAACATTAAATCGTGGCTAATTTATCTGCCATGGCATTTTCCGTTGCACGAAAGCGGACTTGAAGGGGCATCACGTTCCGCTGAAGAAGAGTTTAAGTCGCAATATCCTGCAATTTACAGTCACCTGGAGAATTTCAAACCAAAGCTTCTTGCGAGAAATCTCGCTGAAACCGGCATACGCTATGAATGGTATGCACTGCAACGATTTGGTTCGACTTACTGGAAAGACTTCGAGAAAGCTAAGATTGTGTATCCGGTTATCGCTAAGGAGCCCAGGTTTGCCCTTTCCGAATCAAGTCTCTACGTTAACGACAAGTGCTTCTTCATTGAAGGAAGAGACTTGTACTTACTTGGATACTTGAATTCAAAATTGGCTTGGTTTTATTTGAAAAATACTTGTTCCGTTTTGGGGGATCCTGAAAAGGGCGGACGGTTGGAGTTAAGATCAATTTACTTACAGACGTTACCGATTAAGAGGCTCTCTAACGAACAACAAACCCCTTTTATCACCCTCGTCGACCAGATCCTCGACCTAAAGAAATCCGGCGGCGACACGTCAGAACTCGAACGGCAGATCGATGAGATGGTCTATGAGCTGTACGAGCTAACCCCAGACGAGATCGCGATAGTCGAGGGAAATTGACACCTCTCGTGGCACCGAAGTCCCACCCGCTACCGCAGGTGGTACTGACCCGTACATGCAATCCGTAATTGCTCTAGGGTGCAATGAGCGGTAGCGAGTGAAACCCTAGGTTAGGCATCGATCATCTTTCAATATCAGTTGATTATTTTCTGTTTATGCCCGAACTTCCTGAAGAGATCGAACAATACCGTGACCGGCTTTGGCGGCGGGAGGAGGCTTTGAAGATCGACTCTGTCAGTCAGGTTGAGGAGATGGTCGAGGATCTGGGGTTTTGTTTGGGGTTGACGGACGTGCGGAAGGATCTGCCTTCGGTATATATGGCGGTCTGCGGGCGGCGGGATGCTCATATGCCGCGGAATGTGCAGAAGGACTTTGAGGCGAGCCGGGCCTGGGTTTTGAAGGACGAGGTCATTGCTCGCGGGAATGTTTACTACGGCAAACTGGTGAAGGGTAATTCGTGGTTCGTGTCGCGGCGGATGATACCGGTTTTTAATGCCATCTGGGGCGTTTCTCGTAAAAGTGAGAAAGAGGAGCTGTCGGCGAATGCTCAGATCGTTTTGAAAGTCCTGCGAAAGGAATGGGAGATGGCGACCGCCGACCTTCGCAGCGAATGCGGTTTTGAGAACAAGGCCGACCTGACCAAAGCGATCGACGAACTTCAAAAACGTATGAAGGTCGTGCCGCAGGAGGTTCTTTACGTCCCAAAATTCACCTACATCTGGACGCTCGCGGAGGCTCGGTTTCCCGAGGAAATGGCGGTGAAAATACCCCGAGATGAGGCGGTGCTCGAGCTGGCACGGGTATTTTTACGGATGCACGGGCTGACGCCGCTGGGCGACCTGTCGCGAAAGTTCGGCTTTTATCGTTGGGAGTCCGGCCGGGCGAATCATCAGCTCGTCGATGAAGGGTTTGCCGAACGGCTCGGAACCGGTGTTTACAAACTGGCAAGCCTGTGACACCCTAGCAGAAAGAGAAACAAAACCTTATCCACGCCCGTATTACCGGGGAGTTAATAAAACCATTTTCAGGAGTTAAAGATCGTATGTTTGGAAGGAAAAGTGTAGTAACAATGATTTTCGCGGGTTTGCTGACCCCGGGAATGGCATTCGGGCAGGCCGCCGGTGCATCGGCGGACTCAGTCAGCAAGATCATCGACGAAGGAACGAACCGTTCGCAGGCGATGGCGACGATCCGTTACCTTACGGACGTCATCGGGCCGCGTCTCACAAATTCGCCGGGGCAGCGTCGTGCAAACCAGTGGACCAAGCAGCAGCTCGAAAAATGGGGCATGCAGAACGCCAAGGTCGATCCGTGGGGCGAATTTGGCCGCGGATGGGAGATGAAGCACTTTTCCGGCACCATGACCGCTAATGAGCAGACGACCACGCTCCGTGCTTACCCGAAAGCCTGGTCGCCATCGACAAACGGCGCGATCACCGCTCCTGTCGTTTACGTCGACGCGACGGATGACGCGGGACTCGAAAAGTACAAAGGCAAGCTGAAGGGGGCGATCATTCTGACCCAAGCTGAGCGGCCGGTCAATGATATGTTCAAGGCACCAGCGACGAGACAGTCCGACGAGGCACTCACCACGATGGAGAATGCCAAACCGACAACTCCGGGCGGCGGTGGTCCGGGTGGACCAGGCGGCCCAGGTGGTCCGGGCGGCAATTTTGCGGCTCAGATGCAGTTCAATCAAAAGAAAATGCGTATGTACTTCGAGGAAGGTGCTGCCGCGTTGTTTGATTCGGGAAGCGGCGTTGATGCGGGAACGATCCGAGTGATGGGTGCAAGCCTTCCTCCGGCTCCTGCGAGCTCGACGCCGGGAACACCGAATCCGCTTGCCGGTGCCCGCGTTTATTCGAAGGGTGCACCTGCAACCATTCCTCAGTTTGTGGTCGAGGTCGAGCAGTACAACCGTCTCGTTCGCCTCGCAAAAGCAGGCGTTGCGACGACGGTGAACATGGATCTTCAGGTCAAGTTTTACGATGACGATCTGATGGGATACAACACGATCGCCGAAATTCCTGGCACTGACCCTGCACTAAAGGACGAAGTAGTAATGGTCGGCGGCCATCTCGATTCGTGGCATGCTGGAACCGGAGCTACTGACAATGGTGCCGGTGTGACCGTTTCGATGGAAGCTCTACGCATCATTCAGGCATCGGGCCTCAAGCCGCGTCGCACGATCCGCATCGGGCTTTGGACAGGTGAAGAGCAGGGACTGCTCGGTGCTCGTGGTTATGTCGCTAAGAATTTGGGTGAACTCGGCCCCGGACAGGGACCGAACCGCTCGATCATGAAGAAGCCGGGACACGATAAGTTCGCTGCTTACTATAACCTCGACAATGGAACCGGACAGATCCGCGGCATTTATCTGCAGGGCAACGAGCAGCTTCGCTCGACCTTTAAGCAGTGGCTGACGCCGTTCAAGGATTGGAAGGCGACGACGGTGACCATCAATAACACCGGCGGTACGGACCATCTCGCGTTTGACGGCGTTGGACTTCCGGGATTCCAGTTCATTCAGGACCCGATCGAATACCAGACCCGCTCGTGGCACACCACGCAGGACGTTTCCGACAGAATTCTGGAAGAAGATCTCAAGCGTTCGGCAGTGATCATGGCTGTTTTTGCTTACAGCACCGCGATGATGGACGAAAGGCTTCCTCGCAAGCCGACCCAGCCGACCGGACTCGCTGGCCTCTATTACGGCCTCGATGTTCGTGGAATGCTCGAAGATGCCAGCTTCCGCGGTTCGGGCCTTGACTTCGCGATCTGCGGCCACTCGATCGACGAGCAGGACATCCCGCAGAGCTTCCCGAAGGTGTTTGCCCTTCAGCCGATAGCTCATGACCACTCGAACCATGCAGAGTGATCTTTTTGAGTTATTACGATAGACGCAAGGCCATCGGGAAATCGGTGGCCTTTCTTATTTCATTGTCATCAGGCTCGCAAAGATCTCGATCCCGTCCCAGAGATTCTGCAGCCTGATGTTTTCATTCTCGGCGTGCTGATTGTTGTCGTGATTCGCGATGGGAACCGATATCGTCGGAACGCCATCAAGTGTTTCCGTAATGATCGAAAGCGGAAGGCTGCCGCCTAAGCTCGGCATCCGGACCACAGGTTCGGCAGACGCAGCCTCGACGGCTTTGATCACGGACAGCGAGATGGGCAGGTCCATTTTTGTTCGCTGGGCGTTGTAGCTGCCGGGGATGTGAATGAACTTGGCGATCAGCGGATGTTTTAGCCTTTCGTCCGGCGTCGGGTCGCGGTCGATGACGTAGAAACCCTGAGACTCGATATGACGGCGGAGCTTCGCAACCTGCCTTATATGGTCATTGCCCTTGACGAGCCGCAGGTCGAGAACAGTGGTTGCCGTGGTTGGGATCACATTACGTGCCTGCTCGCCGACGTCGCCGCTTTTAAAGCCGTTGATATTGAGCGATGGCAGGTTTATGAGGTCAAGCAGCGACTTACCTGAGCCTTCCGTACGAGCGATGCCTAGCTGCTTTTTGATCTCCTCATCATATCGCGGAGCCTCGCGGATGGCGGCTATTTCGACCGGGCCGAGCGGCTCGACATCGTCGTTCCAGCCTTTGATGGTGACGTTGCCGTCGGCGTCCTTCATCGATGCAAGAAGCCGAGCGAGCGTCATCGCGGGATTTGGTGACCAGTTTCCGTAATGCCCACTGTGAAGCGGCCTAACCGCTCCGTAAACCGTTAGATCGACGTTAACATCGCCCCGAACCCCAAAAACGACCTGCTTCCGCCCCGACTGATGCACCGGCCCGTCGCAGACGATAAAAGCATCAGCCTTAAGCAGTTCTTTGTGCTTGGTTAATATTTCCCGCAGGTTCGGCGAACCAGCCTCTTCCTCGCCCTCAAAAAAGAACTTGATATTGACCGTCGGTTTGATGCCCTTGGCGATCAAAGCATCAAAAGCCGACAGTATCGCAAAAACCCCGGCTTTATCATCCGAAGCCGACCGAGCATATATCCGCCATTCAGGGTCGATCTTCTCCCCCGCTTTTGGAAACGGTATGATCTTCCCCCCCTTCTCCAGTGAAGCCGTCCTCAAAACCGGCTCCCAAGGTTTGCTCCCCGACCAATCCGCCGCCTCGGTCGGCTGCCCGTCGTAATGTGCGTAAAAAATAACGGTTTTTGTCGCTCCGGGCGTGATCCATTCACCGTAAACGACAGGCGGTACTTTGTTGTCAGCCGCCTCGAGCAGTTGCGGTTTTAACCCTCGCTTTTGCATCTCGGCAACAAGATGATCGGCATTTCTCCGAATATTCACCGTGTCGGACGCTACGTTGGGCATGGCTAGAAACCGGACGAAATCGGAAAGAAGTCGGTGCTCGCTTTGGGTACGGAAATCTCGGACGGGGCCGACCGCTCCCGTTTGGGCAAGCGCCAAGTTGCAAACCAGTAGGACCGCGGCAAACGCCAAACCAGAACGTTTCATATGCATCTCCGATCTATTCTTGAATGGTAAGGATACAACACTCTTGGAGGAGCGCGAACGCGAGAATGATGGGCTTAAGAAATACGCGTAATGAACATATGCACCGCACGCTCGCCCGGCACCATTTTCCCGACCTGGTAACCAAGCTCGCGTAGATCGAGGCCCGCAAAAAGCGGTTCGCCGCGGCCGAGGATGACCGGGCGAAGGGCAAGGTGCATTTCGTCGATCAGGCCTGCTTCGAGAAACTGCCGAATGGTTGCTGCACCGCCGCCGATGCGGATGTCTTTGTAGCCTGCTGCCGCCCTTGCCTGTTGGAGCGCAGAGTGGATGCCGTCGGTCACAAAATGGAAGGTTGTGCCGCCCTTCATCTCGATCGGTTCTCTCGCATGGTGCGTCAGAACAAACGTCGGAACGTGATAAGGCGGTTCGCCACCCCACCAACCTTTCCATTCGTCGTCAGGCCACGGCCCACGAACTGGCCCGAACATATTTCGCCCAAGGATCCAGGCACCTTTTCCCGACATGCTCTCAGCCGCAAACCCGTCGTCGATCCCGGTTTCACCACCCTCGCCGCCGTGCTGCTCAATAAACGTTTTCGTCGGAAAAAACCATTCCATCAACTCCGGCCCAAGAACGCCGAGCGGGTTTTCAAGAGACTGATCCGTCCCGGCGGCGAAGCCGTCGAGCGATAGGCCGATTGATTGAACGACGACTTTTGACATTAACTGGTAACTGGGGAATACGGAGCACTATCGTGCAGACAACGGCATATAGTCGTCTTAAGATGAGATTTCAGGATGCCACCTCGATTTTGACTCTCAGCCCCAAAGCTCTGGCTACCTTTGAAACCGTAGCAAAACTTGGATTACCTTCCGGAGACAGAGCCTTGTATAGCCCAGCCCTTGTCATTCCTGCAGACCTTGCCAGTTCGGTCATATTTCGCGCGCGGGCGATGTCGCCGAGCGCGGCGGCAAGCAATGCGGGGTCCCCGTCTTCCTGACATGCCTCCAGATAATGTCGGATATCTTCTTCCGTCTCAAGATAGTCGGCGGTATCGTAGCGGCTAAACTTCTCGGTCATAATCAATCGTTCCAGTCCTCGGCAATTCTCTTAGCGTTCTCAATGTCTTTTTTTTGGGTGCGTTTATCACCGCCACAGAGCAATATCACCAGTATGACGCCCTTTTGAAGGTAATAGACTCGATAACCCGGACCATAATCGATTCTCATCTCGCTCAGTCCGTCGCCTATTGGTTTAACATCGCCCGCGTTTCCCAGTCCAAGCCGACGAATTCGCATTTCGATGCGAGCCTTGGCCTGTGGGTCTTGTAGTTTCCGCAACCAACGATCGAAAGTATCGCTCTTAATAATTTCAACCATGTGTATACTACGGTTAACGCACTAACGTGTCAACCAGGGTTTGCGCAGCCGAGATCCCCCGAAGCAGTAGAAAGATCGACTAGGCGTCGATCACTTTTCCTCCGGAGTTGGCTTTCTAACGTGCGGTAGGCGTTTAGGATGCGATGCTCCGATTTCGTTGAAGTTTTTGCGCGCTTCACTTAGACTTAAGTATCCATTCGGTCCGCCGCGAACAGTATCGGCATCCGAATCGTCTTGACCATCATCCTCCCAAAAACAAACTGGACAGATGTCGTAGCCTCCGCGTTCATCCAGAGTTCTATAATTACAACACGGACATCGGTATAGAATTCCTTCAACTTTTTCCTCGCGAACGGATCTATGCCTTAGAGCATCCACGTAGCCGTTAAACCACGTTAACTCTTGTTCAATCTCTTCGGGTGTTCGTTTCAGGTCAGCCATTTTGGCCCGTTTAATACTTCATCAACTCCACCACCGCTTTCTCTACATCATCGCTTTGCGGAAGGATGAAATCTTCGAGTTGCGGGGCGTAGCCGACGAAGGTGTCGGTGGCGCCGACGCGTTTTACGGGGGCGTCGAGGTATTCGAAGAGTTCGTCCGAGATGCGGGCCGCTAGTTCGGCACCGTAGCCGTACGAGATCGGGTCTTCGTGGGCGACGATGACGCGGCTGGTCTTTTTGACCGACTCGGCGACGGCTTCCCAGTCGTAGGGGACGAGCGTGCGGAGGTCGATGAGGTCGACCGTTATCCCCTGCTGTTCGAGACGTTTGCAAGCCTGGTTTGAACGTTCGACGAGGGCGCCGTAGGTGACTATCGTAACGTCAGAGCCTTCGCGGACCTTTTTGGCCTTGCCGAACGGGATCAGGAATTCGCTCGATGGGTATTGCGATTTGTTATAGACCTGTCGGTAGAGATGCTTGTGTTCCAGAAACATCACCGGGTCGTCGCAGCGGATCGCGGTGCGGAGCAAACCGTTCGCGTCGAGAGCCGTTGACGGATAGACGATCATCAGGCCCGGCGTGTGTGCAAAAAGCGTCGTGCCGGACTGCGAGTGATATACAGCCCCGCCCTTCAAATAACCGCCGACCGGAACGCGAAGGACCATCGGAGCTTTCGATTCGCCGTCCGAACGCCAACGCATCGTGGCCAGCTCATTCCGGATCTGGTGCATCGCCGGGAAGATGTAATCGAAAAACTGGATCTCGACCACCGGCTTTAAATTTCGCAGAGCCATACCGACGCCGCGGCCGACGATATTTGCCTCGGCCAGAGGTGAATTGAACACGCGGGCCGAGCCGAATTTTCGTTGGAGATTGGCGGTGACCTTGAACACGCCGCCTTTGCCTTTGACCTGATCTAGATACTCTTCGCGAGAAACGTCGGCGACGTCTTCGCCGAACACGACGATGCGTTCGTCACGCTCCATCTCCTCGTGCATGCAGCGGTTGATCAGGTCGACCATCGTACCGGCGTTGCCGCTCAGTTCGGCACCGTCCTCGGTGTCGAAGATGCGGCGATCAGTCGGGTCGACATCGGGAGAAAATACGTTGCGAAGCGCGGTTTCGGGTGCCGGTTGTGGCGTCTCGATCGCGATATCTGCCGCCTTATTGACCTCGGCATCAACCTCTTTTCTAAGCGCTTCGAGCTGCTCGGAACTTGCAATGCCATCGGTCATCAGCAGTTCGCCAAATTTCTTGATCGGGTCGGTTGCTGCGTCGGCCTCGATCTCTTCGGCAGGGCGATAGAGCTTTTCGTCGTCGGAAAGCGAGTGGGAATATGGCCGGACGACCTTAGCGTGAATAAAAGCCGGGCCTTTGCGTTCGCGGCAGTATTCGACGGCCTTTTTGAACGTCGCGTAGCTCTCGAGCACGTCCGTTCCGTCACATTTTTGTATGAAAAGATCAGGAAAACCGGAAACGAGTTTTGAAATATCACCGCCCGCTACACCAACCTCGACCGGCGTCGAGATCGCATACCCATTGTCTTCGACAAGGAAAATGACTGGCAGCTTAAGATTTGAGGCTGAGTTAAGTGATTCCCACCATTCGCCCTCGCTCGTTGTACCGTCGCCGACGGACATGTAGACGACCTGGTCCTCATGGAAATCGGTGACTTTGTCGCGAAGGCCTTCGAGCAAAGTAGCTTTGATCGTCGCCTCAGCCGCACCGACCGCATGCAACGCCTGCGAACCGGTACAAGATGATTGTGAAGGAACATTCAGCCGCGTGCAGCCCCAGTGCGACGGCATCTGACGGCCATGCGAATTTGGATCGGGCTCGGCCCCGACCGATGACCAGAGCATTTCCTGCGCCGTCATCCCCAGCCCGAGCATCAATGCACGGTCGCGATAATATGGGAAAAACCAGTCGTACGCGGGCTTTAGCGACAAAGCTGCGGCGGCGAGAATTCCTTCGTGCCCCGCACCCGAGATCTGGAAAAATATCTTGTTCTGCCCCTTAAGCTGGATCTCTTTGTCGTCGATCCGGCGGGACATGTACATCGTGCGATACAGCCCGATCATGGTCTCGGCATCGAGCCCGTGATAATTCGCGGCCTTTTTCGCGGCCGGTTTTGCGGTCTTCGCGGTCACGGCCTTTGCCGTTTTCTGTGTCTTGGTATTTTCAATAAAACCGTCCGCTTCGGTCGTCTTAGCCTTCTCAGCCACCACGACCTTGCCCGTCTTCGACCCCGCTTTTGTATTCGCTTTCTTAGTTGCAGTCGCCATTCTATAAATCCCTTTTATAACAATTATTAATAGATAGGTAACTAACTACGATAGCAAATCGCGGGATTGTGGGCAATTTTGGATGGAGTTGAACCCCGGGACCAGAAGCCCCTAATCGTCCAAAAGCTCTGCGACAACATCCTTGTATTCCTTGAGTAAACTAAAGACCCGAGATGGTTTGAAAGCAATAAAATTACTATTGAGCCTTCAAAACCCACCCTTTCGGATCAATATTCGGAAGTGAACCAGAGTATTTAACTGTAGCTTTCCCGTCTTTCATCTCAACTCGCTGGATCTTGCCATCGATCTCGACATCGATAGGCATTGGGAAATTCATATTATTGGGCGTTTCCCAGCTTAGATTCATCACACCTGATGAACCCGCTCCTGATCCGGAAGTGCCAAGTCTAGGCAGCTGCGGCTGCCTCAGATAGACCTCAAAAAACCAGTCTAAATCCATCTTCGATTCCTGCTCGGCGATGGCGAGGAAATCGTCGGTATTGACGAGCCTTGTTTGGCGGCCGTCGGTGAGGGCTTCCATTTCTTTGGTCGGGTATGCCATTCGGCGAAGTGAGCGGAAGAAGGCGTCGTCGCCGATCAGGTAGCGGAGCGTGTGGAGCACGACGGCGCCTTTGCCGTAGATGTCGCCGTCGCTTTGGATATAATCGGGCCCTCGCAAGTAGACCTGATAGGAGAACTTCGCTTCGCGAGGTGCGACGGGCTGCATATTTCGCGTCGCTTTGGCACGGCCCTTCATCGCGGCGAAATACGCATCTTTTTTACCGAGATGTTCGAGGTAAAGTGTGTCCATAAACGACTGGAATCCTTCGTGGATCCAGAAGTCGCGCCAGTCCGTTGCGGTGACCAGATTGGCCCACCATTCGTGGCCGAACTCGTGGAGCTGCAGCCAGTCAAAACCGTGTTCGTTGTACTGGAATTTATTGCCGTAGGCCAGATGTGTCGAATGTTCCATGCCGAGATGCGGCGTTTCGACGATGCCTAGTTTTTGCGAGCGAAACGGAAATGGACCGAGATATTTCTCGTAAAAAGCGTTGTATTTCTTGGTTTCCTCGATCAACTTCGGCCCTTTCTCAACGCTTTCGGGCAGGATATAGAACTCGATCGGGATGTCCTCGCCAGTAATGCTTTTGGCAGAATCCTTGATGAGCCGGTACGGAGCAGCGTCGAATACTAGCGAATAGTTCGGGATCGGGTTGGTCATTCGCCAACTGAACGTCGTCGTGCCATCCGCGTTCTTCTTCGTTCCAGCCGCCCTACCGGGGCCGACGCCAATTAGTGGGTCAGGAACGGTAATGTTCATCGTCGCGGTCGAAGGTTTATCGGATGGATGGTCCTTGCACGGGAATAGAAGATCGGCCCCATCATTCTGCAATGCGACCGAAACCCAGTCCGCCCCGCTCGGCGTTCTTGACCACATAAAACCACCGACCCACGGCGGATTCGGAGCGACACGCGGCGTGCCAGCATATTTGACCGATACCTTTATTTCATCACCGACCTGTTTCGTTGCGTGGAACCATATCCAGATCTCGTCGTCCTTTCGCTCGTATTTGAGAGCGTTCTTGCCATCGGTAACGCTTTCGATCGTGTATGGCGTGTCGAGGTCGAGAAGTATGACGTTTGTGGGAATGACCGTCCGCGCGGTCATTTCTGTCGTGCCGGAGATCGATTTGGTCGAGGGCATAACATTCAGGTTGACCTCATAATCGAGCACGTCAAAAACGGCTTGTTCGAACCGAAGCGGACCGCCGGTTTCGGTCGGGCGAGTGCCTACCTGGCGTTGGCCAAAAGCTGAGACGGCTAGGATAACGACATTGATGAGAATGATTAGCTTTTTCATAGATGTGGTACCGATAAATTCACTTTACACCCGTCACGGTTTCACGGAAAATGGAGCGATGACGAAACGTGCGACCATCCTTATGATAGCAGTGCTTTCGGCCCTGGCTTACACGGCGAACGGGCAGGCGACGCCACAGCCAACCGCCACGCCGGCCGAACCCGCAAAAACGAACGTCCGTCCCGCTCCGCCTGCCGCCGCCGAACCATTCGACAAGGCGGATATCAAAACAATGGCTGCGAAGTGTGTGAAGTTCGAAACGGAGGCAGGCGATATCGAAGCCGAGATGTACCCGGAGAGTGCTCCTGAGACCGTCCGCAACTTTCTTAATCTGGTTGCAACGGGTCTTTTAGATACGACGACCTTCAGCCGTGTTGTGCCGGGTTTTGTCGTTCAAGGAGGGAATATTTGGACTCGGATCGGCGGTGTCAGCCTCGCTCTCGGAGCGCGGGCAAGACGAACGATCCCAGACGAACCGAACAAGATCCTCCACGAAAGAGGCGTCCTCTCGATGGCGCGAGCCGACGAGCCCAATACTGCGACGACTAACTTCTTCATCCTCGTCAGCAGCGGGTCGCATCTCGACGGGAAGTTTGCCGCATTCGGCCGAGTATTGAAAGGGATCGAGGTCGCGGATTCGATAAACAAGGCTCCGGTCACGGAGGAGAAACCAGAAAAGCCCGTGCGAATAAAGAAGGCTTCGATTCAGGCCTGTCCGGCGCCGTCAGTTCAGCCCTAAATGCGTTTTTCAACCAGCCGGCCGGCCGATGGCGATCATTATCAGTCCGAAGAATATTGGCTCCATATAGATCTGGCGGCTCACAAGGTCTTTCTCGAGAAAACCCTCGTTAGGTACGGTCCGGGCGACGATTTCCAGAAGGTCGTCGACCTCGAGATCAGTTTCGAGGAATTTCGTACCAACCTTGAGAGCCAGAATATGGTCGCCGATTGGTTTGGTGAACAAGCTCTGCAAAACGTCCTCCGCGAGCTCGAACGCTAAGAACGCAAAGCGATGAAACGGATCATCGATCTATTAAAAGATATATTTTACGCTTTCTTCTTTGGCGTGATCGGCAGTCTCGTCCTCGGTATCGCGGCGGCACTTGCGGTTGCGTCTTTCATTCAGAC
The DNA here is from genome assembly GCA_001464455.1 of Acidobacteria bacterium Ga0077534. GTDB lineage: Bacteria > Acidobacteriota > Blastocatellia > Pyrinomonadales > Pyrinomonadaceae > OLB17. The sequence continues at coordinate 78,505 of LNEI01000027.1, forward strand.
CCCTATCTATACATTGCTTGTCACGGCGTTCTTCGTCCCTTTCAACTTCACAGACATGAAGAATGCCATCGCCGAGCGCCAGTGGCTCGCGTTTGCCGGACGGGCTATTTCGCTATTAGCGATATCCGGGTTCATCTTTGGGCTGATAAGATTTTCGAGTGGTTACGGGTATTTTGCGCCGTACATCGGCTGGGTCTTGATCGTACTCGTACCGATCCTGTTCATCACGATCACGACTTACGGGCTGTGCGCCGTTCTGCTGCCGAAGGATTCGGACTTTCAACCAACCCTGGACCGCATAGCCGAACGCTTCAAAGTTGCGCTCAATTTGCGGTTCTAGTCAGCCAGATCGATATCGAGCGTCATACGATACTCACTTGCCATCGAGGGATGGCCGTGCGCCATCGAGACATCGATTCCCTTGCGGTACGTCTCGATCGCTTTCTCGCGGTTGCCGCTCTTGAGGTAGGCGTTTGCGAGCACTCCGTAGGCATTGCCTTCGTCGTCAAAATTCGCTAGGTACTTTTCGAGCAGTTCGATCACTTTCGCATGATCGTCAAGCTTCTCGTATTCCTTGGCAAGGCCAAACATCACCATCGAATTCGACGGATCAGCGGCTAGCATTTGTTCAAAAACTTCGATGCGATTCTGCATAAAAGTTATCTTAACGCAAAGACGCAAAGGTGCTAAGACGCAACGAAGAACCAAGGATCTTTCCGTCCTTTGCGACTTAGCGTCTTTGCGTTAAAAAAGCCGTTGTTGGATTGGCATCGCGGCGGTTTCCGGTTCGGCCGGTTTCTCATGCTGCTTAAATCCAAGCCTCTTTGCGTGAAAATCAAAGAGCTTTGTCGTCACTTCCCACTGCTCTGTCTTACCGGTCATGCGATCTTTGTAGGTGGCATGGCGAAGTGAACCGCCGCGTTCGCGTTTCATGGTGTTGATGATCTTGGTGACGCGAGTCGGCGGCAGGCGTTCGTGCATTTTTTCCACGAAATACGCCTCTATCGAGTCGGTATCGAGGTGAAGCATCGACATAAATGCCCGGTTCGCCCCCGCTTCCTTCGCACGCTCGAGCAGACCGGGAATGTCGGATTCGTTGTAGCCGGGGATGACCGGAGCGATGCCGATACCCGTCGTAATGCCTTCGTCCGAGAGCATCTTCATGGCTCGAAAACGTGCATCAGGAACCGGTGTGTACGGTTCAAAAGGATTGGACTTCTCTTTGGTCAAAAACGGCAGCGAAAAAAAGACGGAGACTTTTTTTAATCTTTTCAACAGATCGATGTCGCGAGTCACAAGTGGCGCCTTTGTAATTACACCGACAGGAACCTGAAAATCAACGCACACCTCGAGGCATTTGCGCGTCAGCTCATAGCTCGCCTCAAGCGGTAGATACGGATCCGTCGCAAACGAGAAATCCAGATGCGGCATCTTGTCGCGAGTCTTCTTTAGTTCTTGTCTTAGCAGATCCGGAGCGTTAGGTTTTACGACGATCTTTGTTTCAAAGTCGGTGCCGGCCCCGTAGCCCAAATATTCGTGATACTGCCGCGCAAAACAATACGTGCAGCCGTGAACGCAGCCTCGATAGCAATTGACCGTATATCGCCAACCGCCTTCCCATTCAGACGCGAACGCCTTTGTGATCACCTTCTTGGTCGCCAACTCCTCAAAGATCTCAAGCTTTGTCGGCGGCGGTTCGCCTACGTATTCGGCAGTGTATTTGTTGTATGGGTTAGGAGGGTTCGTGATTTGTCGCACAATTGCAACAATACATCAGTTATAGGATTAAGGCAACAGACTAGCTTTGTCTCCAAATCGAGAAAGAACAATATCTCTCAAAAGCTGCTTGTCCTCTTCGCTTTGGAATGCGTGTTTTGGAATGAACTGAGCAAAAGCCTTAGCGGTGAAGAAAAAGAAAATATCCTCCGTTTCTACGACCTCGATGATGGCGTCCCACCTTATTTGTCCCGAGCCTAGACTTTGCCGCGATGAAATACCATTTTCATCGATGACCAGTTCCTGGGCCTCGCCCATAGCCGGAGATGAATCGATCTGATCCTGAAAGCGTTTCCGCACTGATCTATAAGATCTTTTCTTGCTGTTGTAGTAGCCGGCGATTCCAATAAACACTGTAACAAGGACCACGATCAACAGATTTCTACTCAACGCAGATCGACCACTCTCATTGGCCAGCATCATCGCAAAGCCATACGTGATCCACATGGTCGCAACAGGAATCGCATAGAGATATCGGACGTACCACTTTCGACGAGCCATGAATAATGCTCCGCGGGCATAATCCTCGGCTGTGTACTTTATGTCGATGATGATCGGCGTCATAACGATCTCTGCATCAGCAGATCCGTCTGTGGGTCAGAACCGAGTTGGAAGGTATGCCTACCGACAATTTCAAATCCATTCTTTTCATAGAACCGCTGTGCCCGTGGGTTGTATTCCCAGACGCCGAGCCACATTACGTCATGGCTGTTAGCCTTCGCAAAATCAAAACACGCGTCCATCAGATTTTGCCCAACGCCTTTTCCCAGGAATTCCTGATGCGAATATAGTCGCGACAGCTCGATCGGCCGTTCGGCTGTTGTTCCGGGCTCGATGCTTCCGACGATGAGCTTTGCATAGCCCGCGGGCTTTCCGTCGATCTCGGCGATGAGGAAAATATTTGTCTCATCAGCCAACTCTGCCTCGATCTGTTCCAGATTGAAAGCCTGCCGCATGTAGTGGTTGAGGTCGTCCGGGGCATTCTTAGGGTGATGTGCAAAGGCATCCCAGAATGTCGTATAAGCGAGATCGGTCAGCGGCTGAGCATCTTCCGGCGTAGCCGGGCGAATGTTGATGGTCGTCTGTTGCATTGCTCAAACTCTGAAAAGAAAGTTATCCCAAACAAATATATTTCGCAGTCGCAGGCGAACCGGACTTTCGACGATGGCTATCGCCTTTATGCCCTCGTTGTTCGATAGAAATGACGGCTCGCCGCACGGCGGTACCTCACGAACCCAGGAAGGTATCTCCAGTCCAAGTTCGTCGCACAACGTTTCAATGACCCCGGCAAGTACGGCGTCCTTCTCTTCGTCGCCGATCTCAAAAGGCTCCGCGATCATCGCGAGATCCTTGTAGTATCGTAGATCGTCCACGAAGTCCATTAAAGCGATCTTCCACCATTGCGGGTCGCTCAGAAATCTTTGTTTTGTTGCGGCTGCAGTGTTCATTAATCGAAGAAATCTTCGAGCCACAGCAAAAGGCCCGGCTTTACCTCCTTGTTCGGATAGAAGCCTCTTACCAGTTCGATCGCCTGATCACGGCTTTTGATCCCTAGCTTTCCGATCAGAAAAGTCGCGTCGCTCTCATCTTCAGTATTGGGCCGGAGGGCGAGTAATTTCATCGCGAGAAGGTATTTGGCATCTGGGATAGTGACAATAAGGTTTGAGAACTCAAACAGCACTTCACGAGGGTGCTCGACGACGACCATCTTTTCTGCGAGATTCAACCAGTCGAGCCTTAAATTGTGACGTTCGGCGATTCGGTGTGACGCGTTTCTTATTTCTTTGATCGGCTCAAAGATCGCGTCGACATCCCGCGTTGCCGGCCTAGTTTTGAACGCAAGTACCATCACCGCTCCGCCATAAAGCGAAACTTCGCCCTTTAAATCCATCAGGCGAAGTTCGTCGTTTAGCTCGGTCAGGTATTGTGTGATCTCTTCGGCGGTCATCAGATCAACTTGAGCCCGTAATCTGCAAAGACTTGGTCGTTGGTCATCACATCCAAAAATTCAGCCTGAGCCTGGGCTACAAGCATTCGGTCGAACGGATCGCGATGATGAAAGGGTAAGGTAGCGACAGCTAGCGTGTGTACCGGTTCCGTCAGAAGCAAGATACTGCTTGAGGCTGCAACCTCATCCAGAATATCGTTTAATGATTTTGATATCGATAGCTTACCAATGCTGGTTTTGATGGCAATCTCCCAATAGCTAACTACGCTGACAAAAACCTCGCTCCCCGGGTCGGAGATGAACCCTCTCCGCAGATCTGAAAGTTGCGGATCGCCTTCGAGCATCCAGATCAAAATATGCGTGTCGATCAAAAAACGCATCACATATAATCTTTGAAGTCTTCTAAAGGAGCATTAAAGTCATCAGCCATGTGAATAACCAGCCCTTTCATGCTGCCAAACTGTAGAGGTTTCTTCCTTCGCTTGTCGGGCTTCTCGATCTTGATCCGCTTCTGGCTTTCCATTTTGTGCAGCTCCGCCTCAACATTAGGATCTAAAATTGTGACGGTAATGGTGTCCATATCGGCATATTACCACAAGAGTGGCGAAGAAATTGATATATTTCTTCGCCGCAAATCCATGAAAATAAGCCTATTTAGTGATCAACTTCGCGATCGTCTGCAGCTGCATGTTAGACGTACCCTCGTAGATAGCACCGATCTTGCTGTCGCGCCAGAATTTTTCGACCGGGTAGTCTTTGACGTAACCATAGCCTCCGAAAAGCTCGATGGCTTTGGACGAGACTGCCTCGGCGCAGCGGGATGAGTAGAGCTTGGCCATCGCGGCTTCTTTTAGGAACGGCTTGCCCGCGTCCTTCAGACGGGCGGCGTTGTAGACGAGCAGGCGTGTGGCTTCGATCTCGAGAGCCATTTCTGCAAGTTGGAACTGCACTGCCTGAAAATTGCCGATCGCCTGGCCGAACTGCTCGCGTTCCTTTGTGTATTTGACAGCGGCTTCGAAAGCTCCCTGAGCGATGCCGAGCATCTGGGCTCCAATGCCGACGCGGCCTTCGTTGAGGGTCTCGATCGAGATCTTGTATCCCTTCCCGACCTCGCCGAGGACGTTCTCTTTTGGCACTTTGCAGCCGTCGAGGATGAGTTCAGTTGTGGACGAAGCGCGGATGCCGAGCTTGTCTTCCTTTTTACCGACCGAAAAGCCTTCGAAACCTTTCTCTACGATGAACGCTGTAATGCCCTTGTATCCGGCTTCAGGGTCGATTGTCGCGAAAACGATGAAGATCTCGGCTTCGTTTCCATTCGTGATCCAGAGTTTCTGTCCGTTGAGTTCGTAATGATCGCCTTTATCAACGGCACGGGTTTTTAACGCAAATGCGTCCGAACCTGAACCAGCCTCGGAAAGAGCGAACGCGCCCACCTTCGACTCGGCCATTTGGCTGAGGTATTTCTTTTTCAGATCGTCGTTTCCCCAACGCATAAAGGCGTTGGTCACGAGGGTGTTATGCACATCAACGAACACGGATAGCGAGGCATCAACACGGGCGATCTCTTCGATGGCGAGAATGGCGTTGAAGATCGTCGAACCCGCTCCGCCGTATTCCTCGGGCGATTCGATCGCCATCAAACCGAGTTCGAAGCATTGCTTGATCAGATCGGCGTCGAGTTTCGAGGCGTGCTCCATCTGCTCGACACGCGGTCGAACCTCGCCCTCGGCGAACTCACGCACCGATGCGCGAAATAATTCCTCTTCTTCAGAAAGTGTTGTTAAACCGTTGATAATTGCCGCGTGTGCGACTGAGGCAGATTGCATGTTTATAAAACCCCTTTAATAAATATCTATATCCACAGGGCCGATTTTACAACAAATGACTGTAAATCTCATTCGTCCAGAGCCGTGGTGATCCCAAGAAAACAACCTCCGGAATGAATCCGGAGCCGGTTTCTGCAATAATAGGCGTATTCAACACATCAGCGAGTTTGTCTTGCACCGATCGAAAAAGGACCGGATCTATGACCACGTCTCCGACGGAAAATAGCTCATCGAAAAGAACGCTCATCATCATTCTCGCGATCGTGGGCGTGCTGATACTTATCGGGGTGTTAATAATTGTCGTGATAGCCGTCGGCATTTTTCTCTTCAAAAGCGGCCCGCCGCAACGCGACTATGATCCGCCACGGCCCACCAACCAAAGGCCCATCAGCACAAACCGGAGCGGAAATAATTCGGTGAACTCGTTCAATAAGACAGACGCTCTTGTGCTGAGAATGGAGGAAAAGACTAATGTCGGTGCCTTCAAGCTAGAGAATGTGATCCGTTCAGATTCTGATCGCACGTTTAGGCATTCGTGGGCCGAGGTAAAAGGACTGTATGCTGCGGACGGCCAGAAGGTGTCTCATCTCGTTGCGCAATATGACTCGTCGGCCCGGGCGACGCTCGAATTTGGGCGAATGGTCGGCCGTGCCCGCAGCGAAGGTGCAACTGTAACTGTGCCGATAAAGGTGAGTGGAAAAATGATCAACGCGGAGTTTGTTACGAAGGCAACGCGTCACGTTGCGTTCTGCGATTGGAACGACAAGGCAGCGGTCCTCTGCAATCTGATCGAATCTAATGACCCGGACGCGATCGATAAGTTTAGAGCGGGTTTGAAGTCAAGACAATAAGTAGCGTAGGTTTTCAAAGACGAATCAGCCGGCGGTCTTTTGAAGAACCGCCGGCTCTTATATTTGTATTTGCCGAACATCTTCCAAACCGTTAGCATCAACATTTTATGTCGCGGGCTGCGGCACTAAAGCAGGTGATGTTGCGAGAAGACGAGATAGACCGGCCAACCAGGTCAGGAGGCAAGAACAGGCTAGCAATTGCCGCCGTCATTCTGACGTTGCTCGGCATTAGCCTGTTCGCTTATCTTGTTTATTCGGTTGGCTTTAGGGAGATATACGATGGCATCGTGCGGTTTGGCCTTGCCGGGTTTGCGGTAATACTGTCGATCTATTTTGTTCGTATCTGTTTGCGTTCGCTCGCGTGGAAGCTCTCCGTCCACGAACCCTTCAAACTAAGTCTGAAAGACACCATCCCCGCCGTGATGATCGGCGAGGCGATGAGCAATACGATCCCGCTCGGGATCCTGATCAGCGGGACTTCGAAAGCGGTTGCGGTCAGGGGGCGCATTCCCCTCGTTGCGGGCCTTTCGTCCGTGGCGACCGAGAATCTGTTTTACAGCCTCGTGACAGGCCTTTATTTGATCGCGGGAGCGGCTTTGATGCTGAGCTTCACGGCGGTCGATGACAATCTGGTGCTGAGTATCGCCGTAATGATCGGCGCCCTTGTGACGCTTATTAGCCTCGGGCTCCTGATGGTGATCCGTCAGTGGCATTTTGCGAGCTGGCTCTGCGACTGGGTGTATCGCCGGGGGTTTCTCAGACGGATCCTTGAAAACGGACGCGGCCACGTTCGCACATTCGAAGATCTTATCTACGGCTTCTATCGGCACCATCCCCGCCGATTCGTTCCCATTTGCCTTCTGGAGGCGAGCTATCACCTTCTCGGGGTTACTGAGGTCTTTATCATCCTCTTTCGCATTACCGAGAACACGCCGAGCTTTGCTGCGGCGTTCCTGCTCGAATCAATCAGCCGCCTCGTCACCGTCGTCTTCAAGCTGATCCCCTTCAACATAGGCGTCGACGAGGCCGGTGCCCAGTTCGTCGGCGAAGCCTTATCCCTCGCCGCCGGCGTCGGCGTCACCCTCGCGATCATCCGAAAGGGCCGCATCCTCTTCTGGACCGCCGTCGGCTGGGCCCTGATCGCAAAACGCGGGTTGTCGATTAGCTCGCTAATGAGGCACGACAACAATAAGAATTGATCGCCCTCCAAGAGGTCGAGCCAGGCTTGACATAGGTGCGATCAACGAGTCGGGCGTTCCACATGCCGGCATGGGCGACCAGTTTTGGCGAAGTGCGGGTTTTGCTTAGCGGGCTTTTCAGGCAAACTAGTTATTTATGACTACTCGCGTAAGATTCGCACCTTCACCAACCGGATACCTTCACATCGGCTCGGCCCGCACGGCGCTTTTTAATTATCTTTATGCCCGGAATACAGGCGGAAAGTTCCTGCTTCGGATCGAGGACACCGATCTTGCCCGCTCGACCGAGGAGTCAACTCAGTCGATCCTTCAGGGTCTCGCATGGTTGGGCTTTGCACCGGACGAGGAGATCGTGTTCCAGTCGAACAACGCTGACAAGCACCGCGAGACGGCGCGAAAACTGCTCGCTGAGGGTAAGGCGTATCGCGATTTTACGCCAAAGGCCGAGCCGACCGATGCAAACGTAAAAGACACGATCAAGGACCGTGCCCGTGCAAACCAAGGCGAAAAGAACATGCGCGACAACCCGTATCGCGACATCTCTGCCGAAGAAAGCGATGCCCGAGCCGCGGCCGGGGAGCCTTTTGCGATCAGGTTGAAGGTAGCGGAAACAGGGAAAACCTCGTTCGAGGATGCTGTCTATGGCCTGCAAGAACGCGATTACACGGAAACCGAGGACCTCGTATTGCTTCGTTCCGACGGCCATCCGCTCTACAATCTCGCCGTCGTTTGCGACGACATCGAAATGGAGATAACCCACGTCATCCGCGGACAGGATCATCTGACGAATACTCACAAACAGGTCCTGATCTACGAAGCCCTCGGCGTCACGCCGCCCGTTTTCGCACACTTGCCGCTGATCATGGCTCCGAACAAGGGCAAGCTCTCGAAGCGCAAACATGGCGAGGTCGTTTCGATGACGACCTATCGCGACGCGGGATTTTTGGCAGAAGCATTTCGTAATTTCCTGGCGCTGCTCGGCTGGTCAGCTAGCGAGGAACAGGAGATTTACTCACTCGACGAGCTCGTCGCAAAGTTCTCGCTCGAAGGCATACACCGCTCGAACGCCGTCTTTAATTTCAGCCCGGACGACCCGCGTAAATGGACTGATGACAAGGCCCAATGGATGAACGCCGAATACATCCGGACCATGCCCCTCGACCGTCTGCTGCCGCACGTGAAGGCCGAGCTTAAAGCCGCAAAACTATGGCGTGACGAGTACGAGGACGATGATAAAGCGTGGTTCGACAACACCCTAAACCTGATTCGCCAGCGGTTCTTTACTCTTAAAGACTTCTCGTCGCAGGGCCGTGCCTATTTCAGCGAGGATTTTGACTTCGACCCGGCGGCAATCGAGAAGAATCTGAACAAGTTTCCTGATCTCAAAACCTGGCTGCCGGAGTTGGCCGATCGTTTTGAACGGGAATTCGAAGGGCTTGCTTACACCGAAGAGAACATTGAGATGGTCGTCAAAGCCTTCACCGAAGAAAAGGGCACCAAACTCGGCGTGATCATGAACGGAGCCAGAACAATGCTCACGGGTGTCGCGGTAGGCCCTTCAATGTTGTCGGTTTTCGAAACTATCGGTCTCGAAAAGACGCTGCTCCGTTTGCGTAGCCAACTTGCTTGGGGGAGTTAGTAAGTCTATATGTATTCTTCGTGACGTTATTTTGATCGAACGCGGTTTAATCTAGAGGTCGATAATCACAAAATTATGAAAGGATACAAAGCAAACATCGAAAAAGAGACGCTGAAGAATAAGAACTTTCGCAAAGTTCTCTATACAGGTGCGTACAGTCAGTTGGTTCTCATGAGTCTCAAGCCTAAGGAAGAGATCGGTTCAGAGGTTCATGAGGAGAATGATCAGTTCCTGCGTTTCGAAGGCGGAACGGGCCGTGTGGTTATCGACGACAGTAAATACACTGTCAAGGATGGCGATGCTGTAGTCATTCCGGCTGGTGCCCGCCACAATGTCATCAATACCTCGGCGACCGAGACCCTAAATCTTTACACGATCTATTCGCCGCCTCACCATAAAGACGGGATCGTTCGAAAGACCAAGGAAGAAGCCGAGGCTAACGACGAAGAGTTTGATGGCAAGATGACCGAAAAGCGGTCACGAAAAGCGATCCCGAAGATATAGCTACGCCACTCTTCCAAAGCGCAAGGCAGACCGTTCGCGGGCACGTTTTGCTTCCGTTTCGCGGTCGCGTGGCGAAGCCGTCGTGATCAGGGTGTTTAGCATCTCCTGAGCGGCGGCCGCGACGCGCTCGACAGCGAGGTCAAAGGTCTCCTCGTTGGCCTTTGAGGGCTTGTTCATCCCTGATAGCTTTCTTACGAACTGCAAGGCCGAGGCGTTTACCTCGTCCGTCGTCGCCGGCGGGTCAAAATTGTAGAGTGTTTTGATGTTGCGGCACATACTTATCAATTAGATCTAAGCGGAACCACCGGACGTTTTCCAGTGGTTCCGCGGCGGATCTTACTGCCCCTGCCCGAGGCTGTAACCCGGCTGACCGTCGAAGTTATACAGATGCTCGGTCTTGATAAAGTCGAGCCCCGCCTCGTTAAATCGGCTGAGCAGGTCAATGACCTGAGCATGGGTGATGGTCGAACCTTGGTCGTCCGCCATGAAGCGGCAACGCCAGTGGTCAACGCAGAAGGTGTCAGACATCCCACTCGGATAGACCTTGGTACCGCGGTTCGATACCATGACAAGTTTCAGCCCGTCACCATTCACTTTTTCGATGATCGGACCGAGGTCGTTTCCGGCACCGTAGAAGTTGCCGTTCCACCAGTTGATGAAGACGTCGACGCCTACGAGATCCTTCTTTTGAGGTTCGCGGATCGAGTAGATCGGTTTGCGGTCGGCCTCGGCGATCACTTCCGGCTTTTTGTACTCTACAGCCTTGAGCGTTTCCGGCTTTTGGCCGAGACGGTCGACCACGGCCTGTGCAAACTCCTTGGTTCCGACCTTTTCTTTCGAAACGCCTTCCTTAAAGATATCGTACGTGTGCACGCCGTCCTCGACTGCACGAAGCCACGCATTGTGGGCGAGTTCCGCGATGTCCGGCTGGCCGATGTGAACCATCATCATGATCGATCCGAGGAAGAGGCCTGACGGATTGGCCAGATTCTGCCCCGCACGACGCGGTGCCGAACCGTGTATCGCCTCGAACATCGAGATGTTCTCGCCAATATTTGCCGAGCCTGCCAGACCTACCGAACCCGCGATCTGTGCCGCTACGTCCGAGAGGATGTCGCCGTACAGATTGGGCATTACGATGACGTCAAAGTTCTCCGGCGTGTCGGCCATCTTGGCAGCACCGATGTCGACGATCCAGTGATCGGCCTCGATCGAAGGGTACTCTGCCGCGATCTCGTCGAAGACCTTATGAAACAAACCGTCGGTCTGCTTCATAATGTTGTCCTTGATGAAGCAGGTGATCTTTTTGCGGTTATTCGTGATCGCGTATTCGAAAGCATATCGCACGATCTTTTCGCAGCCGGGACGCGAGATCAGCTTCAGACACTGCTCGACCATGTCGCTCTGGCGGTATTCGATGCCGGCGTAGGTGTCTTCCTCATTCTCACGAACGATGACGACATCCATGACTGGGTGTTTCGTGTCGATAAAGGGATGATACGAAACGCACGGGCGAATATTGGCGTACAGCCCCAGCGTTTTGCGGACCGTTACGTTCAGCGATTTGTAACCGCCACCCTGCGGCGTCGTGATCGGAGCTTTAAGAAATACTTTGGTCCGACGGAGCGAATCCCAGCTTTCGGGTGCGATTCCGGCCGAATTCCCGCTCAAATAGACCTTCTCGCCGATGTCGATAGTATCGATGTCGATGCGGGCTCCGGCTTCCTTCAAAATGTGCAAGGTCGCCTCCATGATCTCCGGCCCGATGCCGTCTCCGTGTGCGACTGTAATAGGTACGTTAGACATAATCGTGTTGAATATCCTTTATAAGTATTGCGTTTCGTGAACCTCTGATATTACCGCACAGTCCACACTGTTCGCAATTTCAACCACCTCCTCCGTCATCGAATGGCCTTGTCTCTCTTGTCCCGCGTGGGACAATAACAGGACACATCTGCACACCCGTAACTAATTATCAAAGAACCATTTAGCGGCGTCCCGCTGGCTTGTCCCGCTGTCCTGGGACCAACATTTTTACTGACAACAGCCCGTTCATAGTTAGACTTAGACCCCTTTGTATTTCCCCCGAAAGCGGATCTAGCTTTTTCCGCTTAGTTTCCAACCGAGGTACGTCATCGGAACGTAGGCTAACAGTAGATCGACGGCACGGTACCACATTGGGGCCGGGATCAGGATGTTTGCGGCGATGCCTCCGGCGAGGAAGATGCAGCCGAGGACGACCGCGATCACTTTATGGCCGCTTGCCGCGATGAACATGGCGGCCAGGACGCCGACCAGCGGGCCCGCTGCGTGGGCGAGGAATGGCACGATGAAATCGATCGGCTGAAGTAGGTGGATGGTCGATGCGACGCCCTCCATGCTAGTCCCGTCAAAGCCTGCGGGCGGCGGCATGATGGCGTGGCCGGCGGCGATGATCGCCATATTTACGATGTTTCCAAGGATGAGGCCGATGATCACGGCCAGTACGTTTCTAACGATAGTCATTGTTGTTCTCCTTTTTTGGCGGCGGTTCGGGCACCCAGGACCACTGCGATCAGCTTTGTGGTAAATGAAGTCAAGACCAGCGGAAGTATGCTCAAGAGAATTCCGCTTGCGGCGACGATGGCAATATCGACTACGAAATAGATAGCCCAAACGGCGATCGCACCCCTGATGGCAAGGTCCGGGCCGAGGCGTTTGGCGATCCAGCGTCCGGCAAGAAACATCAATGGAATGCCGCCGATTATGCTGGCGATCGGCCCGAAGCGGCTCGCCGCCGCCTGATAAAAGCTCTCATCGTGTCCTGGCTCGAGGACATAACTGTATAGAACCATGAACAGAAAGAACAGAAAAACGTTCAGAACGCCGACGATCACAGCGGTCGGCAGTGCGATCCAAAGCCTCGCTAACGATGGGCTTTCGCTCATTACCGCACCTCCTGCGCCGGCAGCAGCTCGCGTTTTCGAAGCAGCGCTGCGCTAACGAGCGTAACGATGACGCCGACCGGCAGTATCTCTATCAATGAGAAACCGAAGCGTATGAAAAAGTTTCTGTACATTTCCATAAACTTCTCGCTCTCGACCCGAGCGGTCTCGATCTCGTCGTCAGATGATCCTTCCTTTTTCATCTTATCTAGATAATAGGCCGTGTACTTCTGCATAAATTCGTCGCCGACCTTTGGATAATATATCTCCCAGCTCGCCGCGTAGCAGACCGCCGAGATAATGCTGATCAGGATGCCAACCTGCAGGCCTTTGAAAAACGAGATGTGGCCACCGTGGTTGTCGCGGTACGATTTGATCCCAAAGAACACCATCGACAACGCGATGATCATCGTCGCATAGCCCCATAGGATGCCGTTGTCGACATTGATCGCGTCGGAATTTACCGATCCCATCAATAGCCACATCAGAACCCCAGCGATCGCACCGGAAAGCAACCCAAATATAAGAACGATCTTTGCCATAACGTCTCCTTGCGTATGACCACAAATGTACCGTCAAACGCGACAAGCGCACATCGGCCAAAAGTATGAATTTCGCTTTTTTATTGATTTTCAGCCGAAAGTGCTAGGGAATTATACGCATTTTCTTGGCATTGGCGATCGCCTCGGTGCGGCGGCTGGCGTCGAGTTTGGCGAGGACGCTTGAGACGTGTGTCTTGATGGTCGAGTTCGAGACGAAGAGGCGGGCGGCGATCTCCTGATTTGAAAGTCCGGCGGCAATAAGTTCGAGTACCTCGTACTCTCTTTTGCTTATGCCTGTTTCTTTAAGGTTTGTTTCATTCCGCTCAAACGGTCCGGAGATCTCGATCACCTTTGGCCGCGTCAGCCGCAGCCCGGCCCAAACACCAAGCGCGGTAAACATAACCGCGACCGAGCCAATGTAGAACTCAAGCGGGATATCGCGAATTACGAACTTGTACTCCACGAACTTCAACAGTCCGATGAGGGCCGCCATGGCGATGCCGTAGATTATGATCGTTCGCCGCATAACAGTGGCCAGTGGGCGGTGGTCAGTGGTCAGACAAAGAAAAGCCGGTTATCAAAGGTCGGCCTCAGAGGTTACTCTGACCACCGACCACTGATAACCGGCCACTGATATTGATGGCGGAGACGACAGGATTCGAACCTGTGGTAGTCTTTTGGACTACAACGATTTAGCAAACCGCCGCTTTCAGCCGCTCAGCCACGTCTCCATCTGCCACTAACGACAGACCTTAATTCTAGCCGAAGGGCAAACTTTGTCAAGTTTCATCGCATCGTAGTTAACGCGAAACAGAACTTACCACGGCTTGACAGGTTTGATTTTTGCAAACAAAATACCTACGTTAACGGTATTGCCTCTGCATATGGGTTATTCGTCAAAGAAAATGCGACTCTCAGTAGCATTTTTTGGCGCGCTGATGCTTGCTGCGGCAGGTTCGGTATTCGCTGATACGACGAACCGGTCCATGTCCTCCATCGAGATCGAAAGTGACAGCTCAGCCGGCGTCGTTCGCGGTGTCGTGCGAGATAGTGCCGGAAGCCCAATACCTGATGCCTCGGTAGCGGTGTTCTTTTCGGGTACAACGAAACTCCTAAAGCAGGTTACCTCGGCGAAGGACGGCAGTTTTGTTGCCCGCATCATTCCGGGCACCTATACGATACTCGCCGTTGCTTACGGGTTTAACCCTTCTTATGTTTTTGGCGTCGATGTGGGCCGCTCGGCCGAGGTCAGCTATGGGTTCAAGCTCGAGCGAGCGGGCAGCGGAAATACTCTTCCTGAAAAACGTCTCGACCGTAACAGCTCAAAATGGCGCATCCGTGCCGCGCAGATGCAGCGGGCGATCTACCAGAACCGGGAAGGCAAGGTAGTTGTCGAGGATGAGGAGGCGTTGGCTTCCGCAATGATCGATGATGCCGACGCTGAACGCGGAAGCGGCCGTAAAACACAGACAGTTTTTGAGACCTATTTTTCGGGTACAGAATCCGGCGCGGCCGGCGGGGTCAATTTTGCTACGATGCTGCCGGTCGGCGAGGCTACGACATTTGTCGTCGCCGGCCAGACAGGCAGCGGAAACCGATCGCCGCAGAGGATCGAGGCGGGCGTAAAGCTCGACCAGATCGACGGCCATCAGCTTCGGTTCAACACATCGATCGCACGGATAGGTTCGGCGGTAGAAGGAAACGAAACCAGACCGCTAGGGCAGGTATCTTTCCAGGCCTTTGACGAGTGGAAGGTCCGCGAAGGCATTATCGTTGTCTACGGTTTGGATTATTCGCGATTTATCGGTGCCGGTAATGACGATTCTCTCGCCCCAAGGCTGGGATTGCAGTTTGATCTAAATGCAAAGACCCGCCTGCGAACCGCTCTGACCACGCAAACTGAGGCAAGAACTTGGGCCAGGTCCATCGATCTCGAAGGGCAATCGATAGCTTTTGTTGAGCCGGTCGCAGTCGAAGATCTGGTGATGCGGGAAGGCAAACCGCTTTTGAACAGGACGCGACGGCTGGAATTTGGCATTGAACGTATCATCGATAACCGTTCGAGCGTCGAGGCAAATGCTTTTTTTGATACGACGTTCGGACGCGGTGTCGGGCTAAACAGCTTTTCATTCGACAACCTGGGCCGCGACGGATTTGGTGAGTTTGTCGCTGATCAGCAGGGCCGTGCTCAGGGCGTTAGGGTCGTCTATTCCCGTCGTCATAACGATATTCTTTCATCATCGGCCGGTTATTCATTTGGCTTGGGGCAAAAGTTGTCTGCGGCAGGGCTTTCCGACCCGGGCAGTGTGTTCGAGAATGATTTCTTTCATTCGTTTTTTGCACAGGTCGCCGCCGACTTGAAGACCGGCACAAGCATCCAGACGATCTATCGACTTTCACCCCGAGCAACGGTTTTTGCGGTCGATCCTTTCAAGGGCCGGCTTGCGATCTACGACCCCGGCCTGAGTATTTTTGTCACCCAGTCGATCCCAACGCTCGGGCTTCCATTCCGTGCTCAGGCTATAGTTGACGCGAGAAATATCTTCGATTTTCAGTCAGGAGTTGCCGGTGAAGAGGGTGGATTCTCGGTCACTTCAAATCGCCGGATGTTCCGCGGCGGGATCCAGGTTCGCTTCTAGTTTCGCCGTCCATTGCTGCTTCCTCTGATCCGACGCGATGTTTTGGCACCGACCCTTTCTCCAAATAATTGGATTGACCAGCAAATTACTGAATATTGCAGCGGCGGAAACGTCACTCGGAAACGTCACAACTACGCGATTTTTCCTGCATAAACGGGATTTTCGAGCGATACTGCATTAGGCCGCATCTGGAACGTATCTTGCGTTCTGTATTTGATGGCTTAGTTTGCTCTCTTCGGGATGAAAGAAAAGTTCTTTACAAGCTGGAGCCTGGTTTGGCTGCTCGCCACCGTGTTATTCGTAACGGTGGGTGCTCTGAACCTGTCTCAGCGGGCTTTTCAAAACATGCCGCCGACAGACGGGGTGCTCTGGAGCCAACGAGCCGACGGAATTTATGCCGAGAGGGTAACGCCCGAGCTTGCGGGTTCGCGAGCCGGGATCCCCGTCGGGGCAAAGCTAACGGCGATCGGCCTTGACAGCGACAATCTCGAGGAGATCACCTCTGTCGCGGACGTGGCTATGTTCCTCGACGCGGCAGGCGTCGGCGGCAGTCTCACCTATTCGTTTCAAAAGCCCTTTTACGCGACCGCGAACAAAGACTATTTCGCCGACCTCAAAAATATCGACGCTGTCGAGCGTTGGACGCCATCGGTGATCTTTCTCTCGATCGTCGGTTTAGTTTGGCTGGGCGTCGGGCTATTTGTGCTCTTTAAGCAGGGAAGCACGTCGCCTTTCGTCCTTCATTTCGCGATGGTGTGCCTTGCGGCATTCGTTTTCCATAGCTACCGATCGATCGGCGTGGGGCGTGATTTCGACCTTGCGATCGATCTGCTTGATAACATCGCTCTCGCGTTTTTCGCCCCGCTATTTCTCCACTTCTGTATTCGATATCCGGTCCGCAGCGATGTCTTTTCCGCAGAACGTTGGAAAACGTACTGTCTCTACATTCCAGCCGTACTTGTCAGCTCTGGCTTGATCTTTCTTTCGCTGATCCCGCAGTTTTGGCCGGAATCTAGAGTTGCGTCGTGGATGGCCTCGGCCACGGACGGTTTCAATCTGTTCGGATCGTTTTACCGGGCCAATTTTTACCATTTTGTTGCCGGTGTTTCGTCCGGTGCTGCCTTGCTTGTCTGGCGTTTCTTTAAGAGCGGTAATACCGTCGTGAGGCAGCGGCTAAAATGGGCGATGTGGGGAACAATAGTCGCGATCATTCCCGTCGTACTCTTACAGTTGATCGAAAGGGTTGGCTTTCAGATACCGAACGACAATTTCACCACCGCCGTCACAACACTTCCTCTGGCCCTTATCCCGCTGAGTTTTGGACACTCAGTGGTGCGATATCGGTTGATGGACGTAGACGTGGTGGTCCGGCGCGCTCTGGTCTATGCGATAACGACCGTTGCGATCGCAATGATGGTCGGTGCAGTCGCTCTCGGACTCGTTTTTCTAGCGGTAGGAAACAACTTGTCGACGACCGAGATCACGCTTCGAGCGATCATCGCCATCGTCGCGATGGGTGCGATAATCCTGCTGAGCGAACCGCTCAAGAAGTTTTTGCAGGAGCGTGCGGATAGATTTTTCTACGGCGAGAGGTATGACCTTCGCCGCGGGCTTTTGGATTTTGGTAAGACGCTGTCTGCAACGACGGCCCTTGATCCGCTTCTCGACGGCCTCGCCGATCGCCTTCGGCAGGTACTCGATGTTCAAAAGATCGCGATCTTTGTCGAAGATGCCCGCGAAATAGAACATTACCGCCTCGCGAAAGCCTTTGGACTGAGTGAGGATTATCGTATCCCGCAAGGCTTCCGGGCGATGATCCGTGAAAAATCGGCAGCCAAAGGGATCGTTCGTGCAGACGAATTCGATTCGGTCGAAATGGATATTACGATCTCGGCCGATAGATCCAATGGCAATGGAAATGGTTTTTCAAAAACAGTCGTACGTCAGGAGCTTCACTACTACGTTCCATGCGTTGCCGGTGGGCAGATGGTGGCTGTTATCGGGCTGGGACGGGCGAGCGACGGCTCGTTGCTTTCGTCAGAAGACCTGGACATCCTCAAAACCGTTTCCGGCTACATCGCCGTAGCGATCGAGAACAGCCGCCTGTACGAACAGCAAAAACAGCATACCGAAGAAGTCGCCCTCCTCAAGGAGTTCAATGAATCGATCGTCGAATCCGTCAACGTCGGGCTTATCGCCGTGGATGAGGACGGTCGCATCATTCGATGTAATTCGCCGTTCGAGGAAATGATCGGCATGGATCGCGAACAGGCGGTCGGTCGGCAGGTCGAAGATGTTTTTGACAAAGATTTTGCCCTGAATCTGGAGAGCATTCTCGGAAAATCGAAGTGGCATCTGACCGAGATCCGCAACGCCTACAAGCTGCACACCTTCGATAAAGCGGGTAAATCATTGATCCTCAACGTCGCTGTCGCACCCCTGCGTTCGGTGTCGAATCAACATACGGGTGCCATTGTCATACTTGAAAATGTATCGTCGAGGGTCAAGCTGGAAGAGACGCTCCAGCAAAGCGAAAAACTGTCCAGCATTGGATTACTAGCCGCGGGTGTCGCCCACGAGGTAAATACGCCCCTGACCGGGGTCTCGAGCTACACTCAGATGCTCCTGGGCATGATCCCGGAAACTGATCCGAAACACGCTCTTCTCCAGAAAATGCAGCGTCAGACCGACCGTGCTTCGAACATCGTCGGCAATTTGCTCAATTTTTCGAGAACCGGCGGACCGGCGGACTTTTCCGAGATCGAAGTAAATAAGCTCTTGAATGATACGCTTCAACTGCTCGAACCGCAGTTAAGAAAGTCTGAGGTTTCGATCGTCAAGGACTATACCGAAGATCTGCCCAAGATATTTGGTAGCGGCGGTAAGCTGCAGCAGGTAATGACAAACCTGATCCTCAACGCCCGCGACGCGATGATCGGTGCGGGAACGATCACGCTCAGGACGCGATCTACTGATGAAAATGTAGTTATCGAGGTCTCTGACGATGGAGCCGGCATTCCGCCCGAGAATCTAAAGAAGGTCTTTGACCCGTTCTTCACTACGAAGGGTGTCGGAAATGGAACAGGTCTCGGTCTCGCGGTTTCGTACGGGATCGTTCAGGAGCATTCGGGTGAGATCGTGGTTCAGAGTTCTGAAGGTGAGGGAACCACGTTCCAGATCACATTTCCCATCGCCAACGAAGAAACCCGCCAGATCGCGGTGAGCTAGGAAGTTAACCGTTCTGCTTTAGAGATACGTGCGAAGTATACTGACGTAATTAGTGCTACGCACATAATACCGGCCGCAGTCCAAAAAGTTCTCTGCAGGGTACTATCGTCCACCTCCTGCATCGCGTTGTTCAGCAAAACTCCGCAAAGAAGCGGGCCGATAACGCGGGCTAGGCTCGCGGATGATTGCAGGATGCCGAGTGCCTGTCCTTGCTCCGACTCGCTCGTGATCTTAGACGCGAGGCTCGTCAAAGCGGGCGAGGCGATCGAATTGCCAACCGCAAAAGAACCGATCCCGATCAGAAGGAAAACCAGGCCACCGCTTGCTGCGCTAACGAATGGAACTGCAAACAGGCTGAGCACCAGGATAACGCACCCGGCAATCACCAGCCGTGCTTCGCCAAAGTGCTTTGTCAGCACACCAAACGCCCCGCCCTGTACAACCGCCGCGATAAGCCCGACGAACCCGAGCAAATATCCCGTCTCTGCCGCATTGTAGCCAAACTTGACCAGCGTGAAATACGCGAAAGCCGTCGTCATCATCGAGAATGCGGTAACGATCAGGAAATAGTCGATCGTAATGGTCGCAAACCGCTTGTCCTTAAGCGATGCAAGGAGCATCGATAAGCGACCGCGGTCAGTACGGGGCGGCCTATTTCCCGGTTTCCTGGATTCCGGAAGGATGAAGAGCAGCAGGAAGGTGTTGACTAAACTGAGCCCGGCCGCAAAAAGAAAGGGAACGTGCATGCCAAATTTGCTCAGAACGCCCGCAAGTGCGGGCCCAAGTATAAAACCAAGACCAAACGCCATGCCAAAAAGCCCCATACCGCGGGCTCTGTTTTCCCGCGTCGTCACGTCGGCAATATACGCCTGGGCCGCAGCGAGATTGCCGCCCGTTATCCCCGCTAGGATCCGGCCAAAATAGATCATCGCCAGGCTGCCGGCGAAGCCGAGGATCAAATAGCCGATACTCGACCCGAGAATGGTTATAAATAATATCGGCTTGCGACCGAAGCGGTCAGACAAATTTCCCCATATCGGCGAAAATATGAATTGCATCAGCGAATATGACGACACCAAAAGCCCGACATCCAGCGGGGTGGCATTATATTCCTCAGCGTAGAAAGTGAGCAGCGGGATAACGATGCCAAACCCGACCAGATCAATAAAGATCGTGAAGAAAATGACGAGCAGCGGCCCGGTTAAAAACTTTTCCTCGGTCTTGTCGGTCTGCATTCTTATCTGCGAGCCAGTCGGCTAAAGGAGGTCTGCATATTGGTTGATGGCACCGCAAAAGTTTAGCAAAAAAAGGTTTCATAGTAGAATTGAGGTTGAAATCAAAAGCCGCCGGAAAACCATCGCCGGAAGTCCATTGACCGCATGCTAAAAACAACTCTTTTTCTAACCGTTTTTCTATCGATCTTTTTTTCTATGAATCAGGATATCCCTGCGCAGAGAAGACCGGCGAAGCCCACGCCGACGCCGGAGATGAAGGCTGTCCCGCCCGAGATAGCCTATACCGTCTCGATGCCGAAGCCCTGGACGCATCTGCTCGAAGTCGAAATGAACGTCAAATGGGAACAGATGCCGGAGAAGGCGGATCTGAAAATGCCGGTCTGGACGCCGGGCAGCTATCTGGTAAGAGAATATGCACGCCACGTGCAGAATTTTTCCGTACGTGACGCGAGCGGCACTGAACTGCCCTGGACGAAAACAAGCAAGAATACCTGGACCGTTGAGAGCAAGGGCAGCAAACAGATAACAGCAAAGTATCAGGTTTACTCGAACGAGTTGACCGTGAGAACGAACGAACTGAACGACGAGCACGCTTTCTGGAACAACACCGCGACACTTTTTTTCATAAAGGGCCAGCTCAATGTTCCTTCAACTATCAAAGTAGTTCCATACGGTAATTGGAAGGTCGCCACGGGGCTGCCGCCGGTCGCCGGACAGGAAAATACTTTCAAGGCGGAGAATTTCGATATTCTCTACGACGCGCCGTTCGAGGTGAGCGACTTCAAGGAATTCAAGTTCGATGTTCTCGGCAAACCGCACCGTTTTATCATCTCGGGTGAAGGAAACTACGACCTGCCCAAGCTTGCGGCTGATACGAAAAAGATCTGCGAAGTAACGCACGCGATCTTTGGCGAGTTCGATTTCAATGATTACACCTTCATCGTTAATCTTCGCGGCGGCGGCGGGCTCGAGCACCTAAACTCGACCGCGTTGCAGATAAACCGTTTCGGCTTCAAGCCGGACTCCAGATATAAGGGTTTCTTAAGTTTGATCGCTCACGAGTATTTCCACGCCTGGAACGTAAAACGAATGCGGCCCGATGTCCTGGGTCCGTTCGATTATGAGAATGAGAACTACACTCGCCTGCTGTGGGTAGCCGAGGGCGGAACCGAATATTACTCAAATCTGCTGCTTGTGCGTGCCGGGTTGATAACCGACAAAGAGTTTTTGAGACAGAGAGCGGCGGGAATTCAGGCCTTGCAAAATCGTCCTGGCCGTTTTGAGACAAGCCTTGAATCGGCGAGCTTTGATGCGTGGATCAAGTATTATCGTCAAGACGAGAACTCCATCAATAATCAGATCTCGTATTACGACAAGGGCGAGATCGTTCATATGATGCTTGATATGGCGATCCGTTCGGCATCATCAGGGACCAAGTCGCTCGATGACGTGATGCGATACCTTTGGACCGAGTTCTATAAAAAAGGTAAGAACTTCTCGCCGGCGGACTATCAGAAAGCTTGTGAACTGGCGGCCGGCAAGAGTCTCGATGATTTCTTTGCTAAATATGTCCGAGGCGTTGCGGAGATCGACTACAACGCGTATGCAAATCCTTTCGGCCTGAACCTTAACGTCAAGACTCCCAATACCGGTCGGGCCTATATCGGAGCTGACACGACGGAGGCAGACGGACGGCTGACGATCAGGGCACTCGCCGCCGGAACACCGGCCTACGAACAGGGCTTGAACACGGGCGATCAGATCGTCGCTATCGACGGCTACCGGGCGTCAACAGCTTTTCTTGCGAGCTACCTTAACGATAAAAAGCCGAACGACAAGGTGCGTTTGACCGTATTCCGGTTTGATAAGCTTCGAGATTTTGATTTCACACTCGGCAGCGACACTAGAAAGGACGTTGATTTTTCACCAGTTTCCGGGCCGACCGAGGAGCAGAAAAAACTCTACAAGCAGTTATTGAATGCCGAATTATAGTTGCACACGCACATCCGTTTCCCTCTTATTGCTGCCGCTCCTGCTTCTCGCGGGGTGCGAGAGCCAGATCTTTCAGGGACAAAAGCTGCAGCCTGTCACCATCGGCAGCGTCCCGGCTGTGAGGCTCAATTTCCGTTACGAGCCCGATGTTCCGCCGCCGGCAGCGGATCCGAACCAGCAGGTCGTCGAGACCCGAAACGAGGCTGTCCAGGCGGATTTTGATAACTCGAGACCACAGGAAATACTGGACAAAACGATACCGTCGCCAGACAAGAAAAGGATCGCTGTTGTTTACCACAAAGTAACGGACTATAGCTCGGAATACCGGCTCGACATGTACAGCAGCGACGGCAAACTGCTGCGCAAGATGACGTCGGATGCTATGGCGGTGCATTTTCCGGACACGATCGTATGGTCGCCGGATTCGTCGTCCATCGCGTTCGTGGCAATGCTCCGCGTCTTTGCTCCCGATCTGGGGATCACGGCCGCTCCAACGCCTGAAGTTCCTGCCGATACCGCTGCGACGCCTGCGGAAGGCGAGGTAATCGCTACGCCGACGCCCGCCGTTCCGGTTGCTGCGGCACCGACCGGTATTTTGACGTATAGAAGCGAACAGATCTATACGGCGAACGCGGACGGTGAAGGTGTTAAGGCGTTGACGCAGAACGAGGGATTGATCTACTTCTATTACGCCTGGTCGCCGGACAGCACTATGCTGCTGGCACTCGCGGCTACAACTCGTGAATGGAAATATCTCGAAGCGATCTCCGCCGGGAAGGGGGAAGCAATGATACCGCAGGGAAGGATGCGGATAATTGAGAAAAATGGCCGCGAACGCCGTCTCGATGATAATCTGACTGCCGTTCGTCCGGTGTGGTCGACCGATTCGACCAAGGTCGCGGCGGCTTACGATACGCAGATACGGATCTATGACGCAGCCGGCGTAAACCCGACCCAAGCTGCGATTCCGCTTAGAAATCAACTCCTGATCTCGTCGCAGGCGTATGATCGCGAACAGCAGCGTATCGCTCAGGCCGCAAACGCCGACCCAAGTGCTCAACCCACTGAACAGCCGACACCTGAGCAATTATCAACGCTGCCCGATGAAAAGCTGCTCGTTTCCTATAATCCGATCGTTGAGATCGCGTGGACGGCGGACGATCTGCTTTATTTTCAGACAGCATACCTTAAGAGAATGAAGAACGAGGCAGACAGTGTCCGAAGCTTTTCACGCTGGCACCGCCTTGTTTTTTCGGCCCAACCAACAACGATCGCGAACAAACCATGAGATACGAATCAATTTCAGACGTTTATTCTGCCAACGCGAAATTTCGCGAGGGATTCCTTGCCGTTCTCGGTGATATTACTCCGGCCGAAGCCGCAGCTGTTCCCGAAGGCGAAAAATGGAGTATTCAGCAGATCGTCGAGCACGTCGGCATCGTCAACTCCGGAATGAGCCGCATTTGCGCAAAGCTTCTTGCCGCTTCGGTCGCGGATGGCAAAGCCTCGGACGGCAGCTTTTCGCTTTCTGAGAGATTCGAAAAAGGTATCTCTATGATGGGCGAACGAAAGGCAGAGGCACCTGAGCGTGTTCTGCCGACTGGCGAGGTGCCGATCCAGACAACGCTCGATGGTTTTCCCGCGATCGACGCAGAATATGCGGCGCTCAAGCCCGATATAGAAAGGTTTGACCTGACAGAGCATACCTTTCCGCATCCCTTCTTTGGCCCCTTGAATGCAGGTGAGTGGCTCGTCATGCAAGGCCTTCACGAAGGCCGTCATACACAACAGATAGCAAAACTTTTAGAAAAGATCAGGCAATAAAATACCCGGCTGAAAGGAGGGTTATCCAGCCGGGTAAGACTTCAAACTATCATCATTAGCGAACAGACTATCGGCACGTCTGAAGTCATTTCTTGGATGAATATGGTTTTCGGAATGGTTGCCGATTAGTTTTGCCCATCGCGCATAAAAATTTTGCAGACAATACGAGACTTCAGAATACGTTTGTGATAACGTTTTCTTTTCGCTTCCATAAGCATTGCTTAAGGGGCGGTTTTTGTTTAGACCACTATGGACAAGTTCAGGATTCGAGGTGGAAAGCCTCTCAGAGGAAAAGTCGAGATCGGCGGAGCGAAAAATTCGGCCCTTCCGTGTCTTGCCGCAACTCTTTTGACAGCCGAGACCGTTACCCTTCATAACGTCCCCTACGTCAAGGATCTGATCACGCAGCGACGCTTGCTTGAGGATCTCGGGGCGACGGTATTGACACCGGAACTGCGGACTCACAAAGTTACCGCAGGGAACATCGAGGTTTTCGAGGCCCCTTACGAGCTTGTCAAGACAATGCGCGCAAGCGTTTTGGCGTTGGGTCCGCTGCTTGGTCGTTTTGGGCAGGCGAAAGTTAGCTTGCCTGGAGGCTGCGCGATCGGAACGCGTCCTATCGATCTGCATCTAAAGGCATTTGAGCAACTCGGAGCGAGCGTTTCGCTGGAATCGGGAGATGTAGTTGCCCGCGCTCCAAATGGACGACTAGTCGGCGCCGAGATCGATTTTGAGAAGGTCACGGTCACCGGCACCGAGAACGTAATGATGGCCGCCGCTCTCGCGAAAGGTAAAACGACGATAAAAAACGCGGCTGAGGAACCCGAGATCGAGGACCTCGCCGAGTTGCTCAACAAAATGGGAGCGCGGATCAAGGGCGCCGGAACATCGGTCATCGAGATCGAAGGCGTTGAGTCGCTGGGCGGTGCGCAGCACACCATCATTCCCGACCGCATCGAGACAGGAACGTTTATGGTGGCGGCCGCTATCACCGGCGGTGAGATCGAGATCAAAAGCTGCCGTCCGGACCATCTGACCGCGGTTATCGCAAAGCTTCGCGAAGCCGGGGTCGAGATCGAGGAACTAAATTCGAGTACGCTGCTCGTCAGGCGCTCCGCGGGCGGCCTCAAGGCCAAAGATGTCACGACCGAGCCCCATCCGCATTTCCCGACGGATATGCAGGCTCAGTACATGGCCTTGATGACACAGGCGGAGGGCGAAGCGAACGTTGTCGAGACCATCTTTGAAAACCGCTTTATGCATGCGTCCGAACTTATCAGAATGGGTGCCGACATCTCTATTAATGGCAATACGGCGACCGTTCGTGGAAGGTCACAGCTAATGGGGGCACGCATCATCGCTTCTGATCTACGTGCTTCAGCGTCGCTCGTGCTCGCAGCTCTCTGTGCGGAAGGCGAGACGATCATAGATCGTGTGTACCACATTGACCGCGGATACGAGACGATCGTCCGAAAATTGGGGAATCTCGGAGCCGATATTGAGCGTCTAACAGATGGTCTGGCAGTCGGTGCGGAATAGAAGAAAAGTCGTTTTTCGCCCATCGATGTGCTTTAATAGGCAAATAGCGTATGGGTAGCGAAGACTGTATTTTTTGCAAGATTGCCGACGGACGCATACCTTCGACCTTCGTTCACGAGGATGAAACATGCGTCGCATTCAATGATCTGAGCCCGCAGGCTCCGACGCATATCCTTATAATTCCACGCAAACATATAGACTCACTGGCCCAAACCGAGCCGGATCACGCGGTGACACTTGGACAAATGCTCGTCACCGCGGCTGAAATAGCCAAAAATAAAGGTTTCTCGGATGACGGGTATCGTGTGGTGATCAACACTAACTCTGACGGCGGTCAAACCGTCTTTCATCTACACATGCACCTTTTGGCGGGTCGCCAGTTTGTTTTCCCACCGGGCTAAGCCAGGTATCCCTAAGTTTATGAAACGAGCAGTTCTTTCCATTGGAATAATGTCGCTTGCCCTAGCGGGTTGTGGCGGGTCCGCCGATCCGGCGAACGTCCCGGTGAACACCAATGTTTCCACGACGACCGCAGGAGCGTCCGAATTTACCGAAGCTACCGCAGCTCTTTCAGAAGGTAAGCGACTGATGGACGAGAACCTGACCGAGCAGGCGATCGCTGCCCTGAAGAGAGCTGTTGAGATCGATCCCGACCTCGCCGAAGCATATTTCCACCTCGGTATCGCTTATGACCTCCTGGACATGCAAAACGAGCGAGAGGGTATCGTTGTGACGCAAGAACCGGCTCCGAACTCGAACTCAAAGAAGGCTGAGCCAAAGAAGACGCAGTCTGAGCTAGCATTTGAACAGGCCGTGAAGGCCTATGAAAAATGGATCAAAGCAAATCCTAAGGACGACACCGCTCATTATTACCTCGGCCGAACCTATGCCAAGCTGATGAAAGACGAAGAGGCTGAGGAGGCGTTTCAGGAGGCGGTAAAGCTAAAGCCCGATGACACTGAATATCAAACCGAATTAGGAGCTATCCTCATCAAGCTCGCCCAGTACCGCGAGGCGATCAAACCGCTCAAGAAAGCTATTGAGCTAGATCAGGCAAACGGCCGTGCTATCGACCTCTTAGAAGATGCGGAGGCCGGACGGAGTCGCGTTGACTACGTAAGTGCGAACAAGAACGCGAATACCGCAGGTCGTAATGCAAACGCGAATACGTCGAATTCGAATACAAGCTCAAACTCTAATACATCATCGCCGACAGGTCCTAAGCCGCCAGAAAAACCCGACCCGTCACGATCTAAAACTCCAAATCCAGCACCAAAGGGTAAGAAAGGCGACTCCCAGGACGGCCGGCCGCGAACGGTTCCGAATAAGCCCTAATCTAATTTTATCTGCGTCGATTTAACACAAGCGACGCGTGTGGTGGGTCAACTTGACATTGGGTGTGACAAAGCGACACAGTATCGGTGTATCGTGAAGTACTAATGAGCGATGGTTCGGAACAATTTCTTTCGATCGAACGCAGGCTGAGCATGTCTGAGGCTCGCGAGGCGATCATCGACCGACTTGCCCGCGACCTGCCCACCCAGATCAACCTAGAACGCTTTCTTAATGCCGTCGTTTCTGAGATCGGCCGAATGCTCGAAGCAGACCGCTGTGACCTGCTTCAGTTGAATGAGGGCCAGGATCTCGTCATCAGTCACGAATGGAGAAAAGACCGCTCGGTACCCAAGAGCCAGGGCACGACCATTCCTTTCGACGTCGGGAAACTTGCCGAGCGCTTCGATATCACAAAGCCGATCCGAATCAACGACACGTCGCTCTCGAAGGACGCTACGCTGAAGTTTTTCGCTAAAGCACTCGACACGCGATCGCTCCTGGTGATCCCGATCATGCTCGATGGCAGCGTGCTCGGCCTGCTAGGCCTGCACGATACTAGGAAGCCGAGAGTATGGCTCGACGAGGAGGTGACTTTCCTCGAATCCATCGCCCGCCAGCTTGCCGTTGGATATCAGTACACGCGGCTATATGTAACGCAGGAGCAGGAGACGCGTAGGACCAACGCTCTGCTCGAGATCGCCAATACACTAAATTCACATTCTGATTTCAAGGAAGTCTCTGAGCGGGTTATGGAGCGAGCGATAAACCTGGTCGGGGCGGATTACGGGGCTCTCGGCGTACTCGACCAGAGCGAGCAAAGGATCTCGCTTGCTACTTTCAAATCTGCCGAGGGTATCAAGCTCGGCAAGATACTGCGAATGATCGAGCAGCATAACAAGTCGCTTGCGGTCGATTCGTTTGCGAAGCTCGGCGAACTGCTTCGCGAAGGGAAGACGCTGAAGCTAGCCGATACCGAATTGCCGTTTGCGATCCGGCTGTTTTTTAACACGCAGCTTCGCGGCAAGGCTGCTCTGGTTACGCCGGTCAATGTTGCAGGGCGAGCGTTTGGGCTGCTGGGGTTTGTTTGGAGCAAGCAGAGCAAATTTGAAGATCACGACATAGCCCTGATCGAAGGCATCGCGGACCAGATCGGCACGGCTCTCGAACGCGACCAGCTTTCGACCGAGGTCATGCGGCTGCGAAGTGAACTGCATCAGAAGCAGAGCGAGATAGTCGGACAGGCGGAAGGGATCCGGCGTGCGATCGAGTTGGGGCTGACAGTTGCCGACACCAGCACGACCGTTTTAGTGCTTGGCGAATCAGGTACCGGCAAAGAGTTGATGGCAAACCTTATCCACTACAACTCAGGCCGAGAAGACAAGCCTTTCGTCAAGATCAACTGCGGGGCGATCCCCGAAACGCTGCTCGAATCAGAGCTGTTCGGTCACGAAAAAGGAGCTTTTACCGACGCCCGATCGCAGAGGCAAGGGCGATTTGAAGAGGCGAACGGCGGCACGCTCTTTCTCGACGAGATCGGCGAAATGTCGCAGCAGGCACAGGTGCGGCTGCTTCGCGTGCTGCAGGACGGCGAGTTCACTCGTGTCGGCGGGAAACATGTTTTGAAGACCGACGTCCGCGTCATCGCGGCGACAAATGTCGATCTCGAAACTGCTATCGAGAATGGCTCCTTTCGGCGAGACCTCTATTATCGGCTCTCGGTTTTCCCTATTTCTCTGCCGCCGCTTCGCGAACGCGTCGAGGACATTCATCTGCTGGTCTTTCATTTTCTGGAAGAGTACAAGCAAAAATCCAAGCGCTTTGTTTCGGGCATTTCTGACGAGGCAATGCGAGCCTTTATCAACTACGAGTGGCCGGGCAACGTCCGCGAACTCGAGAATGCTATCGAACGCGCCATCATAATCGCCGCCGGGCGACAGATCGAGATCGGCGACCTGCCGGAGGCGATCGCGCGAAGCGCGGGACACTCGTATGCACACGCGCGCTTTGCACGCGTTAATTCGCCCGACGGCCGCACCTTGAATATCACTTTCCCAGCCACACTGGAGGAGATCGAAAAGCAAGTTATCGACGCCACGCTCGAGTACACAGACAACGATAAATCGCAGGCTGCGAGGCTGCTGAATATCGGACGTAAAACGCTTTACCGCAAGCTGGACGTTCAAGAGGAAAGTCCGGATAACTAACACAACATAGGGGGCTGTCTATGTCGGCTACGACGCTAGAATGGTTGGTCATTGTGGTCTTCTTAATACTTTTCGTTGCTGTAATGGTTGGCGAGATCGTGTGGCTCGTCATGAAAAAGTGGACGACCGTGGGCCGTGCGGCCGCCCTCGTCCTAACCAGCAACATTGTCAGTCTGGTCATTGGCTCAGTTCTCGTCGGCGTCATCATGTTCATCATGTTTATGATGGTCATGGGTCCGCAAGGCACCGGCAGCGACGTACCGGAAAGCGTGTATATTATTGGGATCGCGATCGCGGCTGTTCTTCCGCCTATCCTGCTGCTGATAGCAAAACGTATCATGCTGGCCGCATTCAAAATTAGGTCGGGAGGTTCGGCCTGGCTATATTCGGCGGTTTCGACAATGCTAGCGTTTTTGATCACACTCGTACCGACTTTTCTCTTCGCTTACTTTATTACCCGACGGTGAGCGCTCGATCATCGGTCTCAATGCTATGGACATAATTGTAGGCACCGCCGGGCATATCGATCATGGCAAAACAGCGCTCATTAAGGCATTGACCGGGATCGATGCGGACAGACTGCCCGAAGAAAAACGACGCGGAATTACCGTCGATCTGGGCTTTGCCGAGATGTCGGTCGGCGACGTCCATTTCGGATTTGTCGACGTTCCGGGGCATGAGCGTTTCGTAAAGAATATGCTCGCCGGTGCGAGCGGCATCGATCTGGTCATGCTGGTGATCGCCGCAGACGAGGGCGTGATGCCGCAGACGCGTGAACATTTTGATATCTGTCGGCTTCTGGGAGTAAGAGCGGGCATTGTCGTTCTGACGAAGGCTGATCTTGCGGACGATGAGACTCTCGAACTCGCAGAACTAGACGCGTCGGAACTGGTCGCCGGTTCTTTTTTGGAAAATGCTCCAAAGATCACAGTTAGCGCCAGATCCGGCAGCGGGATCGCCGAACTAAAAGATAATTTGGTTAGGATCGCTCAAGGCCTGCCGACACGCACCGACCAATTGATCGCCCGCCTTCCGATCGACCGAAGTTTTTCAGTGAAGGGTTTTGGTGCGGTGGTAACCGGAACTCTCGCGTCGGGAACGCTGACCGAGGGCGAGGAGTTTGAGCTTCTACCGTTAAAGGCGAAGGTTCGCATCCGCGGTATTCAAACCCATGGAGAGAGCGTGAAAAACGTTTCCGCCGGACGACGGGTCGCGGTCAATCTGGGCGGCATCGATCACTCAAGAGTCGAGCGGGGAATGCTCCTGGCCGAACCGGGTGTGCTAACCCCCACTCAGGCAATGGATGCGGAGGTCGAAGTAGTCGCGGAAGCGGCAAAACCGCTTCGATCCCGTCAGCGAATCCGCCTGCATATCGGGACGGTCGAGGCTCTCGCGAGAGTTCAGGTGCTGAACGAAGCGGGTGCTATCGAGCCGGGTGAACGCGGCTTTGTGCAGCTTCGGCTCGAGATTCCCGCTGCCGCCATTCCCGGCGAACGCTTTATCATTCGCCGATATTCGCCGCCGCTAACGATCGCAGGCGGTGTCGTGATAGACAACAGTCCGGTCAGGCACCGCAAGCGTGATCTGGCAGCCGTTTGTGATCTGCTCACTGTCCTTCGCGACGCCGCGAAACCCGAAGAAATGGCTTTGATCCTCATTGCCGCCGCGGGAACTTCGGGCATGAGCAATTTAGACCTTCGTTCCCGCACGGGATGGGACAACGCAGTCACGGTTAACGCCATAAGGCGTCCGATAGCTGCCGGTAAGGTTCGTGACGCCGGCGGGCGATATTTGAAGGCGGAAGTGTTTGACAAGCTCGCGAGTTCGGCCGAACAGGCGATCGCTGAATTTCATAAGACGGAACCGCTTGCCAAGGGCATCAGCCGAGCGGCCCTTCGGGAAACCGCTTTTGCTTATGTGCCCGACGAGATCTTTCAGTCTGTGATAGCGGAACTCGCAGCTACCGAGAGGATAGTTCTTGATCGCGAGTCCATTCGATCGAGTGCGTATCGCATCGAGTTTTCGCCTGAAGAAGAGGTTTTGCGGACACGCATTTTATCTGTTTTCAAAGACTCGGGCCTCGAAGTTCCGAAATTTCCTGAGCTACTGGCCGAAGTCGTCTCGGGCTCGTCGTTCAGCGTTCAGGATGGTCGGAAATTTTTCCAAATGTTCCTAGATTCCGGCGAAATTGTTAAAGTTAGTGAGGAATTTTATTTTTACAAACCGGTGATCGAACAACTGGTTGAACAGCTCAAGGCGTTTGCGGCAGCCACGTCAGACCGGACGATCGACATGGCGAAGTTTAAAGACCTGGCGGGCGTTTCGCGCAAATACGCAGTACCGCTACTCGAATATTTTGACCGTGAACGCATCACCGTTCGCCGCGGCGACCAGCGTTTTATAATCTAGATGCAAAAGTTCCTGACAGCCCGCTGGAAAGACCTGATAATGGCCAACTACGAGGTCGATCCTTCGCTTCTCGCTCCGCGTCTGCCAGTCGGGACCGATCTGGATCTGCATGACGGGAAATGCTTTGTCAGCCTGGTCGGATTTATGTTTCTCGAGACCCGAGTGTTAGGCATACCTGTGCCGTTCCATATCAACTTTGAAGAGGTCAATCTTCGCTTCTACAACAAACGCGAGGTGGAGGGCGAGCCGCGGCGGGCCGTGTGTTTTGTAAAGGAAATAGTACCGCGTTTTGCCATCGCAACCGTCGCCCGCGTGCTCTACGGTGAGCCTTACGAGTGCTGGTCGATGGACCACGAACGAACAGATCAATCGGTCTCATATTCATGGTCGAAGGGCGGACATCGCAATCGGCTTAGTGTAGAGATCGACGAAAGCGTTGGCGTTCCGGCGGAAGGGTCACACGGTGAGTTCATTATCGAACACTATTGGGGCTACACGAACCGCGGAAATGGCCGTGTCGATGAATATAAGGTCGAGCACCCAAAATGGGAACTGTTTTCGGTCAAGAATGAAGT
Source organism: Acidobacteria bacterium Ga0077534 (assembly GCA_001464455.1). Taxonomy (GTDB): domain Bacteria; phylum Acidobacteriota; class Blastocatellia; order Pyrinomonadales; family Pyrinomonadaceae; genus OLB17. Next base: position 110,694 of record LNEI01000027.1, read on the forward strand.
GATCGACGTCGATTTCGGCGAAACGTACGGTGACCAATTCGCATTTCTCGCAACGGAGACGCCGTATTCGGTGTTGCTGGCGAAAGGTTCTGAAGTCGCAGTTTATAAGGGGAAGACGCTTGCAGAGGCCCGCACGAAGTAAGGGCTCTCTATCGAGTACTACTTCTCGATAACCACCGTTTTCTTTACCCACACAGCCCTTACTTCGTGGGGGCTTTTGCAAATACATTATGATCATCGGCATCGTAGCCATTTCAAAAAACTATGCTATCGGCAAGGACGGAAAGTTGCCGTGGCACTATAGTGCCGATCTTAAGTTTTTTAAGGAAACGACGACCGGAAACGCCGTTGTAATGGGAGCAAATACCTGGCGGTCGATTGGCAAGCCTTTGCCAAACCGCCTCAACATCGTCCTCTCACGCAGTGGCAAGTTCGACGCGCCGCCATCGGTGATGAGGCTCAGCTCAAAAGGCGAGGTCATGGAGCTTGCCAAATATCTGAACCGCGATGTTTTTATCATCGGCGGAGCTCAAACCTATGAAGATTTTGCCGACGTTATCGAACAGTGGATCGTGACGTTTATCCCTGCCGACATCGAGGACGCCGATACTTTTATGCCGGCGGACTTTCTTGGCAATTTCAGCGAGTCGGAATCCATCGATCTCGCCGATCGCCTGACGGTGAAAAAGTATTTAAGAATCGAATAGATGATGGTATGATTCCGGCTACGACAGTATGCAGCGGAAACGGTTCGAACTCGAACAGCCCAGTATCTTTCGCGACCTTATCTACACTGTGGTCGGCGGGATCATTGGCTTTATCGTTATCGATTATCTGTTCTCCGGTACGGCAGCATTTCTTGGCTTTATTGTATTTGCGGGCATCGTTTATATTTTGTCACGGAGGTAACGTTTATGATGGGCGGTAGAAGCTGGGATGAATGGATCGACGAATATTCTGAGTCGCACCAGCATCCGATAAACCAATTGACGCACAAGTTCGGTATTCCGATGATAATTCTGTCGATCTTGCTGGTCATACCTTCGTTTTTCATCGGCGGATTGTGGCGGTTCTCGCTCGGTCTCTTTGTTTTTGGCTGGATACTCCAGTTCATCGGCCACTATTTCGAAGGCAAGCCCCCGGAATTTATGAAAGACTACCGCTTTCTTTTCGTTGGCGCCCGTTGGTGGATGAAAAAGACTTTCGGATGACCCTTAGCTAATAGCTGGTTAGCTAAGCGCTATTAGCTAAATTTCTTTCAACGATTCACATTGATCCTCGCTCTCGATATTGGTTCTTCCTCGGTCCGCGCCGCGTTGTACGACGGCGAGGCTAACCAAATTCCAAACGCCTCCATAAAGATCGAACGAGCTCTGACCCTTACAACCGACGGCGGAGCCGAGATCGATGCCGACGAAGCCTTTGCACAGGTCGTCGGCGCTATCGATGCTTTGCTCGCAAAAACCGCGAATATTAAGGGCGAGATCACGCATGTTGCCTCGTGCTCCTTCTGGCACAGCCTTTTAGGCATCGACGCAAAGGGTAAACCGACGACGAAGGTCCTGACCTGGGCAGACCGAAGAAGTCGTGAATATTCCGCGGTCCTAAAACATAAACTTGACGAGAAAGAAACTCATCAGCGGACGGGTGCTATGTTTCATTCCAGCTTTTGGCCCGCGAAGCTATTGTGGATCAGGAACGAATTTCCCGAGGTTTTTGCTAAGACGACGCGTTGGCTATCGCTTAGCGATTACATCGCTTTACAGCTTTTCGGAACGGCGGTGACGAGTGTTTCGATGGCTTCGGGAACGGGTATTTTCGATATTCGAAAGTGCGTTTGGGATAAAAAGTTTCTCAAGTTTCTAAAGATCGACAAAGACAAACTCGCTCAGATCTCCAATGATCCGGCAACGTTTCGTCTCAGTGCGAAATATCAGAAACGCTGGCCCCGGCTTGCGGCGTCGGGGTGGTTTACAACCTTGGCTGATGGTGCGGCCGACAATATTGGTTCGGGTTGCGACACTAAGAAGAAGGCCGCGTTGATGATCGGCACGTCCGCGGCGATGCGTGTGGTATACGCGGGCGAGCCACCGAAGCGGATCCCTAAGGGACTATGGTGCTATCGCGTCGACCGCAAACGCGTGATCGTCGGTGGAGCGCTTTCTGACGGCGGAAATCTTCACGCGCTGATCTGCGAACGCTTCAACCTTCCCGCAAATGCGGATGAACTGGTCGCGCAACGCGAACCCGCCGACGGTCTCGTCGTCATTCCATTCTTCTTCGGCGAACGCAGCACCGGCTACGACGAAAACGCCTCCGGTGCGATCATCGGCATGACCGCTGCCCACGACGGCATCGACGTCCTGCGTGCAGCGATGGAAGGCGTTGCCTTTCGACTCGAAGATATTTTCGTCCGCCTTCAGAAGGTCGTAAAAATAGAAGATATCGTCGCATCAGGCGGAGCGCTTCGCGAATCGCCCGAATGGACTAAGATAATCTCAGATGTTCTCGGCCGCGATCTTACGCTAAGCGGCGTGGGCGAAGCATCAATGCGCGGAGCGGTTTTGCTTGCGATGGAAAGTCTTGGCAAAATAGAGGAGATCAAATAATTCTCGTTTCACACAGACTTTTTGCCGACCTGAAGAGGCGCGCAGCTCCAATCACCAAAATGGCAATGGCAACCAAACCAACCAAAACCGCAGACATCGATCAGCTTTGTATCAACACCATCCGTACGCTTTCGCTTGACGCGATCCAGAAGGCGAATTCGGGACATCCGGGATTGCCGCTAGGGATGGCCCCGACTGCTTATGTGCTGTGGACTAAGTTTCTTCGTCACAATCCTAGAAACCCGAAATGGTTTGGGCGTGACCGGTTTTTGCTGTCGGGCGGGCATGGGTCAATGCTGATCTATTCACTCCTGCATCTGACGGGCTACGACCTGTCGATGGACGAGATCAAGCGTTTTCGCCAGCTTCACTCGAAGACGCCGGGGCATCCGGAGAACGTTTTGACGCCGGGCGTCGAGATCACGACCGGGCCGCTGGGGCAGGGCTTTGCGAACGGCGTTGGAATGGGCATAGCTGAGGCTCATCTTGCTGCAAGATTCAATCAGAAAGGCTTCGATGTGGTCGACAATTACATCTACTGCATCTGCTCGGACGGCGACCTGATGGAGGGCGTCAGCTACGAGGCCGCTTCGCTCGCCGGACATCTGAAGCTCGGAAATCTGATCTATCTGTACGACGACAACAAGATCACGATCGACGGTTCGACGGACCTTGCGTTTACTGAAGATGCTACCAAACGGTTCGAAGCCGCCGGCTGGCACGTGCTCGATGTCGCGGACGGCAACGATTTGAAAGCTATCGAAAAGGCGATCAAAGACGCTCAAAAGGTCAAAAATAAGCCTTCGCTGATACGCATTCACACGATCATCGGCTATGGAATGCCGAAGCAGGGCACGTCAAAAGCTCACTCCGACGCTCCCGGCGAAGATGCCGTAAAGGAGACGAAACGAAACCTCGGAATGCCCGAGGACAAGAGTTTTTACGTGCCGAAGGAAGTCTCCGCTCATTTCCGGCAGGCCGTTAAGAACGGTGCGGCGATGGAAAAAGAATGGAACGCTCTTGTCAAGAAATACGAGAAGGCGTTTCCCGAACTTGGGGCCGCGTTCCATAGCATTCGTCTGGACGAATTGCCCGCTGGTTGGGAAAAGTCTTTGCCGAAATTCGACGGCGTTGACGCGAAAGCGACGCGTGCTTACAGCGGCGAGGTGATAAATGCGATCGCCGATTCGCTCCCCGGCCTTGTCGGCGGTTCCGCTGACCTGAAGCCTTCGAACAATACCTACATCAACTCGTCCGCCGATATTCAAGCCGGAAAGTACGAGAACCGCAACATCCATTACGGCATCCGCGAACACGCGATGGGCTCGGCAATGAATGGCATGGCTTTGTACGGCAGCGTCATTCCATTCGCAGGAACTTTTCAGACGTTCTCGGATTATATGCGGCCGGCGATCCGGCTCGCGGCTTTGTCTGATGTCCAGGCGATCTACGTGTTTACACACGACTCGATCGGCCTCGGTGAAGACGGCCCGACGCATCAGTCGGTCGAACACCTCGCCGCCCTGCGTGCTATCCCAAATCTCGCTTTGATCCGCCCGTGCGATGCCCATGAAACCCGCGAAGCGTGGCGGGCGGCGATCAAACGCCAAAAAGCCCCGACCGCCTTAGCTTTCTCACGACAAAAGGTTGCTCTCATCGACCGCAAAATATACGCCGACGCCAAAGGCCTGCACAAAGGCGCCTACATCCTAGCCGAAGCCGAAACCAAAGCCGGTAAGGAAACCACGCCGAAGCTCATCATCATCGCCACTGGCTCCGAAGTCGGCCTCGCTATGGAAGCCCGCGAACGCCTGAACGCCGAAGGTACACCTACTCGCGTCGTCTCGATGCCCTGCTGGGAGTTCTTCGACGCCCAGCCGCAAAAATATCGCGACGAAGTCCTGCCGCCAAAAGTCACCGCCCGCCTCGCCATCGAAGCCGGCGTCTCAATGGGCTGGCACAAATACGTCGGCGATAAAGGAGACACCTTATGCGTCGACAAATTCGGTACGTCTGCACCGGCCGAGGATGTGTTTAGGGATTATGGGTTTACGGTCGAGAATGTCGTCTCAAGAGCCGGCAAATTGATCTAGTAAATCAACAAAAAAGCTTGATTTCACACACAGCTATGTGTAAAAATGTACACATGGCGACTAACCTTGCAATTGATGATCGTCTTCTCGAACAGGCACGAATAGCGGGTGGACATCGGACAAAAAAAGCGACGGTAACTGAAGCTTTGGAGGAATATATCCAACGGCGTAAGCAGGCCAAGATCGTTCGTCTTTTTGGCACTATCGACTTCGACGAGAATTACGATCACAAAGTGCAGCGTCGACGCGTATGAAGGTACTTGTTGACACTTCTGTCTGGTCGCTTGCCCTTCGTCGTTCCAAAGAGCACGAGCATCCTGTGACTCTTCTCTTAAAAAGCCTCGTCGGCGATGGTCGAGCCGCAATGTTTGGCCCGATCCGGCAGGAGATCTTGTCGGGGATCAAATCAAAAGAGCAATTCATCTCTTTGCGAGATCACCTTAAAGCTTTTCCGGATATAGTTTTAACGACGGAAGATTATGAGGAAGCAGCTCGCTTCTTTAATCTTTGCCGCGCGAACGGCATCCAGGGTTCGAACACGGACTTTCTGATCTGCGCAACCGCGTCACGTCGTGACATGCCAATACTTACGACCGATAAAGACTTCGCAGAATTTGCGAAAGTACTACCGATCGAGATCTATCCTGAGGAAGGCAGATGAATAGATCGCTGAAAGAAATTAAGACCCCCTCACTTATTCTCGAACTTGGCCGGGTGCGTTCGAATGCCGCTCGAATCAAAAATGTTGCGCATAGTAACAAAACGCGACTCCGCCCGCATATCAAGACCCACAAATGCATCCAGGTCGCTCGTATTCAGACCGAGGGGTTTGATGGGGCGATAACGGTTTCGACTTTGGCTGAGGCTAGAGCTTTTGCGGCGAATGGGTTCAGTGATATCACTTACGCGGTGCCGATCGAGCCCGGCAAATTCTCGACGGCGAGTGAGATCTTTCGGAGCGGTGTAAAGCTGAATTTGCTGACCGACGATCTCGCGACCGCGAAGGCTTTGGACGAAGCCGCGGGAACGGCGGGAACCCCGTTCGATGTTTTTGTAAAGATCGACTGCGGGACGCATCGCGTCGGTGTCGAACCGGACTCGGAAATGGCGATCATGATCCCGCGTTTCATTTCGGACGCGAAAAATATCAATTTTGCCGGAATTCTCACTCATGCCGGGCATTCGTACGATGCAAAAACAGTCGAAGAGATCAAGGCGGTCGCACGACATGAGCGGGACGTTATGGTCGAGCACGCCGCGAAATTGAGGGGCATGGGTATCGAAGTTCCGACCGTCAGTATCGGCTCGACGCCGACGATGAATCACATCGACCACCTCGAGGGTATAGACGAGATCCGGCCCGGAAATTACATATTTTTCGACAATTTTCAGGCAACGCTCGGAAGCTGTTCGTTCGAAGACACAGCCCTGACCGTACTTTCAGCAGTCATTCATCGCGACATCACCCACAGAAAGATCGTCATCGACGCGGGCGGCATCGCGATGTCAAAGGACCGCGGACCAGTCGGGCTTGATCCGACTTGCGGCTACGGGCGCGTCCTCGATCTTGAGGGTAACGACACCGGAATGCGGCTGACGTCGCTATCGCAGGAACACGGCGTCATTACCGATGAAGATGATGGGTGGCTCAATAAGTTAAAGGTCGGCGACCGATTGCGAATCCTTGCCAATCATTCCTGCATGACCGCGGCTCAGCATACTCATTATAATGTGTTGGAAAACGGCGAGATCGTTGATCGCTGGGAAATACACAGAGGCTGGTAAGAAATGATCAAAGAGATCCTTTTGCAGCAGTATGATCGCTGCTATAACGAAAATGGCTGGTTTGTCGCGGCAAGGAATGCTATCGAGGGACTAAACGTCGAACAAGCCGCGTGGAAGCCGGTTGACGATGTCAATTGCATCTGGGAAACGCTCTCACATCTGACCTACTATAACCACGCTTATTTGCAGCGTTTTCAGGGTGTAGCCTATGAATACGACGTCTCGTCGAATGACGAAACGTTCAGTACCGGCGAATACGACGAATCCCATTGGCAGGCCGATGTGGATAGATTCGACGCCGTTATGAAAGACTGGCGTGAGCTAATAGCAACTGCCGACGAGAGCAAATTTGCCGAGCGGGTCTCGGATGAAAACCCTGCATCATGGGCAGAGTTGATCGCAAACGTGAACGCGCACAACGCTTATCACGCCGGCCAAATTTTGCTGCTGCGAAAGATGCAGGGCAGTTGGGACCGCGAAAAGGGTGTTTCTTAACCGTCCTCTTCTTCCTCGCCACAGTCGGACGCTTCGTAGCTCAAGAGTTTGTAGTTTCCCTTTGGATCGACGTTTACCACGACCTTGACGAACACCTCAGCTTCGTCCTGTCCTTCCGCACCGGGATCGCTGACTTTGAGGCACATTCGGTAATTCGTGCCCGCTACGACCTGCCGCTCGGCTTTGATGACCGATATGAACTCGAGCTCTTTATCGGTCCGCTTCCCCTCGGTCGAGGCCGCGAACCGAGCCGCCTTGAGTACGACTGCGTCCGTTTTCGACATTTCCTTAAATCCGCCGAGAACCGGCCGGCCCTGCGCCGATACTTCGCTAACGGCAAACAAGGCGAATAACGCGATCGCAAAAAATACGATAGTTTCTTTTTTCATACTCTTCTCCATAAGATCAGTAAAAAGTTCTAAGTTTCTAGCGAAATAAGACTCGGGCCGCGTCACGCAATTTACGAAGCGGATCCTGGTCACGCGTCGCATTTGCAGGCGGGATAACGTTTGTGTTGAAGACGAGTATCGACCCGCGCTTCTTCGCCGGGTCGAGATCGATATAGCTTACAAAGCCATTTTGGTCACCGCTGTGGCCAATGTGGGTCTTTGATAATCGTTCATCGATGAAGAACGTCAGGCCGATGTGCGTCGTAAAGCCGAGATTTCCATTCGCATCCGCGTCGGTCGGCAGCTGCGGCCGCCACATTTCCTCGAGCGATGAGCGTTTAAGGATGCCGTCATGCTTCTCTTTTGAAGCGGCGTCGCCCATAAGAAAGCGCAGATACTTAGCCATATCCGAGACGGGAGAATTCAGCCCGCCATTCGAAACCGTGATCCCGGTATTCGCGTCAAACCGCCCTTCGGTGCGTTTGCCATTTTCGATGTAGTACGAATGCGAGCGATGCTTCAGCAGGTGGTATGGCGTGGCGTCGAAATATGTTCGATGCATTTCGAGGGGCTTAAGAATGTTCTTGTCGATGTAGACCTCGTAGTCATCACCGGTTAGCTTTTCAATGATGCGGCCGAGAAATATTATCCCTGGATTTGAATAGCTAAATTTGCTACCGGGCTTGAACAATATCTCGGTAAACGGCAACATCGCGACGATCTGCGAATATTCGGTCGGTTCAAATGGTTCCCACGCTTTGCCCTTGTCCCACGGCCAAGTACTTCCTCGGAATCCCGCCGAGTGGGTCAGCAGATGCCTTATCGTAATCTCGCTCATCTCACCGAACGGATTATGAACTGCCGCGAGTTCCGGGAGATATTTGATGACGGGATCGTCGAGTTTCAAAAGCCCTCTGTCACGGAGCTGCATGATCGCGATACCTGTAAACGGCTTTGTATTCGAAGCCCAGTGATAGATCGTGCTGTCATCAACGATCTGGTTCTTCTCTGCATTAGCGAGACCGTGTCTCACGTCGGCTGCGACCTTGCCATCCACCAAAAACAAAAAACTGCTGCCGACTATGCCAGATCGCTTTAACTCGGCCTGGTAGAGCCCGTTGAAGTCATCGAGTTGCTTTTGGGTCTGTGAGCTCATTGTAATTACACATGCGAAAACAAGCATAAGGACACTGGTCGCAAAGGCTCGTATTCTACACATCGATAAGGATACCTCGGTCACTAGAATGAACCTGAAAATGATAGTTACGAACGCATGGAATTACAAGCCAAAAATCAGATAATCAAAAAGGCACGAGACGAACCCACCTGAGTTCGCTTCGTGCCGTTGTAGAGCGATCTAGTTGTTCTTTTACTTTGTCTGCTTGAACCGGAGGGCTGCGGAATTGATGCAATAGCGAAGCCCGGTTGGTTCAGGCCCGTCGTCGAATACGTGGCCGAGATGTCCGCCGCATCGTGCACATTCGATCTCGGTACGTTCTTCTTCGGGAAGAGACTTGTCCGGCTTCTCCGTCACGTTCTTCTTATAGATCGGCTGATAGAAGGCAGGCCAGCCCGTGTCGCTGTCGTACTTATGGGCGGAAGAGAAAACAGCCAGACCGCAGGCGGCACAGTGATAAGTGCCTTTCTTTTTGTTATTGAGGAGCGAACCTGTGTACGACCGTTCAGTTCCTTCTTTGCGGAGAATGTAAAACTCGGTCTCCGAGAGGAGCTTTTTCCATTCAGCGTCCGTTCGGATCAGTTGAACTCCGTCAAATTCCCCTTCGACAAAGGTTATATCGCGAACGGTCTTTGTAGTCGGCGTTCTTTCTGGAATCGGGCCGCCGACCGCGGCGGAAATTTTAGAGCTGGTTAGCGAGCCGAAGCCGAGGATTCCCGCGGCTACGATAAGTGCAGTAAAAACGGCGATTATTGATCTCATAAGGCCCCCACATTGAAATGCTGGAAATGAGCCTCACTATTCCCTTCGCAGAATGGTGAGAATGAAGATTATAAATGAATCTGAGAAAGAGAAAGAGTGGTGGGCGAGCGAAAAGTGAGGGGTCGTCCGATGATCGAGGGTCTTCCCATCCGTTTGCCTTCGTACCCCTCCAGAAACGCGGCTCTCGGAAACCTTGAAAATTGTGCCCTCGATCATCGGGCGAAAAAATGCCTACTAGTTTGGAAGAACGACCGAGTCGATCACGTGGATGACGCCGTTTGATTGCTTAACGTCAGCGATCGTGACCGTCGACCTTCCGCCTTTCTCATCTGTAAGAATAACCGAGCTACCTTCGAGGCTCGCCGTGAGCTTGCCGCCCGCAACGGTTGTGAGTTCAGCTTTGCCGTTACCCTTCTTGATCGCGCCCAGAACGTCTTTGGCCATGAACTTGCCCGCCACAACGTGGTAGGTAAGGATCTTGGTGAGCGTACCCTTGTTTTCAGGCTTGAGCAGCGTTTCGACAGTTCCTGCCGGCAGCTTTTCAAATGCACTGTTGACCGGTGCGAAGACCGTGAACGGGCCTTTGCTCGAAAGTGTTTCGACGAGACCGGCAGCCTTGACAGCGGCAACGAGCGTGGTATGGTCAGCCGAATTGACGGCGTTCTCGACGATGTTCTTTTCCTTGTACATCGCGGCTCCGCCGACCATTGGGTTATCCGACTTCTTGTCAGCCTTCATCTGGGCCGAAACTGTTGTTGATCCAAATCCGACGCCGAGCGTAAGAACGATTAGTGCGATTATTGATTTCATAATTTATTTCCCCTTGGTCTTTTTGACGCTAGAAATTTGTGTAAAAGGCCTGATAACCTGCTTGGCTACGAATTCGCGGTTGCCGCAAATTCAGATTCAAGGCTTATTCCTAAAGCTCATCAGAATTTTGTTCAACCTCGATCGTCGAAGAGAACGGCCGTATCTTATCGAGACGGCCGTTCATCAGAATAACGACCTTGTCGGCTAACCTAGTTAGGCAGAACCACCGTGTCGATAACGTGGATCACACCGTTGCTTCCCTTGAGGTCTACAGCAGTAATAGTTGACTTACCACCTTTCTCATCCGTCAGAACGACGTTCTTGCCATCCAATGACGCAACGAGTTTGCCGCCGGAAACAGTGGTCAACTCTACCTTGCCGTTGCCCTTCTTGATCGCTGCGGCCACTGCCTTGGAATCTAACTTTCCTGCGACCACGTGATACGTGAGGATCTTTGCGAGCGTTGCTTTGTTCTCCGGCTTGAGGAGCGTTGCAACCGTTCCTGCAGGCAGTTTGTCAAATGCACCGTTAACTGGAGCGAAAACCGTAAACGGCCCCGCACCCTGAAGCGTAGTGACGAGGTCGGCTGCCTTAACGGCTGCAACCAACGTCGTATGATCCGGCGAACCAACTGCGATATCTACGATCGACTTTTCCTGTGCCGAAACAGCCGACGAGCCAACAAAAACGCTAAGTGCTAAAACAACTAGTCCAAAAAATGATTTCATATTCATACTTCTCCCTTGATCTTTTGAAAATTTAGAAAAGGTTGTTAAGTTCCTTTGCCTCTTTTTTCGCGGTGGGCAAAAGTTTAGATTCAATTTTTTTTCTGAAGCTTTCAGCTGGGGTGCGAAAGAACGTGTGTGATGGTCATTCGTCGCTGACACCCTCATCAAAGCGGATTTGCGTAAGGTCGGACATTTTTTCGCGGATAAGATCAAAGCCAAATCCCTGGCGGGCTAGGAAGGCGTAGAATTTTTGCGTGTCTTCGCGTGTATCGGGTTTGCCCTTTAGACGAAGGCGTTTTGCGATCGCCTTATCGATCTGGTCAGACTCGGGTATTTCATCAAAGGCCTCGGCGATCGCATTATCGACCACATCGCGGTCCAGCCTCTTGTTTGCCATAGCTTGCTGCAGGCGGCGTTTGCCTTGGGGCCTTTGGCGTAGTTTTGAGAAAGCGACCTCGCGGGCGTACTGCTCGTCGTCGAGATATTTATAACCCTTGAGTTTTTCGATCACCTCGTCAACGATCGCGGCGTCTGTCCACGGCTTTTCCAGAAGGCGTTCGCGAAGTTCCCGAACGGAGCGAGCTTTTGCGGCTAGCAGATTGCCGGCTCGCTTCATCGTCCTTTCACGTGAACGCTCGGTTATCACACGCTCCTCGTCCTTTATTGGTTGGCGTCGCCGCTGTCGCATAGAGGATATTTTGGTGCAGAACCCAGCAAGGAGCAAGGATCTAATGCGAAAGCCGGGTGCAGAAGCCCGCACGAAGTAAGGGCTCTTGTAACAATCATTCAATATCAGTAAGCAAAAAACCGGCAGCGTCTGTTTACATCTATCGCCGTGAACTGTGAGAGAGCCCTTACTTCGTGCGGGCTTCTGCAATTAACGCTTCTGCGAGGCATCGCTTAGACTTAGACCGTGAACGGAATATTGATCATAGACAAGCCATCTGGCATTACGTCACACGACGTTGTGTACAAGGTTCGGCGCATTCTGAAGACAAAACGCGTTGGCCACACCGGAACGCTCGACCCATTTGCGACGGGTGTCATGGTTGTTCTCGTAGGTCAGGCGACGCGGTTAGCTCAGTTTCTGGACAAAGACGAGAAGGAATATAAGGCGACTGTCAGGTTTGGGTTTGAGACAGATACGGGCGATCTGACAGGAAGCCCCACGACCCAAGTCTCAGGTCACACGAGGATCAGTATCGATGATGTCGCCGCGACCCTTGACAGTTTTCGCGGCCGGATCGAACAGGTTCCGCCGATGTATTCGGCAAAAAAGGTTGATGGTAAAAAGCTTTATGAGCTCGCACGGAAAGGTGAAACGATCGAGCGACAGCCGGTTTCTGTCAACATATCAAAACTCGAGATCGGTGAGAAGCCCACGCAGAACGATCTGGAACCTGGAACTTGGGAGTTGGGACTGACAGTCGCCTGTTCGGCAGGAACATACATCCGAACACTTGCCGAAGGCATAGGTAGAAAGATCGGAGTCGGGGCCCATTTGACCGAACTTCGGCGGACTGCGGCCGGGAAGTTTAGCATCACGGAAGCGGTCACCCTCGAACATCTGGCGGCAAAGGACGATCCAGTGCAAACGCTCATTCCTATGGAAACTGCCGTGCTGCATCTTCCCAAGATCGTTCTGAACGAGGAGCGGGCCGCGAAAACACGGAACGGGCTTTCGACGCGGGTTTTTGAAACGGGATTTACCGACGGCGAGCCGATAAGGATGCTCGACGAAGGCGAAAAGCTCATCGCCATAGGATATTTCAACGCGGCTGAAAATGTTGTTCAGCCAAAGGTGGTTTTGGTATAGACTGCATCTATGCAGAAGCCTCGCGTGTTCAGGCATGGACGTTTTCTGACCACCTTGAGCGTATCGCCCTTGCTTACGCGCGGGCTTGTGCAAGAGAAAAGATGAAGAAACGAAATATCGCAATCGCGGCGGGTAGTGCGGTCGGGGCGGCTCTTTTAGTGAAATTGTTGATGCGTGCGGACACGGTCAAATGGGAAATGGTCGCTGACCACGTTCCGCATTCCGAAAGGTCGCATTTCGTCAACGTCGACGGTGCTCGCGTGCATTATCAGGAATTTGGAGACCGTACGGCTCCGCCGATGATCCTGATCCACGGTTACACGGCCTCGGTCTACGTCTGGAAAACGGTTGCACCGATGCTCGCGGACGCCGGGTTTCGGGTTATCGCGGTCGATCTGCTTGGGTTTGGTTATTCGGAAAAGCCTTCGTGGTTTGATTACACGATCGATTCGCAGGCGAGAATGATCTCGCGGTTTATGGACACGCTCGGGATCGGACGGGCAACCATCGTCGGCAGTTCTTACGGTGGGGCCGTTACGCTGACCCTTGCACTCGACTATCCTGAACGAGCCGAGAAAATCGTGCTCGTCGACGCCGTCTGCAACGACGAGGTAAAGAATCACCCGATCCTGCGGCTCGCCTCGCTGCGAGGCATCGGCGAAGCGATGACCCCATTTTTACTGGATTCAAAGACTTTCCTTCGGTTTCGCATGCAGAGTACGCTCGCCGGGGCGAATCATCACTTGATAACAGACGACCGCATAGAATCGATCCGCCGCCCGCTCCACGCCGCAGACGGCCACCGCTCGGTCCTCGCCACATCGCGAAACTGGCACGCCGACCGCCTCGAACAAGACGCGCACCTCATCAAACAGCCGACGCTGATAATCTGGGGCGACCAGGACACCGTCATCGATATCAAAAACGGCCACACGCTCCACCGCGAGATCCTGAATTCCCGCTTCGTCATCTTCAAAGACTGCGGCCACGTCCCGCAGGAAGAAAGAAGCGAACTCTTCACCGAACTCGTCAGCGAATTCGCCCATGACAAGAAAGGCAGGATCGAGGCAAGAGAAGGGGATGATGTGCGGTTGGAGATATGACTGATCAGATGCACATAGCCATACGGATTGTCGGAGGGTTTGTTGGCATTACATACGCCGCCATCTTCTTTTTCCTTTCCATGATCTCCTTTGGCGGAGGTCATGGAACTGGGTTTTTCCTTTTGATGTGGTTGCCGTTCCCATTTGGCCTACTGTTTTTTCCGGTGATAGCTGTTGTAGCAGCTGATTTGAGAACGAAACAGGCACGAATCTTGTTTTTAATTGTTCAAGGTGTCCATTTCATTCTGGTTATGTGCGGATTTGCTCTCTACCTGCTTGGTAAAGGACAGAGTCTGTCGACCGTTTGGCCAATTGTTGGGGGCGAAATTTGCATTCTTTTTGGGATGTATATTGTTGGTCAAATAGGGCTATGGTACACATTCGCGAAGTTTTATAACGGGGGCTTGAATAAACGTTTAAAATCTGCGAGCGGTTTTCTATCTATTGAATTGTGACCTTGGTTTCTGATTTCCGGTCGCTGAAGGCGACAAAGATAATAGCCTGGGGTGAAGCGAAGCTTTGCGAGCGTAACCCCAGGTAAATTAATGAAATGATCTTCCGACGCTGAAGGCGTCGAACAAAACGAGTGGAGGCGTTGCTCGCTTTCAGCGAGCGAATCTGGGCGTGATCCGAGTCCTGGGGTTCCGCAAAGCCTTCACCCCAGGCTATTATCTTAGTCGCCTTCAGCGACCGATAACCACAAGTCTATCTCCGAGAGCTGATGGATAATCGCAAAAACTTCAAACTTTACGGCTCGGGGATATTTTCAACTATCGCGGTCAGCGAAGGCAGGCCTCTTCAATGGGAAAAGCACTGGAAACGGCTTCAGGCGAATGCTGCAACGGTCGGTATCGATATGCAGGCCTTCCAGCCTGACGCCGTACTCGCGAAACTCACCACGGCGATCAACGACAAAGGGTTGACCGATGGAAAAGCCCGGCTTACCTTTTACGATAACCGCGCCAGCGAGATCTGGCCGGACGATGCGGCGCCGGATGGTAGAACGGCTTTGGATATTCTGATCGGGGAACGCCGATCCTTGCCAAAAGACTTCCGGCTTTCCGTTTCTCCTTACCCGATCAATTCCCGCTCACCGCTCGTGGGGGTTAAATCCTGCAACTACCTCGAACCGATCCTGTCGCTCGAAGAAGCGAAGAAGCGCGGGTTTCATGAGTCGATAAGACTCAACGAACGCGGGCACGTGACGAGTGCTTGTATGGCGAATGTGTTTTGGGAAAAGGGCGGCGAGATATTTACGCCTGCCCTGTCGACCGGCTGCCTGGCGGGAACGACGCGGGAATATGTTCTCGAGAATATCGACTGCCGCGAGGTGGAGGCAGCGATCGGTGAGATCGAGTCGGCCGATGCGGTTTTTTTGACCTCGGCCGGGCTAGGCATAGTTCGCGTCGCTGAATTGAACTGCCGGAAACTGTCCGGACAATCTCACCCGGTACTAGATCTCTGGCCGCCGAAGACGCTCTAGCGCTATCCATCAAAGCCACTACCAAGCGTCTCGTCGACTTGACATTTGTGCAAATGTGTGCTATCCATAAAACACGGCTGCATTAAAGAAGTGTAACCGCCGATCATCTAGCTTGATCTTTGACAACCGAAAAACGTCGTCGGAGGGCCCGCTGCCACACGCGTGGCAATTTTTTTAAAAATTATGAAAAATGGACAACGATATTGCCGGAACTCATGTATTTGTAATAGTTTACAGCGTTCCACCTGGAGTGAAACGGGGCTGAAACGGCGTGAAACGCCTGATACATAGAAAACGCTGTAAGTGCATTAGATCACATAAACTTACAAGCATTTTTGCTCACTGCTCGTTCCACGGGAGTTTCTGAAAAATTGGGGATTTCAGTCGACGGACAGGTAGACGGCGAGCGCACGAAAACGAACGAGAGTTATCCCGTACGTTCGCGTAACCTGGAATTTTTGTGGATTAGCCTGCGGTTTCGAAGAGGGCGAGGATCTGTTTGCCTTCGTTTGAACGCGGATCGATGGTGCGGAGGTGCTTTTGCCCCTGCATTTCCCAGATCGCGGTTACGTTCCCGTCCTTCTCAACCGCCTGATACGAAACATCTTCCGCATCGGCTGCTGCGGCCTCGGCCGCTGGCTGTACTGCTTCTTCTGACATTAAAAACTATCGTCTCCTTAGGTCTAAACAACTATTACTCTGATAATAGAAAGGAGATTCTTACATATCAGGGCTTAGCTTGTCGAGGATTGAGCCGATACTTTGCAATTATCCGACTAGGCAGAGACGATGCCACCGAGATGCCGAACCTTGCGCGAAGGTGCGGTCTCCTACTTCACCCGCCTTGGATCCAGCTCATAAAACCAAAAATCGTTATTCGGCTGGTCTATCTTCATTTGGTCGGGCTTGCCGTCTTTATCGAGGCTGAACGTGACGAAACCCCGTGGGAAGTTGTATGCGACCGACGGACGCCATTTGATGCGGAACGTATCGTAATGCCAGTGCTCGAGATCCGCAACGAAGTTTGGCGAGGGCAGGAATTTCAGCACTAACCGTCCGTTCTCCTCGCTAACCGTCATGTTACCGTACATCTTGTCGGCATAGGTTCCTGAGTAACTCGCGAGCGGCAGCGAAGTTTTGGTGTTCGGAACTCGTTCGGCGTCGGATCTGGCATTTGCTTCATCCGCAGCCTTTTTCATCGCCGCTACCTGCGTTATCGCTTCCGCGTTCCAGTCCCGTTTTGGTGCGTCGGCAAAAACGTCGCGCATCTTGTTCATCATTACGACGAAAGCGGGCGATTCGCTGTTGGTGAGGATAACGAAACCAACGTTTTTCTCGGGGATCAAGACAGTGTAAGAAAGCATTCCGTCGAGCCCGCCGCTGTGGTTTATGACCTTGACGCCGTAGTAATCGTAGACGAACCAGCCGCTCGCAACGCCCGAGAAGTGTCGCGTGGGATTGCTTCGCGATGCCGCGAGCGATATCTGCTGTGAGAGATACGGCTGATGCAGATTCCAGGCCTGAGCCTCGCTAATTATCTGCTTTCCGTCAAATTTGCCACCTGCGAGCTGCAGCCGCAACCATTTCGATAGGTCGTTGACGGACGAGTTTAACGCGGCGGCAGCATAGGAACCATCGACATTTCCACGGTGTAACTTTCGCAGAGTTCCGCCCGATTCGTTGTGCGGCCAGGCGGCATTGTTTGGGAGATTGTTTACGGTGCACGAAGTTCGCGTCATGGCGAGCGGCGTGAGTATGCGCTCTTTGACAAATGAACACCACGATCTAACCGAGGCTCTTTCGACGACCTTTCCGGCGGCGATGAACATAAGGTTCTGGTAACCGTAACGCGTGCGAAAACTAGAAACAGGCTTCAGGTGCTTAAGTCGCTGCAGGATCTCGTCGGGTGTGTAGGTTGTCTCATACCACAGCAGATCGCCGCTGAAAGTATCGAGGCCGACACGGTGCGTAACCAGATCGCGGATCGTCAATTCGCTCGTCACCCACGGGTCGTACATCTGAAACTCCGGCAGGTATTTCGAAACCTTGTCATCCCAGTCGAGCTTCTTTTCATCGACGAGGATCGCAAGGGCCGCCGTCGTGAACGCTTTCGAATTCGACGCGATCGCAAACACTGTATCTGCATCGACCGCGTCAGTCTTGCCTAACTCCCTGATGCCGTAGCCCTTCGCCGAGACAACCTTGTCATCCTTGACCACCGCGATCGCCATACCGGCTCCGGACTTTCCGGCCCATGTTTGAGTTACGGCATTCGCGTAATCATCGATCTCCTTTAGCTTTTCATCGACCGACGGTGCCTGGCCGAACGTAGGAAGAAAAAATACGAGACATACAATTGAGATCCTGATCGTGTTTTTCATAGGTTTTTCCTGAAGGAAAGAGTGTGCAAAAGGTAATTTTAGCGCAAAGTCAAGTTTCTCGTCGGTGACTGAGGTCTTTGCAACGGCGACGGATTCCTATATGCTTTTGCGCACGGTGACAGTCGACATTGCACTTACTTTAGGGCTTCTCATTGTGGCCATCGGCCTCTTCGCTCTCGAGCGCATACCGGTCGATATTATCGGCATTCTGCTGGTGATAACGATGGTAATGAGCGGCGTGCTGACCATTCAGGAAGGGCTTGCCGGGTTTGGAAACGACATCATCATCACTATAGGCGGCCTTTTTATCCTCGTCGGAGGGCTGATCAAAACCGGCCTGATCGATAAGATCGGCCATCGGCTTCATAAGATCGCGGGCGACAATGAGTTTGTTCTGACGGCGCTGATAATGGGAGCTGCGGCTGTCTCTGCGTCCGTACTAAAGAATACGACCACGACGGCGATGTTTCTTCCGGTCGTCATCGGTATTGCGGCCAAAGCAAAGATACCGCCCTCGCGTCTGTTAATGCCTCTCGCATTCGGCGCGATCCTTGGCGGCAGCTGTACGCTGATCGGAACCTCAACGAACCTTGCCGTCAGCGGTGCTATTCAGCGCTACGGCATGGATGCGTTGTCGATGTTCGAGCTCACGCCGGTCGGCGTGGTGACCGTGGCGATCGGCATGATCTACATGCTGTTTATCGGCCGCCGACTGCTTCCATCGCGCGGCGGCGAAGACTCGCTGACAGATCAGTACCAGATCCGCGAATACGTCTCGGAACTTATCGTACTTCCTGAATCGAGACTCGTCGGCAAGACGCTGAAAGAAGCGAACATCAGCAAAGAATTGGAACTGAATGTTCTCGGCATAGTCCGCACCGGCGAACGGATCAGTGCTCCCAGCCCCGATGAGCGAATACGGAGGCGCGATTCACTGATCGTCGAGGGCACGATGGCCGATATTCTTCGGATAAAAGAGGAAGCGGGACTCGAGATCAGACCGGATTTCTATCTCAATGACATGGACCTCGAAAGCGAAAGGGTCGAACTCTTCGAGATCATGGTCATGCGCGGCTCGAGATTTGTTGGCCGGACCCTAAAAGGGCTTGATTTTCGTAAAGTTCACGAACTGACAGTGCTCGCGATCAATCATCACGGCGAGACGTTCGTCAACAAACTCGGTGACGTTCGAATGAAATTCGGTGACGTGCTGCTGGTCCAGGGCCCACGAGGAAGGGTCGAGGACCTCGTCGCTGATGAATCAGTTATCCTTCTCGAGGACGTTTCAGCTCGCGGAATGAGAACCGAAAAGCGGCACTGGGCAATCGCCGCATTCATTCTTTTCCTTTCGCTGTCTCTCTTTAAGATAGTAATCGGCTTCGATGTACCGCTGGCGATATGCGTGCTTTCAGGCGTGATGCTGTTGCTGGCGACGCGCACTGTTCGTTACAGCGAAATGTACTCGCTGATTGATTTTCGTCTGTTGGTTCTGATCGCCTGCATGATGAGCTTCGGCGTCGCGATGGAAAAAACCCACACTGACGTTTTCCTTTCGACCTATGTTCAGCAGTTCCTGGGGCAGTTTGGCCCGCTGGCGGTGCTTGGTGGTTTCTTCATTTTGACGGTTGCGCTGACACAGCCTATGTCCAACCAGGCAGCAGCACTTGTCGTCCTTCCAGTTGCGGTCAAGACTGCGATCGCCATGGGAGTTGATCCGCGAACATTTGCTGTCGGCATTACTTTCGCCGCGTCATTCTCATTCATTACACCGCTCGAACCCGCATGTGTCCTGGTCTATACGCCAGGCCGCTACAAATTCATGGATTTTGTAAAGATAGGCTCCGTGCTTACGATCGCCGTCTTTGTCGTGAGCATGTGGTTGGTGCCGCTTTACTGGCCGTTCTAGATCCGTTCGACGATCGAAAAGAGTCTCCATTCTCCCTCGATGTTTTCAAAAGTTCGGCGCCCGAATTCCTGAAACTCAATTCCGGATCCTGCGACCAGATCTTTGACCGTTCGCGAGACGAGAATGTTGCCGGTGGACAGCTCGGCCACTTCTTTTGCCAAATCAACGGCGAAACCGCTGTACCGGTCGCCCATTACATCACATTCGCCGGTGTGAAGGCCCGTCTTAACGTCGATGCCAATCCGTCGTGCAGATTGAGTGATGGCGATCGCACATCTGATCGCCCGGGCCGGCCCGTCAAAAGCTGCGAGCACTTTGCCGTTTCCGACGGAAAGTTCTTTTCCCTTGAAAACCTGCAGCTGCCTATGAACAAACTCTCGCGCACGGGTCCGCAGGTCGGACCAACTGCGATCGCCGTGACGCAGGGCTTCGCCGTCGAGATCAGTGATTCGCAGGCTCATAACTGTCGCGAGAACGCGATCGTAGGTATCGCCGAACTGGACTCCCGCAACAAAGTCCTCTATCTCACGAACTACGGCTTCCTGATCTCCGACAAACGGCAGGTGATCGATGCCATCGAGTTCAACATACTTGGAGCCTGGTATCTGCCTTGCCACAAACCGGCCCTCTTCCACCTTCAAACAGAGATCACCCGAACGATGGATAACAAGCGTCGGAACGCGGACCGATGGCAAAACACCGCGTACGTCGATCTCGGCGTTCATTTTTGTTAGTGCGACAGCGGCTCCAGGACTCGCACCCATTCGTAAATAGGTCGCCCACCAATCGCGAAATTCTTCGTCCTCCGCCATCGATGGGGCTCGCTCGGCGATGCCGACCGGCTTTCCCCAGTCCCGCTTCATTAGTTCGAAAAAGGCTTCGCGTTGCTCCTCGGTCGGTGCCCATGGATAATCTTCGTCACGTATCCGCTTGGCGTACGTGCCGATCATCACCAGCCCGCTCGTACGTTCCGGATACGTCGCTGCAAAAAGAGCACACATAGGGCCGCCCTCAGAGACGCCGACCAGCACGGCACGCTCCGACCCGACCGCGTCCATTACCGCGTGAACATCCTCCATTCGCTGCTCGAGAGTTGGTAATTCCGACAACGGAACGCGATCCGACAGGCCGGTACCGCGTTTATCGAATAAGATCAACCTCGAAAACGACGCCAGCCGCTCCAGAAACGACGCAAAAAGATGATGCTTCCAAAAATATTCGAGATGCGAGACCCAGCCCATGACAAAAACAATGTCGATCGGCCCATTGCCGACCACTTGATAGGCAATATTCACGTCGCCGTTTTGTACGTAGTGAGTCTCTGGCAGAGGCTTCGGATTTAACGGGCTTGATGTTGAGGTTTGGGTAGAACGTTCAGACAAAGAACCATCGTCGACGAAGATGCGAGCCGTTGTTTTCTCGATAACCTCCGTTGTCACGGAACCGTCGACACTGCTGACCTCGGCGACGAACCGATAGCCGAACTTCGGCACAGTCTCGATGAACTTGCGATCAGAGCTCTCGCCCAACACCCGGCGGAGGTGGGAAATGTTCTGTGCAAGATTGTTCTCTTCGACAAAGCTGCCCTCCCAGACGTCTTTGAGCATTTTATCTTTGCTCAGAACGCGGCCTGAGTTCTCGACAAACATCACTAGTGTGTCGAAGACCTTAGGCGGAAGGGTCACGGGCGAATCTCCGTCAAACAGCAACCGTTCCGCAATATCAAGCCGGAACTGGGCGAAGCGATAGATTGTCGATCCGATCACGCTCATTAGCTGATGCTGAGTATCAGCGATTCTAGCGCAATCCGCTAACTGCGGACAGCAGAACTTTGTTACACCGGCCCATTCAGGCTGCCTTCAGAAAAACTTCAAAGCAAATTCAGGGAATCCTAAATATTTAAGAGCCTGTTTCGCCGCAAACTTGCAATGTATTAAAAACCCGGTCAAGAAACGGAGCATATGACAGCACAGCGGCAGAGAGAGATGGTGATCGAGTACGAAAAGGTCCAGACCATTCGTAAACGCGCTAGAACGACACTTTCGACATGCGAGCACTGTTGTGACGAGACGGATTCCATTTCGCTAGCTGAGGCGGCAGAGCTGTTTGAAACCGGACGTGAAGAACTGCTCCATTTTATCAGGGAAAACAACTGTCATTATCACGTCAATGTCGACGCCAGAATGTATCTATGTGTGCGGTCGCTGCTCGATAAAATGCAGCAACTGATCAAAGTACGCCGTCTGCCGGCAAAGGGAGAAAAGCAATGAGGAATATTGGTGGAAACTCTTGGAGGGCAGCGGCCCGGATGATGTTTGTCAAGGGATCGGCCTTGACTGCGTTGCTGATCAGTCTGATCGCGCCAATGAGTGCACAGCAGCCAGGCCAGGATCTATACGACCGGCTTTTCGGTTCCAATGAACTCCTTAGGGTGATCTCATTACCGCGCGATGGCTTTGGAAGAGCACAATCCAACGATAACCGCCCACAGGCAGTCGAAACTTGGTCGGGAGGCGATAATAATGATGCGCTTTGGACCAGTAACGACAACTGGGCCGGCATCGGCGGAGCCGGAGCGGGTGACGACCTGTTCTTCCCGACCGTTGCTGCACGGCTGACAAACACAAACGATTTTCCTGTCAACACTAGTTTTGCGTCGCTCAATTTTCAAGGGAACGCATACGTCATTAGCGGGAATCAGATCATTCTTACAGGGGGCATTGTCAACAACCCATCGGGCGGCGGTAGCCCTCCAGTGTTCAACCCAAATATCCTAATGACTGCGACCCAGACATTCAGCAGCGCCACGAGCCATGTGGAATTAAATGGCGTAGTCAATCTGCAAACTTTCGATCTAACGCTTACGGGTAATGGCAATCATCGCTTTGATGGGCAGGTGATCGGCGGTATTGGAGCACGACTCACCAAGAATGGCAGCGGGACAGCACGCTTTTTCGGAAACAGTCCCAATGCCCCTGATATCCATCTAAACGCGGGCACCGTAATACTAGAACCCGGCGGAATCTACAACAATGATTTTAGCGTGTTCGGCGGTACCGTGATCCTTAACGGAACACAATCAGGAAGTGTGGGATTGAGCGGGGGGACGGTTCGTGGAACGGGTACGACCGGAGCTATCTCGACGGACACTGTAGATGACAGCGGGGGAACCGTTTCACCTGGAAACACGGGTACGTCAACCGGCATTCTTACTTCGACTGGCAATGTAAACCTCAGTGTTGGTTCCTCCACGTTGGAAATCGATCTCAACGGTGCCACAGTTGGGACGCAATACGACCGCCTTGCCTCCACCGGTGGAAACATCAATCTGACCGGTTCAACCCTAGATCTTAAACTTGGTTTTACTCCGACGGTCGGACAGACATTCTCCATCGTCACCACAAACAGTTCAGTTATCGGTCAGTTTGCTCAGGGCACGAGCATCGTTAAGGAGGGCCAGGTCTTCTCGATCACGTACAACCCAACCGGCGTCGTGCTCACGGCTCAAGGACCATTTGCGTCGCTGACTTGGGATGGCGGCGGCTCGACAAACAATTGGTCCGAGGCGGCTAACTGGAATCTGAACGTTGTACCCGTTGACGGCATCGATCTCATCTTTCCCGCGGGAGCTCCCGCGAACAGCTTGGAAAATAACAACAATATCGCAGGATTAGATATTCGTTCGATCACCATCAGCGGTTCCGGCTACAATATCGCCGGTAATGGGATCACCCTTACAAACGGAGTTCAACGAACGACTGGCACGGGCACGACGAGCCTCGCACTTGCGATCACTCTATTACAGCCTCAGACCTTTGACGGGGGTGATTCAAGTGACCCACTCGCCTTTTTTGGCGCGGTTAATCTTAATGGGTTCGCTCTGACATTGGATATTGATGGCGGTGCTGGCGCGGGTCTCAGTTTAGTTGGAGTGGTCTCCGGCTCCGGAGGGCTGACGAAGACGGGCAGCGGCGGACTTCAAATCAGTGGAAACAATACGTATACAGGGGTGACGACAGTCAGCGCAGGAGCGATACAACTTTCTACCAATGGAGCATTCGGTGCGACAGGAGCAGGAAATAACACCGTTGTCGCCTCTGGTGCAGCCCTCAGGTTCGCCATCGTGACTTCATCAGAGCCTTTTACACTAAGCAACTCAACCATATCGACCGTCGGAGGAGGGGGTACACGAATTCTTAGCGGGGCCATCACCCTCACCGGCAATCCGATCGTCGATCTATCCTCGCCTCTGACCATAAGTGGAGTCATCAGCGGCAACGGATTCGGTCTGACAAAAGTTGGTTCCGACGCGCTAACGCTTACGGCCAACAATTCATATACCGGAACTACGACCGTCAACGCTGGAACTCTATTTGTCAATGGAAATCAGCTGAACAGCAGTGTGAGCCTGACGGGGGGCACGCTAGGAGGAACCGGCTTGATCGGTAGTCTTAATGCCACCGGAGGTACGATCGCACCAGGAAACAGTCCGGGAAGGCTCAATATCCGGCCCTCGGCGACACTTAATGCTGCGACGACTCTTCATTTTGAGATCGGCGGCCTAATCGCGGCTTCTGAGCACGATCATATTTTCGTAAATGATCCATCTACAGCGTCGCTGAATCTAGGCGGGGCCTCTTTCAGTGGGAGCTTGGTTAACGGTTTTACTCCTACAGTCGGCCAGCAGTTCTCGATCATACAGATCTCTTCGGGTTCGATCACCGGGCAGTTCGCTCAGGGAAATATCGTTAATATTGGTGGGGTACAATTCAGCGTTGCTTACCTTCAACTGGCGGTGGTTTTGACAGTGGTTCCTCCTACTTTCACGTGGGATGGTGGCGGCACGACCAACAACTGGTCCGAGGCCGCGAACTGGAGCCCTGACGCCGTTCCGGTGGACGGAGCGAACCTTATCTTTCCAACCGGTGCGCCGTTTGATAGCAAGAATATGACGAACAATATTCCGGGCCTGGATCTCCGCTCGATAGCTATTTCCGATGGCGAATACTTCATGGGCGGGAATGCTGTCACCCTGTCGCACGGGGTCGCCGTGAATATACCCCAAGGTGGGCAATCTTCCAGATTCGAGATCCCGCTGACTCTTACTCAGCCCCAGACGATCAGTTTCGATGGTTCAGGCTCGCTGATCTTCGACGATGCTTCGATAAACCTGAACGGATCAACGCTGACCCTGGACTCGCAAGGTTCGATCGCGATACTAAGCACGATCTCTGGTGCCGGCGAGATTGTTAAGAGCGGTAGTGGGTTCTTAAGCTTCCAAGCTTCTAACATCTATACAGGGACAACTACGATCAATGCCGGCATATTAAGCGTCGGTACGACAAATTCACTTGGGGCCTCCGGACCTTCAAATAGTACGATCGTCGCTAATGGAGCGCAGCTTAGAACGAGCTTTAATACTTCCGGCCTTACCGAATCTATAACCCTAAATGGAAGCGGTCCAAATGGGAATGGGGCACTGGCGGCCAACCAATGCGGACAAGGGTGCTCAATTGCCGGCCCGATCACGCTTGGGAGCACTTCGACGATTCAAGCTCTCGGAGCCGACATACTTTCTCTTACCGGTCCGATAAATGGCAGTGCCGGCCTGACAAAGGTCGGCGCCGGGACCCTGATACTCTCCGGCAACAACACGTACAGCGGTACGACGACGATAAATAACGGAACACTCCTTATCAACGGCAGCCAGACATCCAGTAATGTAAATCTCACCGGCGGGACTCTGGGCGGTACCGGCACGATCCGCGACCTGATAGCGACCGGCGGAACTGTTGCGCCCGGAAACAGTCCGGGAATTCTAACCGCCAGCCCAGCAACCCTGAATTCTTCACTAAATGCGGCAACGACTTTGAATATCGAGATCGGCGGAACGACGGCTGGTACACAGTACGACCGACTGACTTTTAGTCCAGTTGCAGGCGGTGGCGTTGATCTTGGTGGAGCCTCACTAACCGGTACGCTGATCAACGGCTTCAGTCCATCGCCTGGACAGCAGTTTGAAATATTGCAGGTAATAGGAACAACGCTGACCGGCCAGTTTGCCCAAGGGAGCTCCGTTACCATCGGCGGCATCGATTTTCTTATATCCTACACTAGCAACAGCGTTGTCCTTAGGGCGCCGGGCGGCAATCCAACCCCAACTCCGACCGCGACACCTACTCCGACGGCCACGCCGACCCCAACGGCAACCCCGACTCCAACGGCGACCCCGACCCCAACAGCAACGCCGACCCCAACGGCAACCCCTACTCCAACAGCGACCCCGACCCCGACGCCAACGGCGACACCGACGCCAACGGCGACCCCGACGCCAACGGCCACGCCTACCCCGACGGCGACACCAACCCCAACAGCAACTCCAACGCCGACGCCGACCGCGACGCCGACCCCAACTCCTACACCAACTCCGGGTTGCCAGCCGAGTTTGGATATTTTGCAGGACGGAGGTTTTGAGGCAAATACGCCGGCACGGACAAATCCGAACTGGACCTCGACCTCGACCACCTTTGGCAGTGCTCTTTGTAACAATGGGTTGTGCGGAGCGGCGGCGCGAACCGGGAACGGCTATGTTCTATTCGATGGCGGAGCGAACGGCAGTCCCAGCGAAACCGCGACGGTGGCCCAGGTCGTCAATATCCCGGCCGGTTCGGTCGCAACGTTGAACTACTTCCTGCGGGCAGTGAGTGTAAGTGCTCCGTCGACTACCACCATCACGGTTAGCGTTGACGGCGTGGTCGTTCAGACCATCAACGAACCGGCGGCCGCAAGCGGTGATTACGCCCAACTCTCGACCGACCTGACCGCCTTTGCAGGAGGAACCCGGACGGTCACCTTTACCTATACGCGCCCTGCCGGATCGCCGAGCGATGAGTTTCTGCTCGACGATGTGTCGCTAGCGATATCCTGCGGCACGGCGGTGATCAATGTCGGCGGCCGCGTTTTCACTCCGTCCGGACTCGCCCTCAGAAACGCGATCGTCATCCTGACCGACAGCCAGAATGTGCGGCGAACGTCAACGACAAGTTCGTTCGGCATCTACTCGTTCGACAACGTGAGGGTCGGTGAGCAGTACATCCTCAGCGTCTCGTCAAAACGCTTCCGCTTCACGCCGAAGATCGAGCTGTTCTCGGCAAGTATCACTAACTTAGACTTCGTGGGATTGGAGTAGGCCTTCAGTCGATACACGGCGGCGGTTCGTTGCTACGGACCGCCTTTTTCCTTTAGAAGAAGGCCGTTCCACTTCGGTGCTGACGTGGAACGGGCTAAATCTCTGAGATTCAAGCGGTTACGGCAAAAAATCGTTCCACTTGCAAAAAAAGCCATGCCCGCAAGTGGAACGCCCGCGGGCGAAATCGTCTCACCTGCTTGCCGCACGTGAGACGGATTAACAGTCCTGTTTCCAACGTTTACAGCTAAAAATCGTCTCACCACCAAAAAAGACCAACCCCAATGTGAGACGATGTCCTAAAGCTCGCCAAAACGTGTCCATTTTAGCTAGACCTATCCCGAGCGCGGACCATGATTTTCAAATATCTCACGAGCAAAACTAAAACAACGCTCATGTATGTTGCAAAGATAACACAAGATTGCAACAATGTCAAGGCCGGCTATTTGGAAAGTGATCGTGTCGTGAGCTCCGTAGGAGCGGACTGTTTGTAGCGAACAGTCAAGATACAAGATCCCCTGCAGGGGCGGCATGGGAACATCTCACAACGAAAGGGCGGCCGCACCTACGGAGCTTGAGACATTTTATACGGGCCTCGGTTCTACAGACAGTCCGCTCCTACGGAGCTGGATCCAAGAGCTCGGCCTCACGCTGACGATCGCGTTCGGCGTTCTGAGCGAGCAGGCGTTTGTCGGCCTTGTCGCGCTCGGCGGCGAGGTCTTCGTTTTGCTTTTTGAGGAGATCGTTGATGCCGGCGAGGCGCTGTTGTTCGGCCTCGGCTTTTGTGGCCCGGATCAGGTTTTCGTCACGTTGTTTGAGGTATTTTGATTCGGCCCAAGTGTCGCCCTTGGTTACGCCGAGATAGAAGACAATGCCCAGAACCGCGATGATCACAGCACCAAACGCCAGAAACGACGCCACCCGCGTGCGCGGCGACTGACTGCCAAAACGATCTATTAGCTCATGCAAATTCACGGTATATAGAAATACCGTGAGGGAGTGATTTATTGTGGAGGGAGCTTAAAACTCCGTGCATCTCGAGCTCTGTACTTGTCTCATTCTTAAACTCATTTCATTTTTTCGTTTTCTAATCCTAAGCTCGCTAAGAATCGGCTCGCCCCCGCTCACTCATTATCATCGGCTCCTTTTATGCAATCAACGGAAATATTCAAGTGCTTTTGAAGGTCTGTACAAAATCTAAGTGCGTTTTTCCCATTTGAATCGCGCGTAAAAGCTCGATAGCCGACATAATCGTAGTAGCCGCCCTCGCGAAGTTGAATAAATACCTGTCCTTCATCAGGGATAGGATCATTCAAGTCTCTCTGTAAATTGTTGCTTACAGGATTCTTTATGTTGCGGAGGAGCATTGTTTCATCCAAGAAATTCCAGCCAGCCTTGGGGGTAATAGAAGATTTGACGATTTTAGCCCCGTTTTTATGAGTCTCGGCCCGAAGCTGAGTACCGGTCCAAGTCCCATTGGACTTTACTAATATGATACATTCCGGCTGCTTCAAGCCATAATACAACCACAGGCGAAGCTCAATCTCTGCATCCGATCGCGGCTCGTTAGGCAACCCGTAGAACTGACTTAACTTGTTCAAGGTTTCACGCGTCTCAACTCGTTCTCGGCTTTCGTTTTTATGTGGCATCGGCGGTGTCTGCCCAGATTGCACCAAAACATCATCATTATTAACCACCCGCATCTGTTCACTGCTAGAGCAACCCGTTGGTAAAGAAAACAGACTTAGAAGGAATAAAACGAGTCGCAGGGCTCGCTCACTTTTCAAATGACTCATAATTTTACCCTACAACTATTTCGCAGGAGTCAATGCAATTCCTGTCCTGCTGAATAGGCAGTAGTTGCCGGCCTCATTAAAAACTCCGAGTTTGTTTGCTGCAATCAGTATCCCGTCAATCCCTAGAGAGGAGACAGAAGGCTTATCACCAGATTTACCGCTGAAATTGTCCAGGGGGCTAGGCAAGCTAGTTCCACTCGGGTGAGTGTGCACCCAAAAAAGTATCTCCATCGCATTTGCTTGCCCCCTAACCCAAGGTAAAAAATCAGGGCCCATGCTACCCTCGAACGTCTTGCCGGCGAACGTTGCAAATACTGGGACCTGGCGTCCACCCGGTTGCACCTCCCCAAGCCCAACAACCCCGCCTCTCTCGAGCTTTCTATTAGTTCCCGACCCCGATGCCTTCCATAGGTCCTCAAAGAAACCAAGAAAAGGTTTTAGTATTTGGGATACCCGATCACACCGTTTCTTAAGTGTAGCCATCGTATTTGCTAGTGGGAAGGCACCCCCTAGGCCATCGCCACCGCTACCTCCGTCCATAGGTTCCCAGCCGCTAGTTCCACCACCATAGCCGGTTCCATCATCGTACCAGTAGCGATCTATGTATTCGATACAGTGCCACTTGCCATCAGATCCTGGAGAACATCCAAGACCTCGTCGGACATCGATATACCGCATCTGCAAACCACTCGGATCAACAAAATCCGTCGGCATGTTTTGCGTGTACGCGTACATGTTGTTCGACTGCGGGTTTCCGATCGAGGCGGCGGACATGCCTATTGGGTCGACCTGGGTGAATCGCCCCTGGCCGCTGGAGTAGGTGCGGTTGTTGGCGTAGTCGAGGCCCGTCGTGGAGCTTCGGTCGTAGCTCGTGAAGACCTGATTCGAGTACCCCGAACTCTCCGCACCGAAAGCCGTCCCAAACGGCAGCGTCGATTGTTCGAACGTTGCCCCCGAATCTACATTCGTCACTATCTTGGTACCAAGCCGATCAGGATGGTGCGTCTCCTTTTTCTCGGTCGTACTGTTCACCCTGGAAGTTGTACCCGTGCGCTTGACACCAAGGGGTAACTTCATAGACGACTGACCCCGTTTCCTTACATTGTCAGCCAGTTACCATCGGTAGAAACAACAGTCTGTTTCTCGAATTCTGTACTTGGTTGAGTCAATCGCAGTACCTGTATTGGAGATTCGAACGAGAAACACCGTTTTTTCAGGTTTATCTTTCTCATCGCCGGTAACCGCCTTTCCAAATTTTTCGCCTGTAGAACTCCTGCTTTGCACCGATAGTACCCCATCGTAATTAAACTGAATACGGCGTTTTGCTTTTGGTTGAAGATCGAAAATTATGAACCGATCATTTTGCGTTTGGATGAAAACATAATCCAAAACATTATGTCCCATGTTTTCAATTTCAAGGCTGTCAATCCCCGATTCACGAAAGCTTCCAAAAGCAAAAATATCCGGGCGTAGCCAGAATTTTTGTGGCTGGCGGTCATCGAAAGTGTCGTCAAAAGTGTCGCCGGAAAAAATCAAACCACTGTCAATAATTGATCGATTTTCTGTGTTAGCGTTCACGTAGACTTCACGCCGACTCGGGATATTTGCGCGATTCTGGTACATCTTAACTACATATCCGTCCTCTGAAATTTCGGACGAATAGACCATATGACTGGCCGTAACAATCCTGAGAACACCAATTGTGACAACCAGCGTGCCAATCAAGCCCAACACAATAATTTTGCCGTATTTCATCTGTTCCTCGTCTGATCAGATAGCCTCTGATTGAATTGAAATCGGGGATTAGATCAACCCCGATTATCTTCTTCCTAACTCTACGGTAGTAAAATGCTCTTTTAAGAAAAAATTTCACGCCCCGCACGTCATTTACTTATTTGGATCACACAGTATGTTTTCTATCGTCCCTCGCACCGTTGCTGCATTGTGTCCCGCCTTCCAGCCATCATGGAGAGCCTGTCCGATTGCAGTACCCGCCTGATCATCACGCAGCTCAGTTTGATGTTGGGGATTATTAACGTCCGTTTTATCCAACCACTTCAGACCTAAATCTGCCAGCTCCACGGGTATTCCCCCTCCCCCTATTGCTATCAATTTTAGCCCGGCAAAAACAAGAAAGTGCGCATAGGCGTCGCCGCCTTGTCCTGCATTGATTAGTTCGTCTCTAAAACCGCCAGACGCAGAGCCGCCATCGCCACGTACCTTCGGTAGCGCGTAGCTATGCATCATGTCGTATCCTTGCTTTAATAGATATGTTCCGGCGCCTGCGTTGGTTCCAGCAAACCAATATTTATCTACAAGCCACTTAACAAAATCCTTACACTTTTGTCCGATCTTTCTATCCTGCGGATTAGTGGAAGCTCCAAACGAACCACCATCCTCCTGCCCCGGATAGGGAAAGAAGTGTTCCCAGTATCCCACCACACTACCGTCTCGGATTTGCCAAATCCGAGTTAGCCAGCCAGTCTGCCCGCCCGCTCCCGGATTCTGCATGTTGAGCCCTGACGGGTCTACAAAATCCGTCGGCATATTCTGCACGTAGGCGTACATGTTGTTAGACTGCGGGTTACCGATCGAGGCGGCGGACATTCCTATTGGGTCGACCTGGGTGAATCGGCCCTGGCCGCTGGAGTACGTGCGGTTGTTGGCGTAGTCGAGGCCCGTCGTGGAGCTTCGGTCGTAGCTCGTGAAGACCTGATTCGAGTACCCCGAACTCTCCGCCCCGAAAGCCGTTCCAAACGGCAGCGTCGATTGTTCGAACGCTGCCCCCGAATCCACATTCGTCACTATCTTGGTACCAAGCCGATCGGGATGGTGCGTCTCCTTTTTCTCGGTCGTGCTGTTCACCCTGGAAGTTGTAAATATCAAACGCGAACCCGCGTAGAAATAGGACTTTGTCCACCTCGGCCCCGGACTCCCGCGGTCGAGATACTCGGCCATGATCGACCCGTTTCCCCAGAAGTAGTAATACGTGTCGAGCCCGTCGTACATCGACAGCTTCTGACGGTCGGCCCCGTACGTGTAGGTCTCAAGGTCGACATGAAAGCCCGGCGGTGTATTGTTTAAACTCAAAGACATTCGATCTTAGCCTACGACCTTAGAATGGTTTCACGAAGATTAGAGTGCGAAAGATGCAAAAATGTTGCAAAACGGCCCCCTGGATAGCTGTTTGTCTTGACAGCGGCGCCGGGCGGGAATACAATTCTCGCAGTTTTTTTCGAAACCCCTTTTTTCACAATTCGTGCCTGAAACACCGTGTTTGGGCGTTACCTTGACTAGAAACAGTGCAGCTCCTGACTTTGAACCCCTCGTCTAGCTCCATCTGCGGCGGCCGTGCTGATTCCTGATATTTCATCTAGGAGGACGTTATGAAGAAATTGTTGCTTTTCGGCGTGGTAGCAGCGATCTGCCTCGTCGGTTTTGGTGTGTTTACCGCTGGAAGCAGCGGGCAGGAACGCAAGTTTCGCCGCGTGGCCGAGCCTGTTCCGAATCGTTACATCGTGGTGCTGGAAGATTGGGCCGCGGGAGAACTTGGCGATCAAGCCCGGACGGTGCAGCTCGCGGATGAACTCGGGACAGCATACCGCATTAAGGTCGATAAGACCTTTACACACGCTTTGCGCGGCTTTTCGGTAGAGATGTCAGAGAAAGAAGCAAAGGAGCTGGCAAATGACGTTCGCGTCAAATACATAGAAGAGGACGGCGTAGTTTACGCTAACGCAACTCAGACCGGTGCGACCTGGGGCCTCGACCGCATCGATCAGCGAGACCGGCCGCTCAGCACCACTTACAATTACGACGCGACCGGCAGCGGCGTTAATGCATACATAATCGACACCGGCATCCGCCGTACCCACAATGACTTCGGTGGAAGGGCTTTTGTCGGCTTTGACGCATTCACGGACGGGCAGAATTCGAACGACTGTAACGGCCACGGTACTCACGTGGCCGGAACCGTCGGCGGGACGACTTATGGCGTCGCGAAGGATGTCAGGCTTTACGCGGTACGTGTTCTGAATTGTTCCGGGTCAGGAACAAACTCAGGCGTGATCGCCGGCGTGGATTGGGTAACCGCAAATCATGTCAAACCCGCAGTCGCAAATATGAGCCTCGGCGGCGGAGCTTCGACGGCACTCGACACGGCGGTCAACAATTCGATCGCCGCCGGTGTCAGCTACGCCGTTGCCGCCGGCAATAGCAATGTAAACGCGTGCAATTCGTCACCAGCAAGGGCACCAAACGCGATAACCGTCGGTTCGACGACGAGCAGCGACGCCCGATCGTCATTCTCGAATTTTGGAACATGTCTCGACATATTCGCTCCGGGTTCGTCGATCACCTCGGCATGGTACACATCAAATACGGCGACGAATACGATATCGGGAACCTCGATGGCATCGCCTCATGTCGCGGGTGTCGCGGCTCTTTACCTTGAAACCGATCCGACAGCATCGCCGGCAGCCGTTACTTCGGCGATCGTGGGCAACGCCACTTCGGGAAGACTGACGAGCATCGGAACCGGTTCGCCCAATCTGCTTCTTTATTCGCTCTTCGGCGGCGGCGGCGGTGGTCCGACGCCGACCCCGACGCCAACCGCGACACCGACACCGAGCCCCTCACCTACGCCGTCGGGCAACTTCCTTGTAAACGGCGGGTTTGAAGGCAGCGTTTCGCCGTGGGTCGGATCCGGCAGCGGGTATTTCTACACCGCGAACGGAAACTTTCCGCAGAACGGCACGGGTTATATCTACTTCGGTGTGAACAACAGCGTCAGCGGACAGGCCTATCAGACCGTGACAATACCGTCAACGGCAACCGGAGCACTGACGTTCTGGCTAAACGTGACGTCGAGCGAAACCACTACGACCACGGCGTACGATCGACTCTTTGTCGAAGTCCGCAGCACGTCAGGGGCATTGCTGAGCACGCTGGGCACCTATAGTAATCTGAACAAGACAACCTCAGGAAACTACACACTGAGATCATTCAGCGTGGCGGCGTATCGAGGTCAGACCGTCCGGATACAGTTCCGAAGTACGATGGACAGTTCGATAACTTCGACCTTCAGGGTAGATAATGTAACTCTGCAATAGGCAATACGGCGACTCCAAAAGCAGAAGGGGAGCGGTTTTGGCCGTTCCCCTTTTTCTAGTTTTGTTGTGCGGTCGTATGACGTTACTTAGCTTTCAGGATGTCGCGTATCTCGGTCAGCAGCGCTTCCTGTGGAGGTGGCTCGGCCGCGGCGGCGAGTTTCTTGAAGTAGTCCATTGCGACTTTCGCGATGATGAACATGATGAAGCCAACGATCAGAAACGTGAGCACGTCACTGATCAACTGGCCATAACGGATCAGCGGAGCACCGCCCTTGATCGCTGCGTCGATCTGTTCAGGAGTCGCTCCTGGCTGGAGCTTTCCGCTTAGATCATAGAACTTTGTCTTAAAATCGATGCCCCCGGTCAGGATTCCGACGAAGGGCATGATGATGCCCTCGGTGAAAGTAGTTATGATCTTTCCGAAGGCGGCCCCGATGATGACACCGATGGCCAGGTCGAGCACGTTGCCGCGTGCTATGAATGCTTTGAATTCATTTAACATAGTTAGATCCTCTCAGAATGTGATTGTTTAGACGGTTGATGTATAAAAAAAGGCGGGTCGCCCCGCCTTTAACTCTTGGAAAATCAGGGTTTAAACGGAAGCGGCTTTGACTTCGTCGAGATCGTCATCGTCATCGGCGAAAAGGTCAGGAGCATCGTCGTCGGTTGTTTGGGCAGGCGGCGCTGGCTGCTCGTAATGGACGGCGGCGGCCACTGCCTCTTCTTCCTGTGTTTCGCGGGCCTTGAGCATCGAACAGCTGCCTTCGAGAATGGCGCCTTCCTCGACGATGAGACGAGGGCTATGGATATTGCCGAGCACGCGTGCCGTCCGGCCGAGCTGGAGCTTCTCGGTGGCATAAACGTCCCCGTTTACGGTACCGTTTATCATCGCGGCGGCGACCGTTATGTTAGCGTCCACTTGACCGTTCGTGCCGATTATCAGGGTGCCGGAATCAGATGTTACGGTCCCGATCAGATGGCCGTCAACGCGGAGCATGGCGTGAAATTGCGTTTCGCCGGTCAGCGTTGTGCCGTGCCCGACGAATCCGCTCAGGCGGCCTTCTTTGATGTCGCGGGCCATCGAATCGCTCTCGGAAATTGCCCCGCGTCCGGTCGAAGCGGCGGCTTGTTCGGCGTAGCGGTAAGCCTGTTCCTGCGTCGGTTGTTCGTTGCTTTCGGGTTGGTCTGTTCGGCTGCCTCGGCCCATTCTGATCATGATTATGTAACCTCTCTTAGATAAATTTTGGCGGGAAACTAGGACAACACGCCTCTGATGAAAAGACGTTTATGGCACCGGCACGCGACCCTTTTGATTACCTGATATTCCCTAAGCATAGATAATAGTTAGGTTTTGCACTGGTGTCTAGTCATTTGTTGGGGTTGTCAAACCTTGCGGCGCGTGTCAGAATCTAACTTTTTCCGGTGCGGGCCGGACTTATAGTTAAGTGAAAGCGGAAACGAAGACAAAAGGTAAGCTGCTAAAGAAGATCGGGCGTGCGATCGCTGATTTCTCGATGATCGAGGAGGGCGACCGGATAATGGTCTGTCTCTCGGGCGGCAAAGACAGCTACACGCTGCTCGACCTGCTGCTCGACGTGCAGAAGCGTGCACCCGTAAACTTTGAAATACTTGCAGTTAACCTCGATCAGAAGCAGCCGGATTTCCCGGAACACGTGCTGCCGGATTACCTTTCCGAGCGAAATGTACCGTTCCGGATCGTCGAAGAAGACACCTATTCGATCGTCACGAAGCACATCCCCGAGGGCGATACTTATTGCTCGCTATGCTCGAGGCTTCGCCGCGGGATCCTCTACACGACCGCCGTTGAGGAACGCTGTACCAAGATCGCACTCGGCCACCACGCGGACGATATCATCGCGACATTTTTGCTCAATCTCTTCTACGTCGGCCAGCTAAAGGCAATGCCGCCAATACTTAGGAGCGACGACGGCCGAAATACGATCATCCGCCCGCTGGCCTATTGCCAGGAAAAAGAGATCGCCGAATACGCCGCCGAGCAGCAATTCCCAATCATCCCATGCAATCTCTGCGGTTCGCAGCCAAATCTCAAGCGTGCGCGTGTCAAACGCCTCATCAACGAGCTCGAAAAGGAAACGCCTTTCATCCGAAGCTCGATGATGACCGCCCTGACAAACGTCACCGGCTCGCACCTGCTCGACAATAAACTCTATGATTTCAAGAGTTTCGAGCCGATGATCAAACAGATCCCCGCCGGCCACGGCTCGGTCGAAAAAGAACTCGACGAGATCTTTGACCACTCAGATTCCAACTACACCCCAAACCTAATGGCCGCCGCCGGCCTGCCGATCTCCCCTCCTGCCTGAGGAGGGGTGGCCGAAGGCCGGGGCAGTGGGAGCCGACGCGCGACGCATTTCCGAACCGTTCCCGCCCGATCCCGAACCGTTTCGAGCCGATCCCGAACCGTTTTTCGCCCCCGCGACGCAAAATTTAACCCCACCATTAATATCCCCGCCGACAGCGTTCATATTTTCCGTTAATAGCGGCATTTATAAGATTTTCAGAAGGGCCGTTTTCGCCGGGTTGAACCTTTCTGGAATTAAGCATGATAACCGTGCTAGTATGCTAGTCAGATGATCGGTTCGTTTGCCAATCAGGCGACAGAAGATATCTTCGATGGCCGGAACTCGGCCGAGGCGAGACGGGCTCTGCCAAGAGAGTTGTGGAAGTTGGCGGCAAGAAAACTTGACCAGGTAAACGCCGCGACCGAGATCGACGACCTGAAGGTTCCGCCCGGCAACCGTTTAGAAGCCCTTCGCGGCGACAGGCGAGGCCAGTACAGTATTCGGATCAACGATCAATACCGAATATGCTTTGTGTGGAAGGGTGAAGAGGCCTATTCCGTCGAGATCGTCGACTATCATTGAGGTAAATATGATAAGGATCCCCAAAAACCGCCGTTCGA
This sequence comes from Acidobacteria bacterium Ga0077534, assembly GCA_001464455.1. Classification (GTDB taxonomy): domain Bacteria; phylum Acidobacteriota; class Blastocatellia; order Pyrinomonadales; family Pyrinomonadaceae; genus OLB17. The sequence continues at coordinate 147,268 of LNEI01000027.1, forward strand.
CCCATCCGGGCGAGATGCTTCGCGAGGAATTCCTCGACCCGATGGGCCTCACTCAGCAGGCCCTGGCCGACGCGATACGCGTTCCGTTTCAGCGTGTCAATGAGATCGTCACCGGCCGCCGCGGCCTTAGCCCGAGCACCGCCCTGCGGCTCGCCAAATTCTTCGGCACGTCAGCGGGCTTCTGGCTCAACCTGCAGATGATCTACGACCTCCAGCAAGCCGAACAAAAAGAAGCCGCTGTTTTAAAAACGATCCACAAGATCAAAACAACCCAAACCGCTTGACAGACGACTCAACGAGGCAGGAAGCGAAATACAGCGGCAAACTGAATGTCCGCATGTCAAAAGAACTCCACCGCCGCCTCGCCCTCGAATCCACGACCGAAGGCATATCGCTTAACGCGTTGATAAATATGAAGCTTACCGGATCGTAAAGAGCGGCGACTTTTTTGATACGGGCCGGGATCATCAGTCTTCTGGGGGTCGATCGTCGAGAGGTAAAACATTATGTCGAAAACTTCTAAGAGGCCAAACATCAAGATGCCAAGCGTTGCCGAGGATCGGGTAATAACGCAAGCCGCGAAGAGCGACCCTGACGCCCGGCCGCTCACAAAAGCCCAGCTGCATGCAATGGTGCCGATGCGTGTCCTGCGCGGCCGCCCAAGATCGGCCGAAACAAAACAACTGGTCTCGATCCGCTACAGCCGCGAGGTCCTCGACTACTTCCGCTCGACCGACGAAGGCTGGCAATCCCGCATGGACAGCGCACTGAAGCAATACGTCTCAAAAGAAGCCAAAAACACCCGCTGATCGGTCTCGCCTGCCCCTCGCATCTATCGCCGCCGCCCTCGCCACGATCCAAAGCTCCCCTCCTGCCCGAGGAGGGGTGGCCAAAGGCCGGGGTGGTGGGTGCGGTCCTGCTCACAGGCGGCCGAGAGTTCAAACGCGTCGAAGACGAAATCACGATCACCTGGCTATAGATAGTTCCTTTCCTAATTCGTTATTCGAAGTTCATTATTCAAGATTCCGGGTTTTTTTTCTATCCTGATCCAAGAACTGCGTGTGCGTGAGGTGCCGAGCGCCGCGAATTAAACCTGACGTACATATTTCGATTTGTTAGTAACTTTACGAAGGGTTCAATTTTCAGTAATGAGCTCAAAGTTCTGAAGAATCTGCTCCATTAATTTTGAAGTAGTCCTAATCACGTGGATTTCCGACCCTGCCTAGCGCGGTCAATAGGTCTAGGGAGTAATTGCGCCGTGAGATAGAATTCTTTGAACACAAGCCTCGAAATCTTTCTTAATCTCATTTTCCCAAAATCTCAAAACCATCCATCCGGGTATTTCGTTACATGATTTGTCTCGTGCAATAGTCCTTTCTGTTTTGGGAATGTTCTCCTTGCCCGCAGATACATTTTTGTAGTAAGTAAATAAAGTCATCGGGGAACGGTTGGATGCGAACAGATTCATCACACTCAAGGAACTAAGGAGTTCGGACACGTATGCGGAAGCCCGCACGAAGTAAGGGCGTTCTTAGCCTTTGCATAGTTCGTAAAAACAAAGTATGCAAGACGATTACGGAATCGAAATTTCTGAGGAGAACGAGTTTCCGCTCGCTTATCTTTTGACCTTTCGAACTTTCGGAACCTGGCTCCACGGTGACGAACGCGAGTCGATCGGGCGGAACGGGACAAATCATTTCGGGACGCCTCGAATCCAGCCCAATCCCGAATTAAAATCAGCGATGAAGGAGCAAATGAAACAGCCTCCTTTAATTCTTACAAAACCGATGCGTCGCATTGTCGAGTTGGCTTTTAAGGAGCTTTGCCAACGACGCGGATATGGTCTGGCAGCCGTTAATGTAAGGACCAATCATGCACACGCGGTCGTATCTGCTCAAATGAAGCCAGAACGAGTGGCGGATGCGATGAAAGCAAATGCGACGAAGATGTTGCGGGAGGAATTGCTGATTACTGCGGATACAAAAGTGTGGTCACGAGGGCGTAGCCGTAGATACCTGTGGAAGCCGAGACATGTTAGCGGAGCGATAGATTATGTACTTTACTGCCAGAGTGACCTTCCCTTCGACCTAATTGATTGATAAATAAGAACGCCCTTACTTCGTGCGGGCTTCCGCTTTCGTCGCAGGCCAAATTTCGAATTCGGCTAATAGCCGATAAGGAGTATCCCGTTTAACGGCAAGGTGTGATTCGACTGCTAATGTACATTGTTTCAAGAAAAGTGTAAATCTTTTGAAAATCGTCCCCTCCGCGATAATCATTCCTAACCGCAATTACTAGATACTCAACACCAAACATCATCGAGGCTTGAAATATATCTTTCAAAAACTGGTTGTTATCGACGGCTCTTCCTGCCTCAACTTCAATTACAATTTTGCCGTCAGCGGAAAGAGCATCCGCATTAAAAGATTTATCTATCCTGTTATTTAACCCAAAAAGAACAGGAACTTTTATTTTATTTTCATCCTTCTTACCGACCTCAACTGTAAAGTTTATCTCAGATAAATCAGCTCTAAGAACCTCTAACACGTCGTTACTAGAGTAGTTATTTTCGTTCGAGTTAATCTTTTCAAAATTTCTTTGAAAACACTCGATAACCGATCCTATATCCTGGGTCACAGCAATAGACCTTGGGAAAAATTGATACCTAAGCATGTTCGTTAGTATATCTGCTGGTCGTAAAATGTCTATGATTCACTGCTTCCTTGATCCCTAATATTATTTCTGAAAGAAGGATCTTGTCATCACCGACGAGCTCAAAATTGGAATCCGTAAAGATGTGTATCGAATCCCCGTAGCCTGCCATTTTTTCGAAGATACATGTTTCGTCGGATATCAAATCCGCTACACGTTTTGCGAAACCTTTCTTACAATGTACGACTGTAACCAGGTAGAAATCTGTCTTCATAAAGTTCTAATCTACAACGAATCCGCGTGTGTTTTCAGCGCTGTTTTCTAACACGCTCGATCAATAACGCCCAAATGAGCGAGCCTCCTAACTTATTCCCTATCCGTAGCCTCCTAACTCGCTCTCCCAATTTGGTGTTTATCGGCATCGCGTAATTATGGTGTCGGGATGACGTAAAGGCAACGGACTATACGTCACGTGCCCACCTTCGAGCTGTCGAAACCTGTTGGAGGAATTGTTATGAAACCAATGCTTAACGGGTTTAAGGGCTCTAACAGTTCGAGCTTGTTTGGGTCGGGGCGTAGATATCGATTAAGCCTTAATTCAATTAAGCGTTTGGCTCGAGCCACATGCGGCTGTGGGGCAGGTCAAGGCTTAGGGTGTATTGCGGCTGAGGGTCTCGAGGCTTACCGATCACAGCAGGCTTGCTCGGGGGGCTTTTATGATGAGCATCATGGTTAGCGGGTGGATCGGGGATTGTTCGAAGCCGTATCCTTGGTAGAAGGTTTTGGCTTCGTCGTCTTTGGCGTGGGTGAGGATGGCGCGGAGGCCGGCGATGTCGGCGGCTTGGGCGGTGCGGAGGAGGGCGTCTTTTAACAGGCCGCGGCCGAGGCCTTTACCGGCTTCGCGGTTGTCGACGGCTAGACGGGCGAGGAGCATGATCGGGATCGGGTATTGGGGCAGTTGGGCCTTGATCTTTGGCGCTGCTTCTTCGTGAGAAACTGAGCCGAATGCGAGCGAGTAGTAGCCGACGACACGGCCTTCGCGGGTGGTGACATAGGTCCGCGAGATCTCGTTCTGCTGATTGAGCAGGGCGTATTTTTTTATGTACTGATTGAGCGGCGGTTTGCCGCAGGCGAAGCCGGAGCAGTCGTGCGCGGCGGTCAGGACTTCGGGTGGGCTGTAGATAAGCTTACTCTTCATCAAAGACGGCCGGTTCGGTCAGGAGTTTTCTAAGTGCCTCGATTTTTCGCGGCGGAGCGTCCAGAGCGGCAACGAACTTTTTCCACTGTCTGCCGTCGAGGCTGAAATTCGCATCGTCGGCGACGATCGCTTCGGCGGCCGAGAGGGCGTTTTCCAGAACAAAATCGCTGACGTTCTTATTCGCCTTATTCGCCGCACGTTCGAGCAGCCTCTTGCTCTCAACGCTGGCACGAATGCTGAGTCTTGCTTCTTTTCGCGATACCGTCGTTATCATCTATACACCTCGGTGTACACACACTGTGAGTACACCGTTATGATGCACTTTCTTTAGCAGGATTGCAATTTATTTTGCCTAATTCGCTGTTTCACACTTGCAAACTGCATTCGTATATGCTACGTTTGTTGTAAATGGAGGAATGGATGTTTTATGCAAGCGGACTGGATAGAGATCAAGCGTGGGGATGTGATGCCGCAGTACTCGGGGATCCATGTGACGATCAACTCGAAGGGGGTTATTGCTATGAACGCGTTTGCGTATAAGATGCTGGGCTCGCCGCCGGCGTTTTTGCTGCTTTATGATGCTGCGAATCATCGCATCGGGCTGAAACCGGCCGAGAAATCTACGCCGAACGCTTACCCGGCCCTGAAGAGCAACCGGACAGGGATAATGGTGCGGGCTCATCGTCTGCTTCGCGAGCAGCGGATCATTTTGCCGCTGACGATGCAGTTCGACGAGGCCGAGATCGACACCGACGGCATCCTCGTCCTCGACCTAAGGATCGCCCGCCCCAGCCGCCGAGCACTGGGCCGCGAGAAGAAGATGTTTAGCCACGAATGAACACGAATGACACGAATTGGGATCGAGCGGTTCCGTTTTACATTCGTGAAATTCGTGCCAATTCGTGGCTAACTCTGAGTCTTTATCTTTAGCCACGAATGAACACGAATGACACGAATTAGGACTGAATTATCCCGTGCGCGGAACGCCCTTGCTAACGCGCGGGCTTTTGCAATAGGACGATGTGGCAAGAACTGAAAACACGGCCGCGGCCGAAGCGTCAACTGCCGGCGTACGCGTCGATCAATCGGCGGGGTGAGATCGTGCTGAATCCGACCGTCTATGCCTATCTGAAAGGCCTGTACTACGTCTCGCTGCACTACGACGAACGAACCCGGCAGCTTGCGATCACCCGTCCGGCCCGTAACGGCGGCCGCGTCTACAACGTCCGCCGATTTGGCCGCAAAGGCCGCCTCCGCGTCATCCGGGCCACGCGCTTCCTAAAACACTTCGGCATCGAGGTCACTGGAACCTGCGTCTTCACCGACATCCGATACTATCCTGACCCCGACACGGTGATCCTTAACCTCCGCAACGTGGTAACTCGTGCTCCGTCCACCAGCGAGGCCACGGGACACAAAAAAGGCGGCTTTCGCCGCCTTGAAATATTACACGAGAAGCTAGTTCCCTAATTCAACTTCTTCGGGGCGAAGATCTTGTCGTCGACCGGGACGTTGTGTTTTACCGATTTGGTGACGGTGACTATGTCGCCGTTGGTTATGGTGTTGTTGACGGAGCGGAAGGGGAGTTTTACGCCGTCGACGTCACGGTAATCGGAGAAGACCATCGAGTACGGGAGCTGCATCGAGCTGGTGCTCGACGGGATGACGCCGTCGTGTTTTAGGAGCAGGAAGCTCTTGGTCGAGTAGTACTGTTTGAACGGCGTTCCGGCTTTGGGCTCGAAGGAGACGACGTAGCATTCTTCTCCGTCGACCTTGGCGGTGCCGGTCACCTCGACCTTGGTATACGGTGTGACCCAGTCGAGTGTCTGATAGAGGTCGGAGCTGCGGCGGATGTCGTCGAGGCGTTTGCCCGCGTAGGTCTCGTCAGGTGCGAAAGTATACGAGCCCTGGCCGGTCGTTCCGTCGAAAAACTCCCAGACGCCGCCGATCTTCTTGCCGAGGGCGATGATCGTCGTTTCGCTCGCGTTCTTGTTCGGGGCTTTTGTCCACGAAATGCTCTTGCCCTGAACGCCCTGGTGGACGAGATCGACATCGGCTTCGGTGACGCGGGTTGTGATCTTTCTGATGGCCGCCTCGCCACCGACGGCATTGACTGCCTTATCGCGGAGCTCGGCGACGGTTATCGCGGGCTTTGCATCGGCTGACGCGTCGGCACGTTTGAATTCGAAAGTGCCTTCGGGCTGCGTAACCGAGAAGGACACGACCTTGCCGCCTTCGCGTTTGACGTTGAGGAAATAGGTTTCCGGCAGCGGCGAGAGGCCAAAGCTGCCGTCAGCCTTCGGCGTCAGAGCGTACGGCTGCTGGCCCGGCAGGTTGAGCGTGATCTTGCCGTCGGTTTCCTTCAACTCGATAACCGCGTCGTTCGAGCCCGGCGGCGTGTATTTGCCGACGAGGTCTTTTGGCACGGCGGCTGTGTCGGTCGAGGGTTTCGCGGCCGCACCGGTTCGAGCAAATTTTCGCGGCGTCCCGGTCGGCTGCAGAAGCTCGACCTCGGCAACGTATCCCGTTTCGGGATAGAATTTGAGTCCAAAGCCATCGGGCAGTCCGAGCGCGCGATAGGTTCGGCCCGAGGTAAGCTCGAGCTTGTAGGGCGGCTGGCCCGGAACTACCAGAAAGAGATCAGTGCCTTCGAGTTTGACCTCGAGTGGACGATCAGCCGGACCATACTTTCCGGCGAAAGACTGAAGCGATGCCGCCGACGGCTGAGCTGTCGCGGGTTTTGGCTCGTCGAGCAGGGTCGAAAATATCATCGGCATTATGTCATTGCCGAGGCTCGAGTTAGATACGTTTGTCAGCATTACAAAGCCGACTTTTTTATCGGGCACCATTGCGACGAGCGAATTAAATCCGTCGATGTTGCCGCCGTGTTCGACCACTTTGTGGCCGCCGACGGTCCGCAAAAACCAGCCGAGGCCGTAATTTTGCGTGCCCGACGGGTTCATCTTCATTTGCGGTTTGATCCACTCGGCATAGCCCTTTTCTGAAAGCAGACGCTTACCGTCGATCGTGCCGCCGCCGAGGGTGAAACGCAGCCACTGAGCCATATCGCGGGCACTCGACGCGATCGAACCGGCCGGGGCGGTCTCGGCGATCTCACGAAACGGGCGGCGTTTCGTTTCTTTTGTATCGAAATTGTAGTCGTAGCCGAATGAGAAATCTTTTGCCTTTTCCATCTGGCTGATGAACATCGAGCTGTTGTTCATCCCAAGCGGCTTGAAGATGCGTTCGGGGACAAATTTTTCCCAGGGCATCTTTTGTGCTTGAGCGACGGCTTCGCCGGCGGCGGTGTACATCAGGTTTTGGTACTGGAATCTTTCGCGGAGTTTCGCAGTTGGCTTTGCCTGAGCGGCGACCTGGATCAGTTCGGCGCGGTTTAGCTTGCCGGTGATCATAGCGAGGTCGGTTCGGTTTAGGCCGGACGAATGGCTGAGCAGGTCACGTATCGTGATCGCCTTGTCCGTTTCGGGGTCGAACATCTTGAAGTAAGGCATGAATCGCTTTGGCGGATCGTCGAGCGACATCTTGCCTTCATCCTGAGTCATCAGAACGCTGAGGCCGGTAAAGGCTTTGGTCGCCGATGCGATCGGGAACTGTGTATCAGGCGTGACTGCCACCTTTTTCTCGAAATCCTTGTAGCCGAGGCCTTTCATGAAGATGACCTGGTCGTCTTTGACGATGACGAGCGACATTCCGGGAATACCGAGCTCCTTTCGGCGAGCCTCGACTTTTGATTCGATCTCGGCCAGCGCTTTCGCGTACGGACCGACGGACTGTTCAGTCGCAGCCGGTGCCGCCATTTGTGCATGACCGGAGACCGGAAGCGATGAAACGACGAAGGAGAGGACGAAGAGTATCGAAAGATAAGTTTGCAGTATTCTATTTTTCATAGTTTTTACTTCTGAAGTAAACGATACGGCAAAAAAGGGCGCAATGTTCGATCTGTTAACCGAAAGTTAACACGTAGACCAGGAGAGCGATAATTCTTCGTCCCCGTGCGTTACGCTTGAACCGTGGGTAAAATCTAAGGGAGAACATTAAAATGCAAAGCCCTCAAACCGACCTCTCCGTCACCGCCCAGATCGAGCTGTACTACGATCTCTACGTTCCCGAAAACCTCGCGGTGCCAGCGCCGCTTCTGATCGCAGTGCACGGTTATGGAGCGCACAAGCGGTACATGATGCGCGAGGCTCGGGCGGTCGCGGGTGATGCTTATGTCATCGCCGCGATCGAGGCGCCGCATCCGCATTACCGCCGGACCGAGGATGGTTATCGCATCGGCTACGGCTGGCTTTCAGATCAACGGCCCGAGCAGCATATCAGGCTGCATCATCAGTTTATCCTCGATGTGATCGAGCGTTTGGCAGGCGATGGGCTGGTCGAGCGGAGTCGTGTATTTTTGTACGGATTTTCGCAGGCTTGTGCGTTGAACTTCCGCTTCGCATTTACATATCCGGAAGTTCTGGCCGGGATCCTCGGAGTCTGCGGCGGCATTCCGGGCGATCTCGAAACGAATGAGAAGTATCAAACGTTTTCGGCCGATACATTTTATTTGTACGGCGATGACGACGAGTTTTACACGCAGGAGCAGTTTGCGGCTTTCAACGAGAAGCTTCGGGAAAAGGTCAAGAATTACAGTTCGAAACACTACTCGGCAAAGCACGAGATCACGGAAGAGATGCGTGAGGACATGCGGGATTGGCTAGGGAGTCAGAACCGGGAACGATAGTGACCGGGGGGCTCTTAAAGCCGGGAACGCGGGCGCCCTCGCCTGCAACGCCGGTTCCTCCGGCGTAATGTTTATCGGTATTATGCAGTTTTCCGGGCATCGCTCGTCAGCGTCCCGAAGCGGAACGCTTGCAGGCGAGGGCGCCTGCGTTCCCGGCGTAACCTTCTTGAAATCCCATACGTATCAATGTTAAGTTCGCGCAAACAAAATAACTTTATGAAACGAATTCTCGTCGCTTTGTTTTTCCTCGTCCTTTTGTCCTCGATAGCTTTTTCACAGGCTCCGCCGCGCAAGACTATCTCCTCGGTTACCGAGAAGCTCCAGAAGATCGATGGCTATGTGCCGTTTTACTTCGACGCGGACGCGGGCAAGATCTACATGGAGATCACGCGTTGGGATAAGGAGTTTCTTTATCTTGTGAGTCTTCCGACCGGCGTCGGGTCTAATCCGATCGGGCTTGATCGCAATCAGTTAGGTACGACGAAGGTTGTGAAATTCGAGCGATCGGGCAACAAGGTCTTGCTGGTGCAGCCGAATTACGATTTTCGTGCGTCGGGGAATGTACTGCAGAAGAAGTCGGTCGAGGAATCTTTTGCACGCTCGGTCATTTGGGGATTTCGTGTAGAGGCCGCGGATGGGGATCGAGTACTGGTCGATGCGACGAGTTTTATTGTTCGAGATGCACACGGTGTTGGCGAGCGAATAGCTCAGGCTCGTCAGGGAAATTATACTTTCGATGAGAGCCGCAGTGCTCTGTACCTTCCGAATACGAAGGGCTTTCCAAAGAACACTGAGGTCGAGGCGACTGTCACGCTCTCGACCAGCGGCGACCCAGGTAATCTGATCAACCAGGTGACGCCGACGGGTAAGCATGTGACCGTCCGGCAGCGGCATTCGTTTGTCGAACTTCCTGACGACAAATACCGGCCCCGTAAATTTGACCCACGCACCGCCGGCATCCCCATCAGCTTTTACGACTACGGCACGGACATCAATGAGGACCTTGAAAAACGCTGGATCCAGCGTTTTCGGCTCGAAAAGAAGGATCCGAACGCTGCCGTCAGCGAAGCCGTAAAGCCGATCATTTTCTATGTAGATAACGGTGCGCCGAAAGCCATTCAGGACGCTCTGATAGAAGGTGCGGCGTGGTGGGATCAGGCCTTTGAGGCGGCGGGTTTTCGCAATGCATTTCAGGTTCGCGTGCTGCCGCCCGATGCCGACCCGATGGACATTCGCTACAACGTCATCAACTGGGTGCACCGTGCGACACGCGGTTGGTCGATCGGCGACTCGGTCGTTGACCCCCGAACCGGCGAGGTCTTAAAAGCCGATGTCACGCTCGACTCGCAGCGTGCGCGGCAGGATTTCCTGCTCGGTGCCGGAATGGCTCCGCAATATCGTGCGGGCATCGCCGGGTGCGATTTTGCTGCGATGCCCGATGTCGATTACCTAAACCCGCAGACGCAAACGGGCGAGGTTACGGCGATGTCATACGCCCGAATCCGCCAGCTCTCGGCACACGAGGTCGGGCATCCTCTCGGGTTTACGCATAATTTTGCGGCCAGCACGTATGGACGGGCTTCGGTCATGGATTATCCGGCTCCATTTGTCGATATAAAGAATGGAAAACTCGATCTTTCAAACGCCTACGCAGTCGGCATCGGGGCTTTTGATAAGTTCGCAACGCGTTATGCATACACCCAGTTTCCGGATGGAGCAAATGAGGAAGCCGAGCTTGAAAAGATCGTCCGTCAGGGCGTCGCCGACGGGATGCTATTTCTCGGCGATCAGGATGCTCGCCCCGCAGGTGCGGCAAATCCGCTGGCCAATCTATGGGATAACGGCCCGGATCCGGTCGCTATGCTGAAGCATGAAATGCAGGTGCGGCGAATCGGCATCGATCAATTTGGGATCCAGAATATCCCAAACGGAGCACCGATGTCCGAGCTTGAGAATAAATTTCTACCGCTTTATCTACATCATCGCTATCAGGTGACGGCGGCGGTCAAAACCATCGGCGGTGTTTACTACACGTTCGCGGTTCGCACCCCGACCGGGCCGGTGCCCGCAAACGTCAATGATATCGTCCCGGCCGGCAAACAGCGCGAAGCTCTCGCTGCCGTGCTCGAGACGATCAAGCCCGAAGAGCTCGCGATCCCGGAACGGATATTAAAGCTAATACCACCGGTCGCGGCCGGTTACCGCTCGGGCCGCTCGGAACTTTTTCAGAAGCGGACGAGTCCAAACTTCGACCCGATAGGTGCGGCTGAGATCGCGGCCGATCTCACGATCAGCGGCCTGCTCGAGCCGAACCGGGCGGCCAGGCTAGTCGATTTTAATTCGCGAAACAAGACGAATCCGCATTTTCACGAGGTCGTCGATGCTCTCGTAAAAACTGCCTGGAGGCCGGTCGCCGACGCTCATCACGCTGCGATCCAGCGCTCCGTACAGAGCATGACCGCGATGCGGCTAATGGACCTCGCCGCAAACGCAAGCGCCCAAGCGCAGGTTCGTGCGGTCGCGACCGAGGCCTTGAGGAATATCGCTGTGTCCATCAAACGTCCGACGGCCGCTGGTGACAGGGCGTTCAACCGTTCGCTCGCTGATGACATCACTCGTTTCCTCGAACGTCCTGACGCTCCGCGACGGCAAACGACACCTCTCGCGACACCGCCGGGCGATCCGATCGGGAATTGACCATTATCAAAAAGGTTTTAACGCAAAGTCGCTAAGATGCAGAACGCAAAGGTTTAGGGATCTTGTAGAAAGAATAAATTACCGTCGCGTCATTGCTCCTTTGCGTCTTTGCGTTAAAAATCTCGTCTATATATGTTAAAGATACTGATTCAACGGAACTTACTTGCTTTCGCGATCCTCGCTGTCTTCACGTCATCTGTATTTGCCGACAAGGTCGACGACTACGTGCTTTCGCGGATGGTCGAGCGAAATGTGCCGGGAGCGGCGGTGGCGGTGATCCAGAAAGGCCGTGTCGTCAAGATGAAAGGCTATGGGCTCGCGAGTGTCGAGTTTGAAGTGCCTGTTTCGGCGGATACCGTTTTCGAGATCGGTTCTGTCTCTAAGCAGATGACGGCGGCGGCGATAATGCTGCTGGTCGAGGACGGCAAGGTCTCGCTCGATGAACGGATATCGGCGTATTTGCCGAACACGCCGGAGTCGTGGAAGGATGTGACGGTCAGACATCTGCTGACGCATTCTTCAGGGGTTAAAAGCTACACGAGCCTCGAGGGGTTTGAGCTTTCGAGGCGGATGAACGTAAACCAGTTCATCGCAAAACTAGCACCGCACCCGCTCGAATTCACGCCTGGCGAACGAAATATTTACAGCAACAGCGGCTTTAATCTGCTTGCGTTGATAGTCGAATCGCGTTCGGGGATGAAGTATCTCGATTTTATGAAGAAACGGATCTTCGAGCCGCTCGGTATGACGAAGACGACCGACCGCGATCCGAAGATCATCGTCAAAAAACGCGTTACCGGCTACGAATGGGAAGGCGGACGCCTCGTCGGCCGCGACGGCAGTTTGACCGACCTGACCGGTGCGGGTTCGATCGTCTCGACCATCGGCGACATGGTCAAATGGGCGAATGCCGTCGGCGGAAACACATTTTTGAAACCTACGAGCAAGTCCGAATGGTGGAAAAAGTTCGTTTTTAACGACGGTAAGGAGTCGATCTACGGTTTTGGCTGGAGGATCGGCGAAACGCGTGGACACAAGACCGTCGGCCACACCGGCCAGACCGCAGGATTTGGAGCGGCACATTTTCGCTATCCTGATCCCGATATAGTCGTGGTCGTTTTAACGAACATCGGCGAGCTCGGCGTTGGCGGGGCGATCGCCACCGGCGTTGCCAAACTGTACATACCGACATTGTCGCTAAAAGCGATGAAACCGATCGCGGATAGTTCTTCTGCTCGATCACAGACTTTTACAAAGGCCCTTGCCTCGCGGCTCGCCAATTCGCCCGATGCTTCGGTGATATCGGCGTCGCTCGTGCGATCAATATCTACGCCGCGAGCGAAGGAGAATAACGCAAGACTTGCGGCACATGGTTCGCCGAAAAAGATAGATCTGGTCGGAACGGAGTCGGCTGATACACGTCAGCGCTTTCTGTATCGGGTAGACACAGGCAAACGGCTGCATCTGTGGCGGGTCGCTTTCGATGCCGATGGCAAGGCGGTCGAAATGACGCTCGACGAGGAGGAGTAGACGACATTTGTTGACTATTTTGACGGGTTTCCGCAATCTATTGGGGAACCCGTTTTCGTTTATGCCGCTGGTGTTGATCAGATACTTGTTTGCTTTCGCGATCGTCATTCTGTCGATCGACAGCTACGCGCAAGGCCCTGATCTTCCATTAACCCTGGGCTCAACATCCGAACACCAGATCAAGGGCGGCGATACCCATTCTTTTAGGGTTGAGATAACGGCGGGAAATACCGCGCGGATCGAGATCGAGCAGAAAGGCGTCGATGTCGCGTTGGCTGCGACCGGGCCGGATGGCAAGCAGTTTCTCACGAGCGAATCTCCGAGCGGCGTACTCGGTAGCGACCTGATCCTAGTAACGGCCGCGGCGAGCGGCGTTTATCGAATAAACGTCACTCCCTCGGATCCGAGAGCAGCAATGGGTAAGTACCTGATCCGCCTCGCTGATATACGACCGACCACCAGCGAAGACGCATCGATAAACGAAGCCGCGATGAAGATCACACGCGTAGCGGAGGAGGCGACCGTGCTCCGTCAAAACGGTACCCGCGAGGGACGCCGTGGAGCGATCGGCAAGTTTAACGAGGTCATTGAGCTGTCGCGGCAGAAGCGGGACAAGGTTTGGGAGACGGTCGCATTGATAACGATCGGGCTGCTCTATGACCAACTCGGAGAGGTGCAGCGATCGCTCGAGTTCTATAGCAAAGGGCTGGACCTAGCACGTGAGATCAAGAACAAGCAATACGAAGGTTCTGCGATCAATAATCTGGCGGTCGGATACCTGACGCTTGCCGAATACGAGACCTCGGCTTCCTATCTCGCGCAGGCGCTTACTCTCCAGACCGAGGCTGGTAACCGCCGCGGCCAGGGCGTCGTCTATAACAATCTTGGCACTGCCTATCTGATGCTCGGCGACCCTGCTCGTTCGGAAGGCTATTACCGTCAGGCACTCGCGATCAGGCGTGAGGTCAAGGACGAACGAGGCGAAGGATTTGCACTCAATAACCTCGGTCAGGTGTTTCTTGAATCCGGCGAATGGGCAAAGGCCCGCGATCTTCTCGATCAGGCTCTCGCTCTCAGAAAACGGATCGGCGACAAACAAGGCGAAGCTGTAACCGAGCGAAATCTCGGAAAACTGCTCGTCAAACAGAAGCAGGACAGCGAGGCTCTGCCGCATCTAGATCGGGCGAATAAACTTGCGAACGAGATCGGCGACCGCCGCGTCGAGGCCGACTCTTTCTATTGGCTGGCCTCGATAAACGCCCGGTCGGGTGACATTTCAAACGGTATCGAATTTATCGAAAAAGGCCTCGGGATCATTGAGCAGATACGCGGTGAGATCATCAACCCGCAGCTGCGGACCGGCTACTTTTCAACGGTGCCGCAATATTACGAGCTTTACGCCGACCTTCTGGTCTCACGCGGCCAGAAACGGAATGACGAAAAGGACATCGAGCTAGCCCTTCAAGTCAGTGAGCGGGCACGTGCCAGAACTCTCGTCGAGCTGCTGCAGGAGGCTCGGATCGATATCAAGAGAGGCGTCGACGAGCAAAGTCTCGACGAATTGCAGGAAACGCTGAATGCAAAATACCGCGAACGTACGACGCTGCTTTCCGGTAAACCGACCGCGGCTCAGATAAGCAAAATAACCGCCGAAATCAATGATCTGAATGCAGATGTCGAGTCTCTTCAGGTAAAGGTCCGTCGCGAAAATCCCGCTTATGCCGATCTCACTTACGGTTCGGCGCTCTCGGCGAGCGAGATCCGTGAGCTACTTGACGACAAGACGGTTCTGCTCGAATACAAGCTCGGCGCCACGCGATCGCATTTGTGGCTCGTCACCAAAGACAAAGTTCGTGTCTTTAGCCTACCGTCCAGAAAGGAGATCGAGCCGATCGCAAACGCATATTACAAAGCCGTCGCCGGCGGCCGGGCAGGTAATGGTGATGTCACGCGGCTCGAAAAGGAACTTGACCGAGCACTGCTCGGACCAGTATCTGGTCTTCTCGGACGGAACAGAGTCGCGATAGTCTCGGATGGGATACTTCAGTTGGTGCCTTTTTCGGCATTGCCCGGACTCGCGGCAAATGAGACCGTGGGGCTGCCGTCGGCAGGAGTTCTTGCGGAGCTACGCCGGACCGCGAAAGGGCGTAAAAAAGGAGAGCAGAAGGTCGCGATCTTTGCCGATCCGGTCTTCGAATCCAACGATTCCCGGCTCGCTGCAGCCAAGGAAGTTTCAAGGGAAAGGCCCGCGGCTATTGGCCGTGTGCTGCGGGACTTCGATCTCGGGGCGGAATTGCCGCGACTGATCGCATCGCGGACAGAGGCGCGAGAGATCGCCGCACTTTTCCCGGCCGGCAGCGTCAAAACGAATCTCGATTTCGATGCGAGCCTCGATGCCGCCACGGATGAAAGCCTGCGCGATTACAGCATCATTCACTTTGCCACGCACGGATTGCTCGATACCCAGCGGCCTGAATCATCGAGCCTCGTCTTTTCGCTCTTTGATAGGGCAGGCAAGCAGCGTGACGGGTTTATGCGGCTAAGAGATGTTTATGACCTTGAGCTTTCGAGCGATCTGGTTGTCCTCTCGGCATGTCAGACCGCACTGGGTAAGGATATCCGCGGCGAGGGGCTGATCGGGCTGACGCGTGGATTTATGTTTGCCGGAGCTCCCCGCGTTGTTGCAAGCCTTTGGAAGGTAGACGACGCTGCGACCGCGGAATTCATGAAGCGCTTTTACCGCGGGATGATCAAGGACGGTCTCTCACCCGCCGCTTCGTTAAAAAGGGCACAGAATGAACTCAAGGCTATCTCCCGGTTTCGCTACCCGTATTATTGGGCTGGATTTACGCTTCAGGGCGATTGGCGTTAGTGCCTTCAACATTCACGGAAACTCTCATAAAATAGCGTTGATTGAACGACGTTTCAGCTCGAACCAATTTCGACAGATTCTTAACCTTGCTTGACGCCGACCGTGATGCGGCTGGAGCGAGGTACGAGGAGTTGCGCGTGCGCCTTGTCAGATTTTTCGAGTGGCGGGGCTCGTCTAACGGCGATGATCTGGCAGACGTCTGTTTTGACCGCGTCCTGAGAAAGATCGGTGGAGGCGAGCAGATCGAGAACGTAGCGGCCTATGCCGCGACGGTCGCGCAGTTTGTCTATAAAGAGAGCCTTCGATCGAAGGAGCGAGTTACGGATTCGCTCGACGCCGATGATGCCCGCGATGTGGCGGCCGCCGGTGACGCAGCGTCGGAAGACCCACGCATGGCGTGCCTCGACCGATGCCTGGGCGAGTTTCAAGCGGATGACCGCAACCTCGTCGTCGCGTACTACGACACGGAGGAAAAGACCATGATCGCTTCGCGCAAGCGGTTGGCAGATTCGCTGGCAATGTCCATGAACACGCTGCGGATCAAGGTATGCCGGCTAAAGGCAAAGCTCGAAAAATGCACAAAGGACTGCTGCAAAAGCGGCTAAGTGAAATGTTTTTAACGATTTCTGCACTAGGGATAGGTTAAATAGTTGTGCACCTGAAGGAAGAGAAGACAATGTCGGACGCCAGACGATTCTTCCTCGGCAAAATGGCCGAGGGCGAACGTGCGGCTTTCGAGGCCCAATTCGTCGCTGACGGCGAAATGTTTGAGCTTATCCGCGTGTGCGAAGATGAGCTGGTCGAGGAGTACGTCCGCGGGCTTCTATCTCGAAGCGAACGACACGCGTTCGAAAACGACTACCTAACCACCGCAGCAAATCAGCAGAAAGTCGAATTTACGCGAGCGTTGATCGCCAAGGTAACGACGCCGGCCGTAGCCATCGACGAGACGCCGTGGCTCGAATCCATATCGGCCTTTTTCCTGAAGCATAGACTCGTCGTCGGTTCTGTGTTGGGGATCTTATTGATACTGGTCGGGGTCTGGCTATTCCTGCCGCGAAGCTCCGGTCCAGAGATCGCTAAAACTATCCCGCCGGTCGATATTTCACCGACAGTCGCAACTCCGCCGGCAGCAAACACGCAGGACTATGCCAATAGCGAAGCTGTGATCCCAACCCCGACAGCGTCGCCAAGGGATGTTAACCGCCCGACAGAAAAGCCGCGTGAAACTACGTCAACTACCCCGTTTCTTGCCCTCTTTGCCGGAAGCGTGCGTGGCGGTGGCAGCATGCCGACGCTCGCCCTCGACAACAGCGATCGCAAAGCTAACCTCTCGCTGAATTTGGAATCCCGCGACTACGACCGCTATCGTGCCGAGATCGTCGACCCGGATGGCAATGTTATCTATCGGAGCGGGATCCTCAGGCCAAGCGGAAAACGTATCGGATTGTTGTTCCCCATTACCAACGTAAAAAGCGGTGAATACTCCGTCCGTCTCTTAGGCGTCACGAGGGAGAACACCACCGAATCGGCGGCAGATCTTTCATTTCGCGTCATCAGAAAGTAAAAGTTACGGATCGAAGGTTTGGTCGGGGCCGCTGAAGACAGTGGTCCCTTTATTGTTTTCCCGCAGATCTTTTGAGCTCGGTGAAATGTTTTCTCCGTCATCGTCACTACCAATGAACGAGTTGAAATCAAGCAAAGTTTAGGGGAGAAAAAATGAGAAAAGTATCATTTCTGTTCGGTTGGGTGTTGGCGGTGATGGTTTTGGGCCTTGCAGCCGCGTCGGTAAATGCCCAGCCATCAGCAGCACAGGTAAAGAGGGATGTTTCCGGCCCAAAGACGATCTCGGTTACGGTCCTCGGACGCGGTACGCGAGTTTGGAGCAAAGGCTATTCAAAATGGGTTTGGGATGTTCCCTTTTCCGCTAAGGTCAAAAGCGAAGAGCCTGGCGTAAATATCCTAGTCGAGGCTACTGCTTCGTACGACATCGTGGGCGGACGTTATGTCTATTGGAGATCTTTCGTGGGCTCAAACATCTACGAAGGCATCCCGAATCCCACTGATTCTGAGGTCGCATCGTTGCTGAACCAATTCGGCCCGCAAAAGGTGATGATGGGAGACTTCTACAACGCAGTTGGTGGGATCGAGAGCATCAAGCTCGCCGCAAAACCGCGTTTCGAATGGCACACGCTGAATTCCGTTTCTTTCACAGTCGTAGTAACGTTCAAGGAAAAGGTCGATTACACAACAACACGCCGCGTAGCAAAGCCATACCGGGCAAGGCTATATCGCGACGGTAAATCGATGCCGTGGAGGAACATCCTCGGTACCGGTGAACTGAACGACGATGAAGTAATTGTCGTTCTGAAATAACTGCTGAAAGGAGCGAGGAAGATGCGACATATTTTGACGATAGCGTTTTTGACATTCATCGGCATCGGCGGTGTTACGGCACAGAACAAGTGCTTTGAGAATAACGGACTCAAGGATGCTCATTCGATCGAGATGTCGATAAATGGCAAGTCTGTCACCGGCAGTTTCGGGATCGCTATTGAATACGACGAGGATCGCGTAAAGCGTTACGATTTTGCAGGAACGATCGCTGGTAGCGTCATATCGGTCAAATTTCCCGATGGGACGCCTGTTGAGTTACCATCGTCGCCGTCAACCAAGCGTTGGACGCTGATACGATCGGCGAGCGGCGAAAAACTGCGCGTCACGTTGTACGGCAAAAATTACAACAGTAACAGGTGGGGTAATTACACAGTCGACTACACATCGTGCAAAGACCCCTACGACGAGGCTGCCTCGAGCGCGAAGCGGATCACCTTTGCTAAAGGAACGAACTCATTGACCGCAGACGTAAGCTTTGCAAGAAGAGGAGAAAAGAAGAGCTACAAGCTCGGGTTTCGAGCGGGTCAGAGTGTTTCAGTTTCGGCTCCGGGGTGTGGTATCTCATTCTTCTATCCGGACAAAACGCCCTATGAAGAAGGAACCGCGATAGACACGTGGGGCAGCGACAAGCTGCCGCAGTCCGGGGACTATCTATTTGTCATCTCCCCGGCTGGCCAGCCTAGCGTGTGCAAGTTGAGATTCGAAGCAAAATAGAACAGAGGAAAAGGAGATTCAAGTGAAAAAGCTAATAGTTTTAGTCGTTGCCGCTCTGTTTGCGGCAGGATGCGGCGGCGGCTCGTCGAGTTGGACCGTAAAGTACAAAGGCAAGGACGTTAAATTCGATAAGACAATAGGCAACGCCAATTTCAGGCCGGATCTGCAGCAGGGGCAGATCGTCATCTCAAATTTCGAGCCCGCGATCAAGAACGATTCAGTAATGGGAATTGCGGACACGCGAAATCCTGGCGAGGCGTTCGTGGGCATCTACTTCAAGACAAACAATCAGGCGGACTACAACAACTCGGTCAAGGCCGGTGACGTTTCCGAAAATATTACGAGTCTTTGGATATCCAACGGCGATGACAAACAACGTGTGAGTTTTGCTGAGGGTGGCAAGGTCGCCGGAACGCTCGAGATCACCGAGGTCACTGAAACGACGATCAAAGGCAAGATCAACGTTACAAAGGGCGATTCATCTGTCAGCGGCCCGTTTGAGGCAAAGATACTCAAGAAGACACCATAGGAGAATCAAAATGAAACCATCACTAGTATTAGCAGCCCTTGCCTCGGCTGTGCTTATCTCGGCGTGCGGAGGAGTTCCGACGAACACCGCAAATTCTTCAGCAAACAACTTGGCGGTCGCCAAAGCACCGGAGAAGAAAGAAGAGAAGCCGGCCGTAACGCTAAAACCCGGCGAGGTTCCCTTTGAAGGAATGTCGAATGTCCCGACGACCGCAAAAGCCGGTGACATCGTCCTGACCATTGACGAAGCTAAGATCGCCGAGATCGCAGGCGGTGCAAAAGATCCGACAGCGATCTTTAACAATCGTGTAATGGTCACGCCGGGCGAACTCGAATCTGAGGTCGAAGACAGCTTTAAGAAGAAATACAAGGTGGCGAACGCCTACATTATCGCTATTCCAAAAGGCCAAAAAGCCAAAGTGGGCGATGTGGTGCTGACCTGGTGGCAATCCGGCGGCGGCATGATGCGTGGTTATGTGACCGATGCCGCCAACCCAGCCGAACCGACGGTTCGATATCTCGGAATGTCCCCGCGAGAGGACAAGAGTGACAAGCTTAAGCCTGATTCGTTCATCGTTGTGAATAACGAATGGGCTCCCGGAGCTGCGGTCGTCTCGAAAGACGCCAATGGAACTGAGTTCGCCTACGTACTTCGCGTCAACGGCGACAAAGTCCTGCTTTCAGGATTTGCCCGAAAGCTAAGGTTAAGGTCAAAGGCCGATCTTACGCCGATCTCATACAAGCCGACCTTCAAAGTCGGTGATGAAGTGAAAGCGTCGTTCATGTCTTCGTTCGACCCCGCAACCGTTGTTGCGATCGATCCCAAAGCAGGAAAAGTAAAGGTAAAGCGTGTCCGTCCTGACGAGGAGAAAGATCTCGATTTTGGTGAGGTGACGAAGTAAAGAAACTTTGCTGAACAACGGGAAGCCGCTTGAACGATTCAAGCGGCTTTTTGTCAATGAGGATCTCAATATCAAAACTCGAGTTTCAGTATGTCATCAAAAACATCGACCTGAACGCTGCCGCCATCGGTTAGCTTACCAAACAGGACCTCGCTTGCGAGCGGCTGTTTGATCTTGTCGTGGATCAGCCGCGACATTGGCCTCGCTCCATAACGGGCGTCGAAGCCGTTTTTGGCGAGCCACTCACGGGCTTCTTCGGTTAGTTTTACGAGAACGCGCTTTTCTGCGAGCTGGCCGTTTAGTTCCTTGATAAATTTGTCGACGATCAGTTTGATGACGTCGATATCGAGAGCCTTGAATGGTACCCACGCGTCGAGGCGGTTGCGGAATTCGGGTGTGAACGTGCGTTCGATCGCGCCTTTAGCATTTCCTTTTGTATCGGAGCCGTTACGGAAACCCATACCGCCGCTTGAGAGTTCGCGGGCTCCGGCGTTCGTGGTCATGATGAGGATGACGTTGCGAAAATCGGCCTTTTTGCCGTTGTTGTCCGTAAGCGTCGCGCTGTCCATTACCTGGAGCAGCAGGTTAAAGAGATTCGGATGAGCCTTTTCGATCTCGTCGAGCACCAGAACAGCATGCGGCGTTCGCATTATCGCCTCGGTCAGCAATCCGCCTTGGTCAAAGCCCACGTATCCCGGCGGTGCACCGATCAGGCGTGAGACGGTGTGCGGCTCGGCGTACTCGGACATGTCGAATCTTAGAAACTCGATACCCAGCTGTTCAGCGAGCTGCTTTGAGACCTCGGTCTTACCGACGCCGGTCGGGCCAGAAAATAGGAACGAACCGACCGGCTTCGTCTGAGCCCCAAGCCCTGCACGCGAGATCTGGATCGCGTCGACGATCTTGTCGATCGCCTCGTCCTGCCCAAAAATCGCCTTCTTGATGTCTTCGCGGAGCGTCTTGAGCCGCACTTTTTCATCCGCGACGACCGTCTTGGGCGGGATCTTGGCCATGCGGGCGATAGTGTTCTCGACCATCTGAACGGTCACTTTCTTTGGCCGTTTGCTGGCCGGAAGCAGTTTTACGGAAGCTCCCACCTCATCGATCACGTCGATCGCCTTGTCGGGCAAAAAGCGGTCGTTTATGTACTTTCCGGCAAGTTCAGACGCGGTCTTAAGCGATTCGTTTGAGTATTTGACACCGTGGTGTGCCTCGTAGAATTTCTTAAGGCCTTTCAAGATCTGATATGTTTCGTCAACCGTCGGCTCATTGATGTCGATCCGCTGAAAGCGTCTCGCCAGGGCACGGTCGCGGTCGAAAGCTGCCTTGTATTCCGCATGGGTCGTCGAGCCAATACATCGCAGTTCACCGGCCGCGAGGGCAGGTTTCAGAATGTTCGAAGCATCCATCGAGCCGCCCGAAACGGCTCCGGCTCCGACTATTGTATGTATCTCATCGATGAAGAGGATCGCGTTCTCTTCCTGCTTGATCTCGTTAACGATGGCCTTGAACCGCTGTTCGAAATCGCCGCGGTACCGAGTACCGGCCAGCACCGCGCCCATATCGAGCGAGAAAACCTTCGCCCCCTGAAGCACCTCAGGCACGTCGCCTTCGCTGATCTTTAGCGCGAGGCCTTCGGCTAGCGCTGTTTTGCCGACTCCGGGCTCGCCCACGTACAAGGGATTGTTTTTCTTGCGGCGACACAGCACCTGGATCGTGCGTTCGATCTCGGCGGCACGGCCGACGATCGGGTCGATCTGCCCGGCGGCGGCACGAGCGACCAGCTCGACCGTGAAGCTCTCGAGCGGATTCTTGCGCGGCGGCATCATCCCTTCGTCGCCGTCGAAATCGTCCTCGTCGATGCCGTCCGGCAGCATGTCGCCGTAGTCGACCTTCGAAATGCCGTGGGCGATGTAATTTAGAATGTCGAGCCGCGATACGTTTTGCTGGAGCAGAAGGTAAACGGCGTACGATTGCTCGTTTTGATACATCGAGGCGAGGATGTTGCCGCCGTCGACAGCGGGTTGGCCGCTGCCCTCGGCCTGCAGAACGGCGTACTGTATTGTCGACTGAAACGTCGGCGTCAGCTCAGGCATGTGCTTGGCGTCCGGCGGCATCTTATCGAGCATGTTGTCAAAATACTCCTGCAGGGCCCGCCCAAGTTCGTCGATCTGTGCACCGCAGTTAAACAGGATCTCGCGCGCCGCTCCGTCTTCGAGCAAAGCAAACAGCAAGTGTTCAAGCGTCACATACTCATGCCGGTGCCTGACGGCCTCGTCAACGGCAAAACTCAATGTCTCTTCCAGCTCGCGTGTCAGCATCTATCTACTATTCTAACAGCCAATCTCTCGATTCAACCATTTTCGCGTTTTAGCCCGCCGATTTCAATCATCATCTGCATCCGCTGACTCAAAGCTACCTCTAACCTTGTCCAACATGGGACAAGAACGGGACACGTCAGTGCGGCCCGTAACTAATTGTCAAAGAACCACTTAGCGTCGTCCCGCCGGCTTGTCCCACTGTCTCACCTAAATAAAACTCGCCCGACACGGGACACGGCCTCGCAAACGGCAATTTTGGCGTCCGCGTGAACCACGCCGATCCCAAATGCCACTCCTATTAGAAAGCCTAACCGGAAGGATTTACTTTTCATTTCTTAGCCGCCCCTGTCACCGTAAACTTCATATCCTGTGACGTTTGTGTGAGTTTTCGATCATTTGCGTTAAAGGCCTCGATCTTGGCGGTGTAGTTGCCGGGAACCAAGGGTTTATCAAGACTTACGGACGTGCCATCCACGCGTTTGTTTATGTAATCAAAATTGGTCTCAGCTCCGCTGGAGCTGTCCCCGTGAATGCTGTATTTGTAGTAGGCAGCATCCGGGTAGGCGTCCCATTTGACCTCAATACCGGCGGCTGCGACCTTTGAACCAGCTTTGGGGCTTACCAGCTTTAGATCATTTTTGAAGAGGTGCGTGTCCGGGGCAAAATAGGTTTTGCCGTCCTCGATATTGTATTTCGCGGCAGAAATGATGCCTGAGGTAGCGAAAACGGAATACGGCGTATCGAAAACCTTGATCGTAAGGCCCTCGTAAATGCCAGGGGGCACGTCTTTGATTAAATACTCTCCTGAATCATCCGTTTTAGTTGTCAGTGCGTCTGCTCCACAGCCGCCCATATACTGGTTGAATGTTTTGCAAAGCTTGACCTCAACGCCAGCCGCCGGCTTTTCGTTAAAGAATGCCTTACCTTGAACGTTTGCTTTACCGGCAGCAGGCTTTTCCTTTTCGACTCCGGTACCTGATGGAATAGTGCCGTCTTTGTTAGGCTGGACGGCCGCCGTATTCGCCTTGGCCGGCCCGCTGCTGTTATCTGCCTGATTCGCACCAGAGCCGCAACCGCCTGTGATAAAGGAAACTAAAACAACTGCTACAAAGGTGGACTTAAATACGATCGACATAGAACAATGCTCCTCGAAAATAAAAAGATAGGCTAAACTAGCTCGCCATTAATTCTAAGAATTATAGGTTTGAACGGAGGTAACGCCAACCTCTTGCATGGGAATGGGTAGAAAAGAGATGATCCGGGCGTCGGGGCTAAATATGGTATTCTTTGGCTGATTCATTCGTTCTCAAACTCAGAAATAATCTACCGGTTCTGTTCTTAGTTCTATGACCTACATCAAGATCTTCCTCGCAGTGGCATTTGTCGTTTCTGCCCAAGCTACACTTGCGTCCGCTCAGAGTACCGCCAAGCCCAGCGAACTAAATAGAACCGACGATTTCGCTTATCTCGGCAATCCGTTCGCCGATCTATGCGTATCGGGCAACTGCGCTGACGGCATAGGCAAAAAAGAATATGACAATGGCGACACTTACGAAGGCAGTTTCGTGGGCGGTAAAAGAAAAGGTCAAGGGATCTATACATTCAAAAACGGCCAGGTTTATGTCGGCGGGTTTTCGGACAATCTGCGCAATGGCAAAGGCAAATTCATATTTTCGGACGGCAGTATTTATGACGGTACTTTCATAAATGACAACTTTATCGGACACGGAACTTACATCTCCAAAAGCGGCAGTGATCAAACCGGGAAATTTACCGTGGGTCAAATTGTTGACCTTCGATCAAGCCTCGTTGATACCTATTGGGGAAAGGCAGAAATTCTCGAAATACTGGGCCATAAATATAGGGTTCGTGACTTATGGTTTAGAACTACTGAAGTAGTTAACGCACAAAGAATTCGCCCCTTTACCGCACCTGTTAAATACGAGATCGGACAAAAAGTAGAGGTAATGGATAAAGGTGTTTGGTACAAAGGCGAGATCATCGGCAATGAAGTTGCATACAATGACCATTACCGAATTCGTTTTGAACGCGCGACTGGCCGTCCGGATCTGTCGGAGAGTGTGCGGTATCTCCGTCAGGGGATCGCTTCGTCAAATGCACAAACTCCGTCAACCAGCAAATGCCTTTCCGGCAATTGCCTTAACGGTTTTGGCAAATACCTCTTTGCCAACGGAAACACCTACGAAGGCAATTTTGTTAATGGACGCAGCAACGGCAAAGGCAAGGTCGTCAATACTGATGGTTCGTCTTAAGTCGGCGATTTCGTCAACGGCAAAATGGAAGGCAGAGGCATTTTTCTGTTCGCCAATGGAAATACCTACGACGGACTTTGGGCTAACAACGTGCGGTCTGGACTAGGCAAAGAGACAATACAGAAAGCTGGCGAATTCTACAACGGCCAGTTTGCGAATGACAAACGCAATGGCAAAGGTATAGTTAAATACCAAAACGGCGACATATACGATGGCGACTGGGTCAACGGTCTTCGCGAAGGCCAGGCGACGTATACATTTAAGAACGGCAGCTATTACATCGGCGGTTTTGTAAAAGATAAACAGGAAGGGTTCGGCAAACAGTTCAACAAGCTGACCAATAACACGACCGAAGGCACATGGAAGAACGGTTCGGTCGTTAACGTCGCCGGTGCGGTCAAAATAGTTCCCGCTGATAGCGGTCCAAAATCACCAGTCGTCGAAACTAAAACGCTTTTACGCGAAACGTTAAACGGAAAGTTCGACTATTTCAATCGAGCGCCGCTCAAATATATCTATACCAACAAAAAAACCGGCGAGGTGCTTCGCTACCAGATCGAATTTATCGAAGACGGCGGCAAATTCGCGTTCCGTTGGAAGGAAAGCACGAAGAACGAGCAGTCCGACAAGCTTGTGATCACCGACGAAGCGATCAGAACGGCGACGAAGTACATCAATTTCTTCTCGACCAAAACGGCGATCGCTGCGGACAAAGAGATCGCGTTCATCCTTAGCCAAAACCTACACAAAGCTGTAAAAAATAAGGACGAGATAAGTCTCGACCTCGGCAGCGGCGTCAAACGCCTGTTTTATATCATGCAATTTACCGCTTCGAGCGGTACATACACCGACAAGAATATTAAGGTGCTCCATTACAAAGCCAACGACGACGTTACCAAAGTTCAGATCCTCGACGACCCGATCTCCCCCCTCATCATCAAGATCGAAACATCGGAGTACACGTTGTCTCTGGTTTGAGGCTGATCACGCCATGAAAAAGGGGGTCTGAAAAACGAAAAATCGGGTCAGGCCTGGAATACTGCAATTCTAAAATTCTCGTCGCGAATTCACCTTACGCAGGCTTGACCCCATTCTTCCGTAAAAGACTATCTCTTTTATCGTCATTGATGCACCCTTACTCCTGAATCGGCGATCTTGGAGACGTGGACGTTGAAGTTCATGTTGGTGCCTTCGAAGACGCGGGCCATTTCAGTGGCGACGGTTTGGGAGGTGGCTTCGTTGTCGCTGAGCATGAAGATCGACGGGCCGGAGCCGGAGATGCCGCCGCCCAGGGCACCGGCGAAGAGGGCGGCGGACTTTACTTCGTCGAATTTTGGGATCAGCGATTTGCGGACGGGTTCGACGATGGTGTCCTCGAGCGAGCGGGCGATGAGGTCGTAGTCGCCCTTGGCGAGGGCGGCGACGAGCGAGCCGAGGTTGCTCCAGTTGCGGATCGCGCTTTTTAGGGGGACATCCTTTGGCAACATCGCACGGGCTTCGCTGGTCTTAATCTCGATCTGCGGATGAATGACCGTGGCGAACAGTGGCGGGAAATCTATCTCGACTATATCGAGCGGCTCGGTCGAGCGGACAAGGGTAAAACCGCCATAGATGCAAGGAGCCAGATTGTCAGCGTGTCGCGAACCCGAGGCGAGGGCTTCGCCTGCCATCGCGATCTCGACGAGTTCGAGCTTGGTAAAGCGTTCACCTGTAAGGGCGTTCGCCGCGACCACCGCTCCGCACGCACTCGCGGCAGACGATCCGATGCCGCTGCCGGGCATGATCTGTTTATTGCTGACGATCTCGAAACCGTGATCTAAACGCGCCGCTTCGATGAACGCCTGCAGGGCTACTCCCGCGACGTTTCGCTCAGGTTCGGTCGGCAGGCCGAAATCATCGACATTGACGATACGCACAACGGGTTCGTCGATGCGTCGCACGATCATCTCGTCGAAAGGCTCGCCGAGGGCAAAACCAAGACAGTCAAAACCGCAGACGACATTGGCAACGGTTGCCGGTGCGAGTACGCTCACTTCATCCATACTTTAGAAAACACGCCCGCCGTATTATCATTACGTTTTGCTTATGCTGACGGCAAAAAGATAACTTAGATGTTTAAGCCGCTTTTAGGGAAAGCGGGACGTTCGTTCTGATAGATGCAATACTTTAGCACAAACCGTGTTTCTCCTCACGTCTCGTTCCGCGACGCCGTTCTGGCCGGGCAACCCGCGGACAAGGGTTTGTATTTTCCGACGGAATTGCCGCGGCTGACGCCCGACTGGCTCGCGAGCTTTCGCTCTCTTTCGAATGAGCAGATCGCCTTCGACGTGATCCGCCCGTATGTAGGCGGCGATATCGATGACGAGAGTCTGTACGAGATCGCCCGCGAGACGGTCAACTTTAGTTTTCCGCTGGTAGCGGTGACGGAGACTATCGCGGCACTAGAGCTGTTTCACGGGCCGACGCTTGCTTTTAAGGATGTAGGTGCGAGGTTCATGAGCCGATGCCTGCGGCATTTTTCACGTAACCGGGCCGAGAAAACCATCGTGCTTGTCGCGACTTCGGGCGACACGGGCGGGGCGGTTGCGGCGGGTTTTCATGGCGTTGAGAATATCGAGGTCGTCATTCTCTACCCGAAGGGCAAGGTCAGCAAGGTGCAGGAACTGCAGTTGACAACGCTTGGTGGGAATGTAACTACATTGGAATTACACGGCACTTTCGACGACTGTCAGGCACTCGCCAAACGTGCTCTTGCCGATACTGATATCATGTCCCGAGTTCATCTGACTTCCGCAAATTCGATAAACGTCGCCCGCTGGCTGCCGCAGCAATTCTATTACTTTTACGCCTTGAAGCAATGGGAAGGCGATGAGCCGGTCGTGTGCGTACCGAGCGGAAATTTTGGCAATCTGGCGTCGGGCATCCTCGCTCATATTTCGGGTTTGCCGGTTAGGAAGTTTATCGCGGCGTGCAATGCCAACGATGTCGTACCGCGATTTATGGATTCGCAGACTTACGAGCCAAGAGATTCGGTTTCAACGCTTTCAAATGCGATGGACGTCGGAAGCCCGAGCAATTTTGTGCGAATTCTCGAGATCTTCGGCCATCGTTTTGCCGATCTCAAGGAAAAACTCGAGGCGGTGAGCGTCTCAGACGAGGCGACGACAGCCACAATGCGGGATGTGTTCTCACGATGTAATTACATTTTGGATCCACACGGGGCAGTCGGTTTTCGTGCACTGGAAGATCATTTGAATGAAAGCGGCGGACGCGGAATCTTTCTCGAAACCGCGCACCCCGTCAAGTTTGACAGCGTCAGCGACATACTCGGAACTCAGGGCGACGTTCCACCAGGCGTTCTGGAACTGTTTGATAAGGAAAGGGTCAGCATCGAGGTCGATAATGATTACGGCCAGTTGAAGGACGTTTTAGTGAGCAAGATATGAAGGTAATGAAGTTCGGCGGTTCGTCGGTCGGGTCGGCTGAAACGATGGAAAAGGTTATCGAGATCGTCCGCGAAGCGCTCGAAGGCGGGCCGTGTGCGGTTGTCCTTTCGGCGATGCAGGGCACGACCGATCAGCTTATCGAAGCCGGTCGCTCGGCCGAGCGTGGCGACGATGGATACATCGAGATCCTCAGCAATATTGCTGAAAAGCACGCGGTGGCTCTCAAGAAATTGTTTGGCGACGACGAGCAGGCGGCGATCACGGATTTTGTCGACATGACGGTCGGCGAACTCGAAAACCTGTGCGAAGGCGTTCGTCTAGTCCGCGAGTTGTCGCCAAAAACGCTCGACAGGATACTGAGTTTTGGCGAACTCGTCTCAACCAAGATAGTTGCGGCCAAGCTAGCCGCCGAAGGCATCGACAACGAATGGCTCGACAGCCGGAATTTTATCAGAACCAATTCTAATCACGGTTTCGCCGCCGTAGACTTCGCTGAGACGAATGAGTTACTTCGTAATCACTTTGTAGATACATCGGTAAAGCTCCAAATTTTTCCTGGCTTTATCGCATCCGACAGCAACGGAGCGACCACCACGCTGGGCCGCGGCGGCAGCGATTACACGGCAGCGATAATTGCCGCGGCGGTCGATGCCGGCATCCTTGAGATATGGACGGACGTTTCGGGAATGATGACCGCCGACCCGCGTTTTGTACGAAATGTAAGGCAGATACCGCGCATCACTTATCGCGAGGCGATGGAGCTTTCGCATTTCGGGGCAAAGGTCATCTATCCGCCCACGATCCAGCCGGTGATGGTCAAGGGCATTCCGCTACTCGTCAAAAATACATTCGCACCGCGAGATGCGGGCACGCTCGTCGAGGCGGAATCGCAGGCCGAAGGTGACATCATTCGCGGGATCACGAGCATCGATAAGATAACAGTCGTGAGCCTCGAAGGAAGCGGGATGATCGGCATCCCCGGTTTTTCAAAGCGGCTTTTCGACGCGCTTTCGCGGGCTGAGATCAACGTAATTCTGATCACGCAGTCTTCGTCCGAACATTCGATCTGCGTCGCGATCGAAGAACGAAATGCTGAGATGGCAAAACGCGTGGTCGACCGCGAGTTTGAATACGAGATCAATGTTGGCCGCATCGACCCGCTCAGGGTCGAGAATGGGTTTTCGATACTTGCCCTTGTCGGCGACAACATGAAGGAACACACCGGAATTTCCGGCAAGATGTTCACGACTCTTGGGCAAAACGGCATTAACATCCACGCTATCGCTCAAGGGTCGAGCGAGAGAAATATCTCGGCGATCATTTCGTCAAAAAACGTTCGAAAGGCGGTAAACACTCTGCACGAGGCGTTTTTCTCGGATGGAAATAAGCAGATCAACGTTTACGTAGCTGGTGTCGGAACGGTCGGCAGCCGCTTGCTCGAACAGCTTCGAACGCAGGCGGATCATCTGGCCGAGGAGCTTCGGCTCAACATTCGGGTGGTCGGCGTCGCGAACAGCCGGCGCGCATTGATCGACGAGGAAGGTGTCGACCTCGAAGGGTATCGCGAAACACTTCCAAACGCCTCGGAGACCGATGTCGTCGCATTTACCGATGCGATCCTCGAAGAAAACCTGCGAAATTCGATCTTCGTTGACGTTACCGCGAGCCCGCAGGTAGTTGAGAATTATCCGAAACTGCTCCAAAAAAGCGTTTCGGTGATCGCCTGCAATAAGATCGCGGCTTCGTCCGAGTACGAGCGGTACTCATTATATAAGGACCTCGCGCGCGAGTTTGGTACGAACTTCTTTTTCGAGACAAATGTCGGTGCGGGGCTGCCGATAATTAACACTCTAAATGACCTGGTCCGGAGCGGCGACCGTGTCGACCGGATCGAAGGCGTGCTGTCGGGGACGCTGAATTTCGTATTTAATAACTACGACGGAACGCGGACATTTGCCGAGGTCGTCCGACAGGCTCAGGACGAGGGCTACACCGAACCTGACCCGCGTCTCGACCTATCGGGAACGGATGTAGCAAGAAAGATCCTTATCCTCGCTCGCGAATCCGGTACGCGCATCGAAATGAACGAGATCGAGAACAGCGGGTTTCTGCCGGAGTCGTGCTTGTCTGGCAGCGTCGACGATTTCTACGTTGAACTCGACCGTCACGAACCGCATTTCCGCCGACTGCTCGACAACGCCCGCGATAATGGCCTGAAACTAAAGTACATCGCCTCGTTCAACGACGGCCAGGCGTCCGTCGGGCTGCAGTCGATCGGGCCGGATCATAACTTTGCCAATCTGTCCGGAAAAGACAACGCCGTTCTCTTCTACACAAAACGTTATTCCGAGCAGCCGCTGGTTATCAAGGGTGCAGGTGCGGGTGCGGATGTTACTGCGGCAGGCGTCTTCGCTGACATCATTCGTGCGGCCCGAGGCTAGGTTTAGTTTTTCGAAATCGCCGAAAGCTGATAACTTGTAACTGATAATTCGAACTATCAGGTATAAGTTCTTAGCTTTCAGTTATTTCGGAGAAACAAATGAAGTTATTTTCCGCCTTCCTGTCGTTATCCTTCGTTTTTCTAGCCTTCACTCCGGCGTATGCTCAAAGTAATTACACGCCACCTGCGGGCAATTGGGAACGCCGTACGCCGGAACAGGAAAAGATCGACCCGGTGAAACTCAAGGAGGCGATCGACTTTGCGATGGCGAGCGAATCGGGGGCGCCTCGAAACCAGGAACTAATGCAGACGCAGTCGTTCGGCCAAGCACCGTTTGGCGAGATCGTAGGGCCGTTGAAAGACCGCGGGCCGGTGACCGGCGTTATCATTCGTAATGGCTACATCGTCGCCGAGTTTGGCGAGCCTACGCGGGTCGATATTACGCACAGCGTTACGAAGAGTTTTCTCTCCGCCGCGGTCGGCCTCGCCTTTGATCGCAAGCTGATCCGCAGTTTGCAGGATAAGGCCATAGATTACAACGCACCGACCGAACCGTATGTGCCGGGTAGACGATATGACGACGCCGAGAATTTTGGTACCTCGCGGATGATCGACCTTTTTTCGACCGTGCACAATCGGAAGATCACCTGGGAGCATTTATTAAGACAAACGAGCGATTGGGAAGGAACGCTTTGGGGCAAGCCTGACTGGGCAGACCGGCCGGACCGCGATTCGAGCAAGTGGCTAAATCGCCCTCGCACGAATGAGCCCGGCACCGCTTATGAGTACAATGACGTACGCGTCAACGTGCTCGCCCTGGCCGCTCTAAACGTCTGGCGTCGCCCTTTACCGCAAGTTGTAAAAGAGCAGTTAATGGATGAGATCGGCGCGTCGAACACATGGCGGTGGTACGGGTATGAGAACAGCTATGTCGTGATCGACGGGCAGATCGTTCAGTCCGTGAGCGGCGGCGGGCATTGGGGCGGAGGTTTGTTTATTAACGCCTACGACATGGCGAGGTTTGGTCTGCTGACGACCCGAAATGGGAAGTGGGGCGCCAAACAACTGCTGTCGCAGGAATTCATCCGCCAGGCAAGAACCCCGACAGGCCCTCAGCCGACGTACGGCTTTATGAACTGGTATCTCAATACCGATAAAAAGCTCTACTCAAATGCTCCCGCCGGGATCGTCGTTCACACGGGCAACGGAACGAACATCATCTACTGCGATCCTGAAAATGATCTGGTCGTGGTCGTTCGCTGGATCGAGAATGGAAAGATAAACGAGTTCTTAGGGAAATTGCTAGCTAGTTTGCAGAAATGAGCCGACGACGAAAGCCCTGCATCATCTTTTTAAGTTCAACGATCTCTTTCTCATAGTTTCCATGAGCTTCCCGACCCATGAATTCAAGATCAGCGGCAACCACTGCGTAATACTCGAGTTTTGAAGCGAGAGCGATCGAGCCGCCGATCGATCTCGCAAACTCGACATCATCGCCTTTCGAGGAACCTTCCGCGATAAAGCCCGCAACATCGACCGCCGTCTTTCGCATCGAATGCCGAAGGCCAAAGATCTCATCCTTTGGGAATTCGGCCGTGATGCGGTAAGTCAGCAAAACAAGCTGGTGAGCCCGTTTCCATATTATTAGATTTCGGAAGTCTTGCATATGAGAATATTAGCTGTTAGCCGATAGCTGGTTAGCTGTTAGTTTTTCGGAAGTTTAAACCAAAAATGCCGTTAACTAAAAGCTGAACAGCTAATAGCTAACGGCTAATATTCTTTGAAATACTTACCTAAGATCGAACAACAAAAACTCCACATCATCCGACATCGCCCTGATCTTTAACTCATTTTCCTCGCTGATCGCCGCTCCGTCGCCGGCGTCTAAGGTTGTGTCGTTTACGTAGATCGAACCGCTGATGAGCTGTATCCATGCGTGGCGTTTTTCGTCTAGATCGTATTCGACCGTTTCGCCTTCGTTTAGGACCGAAGCGTAAAGCCTTACGTCTTGGTTGATATGGACCGAACCGTCGTCACCGCCGCGTGATGCTATCAGACGTAGCTTTCCTTGCTTCTCTTCGCGGGTGAAAACCTTTTGCTCATAGCTCGGCATTAGGCGTTCTTTTTCCGGTAGGATCCATATCTGCAGCAGGTGCGTTTTCTCGGTTGGCGAGCTGTATTCGCTGTGCAGTACGCCAGTTCCGGCGGTCATTCGCTGGACCTCGTTGGTTTTAACGGTTTCGCCGTTTCCCATCGAATCGCGGTGCGAGATCTCGCCGTTTATCACGTACGTGACGATCTCCATGTCTCGATGGCCGTGTTTCGGAAAGCCCTGATCGGCCTCGATAAAGTCCTCGTTTATCACCCGCAGATCGCGAAAACCCATAAACCGCGGATCGTAATAATCCGAAAATGAAAATGAGTAGCGTGTGTCGAGCCACCCGTAATTCGC
Source organism: Acidobacteria bacterium Ga0077534 (assembly GCA_001464455.1). Classification (GTDB taxonomy): domain Bacteria; phylum Acidobacteriota; class Blastocatellia; order Pyrinomonadales; family Pyrinomonadaceae; genus OLB17. Next base: position 180,437 of record LNEI01000027.1, read on the forward strand.
GTGGCCGCGTTCTTTAGATCTTCTTACCTTGATCATGTCGTAATCTCCTTGTTACTAAGACTACAAGGAAAAGCTGTTCATTGAACCATCATTTGCGGTGACGTTGATCTAGTACTTTTGGGTGAGGGCTATTTCTTTCTTGCCACCATCAGCCCATCACGAACCGGAAGAAGAATATTCTCGATCCGCTCGTCGGCGAGGATCTTCTGGTTGTAGTCGTGCAGTGCCTGCGTGTTCTCGTCCTTCTCGGCCTCTAGCACCTTTCCGCTCCACAGGACGTTGTCAGCAATGATAAAACCGCCTGGTCGGACTTTGTCGAAAACGAGATCATAATAGTTTAAGTAGTTCGGCTTGTCGGCGTCGATGAAGACCAGGTCGAATGTTTCCGTGAGATTGGGGATGATGTCGATGCCAGTGCCGAGAATAAACTCGATCTGCCGGCGGTATTCGGTCTTTTCGACGAACGAGCGCGCGACAGCGTTGGTATCTTCCTGTATGTCTAAAGTAATTACCTTACCACCATCGGCCAAACCTTCGGCAAAACACAGGGCGGAATAGCCGAGATATGTCCCGATCTCAAGCACGAACTTTGGCCGGATCATGTGTGAGAACATCGACAGTAGCCGGCCCTGAACAAAGCCAGACAACATAGCCTTGTCCTCAAAATTGGCGTAACAATGTTCGCGAAGCTGACGAAGGACGTCGCTTTCGTCTGAGGTGAACGATTCCGCGTAATTGACAATATTTTCTGTGAATATCATAAATATCAAAGATCAACCCTCACCAAACCTCGCTTGATCGCGGTTGTCGCGGCCGATGTGCGGTCCGAAACGCCGATCTTTCCGAAGATATTCTGGATGTGCGACTTGATCGTATTCTCCGAAACATCGAGAGCGAAGGCGATCTCTTTATTAGACATTCCGCCGACGATCATTCGGAGCACATTTGTCTCGGTCGGCGTCAGCTCTTCGCGACCAAGGTTTTCGCTTAGGATCTGGGCGATATCATTAGGGATGAACTTTCTTCCTGCGCTCACCGTTCGAACTGCCGCTACGAGGTCCTCGGCCGTGACATCTTTACAGATGTATCCGGCGACGCCTTTTTTGAGTGCCCGCGATATCTCAGAATCGCCGGCGTGTTCGGCGAGGACGATGATCTTTGGTTTAGGAGTAATTACAAAGTAGCTATCCAGGTCATCGATGGAACAGGAATCAGGGAAATGCAGCCCGAGTATCGTGACATCCGGCTTAAGTTCGCGAAACATTGATCGGCCATCCGCTGCATTGTCCGCCTCGCCGATGAGTTCAATACCTGTCTCTTCGCCAAGCACCGCCCCCACGCCAAGGCGTGTCAGAGGCTGGTGTTCGATCAATAGAACCCTTATCGGCGCTTCCATTACGGCTTTTGACTCTCCTTTAGGCGATCCTTGAGCTGCTGGGCTGTGTCGCGCAATTTCTTTTCGTCAGCCGGTTTTGTGTCGGCGGCGAGATAGGCTTCGATCTCGTCGAGAGCCTTTTTCTCTTCGCCGCGTTGCAGGTAGATGTTTGCGAGCGACCGGCGAGCTTCGACCATGTCTTTTCCACCGATGTTGATAGCGGCACGAAATTCGCCCTCGGCATCGTCGAACCTCTTTTGGCTCAGCAGCGACCTGCCCAGGTAAAAGCGAACGATTGCAGAGTCGTCCTTGATCTTTAGTGCTTCGCGAAGCGAGGCCTCAGCATCGGCGTGTTTGCCTAACCGGACTAACGCAACGCCGAGACTTGCGAGCGGGGCATACGCGTTAGGCTTCAGTTTCAGCGCTATTCGTAGATGCTTTTCGGAGTTTTCAAATTGATTCAGCTTCTGATACTGCGTGCCGAGTTCCGTGTGAGCGTTAGTGAAGTCAGGGTACACGGCAACGGCCAGCAGCAGTTCGGTTATCCCGCCCTGCGGGTTTCCCTTGGCAATCGCGGCGAGGGCATCGCGATAGTGTTGCTCCGCCTTCTTTGGAACGCTCGCCATGGCTGCATCGATGACGCCGGGCCTTGGTTTGACCTCGAACCTCCGTCGCAGCCGCATGTCAAAATTAAAGATCTGCACCGGCGCATTTCGGGGCAGCGCGATCTCGAGCCGCTCTCTCAGCGGTTCAAATTCGTCTCCTGCCATCACGGATAACGTGTAGGTGCCGTTACCGACACCGACGATGAGGAATTTCCCGTCCTGATCGGTCCACGCCACGAAGTCGTTCATTCCCTTCGAAAGCCTTATCTGGATCCCCCGATTGGCGGACACACCCTCGGGCGAAAATACTGTGCCGGAAACGGTGTGTCGGCCCGGAAGATTTGCTGCCGGCGGGTCGCCCGGAGCTTGCGCACGGACTACCAAGGGCATCGAAAAGAAGAACAGGAGCAGAGCTCCTAAGCAACGAGTGGTTCTAAATCTCACGGTCACCCCCTTTTAGTTAAGGTCAAGAGATCGAGGCCGGTCGATCCTAGGTCGCGAGTTGGGCTGTAAACTCAACGAGCGGTTTGATCAGATCGGTATCGTAATTTGTTTTGACGTTCTGCATCACGGCCGTGATCCGCTCGAGGCCCATGCCAGTGTCAACCGACGGGGCGGGAAGCGGCGTTAACGTGAATGTGCCGTCATCATTCTGTGTGCGGTTGTACTGCATGAAGACGAGGTTCCAGATCTCCATGGTTGTGTCGCCTTCGCCGTTGACCCATTTCGGATGGTTTTTCTCGGGGTCATGCGGGTCGTCGCCCATGTAATAGTGGATCTCGGAACACGGGCCGCACGGGCCGGTGTCGCCCATCTGCCAAAAATTATCCTTACGTCCAAAGCCAAGGACTCTGTCCGGCCTTGCTCCGGCGGCTATCCACAGATCGCGGGCTTCGTCGTCGGGCCCGACCTCGGCGTCGCCCTCGAAAACGGAGAACCAGAGGCGCTCCTCTTCGAGTTTTAATTCATTAACAAGGAAATCCCACGCGTAGGTGATCGCTTCTTTTTTGAAGTAATCTCCAAACGAAAAGTTCCCTAGCATTTCGAAGAATGTGTGATGCCGGGCGGTTTTGCCGACCTCGTCGAGGTCATTGTGCTTGCCGCCCGCTCGGATGCACTTCTGAGAAGATACGGCACGTTTGTAGTCGCGTTTTTCGATGCCGAGGAATACGTCCTTGAACTGGTTCATTCCCGCGTTTGTGAAAAGCAGCGTCGGGTCATTTGCAGGCAGCAGCGGTGATGAATGCACGATCTTGTGGTCGTGGCGCTCGAAATACTCGAGAAATTTGGCTCTGATCTCGTTTCCAGTCATACTTGAAATGTCTATAACTCCTTATACTACAATTAGTTACAGTGCTGTTTATTCTTGCCTGTATCTAATAGCGTAACATCATCCCGCCTTTCGGCTCATTTTTTCCATCAACTGGATCGCATTCGCTTTGCGCTCCTCGGACGGGTGACAGTATCGCATCACCATCTTTAGGCTGCTATGTCCTAGCAACTCAGCAAGCGTCAATAAGTCGATACCAGCTTCTAACGCTCTCGTCGCAAATGTATGGCGACAATCGTAGAGCCGAAATTGAAAACCTAGCTTTTTGATCGTGGATCGATGCCAGTAATCAAGCGTTTTAGTCGCTGGGTTTCCGTCAATATCATCTTGCGGAAAAAGGAACTGTCCGTCAAAGCGCCGCATACGGGCATCGACGATCTTTCTTATTCGATCAGTGAAATATATCCTTCGCCGGGCCTTAGCAGTTTTTCCCTTTACGATTTGTAAATAGTCGGCGTGAACATCTTGACGCCGAATTCTATAAACTTCGTCGGGCCTCATACCAGAATCCAGAATGATCGTGGCGATATCCTGAAGCTGCGGAGGGCTGGCAAGCAAATACGCCCGCTCCTCTTCGCGAGTGATAACGTGAAACGATAGCTCATTAGGATCGAGCCTTTCGACATCTTTTAAGGGATCGCTCTTTATTACGTTGCCAACAAGCGGACGCAGCAGCCGCGAGAGCATCGTTAATTCGCGATTAATTGTATCGGACGTTATCGGCTTCTTGGTTTTGCGGGAAACACTGCCCTTTCTCCATGCGACATATTTTTCAATTGATTTACTGTCAATCCTATCGACGGGAAAACTTCTGCCAAAGTGTCTGAGCAAGGGATTGCACTCGAACGTGTACTTCATGTAGCTGCTCGTAGTTTTTCGGAGCTTGATCTTCTCAAGAAACGCATCAACGACTTCACCGAAAGTCGGTGGTTCGGGAGGGATTTCCGCATCGATCTTTTTCATTAGCAAGGCCCGGCGAAACGCGGCCTCATAGTCAGCAGCCTTTTCCTTGTTCCTTAGCCCGGTCGAACGTTGATACAGTTTCCCGTTCAGAGTGAACTTGAACCAATAGTTTTTCGATTCCTTTCTTTTATATAGGCTCACTTCTTAGACTCCTTCTTCGTTCTAAGAGCAGCTTGCCGTACTGAGGTTCCGCAAGTCTCAGAGCAGTATTTAGCGTCGGTACGCAGGGCGAGAAAATAGTTAGAGCAGACAGGGCATTTCCGCACTCGCTTAAAGTCGCGGAAGCCATAGAAGACGGCGTTCTCATTTACGACTAAGCGCACGTTTCTGTCTGAATCTAAATGCAGCGATACCGGCATTTCAGGTAGTAGGGTTTGAGCCGACCATTTTGCGCCGGTAACTCTATTGGATTCAAATGCGTGCAGGGTGTCGTGGAATATCCTCAAATTAACGTAAAACGAATTATAAATTCGCTCAGCCTGGAACAGATCAATCTCGCTAGAATCAACGGCAATTCCGTATACCAGATCGTTTATTTTATCGACACCAGATTTCTGGAAAAGGAATCGGCAAAACATTTCTACATCTTCAGCTCGGTTAAACGGCGAATTAACTGCCTTAACGAGTAGCTCGCGCAATATTCTGTTCTGCAAGTCAATGGGGGGATCGTCGCCTAGTTTTTTAAATGCCTGCTCAACCTCAGACCTCAGGTCGATAGGCTCTGACTCTCCAAGCAAGTTGACGACCTGTAAGAAGTGAATGAACTTTTCTTCGATTGAATTGAGTTTCTTTTTCAACGGAATATTACCTCGATAGCCCTAATAGTAAAATATTTAAGACGTGCTGTCAATTTATTTTGCAATCAGTAACGGTATGTGGTAACTTTGAAATTGTAACGGACTATTAGAACGATAAGCCGTCACTATCGAAACTCCGAACGAGGTATAACTTATGGAATTTAGGCAAAATAAAATATCCCTATCTCTCGAAGAGCTTAGCGGCGAAACATCGCTGTCTGTTCCGTTCTGGCGTAAGGAAATCGCGGGCGGGAGGCTGCGGGCGAAAAAGGTCGGACGCCGCGTGTGTGTACTAATGCGTGACGCGGAGATTTATTTTGAATCCCAGCCCGACTGGACGCCATCGGGCGAGAGAGTGAACGCGGCATTAGCCGCATAGAAAAGCCGCTGACCTTTTGGCGAGGTCAAACGGCTTAGAACTTAATCAGGCACGACCAAGTATGAAAATAAGTATAAATCAAACGGCGGTAAAACCGCAACCCCATTTGAGCCTACAACAGTCAGCACGGCTGGCCTCAATTCGGCATTTATCGCTTACCAGCTTTGAACGTCGAAAACGACATAGATGCTCGCTTTGCTTCCGCTTCATTCCAACCAATACGCGAACGCTTATAACGGGCGTTCGCCCCTGTTCACTTTGCCGACCGATGGCGTACTCAGTCGCGGAAATCGTAGCGGGGGAGGGGTAACTTATGATGGGAAATACTCAAACATCCACATTAACCCCTGCGGACGTAGCCGGACTTCGTTCGAGCTTTATTAACGACGAACTTATAAAGCAGGCCAACATCTACCGCGTCGATGAGCAGGAAGGCTCTGAGATCGTCGTTCAAAAGAGAGCGAATGGGCGTAGTTTCTCTGGCATCGTCTTTGAGTATCGCAACCCCGGCGACCCGTATCCTTGTAAGAAAAGGCTTAGACGGGATAAGCCCGACATGGAACGTGTTGGCGGAGAGCTGAAAGAAAAGGGTAAGTATCTAAGCCCAGCAGGGGAGCGGCAAAGATTTTACTGGCCGCCGAATACACTGAAAAGCTCGCTAAAAGACAGTTCAATTCCCGTCGTCTTTGTCGAGGGCGAGAAAAAGGCCCTTGCATTATCTAGGTGGGCTGAGATTGCAGGCGTTCGACTGGTCGTTATCGGCCTCGCGGGTGTTTGGAGCTTCAAAGGCACCATCGCCAAGAATGTAAAGGGATTACTTCCTGATTTTGAATGGCTGACTTGGCAAGGCCGTGAGGTTTACATTCTCTTTGATTCAAATGTTCTAACGAACCTGCAAGTTGCTGGAGCAAGATCCGCCCTTGCCCACGAATTGAACCGGATGAAAGCCGAGGTTTTCACCATCGACCTTCCGAAAGAATGTGACGTCAACGGCGTAGACGATTATCTCGGAGCAATCGAGCAGCGAGACGGCCTAGAGTCCGCAATTGAAGCTGGCCACCGTCTATTCGCATCTAAGAAGCCCGCAAAGATAGCAAAAGTAAATCAGTCTGAACAGATTCTTGGCTTCGCTTCCGACATCGAAGTATTTCACACGCCCGATCAGGAATGCTACGCGTTTCTTCCGGTTGATGGCCACATGGAAACGCGAAGGCTCTCTGAGAAGGCTTGTCGGATGCGTCTTGCCCAGAAGTTCTTTGAATCCGAGGGAAAGCCTCCGGGGTCGCAAGCCGTTCAAGACGCTATTGACGTTCTCAAAGGGCAAGCACTGTTTGAAGGTAAAGAGATTGAAGTGCATCTCGGCGTTGCAAAACACGATGGATGTATCTATGTAGACCTACGCAATGACGCTTGGCAGATCATCAAGATCGACACTTCGGGCTACTCGATCATTGAAAGTAAAGACGCTCCAGTGCGGTTTCGTAGAAGTAAAGGCATGAGGGCATTGCCCACGCCTTCAGGTAAGGGTGACATTTCACTGCTGCGGCGTTTTCTGAACATCCGTGACGGTGGTGACGAATGTGACGGTTGTGACGGTGGTTTCCTACTCATTCTAAGTTGGCTTGTCACATGCTTTCGCCCTGACATGCCTTTCCCGATTCTTGTTATAACAGGCCCGCCAGGAACCGCAAAGAGTACGACGGCAAAGGTTCTAAAAGAGCTTACAGACCCTAGCGTCCCATCTCACCGATCTTGTCCGCGTGACGTGCAAGACTTGATGATTGCGGCTAATAACGGCTGGGTAAATTCCTACGACAACATCTCCAACATCCCTGACTGGCTGTCTGACGCTCTATGCCGTATAGCGACCGGAGGCGGATTTTCAACACGGACTCTGTATGAGAATGATGAGGAAACGCTCTTCGACGCCAAGCGGCCCATTCTATTGAATGGTATCGGCAACTTCGCGAGCCGTTCTGATCTTATAGATAGGTCTGTGACCGTCCAGCTTAGTCCAATAACGAAAGAGGCTCGCCAATCAGAGCGACAGTTTTGGGCCGAGTTTGATGAACATCGAACGGCGATCTTCACCGGCCTAGTAATGGCGGTGTCGGCAGCCCTCAGAAAGATTGACTCTGTTCTGCTTTCGGAGTCACCGAGAATGGCTGACTTCGCTGAATGGGGAACGGCGGCAGAGGTTGCACTGGGATTCCCTGAAGGCTCTTTCATGCTTGCATACAACCGAAATCGCGATGCGTCACACTCTTTCGTTCTCGAAGGATCGACGTTAGCTGAGGTGCTGCAAGAATTATGCGAAGCCACCAAGCCTGATAATCGAGAGATTCTGTTGAAGGATTTCCTCGAAGAGATAAGAAAGCAGGCGGACATTTCGCCTGACAATCCTCGTACTAAGCGAAAGGACTTCCCGAAAACATCGAGAGGTTTACGCGGCGAACTTCAAAGACTCGATCCGAACTTGCGTGAGGTTGGTATTTTCGTTGAGTTTTTGGGCAAAACTGGGCCTTCAGCAAGGAAAGGGGCTTCAGTCAGATTAGATTATATAGGCGAATCACCGTCACAACCGTCACAACCGTCACAAATCAATCAGAGTTCAATAAATACCGAGACTTCAGAGTGTGACGTTCCGTGTGACGTTCTGTGTGACGTTAAGCAAAAGCCCATTAAAAGCCGGTGCGATTGCGGTGCGTATGACGTTATTAACCTACCTTGCCCAAATTGCGGCCAAATAATCGAGGATTACGCGGAGGTGAAGGCATGACACGAGAACAAAGAGACGAAGCAATAGCCCAGATCAAAAACTCTGACGCCTTTCTACCGATCAAGGCGCGGCGAATCGAGGAGATTATGAAGGAATACGACAGCCCGGATAACCCGGACTCGATAGAAGCAGCAAAGGATTTAGCACGGCGGGTTAGCCCGCAACTTTTGGAAATGATGGAAAGCAATTAAGGAGCGACGACAAATTATGAGTACGAAACAAAGTAACGACTGGTCAATCAAAATCGTTGGCAAACAGTCCAAACAATCGACACGCGAATCACTCGCAAAGGCGGGTTTTAGCTCGACAGACGGCAGCGGAGCTGTCGTTATCACGGAGACGGAACTCCCACCAAGCGCACCCGTTGAATTTGGGCGGGAAGGGAAAATGCAATCTATGGCCGAAACTGTTGCGAAATTGAACAGCTTCGCGAAATAAAGGAGATACGAAAATGAGTCAGGCAGCAGTATTAGAAGCAAAAATATTATCAGGCGAAAACGTTTCGCCTTCGGAACTTGCCGCAGCACAGGCAGCAGACGCGGCTTCAAAGCGAGTTAATGAACTTCAGGCCGAACGAGCGGCAATCCTAGCCAAGGCCGATCGAGAGCGACGGGCCAAGGAAGCGGCACAGGCTGCGGTTTCGCTATTCAAACAGATCGATGACGTAGCGGTACAACGGCAGGCCGCTAACGATCGAATCAAGCAGACGGTGAAGGAATTGCTCGACAGCAGCCATGAGAGCAACGAGCTTTTGCTGAAAGCCCGCGGGGTTATCGAATCCGCAAAAGGCATCGAGCCATCGGCAAGCCTTGGAATGGCTGCGAATGCTGACGGCTTCACTGCATACGGTTCAAAGGCATACACGCCCATCGCGGACTGGGAAACCGACGTTAGAAATCTGCTTCAGGCTGCAATCGTGGAGGCGAAACAATCATGACACCGAGATCAGAACAATTCGCACAATTCGCCGACACTCTAGCCGCAAGTATTGAGCGGGGCGATCCTCAAACCTATGAGAAGTTCAAGGAACGCAATCCGGGTACCACTATCTCGCAGAGCGACTTCCAAGAAGCGGTATTACTCGCAGAACACCGAGCGGCTCAAAGCTGGGGGCTTATCAAGCCGGAACGACGTTTGAGCCGTCAGACATTCGAGAGCCTTTCATCCGACGCACAGAGCCTCTTTATTAGCGAAGGCGGTACTGTATTCGATCCTCCTCCACCATCAGAGGCCGACAAGCGGAAAGAAACGATGACATGGCCGAATGGCGCGACGATCACACGAGGACAGTACGAGTCGTTTACTCCGACTCAGCTCGAAGCGTTCTTGCAGCAGCAGGCAACAGCTTAGGTTTGCAGCTCGTCGTTTTCGCCCCACTGAAGCGGCGGGTTGCAATAGTGGAGGCTTTAGCGTGAGTGCCTAAGCCTCCACCTTCAAAACTTTATGAAAGACGAACTCACCCACAAACAACGGCTATTCGTAGAGGCGTATTTGATCAATCCTAACGCAACGGCAGCGGCACGGGAGGCGGGATATAAAGGGAACGATCGCACTCTTTCGTCCATCGGAACGGAAAACCTTGCAAAACCTTTGATTCGTGCCTGCATTGATGCCCGGCTCGAACAAGTGATAATCACGAAAAACCAATGGTTTCAAGAGGTTACGGACTTAGCAAGGACAGATGAAAAGGGTTCGGTGCGCATCGCAGCGTATGCACAGCTAGGAAAGGCTCTAAACGTTACGAACAACTCGACGGTAAAGGTTGAAGGCGATATCGAAGTTGCCAAGGTTATCAAGCCCAAACGCAAGGACTAATGCAGGCAGCGGCTAACAAGATAGAGGTCGATTTCTCGGATGAATCATTCTTCAACCGGGCTTATATCCCCCTGCTTGATGACTACTCGGAGTTTTTGCATCTGTACGGTTCGGCGGGTTCAGGTAAGTCTCGATTCGCGTGTCAGAAAGAGATAATCGAGAGCTTTGAGCCTGTACGACAGGGACGTAAAACCCTTTGCGTTAGGCAGTTTTTCAACACCCTTGCTCATTCGGTCTATGCCGAATTGAAAACGGTAATTGCAGAATGGTCATTCGAGGATTATTTCGACGTTCTCAAAAGCCCGTTGCAGATCACGAACAAGCTAACGGGCGTCACCTTCGTTTTCGTCGGTCTTGATGATGTCGAGAAAGTGAAGTCAATCAGCGGCGTCGATCGCATTCTGATAGAAGAGGCCACTGAGGTAACGTCTCGTAAAGTTCTCGATCAGTTACGCCTTCGCCTTCGCGGTTTCGAGCGGGTACAGGTGACGCTCTGTTATAACCCGGTCGATGAATTCCACTGGTTAAACACTGAGATTCACCAGCAAAAGCCCGCTGGTCATAAGTTCTTGCATTCGACGTACAACGACAACGAGCAGCTCCTAGCGATCGATCCCAGCTATGCAAAGTTTATTGAAAGCACTAAGGATACAAACCCGAATTACTACCGCGTCTATGGGCTAGGACTTTGGGGGCAAGTAGTCGAGGGGCTCGTATATACCGATTACAGAACGGGTGTGGAATTCCCGCAAGCCCAGATCAAGCAGACGGTTAATAAACAGGGCTTAGCTTACGGGGGCGTTCCGTACTACGAGCAAGGCGATGACATTCATTTCTACGGCCTCGACTTCGGTTTCAGCGATCCCACGGCTCTAGTTGCTGGGCACGTTAGAGACGCATCGCCCAAAAAGGAATTGATAGTCAAAGAGCTGCTCTATCAGCCGGGGTTAGATGCTCCCGCGATGGTCGAGAAGTTCAAACAGATAGGAGTGAGAAAGGATGTGCAGATCATCGCCGACAGTGCCAGGCCGGAAATGATCGAGTCACTTAGGAAAGCGGGCTACCGTATTGCCCCTAGTGAAAAGGGGGCGGGGTCGGTGCTTACCGGGATTAACCGAGTCCGCAAATATTCGTTGCTGATAGCGGCTGGGTCAAAGAATATCATTCGGGAAATCAGCAATTATCAGAAGAACCAGATTCAAGGAATTTGGGTCGAAGAGCCTGCAAAGAACCAGATCGAACACCTCTTAGACGCTATGAGGTACGGCATCCAGACTCAAGACAGGATTGAATTCAGCACCTCGTCATTCCACATGTAACGACGGGATTTATGGGAACTATGGAAAGAACTACGATCAACACAGATTGCAGTCACTTCGGCTGCGAACGTAGCGGCTTCTGGATTGAAACCGCAAAGGACGGCACGAAGCGGCTATGCTTCAGAGTCCGGCACGACGGGCAAATTCACGAGCAGAAACTGAGTGAAGCCCACATAGCCACGATCTTCAGAAACGATCAACTACGGCGGGCGATCTAGCCCACTCTCACAATTAGGTTCGGTGTCTGTTTGATGCCTTTGAATCCGCCCCACGCGGAAGGACAAAGGCATTTATGGCACTCGGACAATCAAGCGATATCACATTACGGATCAGGGCCGACCACAAACAAGCGTCGGATGGCCTAGAGCAGACGGCGAAGGATGTAAAGAAACTCGAAAAAGACGCGGTTGCAACGGGAAAGGCAATTGGGGAGTTTCTCGGTAATGGACTCGTTCGCACGGGGCAAGTTGCGGCAGCTGCGGCGGTGTCCATCGCTGTACTCACTAAGACCACGGCGGACTATGGAAACGCTCTGCTAGAGCTTCAGCGTAAGACGGGCATTACTTCCGAGACGCTATCGGCCCTGCGGGTCAATGCTGAAAAGGCGGGGGTTTCGTTCGAGGATGTTAAGGGCATCGTCGAGGATTTCACCGTCAAGCTAGGTGAAGCGGCGGCTGGTGACAAAGATGCGGCTGAGAGTCTTGCTAAATATGGCGTAACGGCTAAGAGTACAGAGGCCGCGTTAGAGCAGGCTATTGCAGCGATTGCCCGCAAGCGGACAGCGGAAGAGAGAGCGGCAGCGGCTACCGCGTTGCTCGGTGACGAAGGCAAGGAACTGATCCCGGTCATCATTCAGATGTCCGGCTCGTTGTCGCGCGCCACGGAAGAGGCTAAGAAGCTGGGGCAAACAATGTCACAGTCAGCCCTTGAGGATGCCAAGCGATTCAGTGACGAACTAAAGAATGTTAGTACTCAAGCGGCGGCTACTGGGCGAACCTTTGCGGGGCCATTGCTTCGGGATTTTACAGGCACGATGTCGGAGATGTCGAGCGGGCTTGCTAAGAACAAAGGTGAAGTTAAGGCATGGGGCGAAGATGTCGCTAAGACCATCCGGGGCCTTAAAGCAGTAGCTCAAGAAGTTTACGACTTCAGCCAAACGACGGCGGGGCGGGCGTTATCCTTCCTGTTTTTCGGCAACCTAATCACTTGGAATAAGAACCTTCAGGATATGGGCGGACCTGCGGGACCTGCGGGAGCCCCTCTACCTAATGACATTCCCGGTCGGCCCTTGTTCGATCCGTTAAACCTGACTCACTTGAACCCGACTACTCCCGGTAAATCGGGGACCGCGACGGACACTGAAGCAGCAAAAGCGGCGGCAGAAAAACGGGCAAGGGAAAGAGAGGCTGCATTAAAGCGTGAGCTGGAAGCTCAGAAAGATCACATCCGCTTGTTGATACAAACGCAGGTCGAAGGGGCGGAAAAGGCTCAGCAGTTATGGGAACAGTCGTTCCTTGACAGAAAAACCTCAGAGGATGAATGGCGGGATGTTAGCGAGGGCAATTTTCAGCGGTATTCCGAGAAAGTTAAAAAGATGCTGCGGGATGCCTTTCTGTTAGACAGTCAGGGCAAAACCCCGGCTGAAGTTAGCAACCTTCAGATCAGTCTTGACCGAGCGTTAAAGGCTGTTGACGACCAGATAGTTAAACTTCGCGGCGATAGAGAAAAGACGATCACCGGCGTTGTCGAGACGGAGGCTAAAAAGCGTACCGAGATCGAAAAGCAAGAGGCCGCAAGTCAGTTAGCCATTGCACGAGCTAAGGGCGATACATACATTGCGAATCTGAAAGAGGATCTAGCTTTAGGAATCCTCTCAGAAAGTGAGTATGCCCGGAAGGTAGGTGACTTCCGCGTTGCCCTGTTACAGCAAGAGCGGGCATTGACTGAAAGCCTCGATGAGCGGCTTGTGCTTGATGAGCGGATCGCTCAGCAGATACTAGAAAACTCAAAGGCTATCCGTGACGCATGGGGCAAAGAGGCGGACGCATACCAGAAGTTAATTGACCAGCAGAAAGAGCGTGAGCTGGTACTCCCTAACACGCTCGAAACGCCGACAGATGCCACGCAAACGGGCGGGAGTACAAAGTCTCTGTTTGGCTTGGGTGGATCGCTCAAAGAAGTGACTACTAGCCTTGCTGAAATGGGCAAGGGGGCTATATCGAGCTTCGCTAACGGTGTCGGCTCGATAGTCGAGCAGTTCGTATTGCTTGGCACGGCAGGGCCGAACGCAATGAGAAAGCTAACAGCGTCTGTGTTAGCCGGATTAGCGGCACAGGCGGCTGTTAAATCGCTTTTCTACCTTGCAGAGGGCATTGCAGCACTCTTCTGGAATCCAGCGGCGGCAGCGGGCTTCTTTCAGGCTTCCGCGATTATGGCGGGCATCGCGTTAGGTGCTGGCGGTGCTGGTCGAGCGGTTGCCGGGAGTGCCTTCCAACAATCATCAAGCGGATCATCGGCGTTTGGTAGTTCTACGTCGAGCAATGCCGGGCTTAACTTCACTAATCCGTTTGGTGGATTCGGGGCAATGCAAGAGAAAACCAATAACGTTCTAGCGGCGGTCACCGACCGAACTAACGCGATGCTTGGCTATGTCGGCGAAGTTGTCGAGCGACTCGATCAAAAGATAACCACAGCAACGCCGGGAGCGGTATTCGTGGCGGGTATTGATGGAAACGAAAATAACGTCTTTAACGCCGTTAACACGGTATTGGAAAACGACGGAACGCGTAGCACTCAGCTATTCAGATCACTAGGAATGTACTACTAATCATTATGAACAAACACTTAGCAGCGTACAAAGCAAAGGCTCCGCAGGTAATCGTTGATCTAACGGTGCCTAGCGGTTTTACATTCAAATTCGAGAAACCCTCGAAGTATTCGGTTCTATTCCGCTACGCTCAGATGCCGCAAGCACTGGCGGGTACTGCGGCTAGTGCGTGGATAGAGCAGGGGCTTATAAAACCCGACCAGACTGATAAGGCGGTCGAAACGGAAACCGCGATTCAGGAGGGAGCAGAAGTGCTTCGTAGAATCTGCGAACTCAGCGTTAGTCCTAAGCTGGTAGTCGGAGAGGCCGTCTCTGACGATCAATTCTCGACCGATTGGCTTGATGAACCTGACACTGAGTTTTTGATCCAGTGGGTGCAATCAGGCGGTAACATCGCGGCAGTGAGCGGAGGTGATCCGGGCGCTCAGCAGCTCGGAAACTTTCCTGAAGAGCGGGGATCGAACACTATGGCTAGCGCTAGCCGCAAGAAACGCGGGAATGCGTCCAAGTGAGCTTAGCGGCATGTATTCGACGTATGGCCCGGACTCTATCGAGGCTCTTGATTTCGATCTAACCTGTGCTACACGCATCGAACTATATGAGGGTGTTTGCCGCGAAGATCAGGCCATTCGAATAGCCGTGTCAGTCGGCAAACTTCTAGGCGGTTCAGCGAGTCAAAATGACACACAACAGGAAGCGGTGGAAATATGGTAATTAACGACGAAACACGAAAGGTAATAATAGCGGGCGTTGCTCGTATGACGCTCTCACAGGAGCTTACAAAGGCTCTGATGGCCCTTTGCCTACCTTCAGCGATAGCACGGGGTGTATTCAGCACGATCAATGAGGCAAGTGAGAAGCCTCCAGTTCTTAAGCTAGACAGAAAGAAGATGATCGCCCGGTTAGATCAGTTCAGGGCTAGGCTGGTGGAACGGGAAGCGATGGAAGCACGGAGGCCAGTCATTCATTGATTATTGCGTCGATTTGAAATATGATGCCGTTCAAAACTTCGGGAGGCTCCTAACAACATGAAAGTCATTGTCTTAATCTGCGCGGTGTTATCGCTCGCAGCGGCGGCGTCAGCTCAGGTCAGTATCGATGACCTCAAAGCCCGCGCGAAAAAGGAAAAGTTGAAGGACCTGATAATTCAGTACGACAAGTTCAAAGACAAGAGCCTGATATCTACGAAGCCGCAAAATCTAATCGGATTCGGCGAGTCGTTTGCAGTCGGACTAGCGGATAATCTGGCGTCTAGCCCGCATGGATCAGGTAGAATGACGGGTCATCCAACCGTTCTCTTGATGTCCGTAGGAATTGAGTTTAAAGGTGATCGCTTAGAGCAGGATACCGATATGCTGGCCGTACTCTTTACCAGTAATAGCAAGGGCTGGGTGTTCCTGAAGGGTGACACCAACCTCTATATTCTACTTGATGATGAGCGTATAGAGATTGCCCCGGTTGCCTCCGGCAATGACATAAATTTACGAAGCGTCACAGAGACTTTAGGCTTCGGAATATCACGCACGGATCTTGAACGTATACTAAAGGCCAAGAAAGTCGAAATGAAACTTGGAGATACGATGCCTCGCAAGTGGAAGGATGACTGGTCGAAGCGAATACGGGCACTGCTAACGCTTTTGAATAAGCCTGGAGCAGGTAGTCCGGCCTAAAGGGATTATGAACCGTCTAATATTGCTATTGTCGCTGATTGTTCTCGCTTTCTCCGTATCTGCTCAAAAACGGGAATATGACTATGGAAAGATCGCAGAGTTGAAAGGTCTTACAAAGTTCTACGTTAACGCAAACGCAGGGGATCGAGAGGCTATCGTTAAGCTGCTCGACGGGCAGAGCGGGCTATCTCTAGTCGATAGTTCCGACGATGCGGATTTCCTTATAGCATTTGAGCAATTTCCTAGCCGTCAATTAGGTGCAGGGCATATCGCATCAGGGCAATTCGATGCGTATATCCGGCAAGGCGAAAGGTTGCGGGCTGTCTGGGTCAAAGAGGATACGGACGGGGCATTTAAGCAAGCGGTCGCGAAAAAGTTAGCTAAGAAGTTCCTGAAAGAATATGCGAAAGTTCAATAAATGAAAGAAGGTCGCCGAAACGACCTTCTTTGTTCAAACGTTCTAGGGCTACAAAGCTAACGCTTCATGTTGGGTGAAGCAGCTTAACGCGGCAGCTTGCAGTCTACCAGCAACCAAACAAGTCGCCCCGTGGATGCGTCTATAAAAGCGATCCCGTTATCGTGCGGGCGAACGTGTAAGTCATTCGTTATCCCTTGCATTAGAAACTCTCGTAGATCAAACCCATTTGCATCATCAATAATGCCTGATAGGTCGCCTAGCCGCTTATTAGTGTTGATATTTGGAAACGCTACGACGTTTGATGCGGCCTTTACGTCGCCCCGTCCGTGTTTCGTGGTAGTCTTTTTCATAGTTCGATTCTCCATTTTGTAATTGAACGATTGAAGGGCTTTCATTACTTGGCGGTTATGAAAGCCTTTCTCATTACGCAGCCTCTAGGGCCTGCTCAAGTGCTTGCTTAACGTGCGGGCATCCATTCTTAGCTCGACAGTCACAGACGGCCTTACCGTTGGTTACGGCTACCGTGAAAACGCCAACACGGTAGCGTTCGACGTCCGTTGTCTCTTCCGCAATCCCATGCCCGTTAGTTTCTTGCCTCCCGGCATCAAATCCCGCATTGCTTAGCGCCCGGCCTATCGCTGACGTTTCGCAGTTTTCAACGTGGAACTTTTTATTTACTTGCGAAGATCCGGCAACCTCGGAAGCATGGCCGACGCTGTACGGGCTTGCATCATCCGGCTGGCGATACAGCTCAGCACGGATAACAACAAACTCACGGTCAACGGTGACGATGCTGGTCTGTATGCGTCCTTCGGGGTGTTTCGCGTGAAACGCCTTCAGACGTCTGCTCACTGGTGAATATTGGTTTATATCGAACATCATGCCTCCTATGCGTTTAAAACTGCCTTGAGCGTTTCCCTTTCGGCGTTTCGCATCCAAGCTAGATCACGGTGTAGACCTATCTGGAGCATCCGCACGGCACCGCTAGGGCTGCCACCTTCTACTCGATAGGCTTTACCGCATTGCGTACTCGCAAAGAACCGACCGTCAAGATCACGCATGACACACACGCGAAGGCGAAAGCCGGGGCCGCATAGGTTGATATAGTCGAAGTCTCTGCTCTGATCTTTCATTAAGTCTTGATCGAGCTTTAGTAGACGCGGGTGTTTCGGCGGTAGCTGTCGCTTGGGCCGATCGTTTCTGTGAATCCATGTACTCATTACTTTTCCTCCTTCAGTCATTTCGACTGTGAGAATAATATACTATCTTAAGAGAGTATATGTCAATAGCGTAGCTATCAAAATATACTATCTTGACAGATTATTTTTAAGGGGGTATAAATGAAGTATGATTGCAGACGTGATAAAAGTACGACTCGAAGAATTGCTGGAGGAACGCGGCATAACCTTGTACCGCCTAGCCAAAGATTCAGGCATCGCCTATGAGAATCTTCGGAAGCTCAAGAACGGGGATGCTACGCGCATTTACTTTGAGACGTTAGACCGTCTCTGTGAAGCCCTAAAATGTGATCCGTGCGATCTACTGACGCGGGAAGTCACCGAAGGCCATTAGGCATTGGTTTTTTGATCTTTGACAACTGAACCAGTCGAATCGAAAGGCGGGGTGATTACCTGTACCTGATTTCGTAACGCTATACGGCGTTACGGGTTAATATAGAGTTTAAGCCTGTATCTGGAAAGCACCCTGTATCGACCTGTAACACTCAGTAAGATAATGGGTTTATCTCGTTTCCAGTCATATAGAAAACTCTAGCATAATCGCGGCGATCTATGCAGAAGCCCACGCGTAAGCACGGGCGATACACGCGAGTTAGAGGTTTCGCCCTTGCTTACGCGCGGGCTTTCGCAAAATCGCGTGCTTTGCTGCGAATGTAATATAATCAAGACAATGAGCAGCTACGGAGAATTGACCGAAACACAACAGTTTGCGAGCCGTGTGATAGCCGACCATGCGCGCTCGACGGCGTTCGCTATTGCGGACGGCATCCTGCCCGGCAACGAAGGGCGAAATTACGTCCTGCGCAAGATAATGCGCCGCGCCATCTACCATGGCCGCGAGCATCTGGGCCTGCATGAACCGTTTTTCTATAAGGTTTGTGACGTTGTCGTAGACGAGATGCACGGAGCGTTTCCTGAACTCGCGACTCAGCGCGATTTTATCGGAAAGATGGTGCGGATCGAGGAAGAGCGGTTTGGGAATACGGTCACGGTCGGCCTCGGTAAACTGAATGATCTGGGCATTACCTCCTCTACGCCCAGGGATAACGATCTGTTCCTGTCGATCGGCAAACTTTACGATACGTTTGGCACGCCGCGGGATCTGATCAGGGTTTTTCTCGAAGAGAAGGGATTGGAGTTTGAAGAAGAGTATTTTAATTCCAGATTTGATGCAGCTTTGCAGGAGCTCCAAAAACAGGGCAGCGTCGGGAAGACCGAACGAAAGGGTGAACCCTCGCCCGTCTATGCTGCGCTGCTTGAGAAGGTCGGTTCAAACCGTTTCCACGGTTACGAGGCTACGCAGATCTCAGATGCAAAGATCGTGGCGATACTCGACGGTGAGACTGCGGTCGATGAGCTTACGGCTTCGGCCCAGGGCAGCGTAGTGCTTGATAACACGCCGTTTTATGCCGAGGCGGGCGGGCAGGTTGGCGATACGGGTGTCTTGGTCGGGGCTGAATCGAGGGCAACAGTTGCCGATACGTATTCGCCTGTGTCGGGACTGATCATTCACAAAGTAATAGTTACGAGCGGAACGCTTCGCGTTGGGGATGAGGTCGTTGCGAGTGTCGATGTGGAAAAACGCGATGCGACGCGGCGAAATCATACGGCGACGCACCTCGTACACGCAGCTTTGCGCGAGGTTTTGGGCACGCACGTTAAGCAAGGAGGTTCGGTCGTGGCGCCGACATTCCTGCGCTTCGATTTTACGCATTACCAACCGCTTGGCGCAGCTGAGATCGCTGAGATCGAAGACCTTGTAAACCGCGAGATCCTACGCAACGATCCTGTAAACACGAACGTAATGCCGATCGAAGAGGCGATACGCGGTGGGGCGATGGCCTTGTTTGGTGAAAAATATGGGTCGGATGTCCGCGTTCTGAGCGTCGGCGACGGAGCTTTTTCGAAAGAACTCTGCGGCGGCACACACGTGCGGGCGACCGGTGACATTGGCTCGTTCAAGATCACGTCAGATGAGGCGATCGCGTCGGGTGTTCGGCGTATTCGTGCGATCACGGGGCTCGATGCCTTTGCGCGTTTTCGCGACGACGAAAAACTCATCGACGCTTCGCTCGGCGCTTTAAACACGCAAAGGGACAATTTACCGAACGCCATCGCTCGTCTTCAGGAAGAACTGAAGAAGACCCGCAAGGAGATGGACGAGCTGAAGCTGAAGATGGCGCTCGGCAGTGGGCAGGGGTCGGTGGCCAGTGGTCAGTCGAACGGCGATGAGAGTCGCGAGATAAATGGAGTCAAGGTTCTAGGCAGGATCGTTGAAGGCCTCGATGGGAACGGTACCCGTCAGTTGTCGGATACGCTACTCGCTCGGCTCAAGTCGGGCGTCGTTGTTCTCGGACGCAAGGACGAAGGTAAGGTCGGCATCATTGTCCGCGTGTCTGACGACCTGACCGGCCGGGTCAAGGCCGGCGACGTCATTCGCGAGATCGCCCCGATCGTTGGCGGCCGCGGCGGCGGAAAGGCCGACATGGCCGAAGGCGGCGGCACCGAACCCGACAAACTTAACGAAGCTATCGATGCAAGCTATGGCGTCATCGAGCGTATGTTGGCTTAGGAATAGCAACCACGAAGCTCACGAAAGGACACTAGAAAGCTCATGCTTTTTAGTGTTTTTTTGTGAGCTTTCGTGGTTCCATTTCTTGGATCGCCCTCTCTCTACAAAATAAATAAAACTTTTTGTCGACTGACCCGTTTAAAGAAGTAGTCAGTTGTTGTTTGAAACACCGCATGATTGGCCCGCAAGTTAATTGTCATATTCGCCTGCTGCGCGGTGTTTCCCATTTACGGAGACGTGTCGGTGACTGAAGATGATCACGGGTAAGCATTTTGGACGGTATGAGATTCGCACAAAGATCGGTGAGGGCGGAATGGGAGAGGTTTATGCCGCTCACGATGCCGAGCTAAACCGAGGTGCGGCGATAAAGCTTTTGCCGTCAGAGTTTAACGGTGATCAGGACCGGATCGGCCGCTTTCGCCAGGAAGCGCTCGTTGTTTCGGCGTTAAATCATCCCAATATCATCACGATTTACGAGATCGGCGAGAATGAGCACGGGACATTTCTCGCGACCGAGTTTGTCGATGGATCGACGCTTCGCGAGGTGATGAAACGCGAATCACTGACCGTGACCCGCATCCTGAAGATCGTCGAACAGGTCGCAAACGCTCTCGTCGCGGCTCATCACGCGCAGATCGTTCACCGAGATATCAAGCCTGAAAATATCATGGTCCGGCGGGATTCGATCGTAAAGGTGCTCGATTTCGGGCTCGCCAAACCGACTCATCTCACGGATGTAAACGGCAACGAAAGCAATAAAACAATACCGGGTACCGTCATGGGCAGCGCGCGTTATATGTCGCCGGAACAGGCTCGCGGCCTGGAGGTCGATGAGCGAACCGATATCTGGAGCGTCGGCGTTGTCCTTTATGAAATGCTGACCGGCCAGGCTCCGTTCAATGGCAGTTCGGCTGCAGACACAATGGCCGCCGTGATCTACAAGGAACCGGAACCCATCCAGAATCTGCTGCCAAATCTGCCTGCAGAACTTCACCGGATCGTTCGGAAGGCTCTGCAGAAGGACCGCGAAGAGCGATATCAGAGCGTCAAAGACCTCGCGCTGGATATCAAGGATGTGATCTACGCGATCGAACACGCGAACAGCGGTGAACGGCTGAGCAACGTGACGTCGTCGCCGCAGTTCAGCGAGAATCCGACGATCATTCACACGACGATCAGCGCAAATCATCCGACTGACAGGACCGCAGCCTTGACCGCAGGCCCCGGCGAGCTCCAGGCGGGAAGTCTGCAGAAACGCGGCTATTGGAAGATGGCTTTCGGTACGCTGGCGTCGCTGATCCTTGTAACGGTCATCGGGGCAGCGTTTTATAACTGGTTTGGCGGGGAACCGGCGCTGGCTCAGACAGCTTTTGAAAGACCGCAGATCTCTCGGATCAACACCGACGGAAAGGTTTTAGCTCCGGCCATCTCGCCGGACGGGAAGTATGTCGCTTACGTTGCCGGCGAACTGGGCAACCGAAGTCTCGTTGTTCGCCAGATAACGACGGACAGTGTGGTGACGATAGTTCCGGCGACGAATTTGAACTTGGGGTCAGTATCATTTTCGCCGGGCGGTGATTATGTCTATTATTGTCAGACCCGCAGCGACTATCTCATAAACACGCTTTATCAGGTGCCGACCCTGGGCGGTACGTCGAAAAAGTTGATTGAGGATGTAGATTCGGCAGTGACATTTTCGCCGGACGGCAAGCGTTTTGCTTTCCTGCGCCACACGTCGAATACGAACGAAGATATTGTCCTTACGGTCAACGCGGCTACGCTCGAAACCGAGGAATTGATCCGGACGTCGCAGACGGAGTTTGAACTTTTCTCGCCGCAGCCCGCATGGTCGCCCGATGGGCGAACGATCCTGATCGCTGCCGGCCGGCGTGAGGGCGGGAACATAGGCCATATGACGATCGGCGAGATCGTCATCGATGAGAAAAAGTTTAGGCCGCTGAGCGAGGGCAAGTTCTTTGGCATCGGTGGATTTCAATGGTTTCGTGACGGCTCCGGCTTCCTGTTTACCGCGAGAGAGTCACAGGGCGATCCGATGCAGATCTGGCGGTCGTCCTATCCGCGGATGGATGCCGCCGTCGTTACCAACGACTTTAACGACTATTTCGCTATCGGGCTTTCGCATGACGGCCAGACGATAGTTACGCTGAAGGGCGACAATATTTCATCGCTGTGGAAAATGTCGCCGAAGGGTACGGACGGCCTGCAGTTGAGCTCAGAGGCTCGCACCTTGGACGGGCAGTTTGGGGTAGTCCAGACCAAAACGGGCGAGCTGATCTTTACGAAAACAGATGGCAAGACGTCCACCCTTTGGATCTCTGACGCCGATGGAAAGAACAGCCGGCAATTACTGGCCGAAAAGGGCTTTGCGGCTGCTCCTTTTCTAACTTCGGACGGAAGATACGTTGTTTTCAGTTTTCAAAAAGATAAAACGTCCCGAATCTGCCGAGTCGATGCTGACGGAAAAAACCTGGTCGAGCTGACCTCGGGCGGGACCGAATTCTCAGATTTTAATCCGCAGGTGACACCCGACGGCAGCACGGTGATCTTTCAGCGGCAGACGGCAAAGACGGTTCGAAACTCACTCATGAAGGTCTCGCTTGCGGGCGGACCGGCTGAGGAGTTTTACTCGCACGCCGACTGGAACTCAACATCGCCGCGTATTTCGCCCGACGGAAAGCGCATCGCCTTCAGTACCTACAATGTGCATACATGGGAAAAGAAGCTTTACATTGCAACGATCGAGGGTGACAAGATCGGTAAGGTAGAGAACGCTCTCGAGATGAACCTGGTAAACCAGATCCAATGGTCTCCGGACAGCAAGTCGCTGACCGTAACCAGCAATCGGAGCGGCACCCACAATATTTGGAAACTGCCGATAGATGGCTCGGAGGCGGTGCAGATGACTGACTTCAAGTCAGGAAAGCTGCTTAATTTTAACTGGACCGGCGACAAGACTGGCCTGATCGTCGCTCGCGGCAACACGAACAACGACCTGATCTTGATCCGAGATGCCCAGTTGGCAGCAGAGCGGGCAAAGGCAGAGGCAGTCGGGCGTGGCTATAGATCTCGTCCGGCAGCACTTTAGTCTCATCACATTTCCTCACACGTGACGACGGTTTTACGGTATTCTTAACCGGAATATGAATGCCGTTGTCACAGCTGAGCGAGCCGAAGAGATCATCTCCTACAACCCTGCAACCGGAGCCGAGGTCGGCCGCGTTCCGCTCGCAACTGACGATGACGTCGCTGCGGCGGTCACAAACGGCCGTGAGGCATTTGCTAAGTGGAAAACGACATCGTTCACCGAACGCTCGCGGCTGGTGAAGCAGGCTCGCGAGGTCATCCTGTCGCAGGTCGATGAGATCGCTCACCTTATATCACAGGAATCAGGCAAACCTTTTGGAGAAGCGATCGCGATGGAGATCGCTCCGGTTCTCGACCTGATGCAGTATTTTGCGCGGAACACCGAGAAGCTGCTGCGGCCCGCAAAGATCGGCATCGGCCTTTACGCCCTGATGGGCCGTTCGTCGAAGATCATCTATCACCCGCTCGGCGTTGTCGGCATCATTCCGGCTTGGAATTATCCGTTCTCGATCCCTCTCGGTGAGGCCGTTATGGCATTAATGGCTGGAAATACGGTCGTTATCAAGCCGTCGGAACTGACGCCGCTGGTCGGACTGAAGATCGGTGAGATCTTTGAAAAAGCTGGCTTTCCTGAGAATAGTGTTCAGATAATTACTGGCGATGGTTCCACCGGGGCGGCCCTCGTCGACGCTGCTCCCGACAAGATAATGTTCACCGGTTCGGTCGCGACGGGCAAAAAGATCGCCGCCGCGGCAGCCAAAAACCTCACATCCGTCGTCCTCGAACTTGGCGGCAAAGACCCGATGATCGTCTTCGCCGACGCCAATCTCGAACTCGCCGCGGGAGCCGCAGTTTGGGGTGCATTCTGCAACAGCGGCCAGTCATGCTCGTCAGTCGAGCGGCTTTATGTCGAGGAATCCGTCGCTGACGAATTGACGCGGAAGATCGTCGAGAAAACGAAGCAGCTCAAACAGGGTACAGGCAATCGCGAAGACGTTTCCATCGGAGCTATGTCATCCGAACGGCAGATCCAGATAGTCGAAGATCATGTCGCACAGTTTCTTGCGGACGGTGCGAAGATCGAAACAGGCGGCAGACGGAGCGCGGACACTCCTGTCCGCATCGGTGTCGCTTCGACGCCGAAAAATGCTCTCGCCGGAGGAACCGGCGATGCGGACAAGAGTGTCCGCGCTCCGCTTTTTTACGAGCCTACGGTCATCACCGGTGCAACCAACGACATGCGAGCGATGCAGGAGGAAACCTTCGGCCCGACGCTGCCGATCGCGACATTCACAACAGAAGAAGAAGCGATCCGCCTCGCCAACGACAGCGAATTTGGCCTGACCGCGAGCATCTGGACACGAGATCGAGCAAAGGGCCAACGTGTCGCCCAGCAGATCGAGGCCGGCTCGGTCTGCATCAACGAGGTCCTCTACACTCACGGCATCGGACAGACTCCCTGGGGCGGTTTCAAAAACTCGGGCCGAGGCCGCACCCACGGTCGCGAAGGCCTCATGGAACTCGTCCAACCCCAACACATCCACACCAATAAACTCTCCCTGCTCCCCGACGCCTGGTGGATGCCGTACTCACCAACCGCCGTTGCGACATTTCGTAAGATGACCACGACATTTGCGAGCGGGTCGTTGGTGAAAACGTCTACGCTTTTGCCGCGTCTCCTTAAACGAGTGAAGGAACTATTGAAGAAATGACCTCCCTAATGCCCGCGATCTTCTTCGGCCACGGCAATCCGATGAATGCTCTGGCAAACAACGCTTACACCAAAGCGTGGAGCGACATTGGCCGCTCTGTGCCAAAGCCCAAAGCCATTCTCTGTATCTCAGCCCACTGGTACATTCCGGCGGTCGGGGTGACAGCGATGAAGGTGCCGCGGACGATCCATGATTTTGGCGGGTTTCCACGTGAACTGTTCGAATTTGAGTATCCAGCTCCCGGTTCCCCCGAACTGGCGGCAAAGGTCATAGATCTTTTGGGTGACGAAATAGTTTTGGATACGGAACATTGGGGCCTCGATCACGGGACTTGGTCTGTGCTTTGCCATGTGTTTCCCGATGCCGATATTCCGGTCGTTCAGCTTTCGATCGACGAGACCAAACCCTCGGCGTGGCATTACGAATTTGCCAAAAAACTCGCACCGCTTCGTTACGAAGGCGTTCTCATCGTCGGCAGCGGCAATCTCGTCCACAACCTGCACACTTACGCATGGGGAAAACAGGATGTCGAGCCCTTTGGCTGGGCGCTGCGATTTGAACAAACGGCGCGAAAGCTGATCGAGTCCGGCGACCACACTCCGCTCGCGAATTACGAACTTATGGGCAAGGACGCTCTGCTCTCAGCTCCGACGCCGGACCATTTTCTGCCGCTGCTCTACGTGCTCGCCATGCAGAGAGACGGTGATGAAGTTAGCTTTCCGGTCGAAGGCTTCGACGGCGGTGCGATATCGATGCTGTCGGTAAAGATAGGATGAGCCTGATGGCTCTCAGGCCTCTTAATGGGTTTGCGGTCCTCCGCGTGAACTCGTCGAATCTCGATCATGACGGCGTGTCGGAACCGGGAAATTAGAAAACGGTTATACTAGCAGCAGTCCTTAGTGGCTCACGTATGTACAAGCGGGTATTTACAGGCTTAATTGCCTCATGGGTATTGCTAGCCGGAATGGTTCAAGTTCCGGTCGCTGCTCAGGATGCGCCCGTTCGCAGTCGCCCGACTGTGGGGCTTGTTCTGAGCGGCGGCGGTGCTCGCGGTTTTGCCCATGTAGGAGTACTGAAAGTGCTCGAAGAGAACCGTGTTCCGGTTGATTACATTGGCGGGGCCAGTATTGGCGGTTTGATCGGCGCTCTGTACGCCATGGGCAAAACCCCGGCCGAGATCGAACAGCTTATCGAAACGCTTGATTGGGACAAACTCTTTGTATCGTCAACATCGTTCGACAAACTCTCGTTCCGTCGAAAAGAGGATCGGCGTAACATTCCTGGCCCGATCCCGCTTCGCGGCAGCCCCAAGGACCTGAGACTTCCGACAGCGTTCAATTCCGGCCACGAGATCGGCTTGTTGTTCGACCGTGTTACTTTGCCGTACGCACGTGTTAACAATTTTGACGATCTTCCGATCCCGTTTCGCACCGTTGGGACCAACATGGTCAATGGACTTTCGGAAGAGTTAAAAGGCGGATCGCTCTCGCGGAGCCTTCGGGCGACGATGTCTATCCCGGGCGTGTTTGCGCCGGTTGAGATCGACGGCAAGATCCTATCCGACGGCGGACTGGTCAACAACATTCCTACAAACGTAGTTAAGGCGATGGGTGCTGATATCTTGATCGTGGTAAATATCGAAACCCAACTATCCGACCGTGCATCGCTCGAAAGCCTGATCGGAGTCTTGGCCCAAACGATCAATATCGCGACTGCGGACAATTCTCGCCGTAGTCTGCAGCAGGCTGATCTGATAATTGCCCCAGACCTGGAAAAGTTTACGACGGCGAGTTTTAGCTCCAGCGACGAGATAATCAAACTTGGTTATGACGGCGCAAAGCAGAAAGAACTGCTGCTTCGCGGGCTTTCGCTTGGTGATGCCGAATGGCAGGCTCATCTGGCGGCACGTACCGCCCGCGAGAAGCCGGACACTGACCCGGTTCTTACGTTTCTTGCGATCGAGGGAAGTGATCGCGATGCGGAGCGAACGATCAGGGAAAAGCTGGGAAGCAAATACATCGGCTTACCCCTCGACGAACGTGCCCGAAACGAGCTTGAGAGGGATCTTTCGGAATTGACCGGGACCGGCCGATTTGATGCCTTGAATTACAAGCTGACCGAGAAGGATGGAAAGCTCGGTCTCAGCATCCTGACGAATGAAACGAATGGAAAACCGACCGACCCGACACGACTTGATATCGGCTTTGATGTCAATAGCATAGAAACCGACGACGCCAGTATAAGCCTGCTGGCTCGACTGACCTTTTTCGATGTCGGGCGAAGTGGTGCTGAGTGGCGAAACGACCTGCGGCTGGGTTCGAACGCTCTGGTGGCAAGCGAGTATTTCAGGCCGATCGGAACTTCGAAAGTGTTTATCGCTCCGCGATTATCGTATGAGCGCAGAAAGGTTTCTTTTTACGAAAACACCGAGCGCGTAGCCGAATATTCATTCTGGGGAGCACAGGCCGGCGTCGATATTGGCTACACCTTCAACCCGCGAAGCGAAATGCGGGCGGGTTACTCGGTCGGCTACGAAAAGGCATCCTTGCGGATCGGTGATCCTTTGCTCCCGGAATCCAAGGGTAAGTTTTCCCTCGCATCCCTTCGCTGGGCCTACGACGGACTCGATCAGGCTCAGGTCCCTCGAAAAGGCATTCTCTCGCGTAACTCGATCGGATATTACTTCGACACCGCAGGTCGGCAGGACGGGATCACACAGGCTGAAACCCGGACGACAGCCTTCGTACCAATTAGCGAGCGAAACACTCTCTTTACGTTCGGCGGCGCCGGAACAAGTTTCGGCACTTCGGCACCGGTGCTTCGTCAGTACACGCTCGGTGGGCCATTTCGTTTGGGAGGTTACGGAGTCGATGAATTTCGCGGAAGTAATTACGCCTTTGGCGGAATAGGTATTCTGCACAGTCGTCAGATATTGCCCGCGTTGTTTGGCGGCAAGGCATACGTCGGAGCTTGGTACGAAGGCGGCAGTGCGTACGAACGGCTCCGCGATGCAAGTTATCGGCAGAGTGTCTCAACCGGCTTGATCGTAGAAACACCGCTTGGGCCAATTCTCTTCGGCGGCGGGGTTAATGAGAATGGAAAAGGAAGATTCTTCTTTTCATTCGGAAGGTTTCTTCGCTAGTTGATCGGTGGAAAGTTAGTGCCTGCTAAATAGCGGGTTCATCAGCGGATACGATCTCGATCGACTCAGTTTCAGGGCGGGAAGTCTTGAGCCAGAGGATATGTACCGTTACCCCGATAGCGACTGCTGAAAGGAACAAAGTCGGCCAAAATCCGCCGCCAAGCAGCCAGATGCTCAGGCCGATAGAAGCCAAAAGCACCGTGATCGTAGTCGCCTTTTGCCTGACGGAGATGCCTTTGCCGCTTTTGTAGCTCTTTATGTAGGTTCCACACAAACGGTTATTGAGGAGCCAATTGTGAAAGCGTTCAGAGCTGCGTGAATAGCAATACGCCGCCATCAACAAAAAGACCGTCGTCGGCAGCAGCGGGAGAAACATGCCCAGTACGCCAAGCGCGACACAGACCGTGCCGACGAAGATCAAAATTGCTTTTTTGATGTTCATGCTATCCAAAACACCAGTATAACCTAGCGTATGATGCGTTTCAACGATGACCTTCCGACACCAAACTACCGAAAGCTCGACTTCAACTATATAGGCGAGATCGAGCAGAGAAAAAGATCGCTGGAGTTTCTCGAATTGATGAATCTGCGTCGAACGGTGCGAGAATTTTCGGCACGGGCCGTACCGTTTGAACTGATCGAGGCGGCAATTGCAACAGCCGGAACGGCGCCATCGGGGGCGAATATGCAGCCGTGGCGGTTTGTTGTTGTCGAAGATCAAGAGGTCAAGCGGCGCATTCGCGAGGCCGCCGAAAAGGAAGAGTACGAGAGCTATCATGGCCGCATGAGCGAGAAATGGCTTCGACGTCTCGCGGTGCTTGGGACCGACGAGCACAAGCCCTTTCTCGAGATCGCACCTTATCTGATCGTTGTTTTCCGTATTACGCAGGTTGAGGAGAATGGCGAAACTGAGCCGACCTATTACTCGCAGGAGTCGGTCGGCATCGCTGTCGGACTTTTACTGGCGGCGCTTCACAACGTAGGCCTCGCGACCCTGACGCACACGCCTTCGCCGATGAAGTTTCTGCAGGAAATACTCGGGCGGCCTCGCAACGAGGTGCCGTTCGTCTTGATCCCGGTTGGCTATCCGGCGGAAGATGCGACAGTACCGGATATTTCTCGCAAACCGCTCGCCGAGATCATGAAGATCGTCTAACGAGGCTTCTGATGTTTCAGCATCCACTCGATCAGGTTTGCGTCGTTGTATGCCGGATCCCAGGCGTTATGATTTACCTTTGGCAGCTCGAAGTATTCGTAGTTTGCACCCAGAGCTTTTAAGGCGGCGGCCATTTTGCGTGATTCTACGGGCAGGACAATATCGTCGGCGTCACCGTGATAGATGCGGATCGGGATCTTGGCGACTTTCTTTGCGATCTCAGTGTGCGGATCGGCACCTTCGGCGAGTGCGGGGTATTCGATTCGGTTGCTCGGGCTCGTAAACTTCGACACAAAACCACAGACAACCACAAGGGCCGCGAACTTCTCTGGGTATCGAGACGCGAGGAACCAACTGCCGTTCCCACCCGCCGAAAGCCCAGTAAGAATAAGCCGTCGCGGGTCGCCGTTGAACTCTTTAACTGCCTTATCCAAGGCGGCAATAGCGGCACGGCCGCTGTCGCGTTGCCAGCCGGGCTGGCCGTCGGCTTTTGCTTGCGGCAGCACGACGATCGCCTGAAATCGCGAAACATTTCGCCGTATCGCCGCTCCTAGCGCAACCGAAGTGTGCCGAACTCCATCGTCACCATATTCGCCGCCGCCGTGAAGCGCGAGGATCACAGGCCACTTCCGCGAACGCGTATAGCCGCGAGGAACAAACACTTGATAGCGATATTCTATGTTCTCTACGACGACCGATCGGTCGAGAAATCCAGTCTCTATCTTTTGACCAGAGATCTGATCGGGCGCGGCGAGCAGCGCTGCGAGAAACAGCGAGAGCACTAACAAAGAGCCGGGCCTTTTCATTGATAGCATTTAGACTTTAAGACCAGTCGCGTTCCGTCCTGGGTCAGCGTCATCGACGATCGCCCGATCGTGCCAGTCAACTTGTTCCCGTGGGCAGTGAATGCGATCTTGTCGTAATTTTTGCCACTTACCTCGGCGGGAACCAGGACTGGCTCGCCCATTTCGCCTTCGGCTATGGAGACAAGAGCAAACCAGCTACCGCCGCTATCGGTAACGTAAACTTCCGTTCCGCCGGTGTCTTCACCGTTGACGCCCCCCGCAACGTTGCTGAATGTCCGTGCGCACTGGCGTTTGAGAACTCGTTTTTTGTCGAAATAATCCATCGTCAGCCCGGTCGCCGTCACGGTGCCTTTAAACTTGCGTTCGCCATTGTCGCCGGGCAGCGAAAACTCGATGGTCCGCATATCCTTGCCCGACATCTTTGCCTTGACCAAAACCGGGTCATTGATCGAACCGATGGGAGCCTCGGTCACGAGAGCAAATGTGTCGTTCGCCGACTGCGTCAGATAGATCGAAATGCCGAAATAGTCGCCCGACTCCTTGCTGCTCATCTCGATGCCGTTGTAATAGCCGGATGTGTAAAAAGGCTTGGGAGCCGCCTTGTTCTGCGCGGCCGCAGCGGTGGCGAGGATGGCAAATAAAGACAAGCAAATGGCAGATGTAAAAACTCGTTTCATTGTATTTTCCTCTATTTCGTGCCGGCAACCGCGAGTAGGGCAAGCAAGACCCTCTGGGTTCCCCGATAACTGTCTGTCATGTCAAAGCTCTCGCCGACCGAGTGCATTCCCTGCCATTTGCCACCGGTACCGATCGTTACCGAAGGAATACCAAACCTCATCGGCATTCCCGAATCGGTACTGCTCGCGGTCAGGTTCGATCTGATGCCGAGGGCCTTATCAGCAACCAGGACCTTTTGAACGATCGGCGCGTCAGGAGCTTGCAGGCCGACCGGACGCTCGCCGATTAGCTGGATATCGACGGTCAACCTCGCGGCGTCCTTTCTCGCATCATTCTCTTCGTTCAGTGCTGTCTCGACCGCTTTTCTGAAGCTTGCGTCGAGTTTTGCGAGTTCGGCGGCGCTTATCGACCTGAGATCTACTTCCATCGAAGCCGTCTGCGCTATCGAGTTTACAGTCGTCCCGCCTTCGACCTTTCCGACATTATATGTAGTTCGCGGGTCTGAGGGAACCGAAAGTTTTGAAATGCTATCAATAGCCCGGCCCAGCGCGTGGATCGCACTCGGACGGCCAAATTCGAAATAGCTGTGACCGCCCGGCCCGCGAAAGGTAACGCGGTAACGATTGCTGCCGATCTCGCGTTGGACGACGTCGAAGCCCGAAGCGTCGAGCCCGATGAAGTTCGTAATTCCCCCTTTCAACTCTTCTTTTACAAGATGCCCGACACCCGCAAGATTCCCGAGCCCTTCTTCGGCAACATCCGCGACGAAGATGATGTTGTCGCGAGTCTGGATCTTTGCTTCTTTGAGAGCACGAATTACCGCAAGCATCACCGCGAGTCCGCGCGCGTCATCCCCGATCCCCGGCCCGGTAAGGATACTGCCCTCGCGTTTGACCTTTACGTCGGTACCTTCGGGGAAGACAGTGTCGAGATGAGCGGCGATCACGAGCGTCTTTGTCGGATCGGAACCGGGCCGTTCGCCGATGACATTTCCGGCCGCATCGATCCGTACCTTTGCGAGGCCGAGTTCGCTGAAACGCTTACGATAATATTCCGCTCTCTTGCCTTCTTTGAACGTAGGTGCCGGAATCTCAGCCGTTCGGATCTGCTCCTCGATGGTCTCCGCCTCGACCGTCCTGATAAACTCAAGAGCCTTTCTAACCTTCGGCGAACGGACGATCTCATCCGGCGACTGAGCAGCCGCCAAAGTGCAGATTGCTAAAACGGCGATAAGGGAAAAACACGCGATCTTCATTAATGATCAATGTCCGCGGGTCTTGCCAAGCCCGCATTAAAGGTCTATTTTGCCAGCGGAACCATCTGTGACTTGAGGATCTTGCGGTCCCGGGTCAACAACGGGATTCCCTCGACGATGCTTGTTGCGGCGATGATCTCGTCGGCTGGGTCAGATTTGAAATCGAGCGATGTACTTTGTTGGGCGATCTGGACCGAGATCGGAATAACGGTTAGGTAACCCATCACGCGGTGAAAGGCAACGCCGTCCAGGTCTAGTTCCAGTCGTCCGAGTTGGATGAGCTTAGCAAGTTCCCAGAGAACCATATCCGAGATCGCGAGCTGTTCACGCATGACGAGATCTGTTTCGCTGGCCGACAACTCCTCGTCAATAATCGCTACGAGGATGTGTGTATCAAGATTCAGCATCCCACTTAATACCTGTAGAGAAGATGTCGCCGTGTATCTTGATCTGCCCTTTCATCGAGCCGATGAGACCGGAGTTGTCGACCTCGCGGATCGGCATTACCTTCGCCACTGGCTTGCCTCGCTTTTCGACGATAATGCCATCAGCACCAAGATGGTCGAAGATGGACAGGCATTTCGCCTTGAACTCCGTTGCACTAATCGTTCGCGTCTTCGTTTTCATAACGACATTTTAGCAGATGACCAGTCAGATGACCAGTTAAATTAACCAACCTATTCCGGGATCCCGACTCGTTTGACCAATTCCTTAAATCGCGGGTCGTCTCGCACGAAGTCCCACCTTTTTGTGACCTTTAGTTCGACCAACAGCCTGTCACGCTCGTCATGCGCTTTGTTCAGATATTCGCTTGGCTTATCTTCGTCTCTATTCCGGCATACCCATCCGTTTCAGCAAATCCTTGTAGCGCGGGTCAATTCGGATACTGTTCATTTGAGGATCGGCGGTTAGATAAAGCACGAGACTGTCCGACTTGTCGGCATAGGCACGTTCAAGCCATTTGAATGTTTGTTCGTTGTCACCTAAACCAGCGTAGGCGAGGGCAAAATAATACGGGGCGACGTAGGCTGTTTTCGATTTGTCCAGCAAGTACTGGATGATTCTTTCAGCCTCTGTTTTGTTTCCGGTCACTCCATAGGCGTATGCGAGATTTGCCCAGTTCTCAGAATTATCGCTTTCGAGTTCGTGGGCCTTTTTGAAAGCAGTTAAAGCTTCCGATCTTTTACCGACTTGCAAATACGCTCGTCCTAAAAAGCTATGGGCGTAGAAATAGGCCGGATCGATATCGATAGCCGCTTGAAATCTCGCTATCGAGTCTTCCGTCTTGCCGGCGGCGAGCAGTGTCATGCCAAGATACCAATTGGCTTCAGCGGAAACCGGGTTAAGCTGCTGGCCCTTAGCTGCGGCGGCAATCGCTTCCTCGTTTCGCCCCATGTTCGCTAGGAACCAGGCGTAGTAGCCATATGGACGATAGCCGTTCTGATCCAATTTGATGGCTTGCTTAAATGCACTTTCAGCGGTTACCCAATCCCATTCAACCCAGTGTGCGACCATTCCTCGCAGCTGTTGGGTCTCTGCCAAGTCTGCGTCGAGAGCAACGGCCTTTTCCACCGCATTCTTCGCCTTTGGGCCGGCCACCTTCGGTTCAGAGAACCAGTCCATAGCCGTAAGCTGATTGAAGGCGATTCCGTTGTAAGCTAGGGCATAGTTAGGGTCGAGCCGAATGGCCTGTTCGAAATAGTCGTTGCCTTTCAAAAATCCTTCTTTGGTAAGCTTGGAAGTAAAGTAATTACCTTTCAAATAAAGCTGATAGGCCTCGTTGTTGTCGGTGTATTTCTTTGCCAGCTTTTGTTCGCTTTCGCCCGATAGTTTTAGCTGTAGTTTGCCCACGATCTCGGTGACGATCTCGCGTTGGGTGGTCAATAATTCCGACAGTTTCCGTTCATACTGCTCGCCCCACAGCGATTTGTTGGTGCGGGCATCCACGAGCTCGACCGTGATGTTCAGATTGTCGCCCCGCTTGGTAAGGCGTCCGGTCATTACCGCATCTACGCCAAGTTCGGACGCGATCTTCGCAACATCAGTCTCCTTCCCCTTGTAACGCATCACCGAACTCGTCGGGCTGACCCTCAGATCAGGAATCTGCGTCAGCCGAAAGATCACCGATTCCGCCAAACCGTCGGACAAATAATCCGTGTCGGCATCCGAATTCCTATTCTCAAAAGGCATCACCGCGATGGAATTGATCGCCGCGGAACTAGGCGCTGAAAAGTATCGGTAGCCGAAGAATCCGCCAACGAGAACCAGAACCGCTACGACCAACGCCGCCAGCGACTTCGAACTTCGCCGAGCGGAAAAGCTCTGCTTTTCCTTCGAGTCAGAACCACCTGCGGTAGCGGGTGGCTGAAGAATCGCCGTTTTCACGTCCGTCTCGTCTGTAGGCCGCGTCAAACCGCCCGCTACAACAGGCGGTACCGACAAGATCGCCGTCGCTGGCTCATCGGGCGACGGCACCGAACCTTGCACAAGCGCGTTTCCATCCTCGAGACAATAAAGCAGCGTATCGTCGTAATAATCCCGTCTACATTCAGGGCATCGTTTCATAGTTTTGCGAACTTAATGGTTCTCAATATCTCCTGGACTCGAGGATGTGACCGGATCGGGTCCATTACGGGGTTACGCAGAGTTTCGACAACGTAGTCTGAGCGTGCTTCATTTGTCCGCTCAAACCACTCCAATGCTTTTTCGTTATCGCCAAGGCCCAGATAAACTAGCACCATTGCGTGCGGCGCCACGAATTGTGACGACGAGAGGGCGAGAAATTCATCGAGGATAGCCTCGGCCTCGGCCCGCCTTCCGGCCCGTCCCAGAGCATGCGCTAGCGTGGCCCGGAAGACTTCGTTTCCCCCGGACAGTTCATCGGCTCGTTCCAGTGCAGCGATCGCTTCGTCGAACATTCCTTTCTCTCTCAGGCTTTGCCCAAGATTCCAGTGGGCAACTGAGAAGTCGGGTTCGAACTCGAGTATCTTGTGACACTGCTCTATTGCGTCATCAAAACGCCCTGCGTAGTAGTAGACCCACGCGACATCGGCGTTGACAATGGGTGACATCGGATCGAGATCTCTCGCTTTTCTTATTTCAGCAATCGCCCTATCTGAATCGCCTTGGATGGCGAGCAGCATTGCGTACCAATGATGGGCAGTCGCATAGTTTGGATTGAGCGAAATAGAGCGGAGATAATGCTGTTCAGCAGCTGCCAGATCCCAATCGTAGTTCATTGTCGCCCACCCTAAAGCAGTGTGCGCGGTTGCAAGGGATGGGTCGATCTCCAGCGCGCGAGTCGCAGCGTCTTTTGCTTTTGGAAAAGCTTCACTCGGCTGGAGCACTGCGTAGTCGCCTGCACCGAGTAAATTGTACGAATCTGCCATTCCCGCCAATGCCGGTGCACAGTTGGGGTCAAATTCCAGAGCGCGTTCGAAATAAGTAAGGCTTTTTTTGAGGTCCTCAACGCCGCGCTTGCTGAGGAGGTGGCGTCCCCTCAACACCTCGTTGTAGGCGTCAAGATTTGGTGGTTCCCGGTGTGGCAGCCTCAACAACTTAACCTTCAGGCTATCGACGATGGCTCCGGTGATCTCGTCCTGGATCGCAAAAATGTCATCCATTTGGCGATCATAGCGTTCCGACCACAGGTGATATCCGTCGGCAGCATTGATGAGCTGAGCCGTTATCCGCAGTCTGTCGCCGGATCTCCTTACACTCCCTTCCAGGACAGTTCTTACCGCCAGCTTTTCCCCGATCTCGCTGATCCCGACGCTCTTCCCTTTGAAGGAAAAGGCTGACGTCCGCGCCGCGACCTTGAGACCGTCGATCTTGGAAAGAGAGTTGAGCAGATCCTCCGCCAGGCCGTCGCAGAAATACTCGTTCTCGACGTCCGCACTAATATTTGTAAAGGGCAGTACGGCGATCGAATCGGAGCCGTTGATCGTCGATGCCGACGAATTGCGAAACATCTCGGTATTTGCCTCGCCCGAAACGACCCCCATCGCAAAGTCCGGCGACGGCAGTATCGCGGTCTTTGGTTCATGACCGGACGAAGCCGACGCCGGCCCTTCGAGCAGTGCATTTCCGTCATCCAGACAGTACAGCAGCGTATCGTCGTAATAATCGCGTCTACATTCAGGGCATCGTTTCATTATTTTTTCTCTGCCCGGATCGCCCAGGGGCCCGGATTCATCGTCAGGCCAGCTACATTTCCGCCCGCTTCGTCAAAGCGGAGGCTTTCGCGGCCGGGCGATTCGATTAAGAACAAACCGTTTTCGGCGGGGGTTATTGCATAGGTTTTGTCTTTATCGAAATAGATTCGGCCGTTGCCCTCGAATTTGGCAGATAGTGAATCGGCCTGAAAACTTACGACAAGTTTTCCGCCGCCGTAGAACTCATAGTTGCCGGTGAATTTTTGCAGAGATCCCGGCCGCGGTCTAGCGGCTAACGGTTTCGCGCGTTCGGGAAGGGCGGGCACGCTGGCGAGGATGGCATCCCATGCGACTTCGGAAGCGATAACGCTGAGATCCGTCGGGCTGAGATTAGGGTTCTCGACCTCGTCCGTTGTGACCGCGTAGAGAATATCTCCGTCCTGTGATGTCGCGAATGGCTGGATCGCTCGTGCCATAGAACTATGGACTTGAGTCGCGAGACGCTGAAGAACCGCGAACGGCAGCTTTTGATTCGTAACAACGAGGGTGATCGTGGTATTCGGCATCGGCCCACCTGTCTCGGCCGCAGCCGGTTTGATCGGTGGAAAATTCTTAAGCTTATCGGCGATAGACGGGCAGTTTTGGCCGGGATCATTTCGTCCGCAACGCACCGTCATCCCATTGCGACCAACTACCGAACCGAGAGCATTGACGACAGTAAACACGCCGATCTTTGTCGGTCCGACCGTACGAAATGCGCCGCCTTGGCCTGAATGTGCCCATCCGGCATAGTTCTCAGCACCCTCGCCCCGATGAAAGTAAACGCCCTGCATCGCGAAGCGGCCCGCACCGCGTGCTCCCAGCGGAAACCAACCGGCCTCGGCGCTCCGTACCGCTGCCGCACCCAGCGTATCATCCGGCGTTACACGGCTGAATCGGCGCCCGCCGACATCAAAGATGATCGCCCCGACGACGCCGGGAATGTAGTCGATCTCTGCAGCGCGCATTCTTTTTAGCTCGTTCGCAACCCCCGTCGCCGCCGACAGCCCATACCACGAGCCGCCCGAGAGAACCACCGCCTGCACCATCGGCCGTTCATAAGCGTTTTGCAGTATTTCCGCGTTAACCTCGCCCGGAGCTCCGCCGCGCATATCGACTGCACCTTTCGCTCCTTTTGGAAAATAGAAGACTGTCGTGCCGGTCGGCCCCTCGTCATATTCCGCAACGCCGACCCGCATATCAGGGAAATCGAATTTAAGACTAGAGCCTAGCTTGTCCGTCTTGGGGATCGGGACAGTTTTTGCGGTTGGCCCTTGTGAGTATGCAGTTACAACGGTAGTCACAATCAGCAGATTCGCAATCAGCAGCTGGAGTTTTGTTTTCATAAATTCAATTCTGCGCCTCGTCGGAACGGCCAGCAGGGAGATCACATGCTGAGACCCCGCCGGCATTCAGGACATCGTCTCATTGGAATTCCTTATGGCGTTGAAAGCTTAGCTATTTTGCATCTTTTCTATCGCGCTATCAAAGGTCGAATTCGGCGAGGACCGGGGCGTGGTCGCTGGGCTTTTGCCAGCCGCGGGGTTCTTTGTCGATCCAGCAGTCGGTGCAGGTTTCGGCAAGCTCGGGTGAGGCCCAGATGTGGTCGATGCGGAGGCCGCGGTCTTTTTCAAAATCGTGATGAAAATTGCTCCACCACGAATACTCGCGCTCGCTGCCGTTGATTTGGCGGTACAGGTCGATGAAGCCCCATTTCTTGAGTTCCATAATGGCGTCGCGTTCGGGCTTTGAGAAGTGCATTTTTCTGTTCCACAACAGCGGGTTCCAAACGTCGAGTTCGTGCGGGGCGACGTTGATATCGCCGCATAGAACTAGGTCATTATCGGTTTCAAAACGCTCGTCGAAATACCTGCGAAGCCGCGCGATCCAGTCGAGCTTTCCGGCAAACTTTTCCGAGCCAAACTTCGTCCCGTGCGGAACGTACACATTTACGATGCGAACGCCGTCGATCGTCACAGCGATCATCCGCCGTGCGGCATCCTCATCACCGGGCAGATTTCTTTCAATATCCGCGAGCGGCAGTTTTGAAACGATCGCGACGCCGTTATATCCGCGTTCGCCATGTGCCGCGAAGTACGGGTAGCCGATCTCGCGAAACTTTCGATGCGGAAACTTTTCGTCAACGCACTTGATCTCCTGCAAACACAAAACATCCGGCGAAGCCGTGTCACACCAACGCAAAACATGCCCGATGCGTGCGGTAATCGAATTAACGTTCCACGTTGCGATCTTCACCGGGCCCGTTTCAGTTCCAAGAGTTTTGAATATCCCTGCTTGAAAGCTTCAATATAAAGCGGAAGACTTTCGTTCGACTTTGGGCTTTGTGATTGCCTTCCAAGGTAAAGAAGCAGGTTGTGTTTTAGGACTCCGCTGACACGATAAGAGTAAAAACTTGCGTAAGCATCATCTGAGAACCTGAACGAGATGTCCTCGTCTCGCCCTTCCGCTGCTCTTACTAGTTTAACGAGATTTTCAAGATCACTAACAAGGAGCGGGATCTTTTCAAAGTCGACAGAAAAAGGGGGAATGTGAAGCGTATAGACCTTCAGTCGTGGAGTATTCTCGCGGTATGAACTTCTGACGAACATCCCTAATGAAGGGTCGCCCACCGGATACTTAGTTGATATAACGACCCGCCCTGGTGTCTGCAGCATTCCTTCGTATTCACTTGGCAGGGGTTTTTCTTTCTTAATTTCAACCTGTCCTTGAACTACAACGTATTCCTGTGCGTGCGATCCGGTGGGAATCAACGCAATTGTCAGGAGAGTTCCAAAAATCATTCTTTTGAGCATTTCTTTGTCCTCCAACTATTGATTTATCTATGGATCGAAAGCAGAAAGTTGTCTCCGCCCTATTTGATCTTGGCTTTAAGGGTGAATGGCACGCTCCCGCCGTTCTCGTCGTTCATCACGACGACGATCTGATACTTGCCGTTTTGTGGAAGTTTTCCCGACCATTCGGTGACGGCGAAGCCGTCTTCGAGGGTTTCGCCGTCGGGTGCGATGACGGAAAAAGTCAATTCGCGGTTCTTAGCCGAAACGCTGACATTCATCGTTTGGCCTGCTTTGGCTCCTAGCGTATAAACGTAGCTTCGTGCGTATCTCGCACTGCCCTGGACCGTGGCTTCGTGCTTTCCCTTGGCAAATTTTATCTCTTTGGTCGTGACGGTGCCAGACATGTTTTGTGCCGCGGCATTCGTCGAACCCACCACAAAAACAAAGGCCATTGCTGCCATAGCAAGGCCCGCATTTTTAATTATCTTTTTCATGACTTGCTCCTAGAGAAAAACTACATCGATCTTGTTTGAATTCGCTCGACCGCGATCGTGTCGCCGACCGAGATCTCGCCGGTCTTAATAACCTTTGCGTTGACGCCGCGTAGGTTATGTAGTCTGCCAAAGTCGGAGTTGGCAAATTTCATTGCATCCAGCCCGAACCGCTCGAGAAACTTCTTGCACCCGAGATGCGGTATCGCTGTTAGTTCGATAACGGCTGTCCCGATCGAAAGGCGTGAGCCGATAGGCAGATTTTCGCGGCTCAGGTCGAGGTCAACAAAAAGCTGGTCTCCCGCGAGCGCAACGCGTTCTCGGCTGCCGGCGATCAGCTCGGCAAAGCGGATATTCATCAGATTAAGCTGCATTTCCGGATGCCCTCGGCCATTATCTGTCCGCGAACTGCCGCGCGTCAGCCAGTTATCGCCAACCAGGCCATTCTCTACATCAAGCGTTCCTTTTTCGATCACCTCACGCCGGTCGACTTTTGGACGGCGGACGATCAGTGCGAGTTTGCCGCCATCTTGCGGCGAATCGAAAACGTGCGGCATCGCGGCTTGGATCTCATCGGTTGTCAGATGTTTGTCGAAAAGTGTCGGTTCCATCAGATCGTAAACTCCGCAATAACAGGTGCATGATCGCTAGGCAGGTCGAGGTATCGCGGCGACTTATCGATCACACAAGACTTGGCTTTTTCCGCGAGTGTCGGCGTGACCCATATGTAGTCGATACGAAGCCCGTGATTTTTCTGCCAGGCCCCGGCACGATAGTCCCACCACGAAAATTCGCTCACATTGCCGTTGAGATCGCGAAATACGTCGGTCAGGCCGAATTGTTTGACATAATGCATCGCGGCGCGTTCCGGCTTTGAGAAGTGGAGTTTGCCTTCGTATCCGGCGGGATTCCAGACGTCTTCAGCTTCCATTCCAACGTTAAAGTCGCCGCATAACAGTACGTCGCCGTTTGGATCGCAGGTTTCGTCAAAATACGAACGCAGGCGGTGAAGCCAATCGAGTTTGAACTTGAATTTGTCCGAACCAAGCTCGGAACCATTTGGCACGTATGTATTAACTATCCGAATCCCGTTGACCGTTGCGCCGATCATCCGTTTCTGAGCTTCATCATCGTCGCCGGGAAAGCCAAGCTGTACGTCTTCGATGGGAAACTTAGATAATATCGCAACCCCGTTGTAGGACTTCTGCCCCGTAAATGCGGCCTGATAACCGGCCTCTGCGAGGACGATCTCAGGAAAATTCTCGTCTATTGTCTTCGTCTCTTGGACGCAAACCACATCCGGCCCCGCCGCCAGCAGCCACTCGACGAGCTGTGGGATCCGGACATTTATCGAGTTGACGTTCCAGGTTGCGATCTTCATATTTCAACGATTATACGGCGCGGAATTCCGTTCCCAGAAAACGCCATCGACGAATCCCTGGATCGACCGGTCCTTCTCAGCCATCTCGAGTCGTTTTGCGGCGATCAGGCAATACTCTTCGTCTGATTCGATCGCGACAAACCGGCGACCGAGCTTTTTGGCGGCAACCGCGGTCGTTCCGCTGCCCGCAAATGGGTCAAGGATGAGATCGCCTTCATTTGTGCTTGCCAGAATGATCTTTGCGAGAAGTTTTTCGGGTTTTTGGGTAGGGTGATCCGTGTTTTCCGGCATCGACCAAAAGGGAACTGTTATGTCCGTCCAGATATTCGACGGGTGCGTGTCGCGGTATTTGCCGTCCTCGTCCCAGTCTTTCGGCTGGCCGTTCTCACGGTATGGCGCCATCACCCGGCGGCGTTGCTTAACGGCGTCGAGATTGAAAGTGAAATCGTCCGACACCGTAAAAAACCAAATATCCTCTGCCGAATTCTTCCAGTTAGCCTTGGCTCCACGACCTTTTTCGCGTTCCCACGTAATGCGGTTTTGAAGCTTAAAATATTTCGAGCCGACTCGCTGTATCGCCCCGCTCGAGCGCCAGTCTCCACAGATGTATACGCTTGCCGTTGGCTTGAGCAGCGGTACGCAGCGTGCAATCCATGAGTCGAGCCACGTTTCGTACTCTTCGCTCGACCTCGCTCGAAACTTCTCAGTCCCGAACGATTTGGTCAGGTTGTACGGCGGATCGGCGAAAAGTAGGGCGAATCGGCCGTTTCCGAGCTTTTCAAGCGTCTCTAAAGCATCACCGAGGATAAGGCTGTTCGTTATGGTCGGACCTGAGTCCCGAGCCGAAACAATCAGTTGCCGCAAGCGAGCAGCCTCGCTCACGCCGATCTGGATCGTCCGATTATTCGGCGCCTTTGCGACGGTATTCTTTGCCATGCCTGAATTTCACGATAGCACGTATCCAGGCGGCGAGAAAATAGTCTTAATGGTAGAATATTGTTGCACAGATGCAATTATCTGTGTTATGCTCCGTACCGGAGAAACGCCGTCTGGCAAGAGAATAATGGTCAGAAAGTTTTTGAAAATTTACATTTCTGCGGGATTTTGCCGCTGTAACCGTATAGTTATCAGGCATTTAAGGTGTCCCACGCTATGCCTGGGACAGCTCTGGGACAATGGATGGCTGTGGAAAACGAGGTTAAGTCCAGTTATCACAGAATTTACAGCCTTTTCTCCGGTAAGACAGGCAGCGAGAGTTTTATGAAAAGGGCCACAATAACGATTTCGATCACTCCGGGAATGAAGCAGTTCGTGCTGCGTCGGGCGGCAGACGAGTTTGCCTCGGTCAGCGACTACTTTCGAGAGTTGGTGCAACGCGATAATTATTTCCAGCGGCAGGTTACGAAATATCGGAATCGAGATAAAGAGCAAAATTCCCGCGAGCTGCGGGCCTTTAGCGGCAAGGAGCCGTCTGCGCGTCCTTGACCCTTAAAAAGGGCGCATGATAGCCTTATATCTTTTGAGAACCGGGCGCTTTTCGTCCGGTCGACACCGCAAAACGCGGAAACGACCCTAAGATATGCATCTGCTCGCATTTGCCGGAACAATTCAGCTATTTCCTGACGGCACGCTGCTCATACACGTCGCCCTGATCCTGATCATGATCTGGGTCTTAAATCGTACGCTGTACAAGCCTCTAAACAAGGTGATCGCGGCTCGCGAGAAGAATAAAGGCGGGCGGTCAGGTGAGGCGGCCGAGATTCTTAGCGGCGTTGCCGAAAAAGAGGCCCGTTATAATCGCGAACTTCTTGAAACACGCTCAAAGGGCTACGAGCTGACGGAGAAACAGCAGATCGCAGCATCTGAGGCTCGGGAAAAGGAACTTGCGAGCGTGAAGTCTGAAGTTGCTGAAAAACTCGAAGCAGGGCGCAAGCGGATCGCAGAAGAAGCCAAAACTGCCCAGTCAGCGATCCGGACCGATGCGGAAAAGATAGCCGACAGTATCGCGGCGAGTATTCTCAAGGGTTAGTATCAGGTTGGATATGTTTGCACTTTCAACAACTCTGTTCCTCTTCTTCGCCGGTGGTGGTGGCGGTTTTTATGACCGTTATTTCAACATTCCGGGTTTTGAAGCTTGGAAATTTGTAAATCTCGCCATTTTTATCGGGCTGATGATCTATGTGGCCAAAAAGCCCTTAAGCGAGGCCTTTAAGGCAAAACGCGAACAGATCCGTGCCGAATTGATCAAGGCTGAAGAGGAAAAGCAGGCAGCTCTCGCAAAGCTTACAGCTACCGAAGCAAAACTCGCCCAGCTCGAAAGCGAAAAGGAACACATCCTGACCCGTGCCCGTGAGGAAGCGGAGTTTGAAGCGAAACGACTCGCCGAGACGACCGCGGCGGAGATCGAACGGCTTCGGCAGCAGACCGAATCCGAGATCGTACGGCTTTCGAAGCTTTCTCATAACGATCTGCGGCGTTTCTCTGCTGAGGAAAGCATCCGTTTGGCTGAGCAAAGACTTCGGTCAGCGATCGACGGCGACACAGATATCAAACTGGTCCGTGCCAGTATTCAAGAGATCGGAGGGCTGAACTAACATGAGCATCGAAACGATCGCCCGACGATATTCGACCGCACTGGCCGACGCGGTCATTGCCTCAGGCGAAGCGCCTACCGTGAAGACGGAACTCTCTGAGTTAGGAAAGCTTTTTGGTGAAAGTTCGGACCTTCGGGCTGTTTTTGCCAATCCGGCGATAAACCATCAGAGCAAGGAGCGAGTCCTGGAGGGCTTGATCGCCAAGGCGAAGCCGACCAAAACCACTGGAAATTTCCTAAAGGTTTTGCTTCAGAACGGACGCCTGGCCGAGATCGGCGAAATAAATGAGCGATTTGCCCAGGTCCTTGAGGAACGCAGCGGGATGGTTGCCGCCATCGTAACATCGGCCCGCGAGCTGCCGGCTGACGAAAAGAGCTCGATCGAAAAGAATCTAGAGCAACTGACCGGCAAGAAGATCAGCGTGCGTTATGAAACCGACCCCGATCTGATCGGTGGCGTCGTGACCCGTATCGGTTCAACCGTTTATGACGGGTCGGTGAAAACGAAATTGGAAAATTTAAGAGAACAATTGGTAAATGGATAGTGATAGGTTACGAGCTACAGGGATGAGAAGTTCGAACCCTGTCACTTGTCACGCGTCACTCGTCACTTAAAAAGAAATGGAATCTATTAAAGCAAACGAGATCAACGAGATCATTCGTGCTCAGATCGAAAATTTTGATGCGTCGATGACGGTCAATGAAGTTGGTACCGTTATCAAGGTTGGCGACGGTATCGC
This sequence comes from Acidobacteria bacterium Ga0077534, assembly GCA_001464455.1. Taxonomy (GTDB): domain Bacteria; phylum Acidobacteriota; class Blastocatellia; order Pyrinomonadales; family Pyrinomonadaceae; genus OLB17. Next base: position 224,571 of record LNEI01000027.1, read on the forward strand.
TGAGATCTACGGCCTGCAAAAGGTCATGGCTGGCGAACTGCTTGAGTTCGATCATGGCGTTCGCGGCCTCGCACTTAATCTCGAAGAAGACAAGGTCGGTGCCGTGCTTTTCGGCGATTTTCAGAAGATCAAAGAGGGCGACGAAGCCAAGCGAACGAAGCGGATCATGTCGGTGCCAGTTGGCGACGCGATGATCGGCCGAGTAGTGGACGCCCTTGGCAACGCCATCGACGGGAAAGGCGATATCATCACCGACCAGTTTTACCCTGTCGAATCGATCGCTCCGGGGATCATTGATCGTCAGCCCGTAAAGGAGCCGCTGCAAACCGGCCTCAAGGCTATCGACGCCATGGTTCCGATCGGCCGCGGACAGCGAGAGCTCATCATCGGCGACCGCCAGACAGGCAAGACCGCCGTCGCCATCGATACGATCATCAACCAGAAAGGTAAAGACGTTATCTGCGTTTACGTCGCGATCGGACAGAAGGCTTCGACTGTTGCTCAGGTTCGCCAGAAGCTCGAAGAATACGGTGCGATGGACTACACGATCATCGTAAACGCTTCGGCCTCGGATCCCGCGGCCATGCAGTTTTTGGCTCCGTATTCTGGTTGCGCGATGGGCGAATATTTTCGCGACAATGGCCGCCACGCTTTGACGATCTACGACGATCTTTCGAAGCAGGCCGCCGCGTACCGCGAAATTTCGCTGCTGCTCCGTCGTCCTCCGGGTCGTGAAGCATATCCTGGCGACGTTTTCTATTTACACTCACGCCTGCTCGAAAGAGCCGCAAAGATGTCGGACAAACGCGGCGGCGGTTCGCTGACCTCGCTTCCGATCATCGAAACGCAGGCGGGCGATATCTCGGCGTACATTCCGACCAACGTGATCTCGATCACGGACGGCCAGATCTTCCTCGAGTCTGACTTGTTCAACTCGGGCGTGCGTCCCGCAATCAATGTGGGTAACTCGGTTAGCCGCGTGGGCGGTTCGGCACAGATCAAGGCCATGAAGCAGGTCGCCGGTACTCTGCGAATCGACCTCGCACAGTTCCGCGAGCTCGCGGCTTTCGCACAGTTCGGCTCCGACCTCGACAAATCGACGCAGGCCCAGCTCGAACGCGGTAAACGCCTGACCGAGATCCTCAAACAGCCGCAGTACGTGCCGATGGACGTTCTCGAACAGGTCCTGATCATCTGGACCGTTTCGAACGGCCTCGCTGATGATGTCGAAGTGACGGACCTCAAACGGTTCGAAGAGGAACTGACCACGTTCATGGAAAGCTCGCACCCGGGCGTCCTGAACACCCTCCGCGAGAAAAAGAGCATCGATGATGACCTCAAAGCGGCGATGAAAGAGGCGGTCGAAGATTTCAAAGCGACGCGTTGGGAAACAGCAGGAGCTGCAGCGGCGTAAACAGTGAACAGTAACAGGTGACAGGTTTTTGCCGCGTCACTTGTCACTCGCCACTTGTCACTAAAATAATGGCAAGCTTGTTAGACATGCGCCGACGTATCAAGTCGGTCAAAAATACACAGCAGATCACTAAGGCCATGAAGATGGTCGCGGCGGCGAAATTGAAGCGTGCGCAGGACCGTGTCACAGCTTCCCGGCCGTTTGCGGGCAAGATGTCGGACGTGCTCGGAGCGCTCAGTGCGAAAGTTGCGGGCGAGTTTTCGCACCCGCTTCTCGACGAGCGGGGCGACAGCAAGTATTTGGTCGTCCTGATCAGCGCCGATAAGGGGCTCGCCGGTGCATTCAACGCCAACGTTATCAAAGCGACGCAGGCTTTCCTTAAGGAAAATGAAGGTAAGGTCGAGGAGATGATCCCGGTCGGACGTAAAGGCCGCGATTTCTTCAAACGCCGGGACGTAAAATTCACGGATGAATACGTCGGGCTGACCGGCTCGGGCCAGGTGGTTCATGCTGACGCCGTTGCGATCGCGAACAAGGTCATTTTAACGTTCACAGAAGATACGTCAATTGACAAGGTTTTTGTCGTATTTACTGAGTTTAAGACGGTCCTTTCCCAAAAACCCGTTATTCAACAGTTGTTGCCGATACCACGTGCGGTTGCGGCGGCTGGTGACGGCGAAACTGTTGGAGCCGATGCAGAATATATCTACGAACAGCCGGCAGATGAGATCTTTGGCCGTCTTCTGCCGAAGCAGGTCGAGATCCAGATCTATAAAGGAATGCTCGAGTCGGTCGCGTCGGAGCAAGGCTCGCGTATGACGGCGATGGATTCTGCTTCTAAAAATGCGGGTGAGCTGATCGATAACCTAACCTTGAACATGAACCGTATCCGCCAGGCGGCGATCACGAAGGAAATTATTGAAGTTGTTTCGGGAGCTGCGGCAGCGTAGCAATGAGATAAGCTAAACGCACAAGGTTCAAAGTTAAGGAATTTGTATTCCGACTTTGAGCCTTTTCCTTTGAAGTTTATTTCGTTTTCATTTATCCTTTGCTTGAATTTTCAATTCAAACAAAAAAGTACATTTCTTGGAGGAACACTATGCTATTTTCCGGACTCGGCGGTTTACTAATGCTTGTCGGAGCGATCTGGTTGATCGTTGTGGCTATCCAGACGGGCCAATCCACGGCGGATAAGGTCATATGGGGGCTGGTCAATTTCCTTTGCCAGCCGCTTGGAGGAATAATCTTCTACATAGTCAAGAAACAAGGCTTGGTCCCGCTGATCCTGGTGATCGTAGGCGCGATACTCAGTGGCGTAGGCTTTTCGACCTCAATGAACGAGATAATGCAGCAGATGCCTCGTTAATGACGGATTCAGAGAGATCAGACAGGAACTGGCGCGTGTTCATTTGGAAGTACGCGCCGGTTCTATTTTGGCTTGGCGTCATCTTTTATCTCTCTAGCGGGAGCGGTTCGGCCAGCGAAACGTCGCGCATAATCGGGCCGCTGGTCAGGTTCTTCTACCCTGCGGTTGACGAAGTGACCTTGCAGACTATCCACTGGCTCGTTCGCAAGACGGCACACGTGACTGAATACGCTATCCTCGCTGCTCTCGCCGCCCGTGCTGTTCTGGGGACCAGAGTTAAGTGGCTCCGTAACTACTGGCCTCTTTGGCCTCTACTCCTTGTGGTCGTGACTGCATCTGCCGACGAATTCAATCAAAGTCTCAACGTGCAGAGAACGGGTTCAGCTTGGGATGTCATTCTCGATATATCCGGAGGATCGCTGGCGCTGGCGTTGATCTGGCTGTTTCGAAGGCACCAGGCAAGGTGCGAAGTAGATTCGACCAGTTAACCTACTAGACTGACCATTCATATCTTCCAAAATGCCGAACTTTGTGTCATATTCTATCGTTAAGAGTTCAGACGAGGAGAATTGAGAATGAGCATAATTGACAGGATAAAGAGCGAAGCACTTAACCAGTTTATTGAGGTTATCGAATGGCTCGATAACACAGGCGATACGATGCTGTACCGGTTCCCGGTTGCCGGACAGGAGATCAAGAACGGTGCCCAGCTGATCGTGCGCGAATCGCAGGCGGCGGTCTTTGTTTTTGAGGGGCAGGTTGCAGACGTTTTTACGCCGGGCCGCTATACAGTCGAGGGTGGCAATACTCCTATCTTATCGAAACTCGGGGCTTGGAAATACGGCTTCAATTCTCCGATCAAGTCTGAAGTTTACTTCGTTAACACAAAACAATTTACCGACATGAAATGGGGAACGTCCAACCCGATCATGCTTCGCGACGCGGATTTCGGTATCGTTCAGCTTCGTGCCTTCGGCGCATACAGCCTTCGCATCGCTGACCCGGGTGAGTTCATCAAGGAGATCTCGGGAACGAATGGAGCCTTCACAACCGACGACATCGAAGGCCAGCTCAAGCGTGCGATCGTAACAGAGTTTTCAGACGCTATCGGTGAACTAAAGATACCAGCCCTCGATCTGGCGTCGCAGTACAAGGAACTTGGCGAGAAGATCCGCACTTTTATCAACACCGATTTCAGCGGTTACGGGCTTGAAGTAACCAAGTTTTACGTCGAGAACGTCAGCGTGCCCGAGGCAGTCCAGGAAGCGATCAACAAGCGTGCTGCGATGGGTGCGATCGGAAATGTCGATCAGTACATGAAGTTTCAGGCGGCCGATGCTCTTCGAGATGCTGCGCAGAATGAAGGCGGCGGTGCCGGTCTTGGCGCTGGCCTCGGAGCGGGCTTTGCAATGGGCAATCAGATGGTCGGTGCTTTCGGCGGAATGCAGCAGGGCGGAGGCGGCGGAGGTGCCGCTCCGGCCGCGACCACTCCGTGTCCGAGCTGCGGGAAGGCAAATGCCGCCGGGGCAAAATTTTGTGCTGACTGCGGCGGAAAGATGGAAGTCGCCCATGTCCCGTGCGTGAAGTGCGGTGCGCAGCTTCGTGAGGGTGCTAAGTTCTGCTCGGAATGCGGATCCACACAAGAAAAGGCGAAATGCAGCGGTTGTCAATACGAACTTGCTGCGGGCGCTAAGTTCTGCCCTGAATGTGGGACGAAGACCGAAGCGGCCTAAGGAAAGAGGCAAAAGTAAGAAGGCAAAATAGGAGAACGTTCCTGTTTTGCCTTTTGCCTTTTAACTTTTTACTTTAAGATTACGAATTATGCCGATAAGCCCTGAACTTCTTGAGATCCTCCGCTGCCCGAAATGTAAGACCGAGTTGCAGATCGACAACGCGCAGACGCGTTTGAAATGCCTAAATCCGGACTGCAGTCTCGTCTATCCGATCCGCGATGAAATACCTGTGATGCTGATCGAGGAAGCAACGGTGGAGAAATAGGTGGCATGCCTGACACTCGCAGACAGGCGACGCTGTTTCTCGATCTTCCGCTCATCGAATCGATAAGACAGGAATTCAATCCCCGCCAAGCCGAATTAATATCAGCTCATGTCACGCTTTGCCGCGAGGATGAAGTCGAGGATTGGGTAGCTTTAGAAGAACGGATGAGAGATCTCCCTTCAGCCGTCACTCTTGAGTTTGGCTTTCCTGTTCGCGATGGCGACCTGGTTTATTTGCCCGGTATCGATAAGGACGGATCGTTCCGCTCACTTCGCAAATATTTGCTCAATTCCGATCGTGTTCGCGATCACAAGCCGCACGTTACTTTAATTCACCCCCGGAATGGCAAGTGTACCGACAATATTTGGGAAACCCTTCGATCGAGGATTGAGCCATTCACTTATACCTTCCACGAATTGTCCTTTATACTTCAGCAAGATGGCGGTGTGTGGCAGACAGCACGTACCTTTCCGCTGAAATGACAGATCATTGAAACCCGATTCGAATACAATTCACTGGCCGGAGGTTCAACGGGTACTCGTTGTGAAATTGCGCTCGATCGGAGACACGGTACTCGCCACACCGTCGCTCATGGCTCTGCGAAGAGCACTGCCGGATGCCCAAATCGATATTTTGCTGGAAGACTGGGTAGCTCCGCTTCTTCGCGGACAGCCTTCCGTCGATAATGTCATCGCTGTTAGCAAAAGCTCGGCAGACAGACTAAAAGTTGCTCTCTGGCTTCGCCGACAAAAATACGACGTTGCATTTAACCTCCACGGCGGCACGACCGCTACATTTTTCACCGCAGCCTCGCGTGCTAAACACCGAGTCGGTTACGGCGATTATCAATACTCATTTCTCTACAACCATCTACTTTCCTCAGCCTCCGATTTCTGGCAGAGCGAATTCACACACTCGGCTGAACAGCAACTCGCCCTGCTTGGGTTTGTCGGCATCCCGGTTGATCACCGGCCTAAAACGCGGCTGATAGTGTCAGACGAAGCTCTGATGAGCTTGATCGGAAGGGATCAGGAACGATTCCTTGAAACCCCATTCGTTTTGATGCATCCTGCCAGTGCCTTTTCTACAAAGCAGTGGTCGACTGAGAACTTTGCCATAGTTGCAGAGTATCTGGCCGAACGCGGGTTGAAAACAGTGGCCGTAGCATCGAAAGCTGAGAAAAAGGTGCTAACTGATCTGGCGGGTAAATCTCGAGTCCCAGTCACGGTCTTCGACGATCTGAGCTTGCCTGAGATCGCCGCTCTCGCGTCAAAGTCTGCTCTTTTCGTCGGCAACGACTCCGGCATAGCCCACATCGCTGCTGCCGTCGAAATACCAAGCATTGTCATCTTCGGTTCATCCAACCGCAATCACTGGCGACCATGGACAGATGCCCCAAACGAGATCGTTTGCAAGGAGTTTCAATGCCAACCGTGCCCGGGTTACGAATGCAAAGAATTTGGCCGCCCCAGATGTATCCTTGAGGTGGCTCCGTCGTCGGTTATTTCAGCGATCGAGAGAGTAATTTCGATGTGCTAAAATAAGTCTTCGATGCGAATAATGGTTCGTTTGGCTTGCGGCGGACAATTGTTGATCCTGACCGCTTTACTCATCTCTCTCTGCTTTTCGCGGGGCGAGGGGGTGCATCTACTGCCCTTCAGTTGCGAACCCGTGACTGACAGCCAGTCGGTCGAGGCAGCCGATTCACCCGCATCGTTTACTTCAGGGATCGGAACTATCCGAGCCTCTGCAGTTAAGGATCTAACCAAAAAGAACGACCTCCAAAATCCCGATCTGCTCGCCTGTCAATCTTTTCGATTAACGGCACGATCGGTACAGGCAACCAAATATTTCTTGGCTGCGGCGGATGCTTTGCCGCTTAAAAAGCCGACAAAATTTGAGCTTACCTCAGCATCTGACCGCTCTCCTCCACTCACGTAAACCTTCCTATATCAGAGAAAAATGGCTGCGGGCGAAAGGATTTTCCTTATCAACCGCCGAACCCGCCGGGTGTGCAAACTGCTCACTCTGCGACGGAGGTGACACACGTGAACGAGAGAATATCAGACAATATCCACAATACTATTGATCCAAACCGCTTGGATCACCTACAGGATTCCATCCTGAACTATGTTCGAACGGATTTTCCACGATTGAGCGAATCTCTAACAGTTGAGGGAGCCCTCAAGGTTATTCGCAGGCAAGGGGTTGGAGAACGGATCGTATATTTTTATGTGATCGATGCTGACGAGAAGCTGGTCGGTATAGTTCCTACCCGAAAGATGCTGACGTCCATGCCCGGAATTAGATTGGCCGAGATCATGTCGACCAACATAATCTCGCTGCCGCATACCGCAAGCGTACTCGAGGCCTGTGAGCTTTTTGTTCGCCATAAGCTACTTGCGTTTCCAGTTTTGGACGAGCTGGGCAGGATATGCGGCGTCATCGATGCCGGTCTTTTTACTGAGGAAACTTTGACTTTTGCCGAGCGCCATCATTTCGACGACGTTTTTCAGATGATCGGCTTTGGCATCTCGCAGATCAAGGGGAAGTCGGTGTTCGCGAATTTTCGTTTCCGCTTCCCGTGGCTGATCGCGACGATGATCAGCGGCACAATATGCGCGCTGCTTACTGGCTATTTCGAGACGACACTAGCTGAGGCGATCGTATTAGCCTTCTTTATGACTCTAGTCCTGGCTCTTGGCGAAAGTGTCAGTATCCAGTCCATGACCGTTGCCCTTCAGAATCTACATATGGGCCTGCCGAGCGTCGCAAGCTTTGTTGAACAGCTCCGTCGCGAGGGGACAGCCACGCTGCTGTTGGGCGGAGCGTGTGGAATAACCGTTGGGATCGTGGCATTGGTTTGGCGCGGATCTCCGGAAGCGGCATTGATCATTGGATCGAGCATCGCTCTCGCCGTATTCATGGCAGGCTTGATCGGCCTGACCACGCCGACACTGCTTCATGCTATCCACGAAGAGTCCAAGATTGCCGCTGGACCCATCACACTCGCATTGACTGATATCATGACACTGCTTTTTTACTTCAATATCGCGTCGGCAGTTTTATGATATGCGGCGCATTTATTGACACTAAGTGCGCAAAAGACTAGTATTTAGAGTTTCGACTATTGTAGCCGAACTGTCTCTATATGTTTGAGTCGTTATCCGACAAACTAAAGAAATCGCTCAAGAATCTGCGTGGCCAGGGCACCTTGACGCCTGAGCATGTGGATGCGGCTTTGCGCGAGATCCGGATGGCTCTGCTTGAGGCGGACGTTAACTACAAAGTCGCCAAAGATTTCGTCGATGCGGTTCGCGTAAAGGCTGAGGGGCAGGAAGTTTGGCAGGATCTGAAACCGCACGAGCAGGTAGTTAAGATCGTCTATGACGAGCTGAGCGAACTGATGGGCGGCACTTCGTCACGGCTTGTTTTTACCAAGCAAACGCCGAACGTCGTAATGATCGTCGGTCTACAAGGTTCAGGTAAGACCACATCGACCGGTAAGATCTCGCGCTGGCTCGCTGACAACCAGGAACGTAAGCCTTTGCTTGTGTCCGTTGACGTATATCGGCCGGCGGCTCGTGAGCAGCTCCGGGTTGTCGGCGGCGCGGTAGGAATACAGGTTTACGAGGCGAAAGAGACTTCGGACCCGATGACGATAGTTCGCGGTGCTGTGAAGCACGCGACGGAGTATGGCTTTGACACTCTGATGATCGACACGGCGGGCCGGCTTCACATCGACGATGAGTTGATGGTCGAGCTCGAATCGATCAAGGCCGAGACCAAACCGGTCGAGGTACTATTCGTCGCCGACGCGATGACCGGACAAGACGCGGTGCGTTCGGCAGAAGTTTTTCACGAGCGTATCGGCATCACGGGCGTTGTGCTGACGAAGATGGACGGCGACGCACGCGGCGGTGCGGCACTCTCTATCAAACAGGTCATTGGCCAGCCGGTTAAGTTTGTCGGCGTCGGCGAAAAATACGACGCTATTGAGCCTTTTTATCCCGACCGTATCGCCCAGCGAATCCTGGGAATGGGCGATGTTCTGAGCCTCATCGAGGAAGTTCAGGGCAAGATCGACGAGAAAGAAGCTCAAGAGCAGCTGCGGAAGATGACGAGCAATCAGTTTACGCTCGAAGATTTCGCAAACCAGCTCGGGCAGTTCAAAAAGCTCGGCTCGATGTCCAAACTGATGAAAATGCTCCCCGAGCAGATCACCGGCGGCATGCAGATCACTGACGAGCAGTCGGCAGTCGTCGATCATCAGATGAAACGCACCGAGGCGATCATCGGCTCGATGACCCGGCAAGAACGAAATAACCATAAAGTTATCGATGCCAGCCGAAAGACCCGTATCGCAAATGGCAGCGGCTCGACCATCGCCGAGGTTAATCAGCTTATTCGCCAGTATGAGCAGATGAAAAAGATGATGTCGCAGATGAGCCGCGGCGGCGGAATGTTCGGAGCATTGGGCAAAAAAATGATGGGCGGTCTGGCAGGTGGCTTAGGCGGCCTGCTTGGCGGCGGCGGCGATATGGGGCTCGACGGGGACGACGATTTTGCGGGGAATAACGGCAACGGCGGCGAAAGCCTGTCGCAGCGTATCAAGAAGAAGAAGAGACACAAGAAGAGGAGATAGTGAACTGTGATATGTGAAAGGTGACAGGTAATTCTTGTTGCTCATCACTAATCACTCGACACTTGAGATTATGTTAGCAATCAGTTTGATGAGAATGGGCGCGAAGGGTAAACCCTTCTATCGTCTGGTGGTAAAGGAAAAACGCAGCAAGCGTGACGGTAAGTATCTCGAAAATGTTGGTACTTACAATCCGATGCTGGATCCGGCTGAGGTCATTTTGAAGCATGACCGCATCAACTACTGGATCGGAGTTGGAGCTCAGCCGACCGACACGGTCAAGAGCCTGATCAAGAACAACCCAGTTGCAGTCGAGGAAGCCTAGACAGTTGAGGAAGTCTAGTAATAGACTTTCCGGACTTCCAGGACCTTATGAAAGAAGCTGTCGAAAGGATCATTAAATCGCTCGTTGGCGACCCGGAAGCCGTTGAGGTGACCGAAAGTGGCGACGGTAAAAACGTGCGCATCGAGGTTCGCGTAGGCGAGTCAGACATGGGGCGCGTCATCGGCCGTGAAGGCCGAACGGTAAAAGCGATCCGCAGCATTCTTTTTGTCGCTGGGCAAAAGCACGGTCGGCGATATCAGCTTGATCTGATCGAGGACTAAGTCTGGAAAATGGAAGATCTTGTCGCAATCGCGAAGATCGTCCGCCCACGTGGGCTTAAGGGCGAGGTCGTTGCAGAAATCTTGACCGATTTTCCTGAACGGTTCGAGTCGCTTGTTGACGTTAAATGCGTTGACATGAGCGGCAACCGAGCTGAATTGAAGATTGAAAGAGCGTGGTTTCAGAATGGCCGTGTGATACTCAAATTCGCCGGTAACGACACGGTCGAAGCGGCAGAAGCCTTGCGTGGTTACGAGATCTGCGTTCCTGAATCTGACGCGGTAGACCTGGATGACGGCGAGTTTTTCGACTGGGAGCTTGAGGGTTGCAGGGTCGCTACAGTTGACGGAGCAGAGATCGGTGAGGTCCGAGAGCTAATGCGAACCGGCGGTACAGAACTTCTGGTAGTTGCCGGCGAGACAAAAGAGTTTTTGATACCCTTTGCGGAATCGATATGCGTAGAGGTCGATGTTGAAAACAAGTCGATAAAGATCGATCCGCCCGAAGGCCTTTTGGAATTTTAGATTGAGTCATTTGTTCATTGCTTCATTTCGAATGTTTCAATGACCAAATGAATAAATGAATCAATCAGTGATAATCGACGTCTTAACAATTTTCCCTGAGTTTTTCGACGCCGTCTTTGACTTTGGGATCATCCGGCGGGCTAAGTTGGCCGGGATAGTTGAAATCAACGTCCACGACATTCGCGAGTACGCGATGGACAAACATAGAATGGTCGACGATCGACCATTTGGCGGCGGCGACGGGATGGTTTTAAAGCCCGAACCGATCTTCGCGGCGATTGAAAATTTGGTTGGAATGAGCGACCGCGATGCGTATCCTCAAGGAACCCGCGTTGTGCTGCTTTCTCCGCAGGGAAAACCGTTTCAGCAAGCGGACGCGGTGGGGTTTTCCGAGGAAGCGAATCACATCGTTCTTATATGCGGCCGCTACGAAGGCGTTGACGAAAGGGTAAACGACGCTCTCGTGACTGACGAGATCTCGATAGGCGATTACGTTTTGTCGGGTGGTGAACCGGCCGCGATAGTAGTTGTTGACAGCATCGTCAGACTTTTGCCAGAAGCTTTAGGCAGCGAAACATCGGCGGTGAACGACTCGTTCTCTAACGGGCTGCTCGATTGCCCGCACTACACGCGGCCAGCCGAGTTTCGAGGGATGAAGGTCCCCGAAGTTTTATTGAACGGCAATCATGCCCAAATTGAAAAATGGCGCTTCAAGAAGGCGCTTGAAAAGACCGAGGCGGTACGCCCCGATCTAATAACTAATGAAAATGGTGAACGTTAACGGTAATTGCCGTTAACCTCTGGCCGAAGGAAAAAAATGAATAGACTAGATTTTGTCGAAAAAGCACAGTTAAAAGAAAACATTCCCGCTTTCCAGCCGGGCGACACACTGCGTGTCTCGGTCCGCATCAAGGAAGGAAACAAGGAACGTCTTCAGGCGTTCGAAGGCATCTGCATCGCCATTAAGCACGGCGGCGTTCGGGAAACCGTTACTGTCCGTAAGGTCAGCTTTGGCGTCGGCGTCGAGCGTATCTTCCCGCTGCACGCGACCGTGATCGATCATATTGACGTGGTCCGCCGCGGTAAAGTTCGCCGTGCGAAACTCTATTACCTGCGTGACCTTCGCGGTAAAGCTGCTCGTATCAAGGAACGCGATACACGCGCTAAGAAAGTACAGCCCGGCAAGTAGTCGGCTAACCAAGAGACAATGCGAAACGCGGGAAAAGCAGATCCATTCGGTGCGGATGGAACTGATTCCCGCGTTTCGTTGTTTGATGATCTTGAAGTTTCAGGTATTGGACTCATTTTTGAACAACAAGCTTGGGACGAAGGATACAAGCATATCGCGGGGCTCGACGAGGTGGGCAGAGGTTGCTTAGCGGGACCAGTTGTAGCCGCCGCCTGTATTCTCGACCCTACGAAACCGCTTCCCGAAGGCCTAAACGATTCCAAACAACTCACTGAAGCCAGCCGCGATGAGATCGCCGAGCGACTAAAGGCCGACTGCGTTGCCTACGCCATCGGCCAGATCGAGGCGGTCGAGATCGACCGGATCAACATACTGGAAGCAACAAAACAGGCGATGCTGGACGCGATCGCCTTGCTCACTCCGCAGCCTGACTTTCTACTGATCGACGCTCTTTATCTCAAGCGTTCGCCCCTTTCGCAGCGGTCGATAATCAAGGGCGATTCCATTTCAGCCTCGATCGCGGCCGCATCGATCCTCGCAAAGACCTACCGCGACGATCTGATGAAAGCCTACGATGCAGAGTATCCGCAATATGGCTTTGCCGGGCACAAGGGTTACGGAGCCGCGACGCATCTCGAAGCACTAAAGATCTACGGGCCGTGTGTTCTTCACCGAAAGAGTTTTCGCGGCGTCCTTCCGGTAACGTAGTCGCCCTCGGCTTCGGAGCTGGGACCTTTCGATCGAAGCCGCTGCCATCGAACTCGAGAAATGCAATTCAAAACTCTATCCAGTCCGTTGGGCTTTTGGGTTGTGAGATCGATATTTTCGTTTCAGCGCGGAAAAGCGAGGGACGCATCTGTAGAGCTATTTCAGCGGTGATGCGGGCAAGATTTGGTTCGTTTGCACGCTGCGAGAGGTGTGCGAGGACTATGTGTCTCGCTCGGCCATCGAAATCGTTGGTAAGCCAGTCTGAAAGGTCCTCGTTTGAAAGATGGCCGGTGTGCGACATAATTCGCTGTTTTAGATCCCAAGTATAAACAGAACACATGCGGAGCATGTCACGGCTATGGTTCGATTCGACGATTATAGCGTCGCATCCTGTTAGTTTTTCTTTGATCAGCGGAGTTATGTGACCGAAATCCATCAGCGTCGCGATCTTTATACCGTCTTTCTTGGCAACAAAACCAAAATTGTCTACCGCATCGTGCGGAACGCTGAAGGGCTCGAAATCGATGTTCCCGATGCGAAACTCGTGCGAAGATTCGACCGTCGCGGTCCGATCCTTCATAGCGTTACGGCGTTTTGTCGATTCACTGTCGCCGTTGGTGCCGCCCGCACGAGTGTCGTAGTAGGCATCCTCAGTGATCTGCGATATAAAGACCGGGCAGTCGACCATCCCGAGCAGAACGCGAAGCCCGCCGATGTGATCGCCGTGCTCGTGCGTCACTAGAATGCCGTCGAGTTTCTTGGGGTCAACTCCAACTTCGCCGAGCCGACGAACGATCTCGCGGGCGCTCATGCCGGCGTCGACAAGGACGTTGGTCTCGTCGCTTGAAATTAGCACCGCATTTCCGGTCGAACCGCTGCCGAGGACTGTAACTTTCATAAAGGTTGGCTTCCGCCCTTTTGAAACCGCGATCTCAAGGTACTTGCCATCACACGCCGCGAAATAAACGTCGGAACATAGGTGCCGAGAAACGCTCCTACCTTATTCGCGAGACCAGAAACTACTTTTGTTCGCTTCGCGGCAACCGCTCCCATTGCGGTGTCAACGACCTGTTCGACCGTCTGCTGGCCCTTTACCTGTATCGGACGATCGATCTTTGAAGCGGCAAAGAAATTAGTCTTTGTCGAACCCGGACAAAGCGCCAATACCTGAATGCCGAAAGGCCGGTTTTCCTCAGCGATCGCCTCGGAAAACGAAGTAACGAACGCCTTTGTCGCGGCGTAAGTTGCCATGAACGGAATGGGCTGAAACCCCGCGGCCGACGATACATTGATTATGGTCCCTTCTCCGCGTTCACGCATCTTCTGAAGATAAGCATGTGTGACGGCGACTAGTGCGGCGATATTTAGCTCGATCATCTGCAGCTCGTGATCGAGGTCGAGTTTGGCAAAATCGCCTACTGATCCGAAGCCGGCATTGTTGATCAGCCAGTCGATCTCGAGGCCGTGCCGCTCGGTTTCCTTGACAAGCGTAAGGTCGGCATTGGGCTCGGCGAGATCGAGCACGACATAGTGAGCCATGATGTCGTGTTTAAGCATCAGCTCGTCGCAAAGTTCGTGAAGAGCTTTCTCTGAACGAGCAACGAGTACGAGATTATGCCCCTCGGCTGCGAGTCGCCGGGCGAAGCCCTCGCCGATGCCGCTCGATGCTCCGGTGATCAGAGTTGCCTTCATAGTTCGTCGTCGCCCTCGGGGGCCGGCAGGAAAGATAAATAAACAGACCACGCGGCGGCAACGGCGATCGTTGCGGTTCCGACGAACCTTAGCACGCCCGCAACCTTCTTCGTCGAACCCAGCAGTCCGGTTTCCGTTAAAAGGTAATTCCAGTCATGAAAACTGCCCTCAGTCCCGGTAAAGCCGCTGGTAAGAACCAGTTGCATCACGACGGCGTCGGATGCATAAACCCAAACGTTTAAAATGCTTTGCCCGACCCAAAGGCACACTATCGCCGCAGAGTAATAGCTCTTTTGCCAAAAGAAATAGCCGACAAAGGCCAGGGGCATGATCACCTGAAAGATCGAACCGCCAGCGATCATCATAAATTCGCCGAACAGGCGGAAAAGAAGATGGCCGAACTCGTGGATCGCTAGATCGACGTTGTCCAGAAAGCTGCCCTGCATCGGATCGTAAGCTATCCAGAGAAAGTATGCCGAGATAAGAACGGCGAAGATCAACTTTAGGTAGTTTGGCCGCATAGGAACTCTTTCCGCGAGATCGCGTAGACGACGGTATTCATTCCGTAATGGATCTGATCTCGCTCATATTTCATACCGCATTTCTCCATGATCCGCCACGAACCCTTATTGTCAGGGTGAGCAACGGCGACGATACGGTCAAGGCCCGCAACCTCGAAGCCGTACTTTAGCCATGCATACGCTGCTTCGTAGCCATATCCTTGCCTCCAGTATTTCTCGGCTAGGTTATAGCCGACCTCGATCTCGCCAGTATCACCTAGCGGCTGCAAACCGCTTGTTCCGATCTTTTCCCCGGTCGACCGCAGCGACATGACGCTGAAACCAAAGCCGTATTTCTCATGGCATTCGAGATAGAAAGGCATTCGGGCGGTAATTGCCTCGGCATTCTGCATCTCTCGGCCGCCCATGTACCGGCTTACGGCGTCGGGTTCGCGCAGTTCGATCAGCCACGGCAGATCGTCCGGCTCGAGTTTTCTTATCCTGAGTCTTTCGGTTTCGAACATAACAAATGGAAGAAAAGATGACAGGCGGCATATGGTCTCACCTGCGTAAGCGGTTACGGCGACAACCTGTATATTTGCCAGCTATTGCCTGATAATTGGTAGACGATCCGGTCATGCAGACGGCTTTGTCGTCCCTGCCAAAACTCGATCCGGATTGGCGTGACGCGGAAACCGCCCCAGAATGGCGGACATGGGATCTCGCCGTCGCCGAATCTGGAGCCTACTTCCTCGACGCGTCGTTCTAGTTCTTCGCGGTTTTCGAGAACGGTGCTTTGCTTTGATGCCCAGGCACCGATGCGGCTTTCTCGAGGGCGAGAGGCGAAATACTGCTCGGACTCTTCCCGCGAGACTTTCTCAGCGACGCCGGCGATGATCACCTGTCGTTCGAGGTCGGGCCAAAAGAAGTGCAGAGAGGCGTGCGGGTTTGCGGTCAGATCGCTGCCCTTTCTGCTTTCGTAATTCGTGAAAAATACAAAGCCATCGCCATCGAAACCTTTTAGTAACACAACTCTCGACGATGGCCTTCCGTCGTTATCAACCGTCGAGAGGGTCATAGCCGTGGGCTCGATCACCGCTGACTCGAGGGCCTCATCCATCCATTTAGCAAACTGCGAGAAGGGATCAGCCTCGACGCTCGACTTTGAGAGTTCCTCGAGCGAGTAATCACGTCTGAGATCGGCTAGTTTTGGTTTATCCATTTCTTAGATCTTATGAACGAGCAGCCCATCCTTCAGCTTTGGCTCGAACCATGTCGATTTCGGCGGCATTATCTCGCCCATGTCGGCGACCGCAAAAAGGTCGTCCATCGTCGTCGCAAACATCGAAAACGCGACCTTTGCTTCGCCTTCGTCGACCATGCGGACGAGCTCCTTAGTGCCCCGGGCACCGCCGACGAAAGTAATGCGGGTATCGGTCCGCGGGTCGCCGATGCCGAGCACCGGCGAGAGAAGATAGTTTTGCAGGATGCTGACATCGAGGCTTTCGATGGCGTCAAGATCCTTATTCTCGGCCGGATTGAACCGCAGCCTGAACCACTGTCCCTCAAGGTACATACTCACTTCGCCGCGCTCGCTCGGATTATCTTCGAGTGAATCGACGACTATAAAATTGTCGCGAATGCGTTGAATGAAAGTTTCCTTGTCGAGTCCGTTCAGGTCCTTGACCGCGCGATTGTAGGGCATTATCCGCAGATCTTCGGCAGGGAACATGCCGGCCATGACGAAGTTGTACTCTTCGTCGCCCGTGTGATCGGGATTCGCTTCGCGCATTTTATCGCGGGCGAGCTTTGCGCTCTCGACGCGGTGGTGGCCGTCGGCGACGTACAAGGCGGGGAGCTCCGCAAAGGCTTCGACCCACGGCTCCGGGTACTCTATTCGCCAGACCCGCTGAGCGACGCCGAGTGGACAATTGAAGGAATAAATAGGCTCGCCGCTGACGGCATCCTCGATAAGGTCGGCAATACTGTCCGTGTTCCTGAACGCCAGAAAGATCAGCCCTGTCTGCGCTCCGACAGCGAGCATGTGGCCGGTGCGGTCGGCTACCTTGTCGGGGCGGGTTTTCTCGTGCTTCTTGATCAGATCGCGGTCGTACTCGTCGACCGAGCAGCACGCGACGACGCCGGTTTGGGTGTGGTCGCCGTCCTGAAGTTGATAGACGTAGATAGCGGGTTCGCTATCCTCGAAGAGCACACCGCTATCGAGCATCGCCTGCAGATTCTGCCGGGCACGGTCGAAGACAGTTTTGCTGTCGGGTACAGCGTTCGCCGGGAACTCGCCCTCGGGCCGCGTGACGCGGAGAAAGCTGAGGTCGTTGCGCCCTATCATCTCGCGAACTTCCTCGTCGTAGATGACATCGTAGGGGACGCAGGCGACGTGTTCGGCCGCATCACTCGCGGGCCGTATTGCTCTGAAAGGTCTAATTACAGACACAAAATTCTCCTAATAAGTCGAACGGTTGCCATTGATCAGTTCGTCGATCTTGCGCTCGCTGTCTTCAACGTCTTTAAGCATCTGATCGGCGTAACCCTGCTTATCGATCTTCCATTCACCGTCTTCGCGGACAAACGGCACTTTCTCCCACGAACCGTACGAGTTCTTTACCTCAAGCGTCGCCTTGTCGCCGTCGATCTTTTCATTGCGATATTCGACGGCAGTTTGGTTTTCGCTGACGAGCGTTTCCCGCTTAACTATGTCGTCGACGGTCAGGCCCTGTGCCTTTGCTTCCTTCTCGTGCATCTTAATGGTTGCGTCCGAAAGGAGGACCTTCATTGTCGTGTAATCTTTTGCCTTTAGGGCTTTGATGTACGTCATGAATGTCTCTTTCGGCGTGGCCGGGCGTTGCGGAGCGCATGCGACGAGCGAGATGACGAGCGAAACGATTAGGAATCTTGACCAGGTGAACATTTTACGGATACCTTTTAATAAAGTAATCAAAACCTTGATTATATCTCAAAAGCAGCGGGGTGGCCGAATGGAACGCAGATTGTTAAACGGAGACGAACTAGCAGCGGCGACAAATGAACTAAACGGCTGGGCCGCTCATGGCACATTGTTGAAAAAAAGCGTGAAGTTCGCGAACTTTGCCGAGGCCCTCGCCTACGTAAACCGGCTCAGCGAGCTTGCAGAAGCGGCCGATCACCACCCCGACATTACCTTCGGCTGGGGTTATGCCGACATCGCTTTAACGACGCACGACCGCGGCGGGATAACCGATGTAGACATATCGCTTGCCCGCCAGATCGATGAACTCTAACGGATCGGCCGTTCCACTTGCGTGCTGAAAGTGGAACGGCTAAATACCTCTATCTATTGGGTTTAGAGGAAAAAATCGTTCCACTTACCTAACAAGTCACCGTCTCACTTCCTTGCTGAAAGTGAGACGGGTTAAACTCAATCCCTTCAACGATTTACAGACGAAAATCGTTCCACTTGCAAAATTTAGGATCGCAAAAGTGAAACGACTTTCAAGATCGATTCGCACTGACAAGTTTTCAATGATCCAAAACTCGGGACAGGGTATCACGGAATTGCATAGATGTCAAGCTGTGCCGACTATAATACAAAGACTAACACGATCTAATGAGCCGCTGCGGCCATCCCGATTCGGGAAAATCCACTATCCCTCAAGGCCACCTGCCCCATTCGGGTAAAATTCATCGATTCGCCGAGGATGCGTGCGGCCTCGCCCGGTGCGTGGAATCCCATCGAATTCTCAGCCTCGACGAAGTCCAAGTAGAACTGTGCTTTGCGTTGAAAATCGCGGGGAGCCGCTAATTTTTCTTCCGGATAACCGCCATCCTTCGCCGCTTTAAGGTCGCCGATGAACTGGACGAGAGCATCCATCGCGAGTCCGCGAAGATAATGTGTCCGTTCCTGGATCGTTTCTATACGGAATTTTAGCTCATCCTCGGATGCCTTGTGACACGTTTGGCACGAAGTGTTGAGGCTTAAAACAGGGCTTCGCACATGATGGTTGCTGATCTTCATCGCGCCCTCACGAACGTAGGGCATGTGGCAATCGGCACAGCTTACACCGGCCCGGGCGTGGATGCCCTGATTGTACATTTCGAACTCCGGGTGTTGAGCCTTTAGGACATCCGCCCCGGTCTGGGCGTGGGTCCAGTCTTTGTGTTTGACCTCATCGTAGTAGGCGGCGATGTTCTCGATCTTCAGCCCGTTCTGCCACGGATAGGTGAGGGTCTTCTCGGGGCCTTTGAAGTAATATTCGACGTGGCACTGGCCGCAAACGTAAGTTCGCATTTCCTGTCGGGTAGCATCACGATTGACGTCGTAATTCTGAACGCCCTGAGCCGCCTTTGCCACGCGAATGCCTTCCATGAAAGCCGGCCTGGTTATACGCAGTGCCATCGTTCGCGAGTCGTGACAATCGATGCAGGCGACAGGATGCTTAACCTCATTTCTCGCCTCGGCGTAAGGCATCTTATTCAGCGCATTAAACCCAGCCACAATATCGCCGCCGCCAAGCTTTTTATAGGCAGCATAGGCTGAGGCGTGGCAGTTGATACAAGTACCGGGCTGTTTTGTTACCTGCTGGCGTTCGGTAAATGTCTGGTCGTCGAGCATATAGGCGTGGCCGCGTTCCTCGCGAAAATCGACCGCGAACGCGTATCCATCCCACATCGTCTTCAGGCGAGGATCTTCCTCAAGCCGTGATTGAGCAACCATCGAGCGAGGGTCAGCTTGCTTCGGCGTTTGGTGAACGGCCTCGCTGCCGCCGAAACGCGTTCGCACTTGATCGACCGTGCGCTTGTAGCTGTCGTACTGCAGCGGGAAGTTCTTGCCCCAGATCTCAGGGTCGGTCGTGTCGTCGGTCAGCTCGACAACGCTGAAGAACGGGCTGCGAGCTTCCTGTTTGCGCTCGAAGATATTGGTGAGAAGGGCGAGGCCGATGATCGCCAAGGCAAAAGATGCCAGGGCGACTATTACGACGATCTTAAAACCGGATAACCGTCGTTTTCGTGTCTCGGGAACTACCGCATCTGCGGCGGGCGGCGGGGTTTGATCTTTATCTTCGCTCATATCTGCCTCGTAACTACGTTTTAGTGCATGTGACCGACGTTGCGGTGACACGCGATGCAGGACACTTTCTCGGCTGCGGCATTCGATTCGGAAACCGTTATCGAATGGACCATTGTCTCGTGGCACGTCCGGCAAGACTGCTCGGCGATCTGTCGGTTTCGCTCGGTTATCTGGATTGGTTCGTGAAAGCCGCCGAGGGTGAAATAGTAGGAATGCCAAAAGCCGTTCCACGCCTTTGTCGAGTATTTTCCGACCATGTCGGGCGGCGTGTGACAGTCGTTACAGGTGGCGACGGCCTTGTGGCTCGACTTCTGCCAGCCGTTGTACTGGTCGTTCATGATGTGGCAGTTGGCGCACGACGCCGGGTCGTTGCTTAGGTAGGAAGCTCCTTTTCCGTACCAAAAGGTAAACAAACCAACCCCGACCGCCAGCCCAAGCCCAACGCCCATAACGATCAACCTGAACAGGTAGAAGCTCATCGGACCGAATTAACCCCTTGATGAGCCAAATCTTAACTGAGGTCCGGGCAATGCACAAGCCTGCAGCGAGGCGAAGCATATATGCGAGCCTGCTCGCCTCTCGCGTCAACGGATAATGATCTCATCAATAAATATCCACGGATCGCCGCCCGCACCGAGGTGCCATGAGGGGATCTTGCCGATATTCTTCGCCGTTATTCGGACGTATTTCGCCAAGACAGAAGATGAAAGACCGATCAGGTACTCCTGCTTTCGCGGGGCCATGTCGTCGAGTGGATAACCAGTCACCTTGTTCGCGACGGTTGAATAGCTAACGCCGTCCATGGATGTTTCAAACTTGATCTCCGACGGAATCCATATCCAAGGCCCGGCAACCTGAAGAAAACTGGCACCTACTTCGGTGATGACAGTTGCTTTTTTCAGGTCGATCACCGCTTCGTAGGGTTTTCCCTGGATCCCCTGCCATTCGCCGCTGGCGAAATTTGTCGTTCCCCGAATGCCGTCGATGATCCCGTTGTCGCCACCGCCGGTGTATTGCGTGCTGTAGCCGGAGACGACCTTGACCGACCAGTTATTTGGCCGCCGGGTCAGCACTGATTCGACCGGGAAGCTCGCCGTTCCGTTTGATCCTATAGAGATCGCTTTGATGGTTGTGGTTCGGTCTACTGTAAATGGAGCGGTATAGACCGGCGAGGTTTTGGTCGGAGCGGTTCCGTCGGTTGTGTAATGGATCTTCGCACCCGGCGTGAGCGTCGAGAGCGTGACACCAGTTTGCTCGGCAAACGTCCGTTCGGCAGTGACTAAAGGGACCGCAACAGTGTCCGCGCTCACGGAACTGATAGGGAATTCGTCGAAAGCCGTCGTAACCGGCTTATCAGTCATCGAAAACTCAAGAATACCGCCTCGCGCCACATCGGAATGCGTGATGAATGCCTTTTTGTGTGGGGTGCCGTTGAGTCGAACTCCGCTGACATAGATATTTTTCGGCGAGAAATCCTTGCTTCGAACCGTAAACGTCTTGCCGTTCTCGAGCCGATATTTGACCTCAGGAAACAGCGGCGTTCCGAGTGCGTAGATGCCGTCGCCGGGATTTACGGGGTAAAAGCCGCTTGCCGAGAGGATGTACCACGCCGACATCTGGCCGCAGTCTTCGTTGCCGATGAGGCCGTCGGGGGTGTTTTTGTAGAAATTGTCCATTATCTGGCGGACGTATTTCTGCGTTTTCCACGGCTCGCCGGCGTAGTTGTAGAGATAGGCGATGTGGTGCGAAGGCTCGTTGCCGTGGGCATACTGGCCGATCAGCCCCGTAAGGTCGGCTTGTTCGCGGCCTGAGAGTTTGTCGGATGTGGTGAAAAGCTCGTCGAGCTTAGCGACGAATTTCTGACGGCCGCCCATTAGCTGCATCAGTTTCGTCACGTCGTGGGGCACGAAGAACGAATACTGCCACGAATTTCCCTCGGTAAACCCAAAATTGACCTCGGTCGGCGAGAACGGCTCGACAAACCCGCCGTTCTTTTTGGCGCGGAAGAAGCCAGTTTTTGTGTCGAAGAGGTTTTCGAAGTAGCGGGCACGCGCGAGATACTTGGCTCGGTCATACACTAGATCCACCTCATCACGAACCGTACGGCTAGACGCAGATTCCTGTCCTTTGGAATTACTCAATCTGTCTTTTTGAAGCACGGATGCCATCTGCGCGATGCACCAGTCGTTATATGCGTACTCAAGTGTTCGCGAGACGGATTCGTTCTCGTCCTCCATCGAGATGTAGCCGCGTTTTTTGTAGCCGGCGAGGCCGAAGTGATCGAGTTCCGCGGAGTGCTTAGCGGCGGCGTAGGCTTTTTCGTAATCGAAGCCCTTGATCCCCTTTTCCATAGCGTCAGCGATCACCGAAACGGCGTGGTAGCCGATCATCGTGTCGGTCTCCTCACCCCAAAGCTCCCAAACCGGCAGCCGCCCGCCCTGTTCGTACTGGCGGATAAACGTATTGATAAAATCGACCGTCCGCCTCTCATCAATGATCGTATAAAGCGGATGCGCCGCACGGAACGTGTCCCAGAGCGAGAAAACGGAGTAGTGCTCGGACGGAGCGCGGAGACTCTTGTCCGCATCGGCGTCGCTTCGACGGCGAATTGTTCTGTCGCCGGAGGAACCGGCGATGCGGACAGGAGTGTCCGCGCTCCATAGCTGATGCACCTTCCCGTCATGCCCGCGATATTTGCCATCGACATCATTAAAAACATTCGGCTGGACCATAGTGTGATACAGCGCGGTGTAGAAGTTCGTCGTCTGCTCGTCCGTCCCGCTTGAAACCTCGATCTTACTTAACTCTTTATTCCAAGCGGCCCTTGCGTCGGCTCGGACCTTGTCAAAATCCCAGCCGGGAAGCTCGGCTTCGAGGTTCTTACGGGCTCCTTCGATGGAGACGTAGGAGATAGCGACTTTAACTAGAATTTTCTCGTTTTTTTTCGTTGAAAACCTGAAAACAGACCTTACATTTTTACCGGAACCACTTGTAGCCTTAATCGTGCTATTGCCATCCTCGGCGTCGCTTCCAGACCTGATTAATGAGACATCAAATGGTTTCGAGAACTCCGCGACAAAATAGACGTTCTGATCCTTAGCCCAAGACGAAGATCTTCGATATCCTTCAATCGTCTTATCGCCAATTACCCTTAACTCGGAATCTTGAACTTTATCCCGCCACTTCAAATCCAGGTGAATATTCGCTTCATCCGAGTTCGGAAAGGTGTATCGATGCATGCCAACGCGTTTTGTTGCGGACATTTCCGCAGAAATACCGCTGTCTTCAAGCAGAACCTTGTAATAACCCGGCTCTGCAACCTCAGTTGCATGCGAGAATTTTGACGCCGGATTAGCTTTTACAGCCCCGACCGTCGGCATGAACAAAATATCGCAACCATCCGGAATGCCGGTGCCGGAGAGGTGCGTGTGCGAGAATCCGTAGATGATGTCGTCGGAGTAGTGATAGCCGCTCGAGCCGTCCCAGTTGTCGATGCGGGTGTCGGGCGAGAGCTGGACCATGCCGAAGGGCATCGTCGCCCCCGGAAATGTATGCCCGTGGCCGCCGGTGCCGATGAATGGGTTGACCCATTTTGCGAAGTCGCTGTTCTGAGCAGACACGATCGCAATCGATGAGAATAAGCAAAGGATAAGGGCCAACAATGAAACGGATCTATGAATTGCCTCCGACTTCTGAATTGCCTCCGACTTCAGTCGGAGGTTAGCGGGCCCAGAAAGATCTCGGGCTTTAGCCCAAGCCACAACACTATGCATCATCATCTTTATATCTCTCAAAGCCATACTTTTGGATCATTGCATCAAACTCATCCTCGAACGCCCTCTTGCTGTGATGCTGTTCCTGATTCCTAATATAGTCTCGCGTTTTGTCCAAGATCGATTCACCGACACCAACGGCGAAGTACTCGTGCTGCCATTGGAACTTCTGGGTCGTCAATCTCTGCTGATTTATCCAGTGAGACGACTCACCTTTGAACATTTTAACTATCCACGACAAAGTCTGTTCGGTTCCGAGTGATACCAGACAATGGACGTGCTCACGATAACCGTTGATGTGATCGATGAAAATACCCTTCGCACGGGCATTCTCGACTAAAGTCGGAGGCAATTCAGTGCACCAATTCCCCACCGCCGATCTGCCTTAAACCTTGGCCCTTCAGCCCGACGCGGAAGCGGAAGTGGGCGTCGCCTTCGCGGTGGTTGTAGCGGAGGGCTATCTTGTGCAGGCCGGCTTTTAGCGGGACGACGACTGACTTCATTTTGCGGTCTTTTGTTCCGGCTTCGTCGATCAGGGTCTTACCGCCTAGATCGAGCGATGCGTCCCATGTCGAATCGATCTGCAGCTCATAGATGCCGTCCTGTGCAATTCTTAGATATCCCTCAAATGCCACGCCGAACGACTTTTTGAGATCGATCTGTTTTTCAAATTGTGTGAGGAAAATGGAACGCGTTTCGCCCTTCCTGGCAGGCGGATCTTGTGCAAATTGCGCGCTCGGAACGACGAGGCTGTAGTTCACACCCGGTTTTGTCTCGGCAAGGCTGATCGGTTCGAGCATTGCTCCGCGAACAATCGTAGCGGTGTAGATCACGCTCTTGCGGCCGGCCGCATTGATCACGATCGTCTTCAGGGTCGTGGACTTCCCGTCGTCAAGCGTGATCTCGACCGGCTTTGTATATAGCGTGGAACGCTCGTCCGGTGTCGAGCCGTCGATGGTGTACCTGACCTGCATTCCGGCCATCGGTTTGAGCGTGATCAGCGTTTTTTCTTTGTCGGTAATGACGTTTTGCAGGCCTTCGGGTTCGGGGATGCGGTAATTTACGTTCTGCTTGTCGAGCAGCGGCAGATGAGCGGCGAGGCGGCGTTTGAAATCGGCGAAGTTCTTGTTTTCGGGCGTCGACCAGACGCTCTCGGCGATCGCGAGCATTCGCGGGAAGGCCATGTATTCGACCTTGTCGCCGGTTTCCATGTACTCGGTCCAAATGTTTGCCTGGCCGCCGAGGACGTATTTGGCTTCGTCGGCACTGAGTTCCTTTGGAATCGGGTCGAATTGGTAGACCTTTTCGAGCGGAAGGTAGCCGCCGATGTTGAGCAGTTCGTATGCCGGGTCGCCCTGGCCGTAGTCGAGATAGGCAAAATCGGTCGGCGTCATGATCACGTCGTGTTTCTGCTTTGCGGCCTCGATGCCGCCTTTCATTCCACGCCAGCTCATGATCGTCGCATTTGGAGCGATGCCGCCCTCGAGGATCTCGTCCCAGCCGATGATCTTTTTGCCGCGTTTATTGACGTGTTTCTCGATACGCTGCACGAAATAGCTCTGCACTTCGTGCTCGTCCTTAAGGTTTTCGCGTTTTTTGAGTTCCTGAACGTACGCCGATTCTTTCCAATAATCCTTCAATACCTCGTCGCCGCCGATGTGAATGTACGGCGAATCGGGAAAGAGGCTGATCGTCTCGTCGAGCACATCTTCCAGGAACTTAAACGTCTCGTCGGTCGGACAGAAGACCTCTTTGAAGATGCCCCAGGTCTTCTTCACCTCGAACTTGTAGTCCGGTGCGGCGCATCCCCGCCCAAGCTCAGGATAAGCCGCCAAAGCCGCCGAAGCATGACCCGGCAGCTCGATCTCAGGGATCACATTGATATATCTGGCCTTAGCGTAAGCAACGACGTCCCTGATCTCAGCCTGCGTATAAAACCCCTCAACCGGCCGCCCATCGCCCTTAAAAACCGTCGAATAAACACCCTCATGGCTCTCGCTGCGATATTGGCCAACGGTCGTGAGCTTAGGATACTTCTTGATCTCGATCCGCCAACCCTGATCGTCAGTCAAATGCCAGTGGAACTGGTTAAATTTGTACTGAGCCAGCAGATCGATGTACCTCTTGACGAACGAGACAGGCATGAAATGCCGCGAAACGTCGAGGTGCATGCCGCGGTATTTGAAACGTGGCTGGTCTTCTATAAAGACCGCTGGAATCTTAATACTCTTTCCACTTTTCGCCGGCAACAGCTGAAGAAACGTCTGCAAACTATGAAACAAGCTCTCGCGGCTACCCATTAAGCGAACCGTTTCCGATCTAACCGAAAGAGTGTGCTTTTGACCACTACCAGAATCTGACGATTCAAATTTAGTCCGAATGATTCCGATAGCATTCTTAAAGTCTGCACCTTGACCAACTACCTTAAGTCTTATGCCGTAGCTTCTAAATAATGCATCGTTCAAAACCGTCGCAATATCCTTATCTTCGTCATCCCAAAGAACGATCTTCGTGCCTTTATTTATAGTGAAGGAACCCGATTCAGGCTTAACTAATACCGGCTTCGGAATGATAATGATCTCGTCCGCCTGAGCGAACGCAAAAGAAGCGAAAAGGAGACAGAACGCGGCGGCGAATAATTTGTGGATCATAATGACTGGAACGCAGGCGCCCTCGCCTGCAACGCCGGTTCCTCCGGCGTGACGCTTGTTTGGTATCTTTCAAGTTGCACAATCACCAAGTACATCAGCGTCCACGAAGCGTGAACGCTTGCAGGCGAGGGCGCCTGCGTTCCCGGCTAAGGGCGTTTCCCTGCATTAACGTTCCGTTTGTTTGAAGTATGCACTTCCGTATTGCCATTCCTCGGGCGACTTGCAGAGTCTGGCTTTTACCGGATTATTCTCAATGTATTTTATCGTACTAGCAAAATGCTTGTAATCGCGAATGTAGCGGTCAAAATATTCTTTTGCCCAGAATTGGCCATGGCGATTCAATATCTTGTTCGCCTCGTGAGCGGTGTAGGATTTTATCGAGTGCATGATGTCAGCCATCTCGACACCAGGTTCAGGTGTGATTAGGATGTGGCCGTGATTCGGCATGATGACCCACGAGATGAGGTTGTATCGTTTACCATCCCATTTCAGGAGCGTTTCCTGTAGGACTTTGGCGATTCGCTCATCACTCAAACAGCACGAACCGTAATTCTGATCTAGATAATACTCAATCCTTTTTCGAAAATCCGCATCAGTGATCTTGTTTTCAGCCAGCTCAGCCCGCCATCTATCCAGCACTTCCTGCGGCATCGAATCTGCGAGCCGAAAGGTAATGAACTGAGTAAAACCCTCGGCGTCGAAGTGCGGCAGATAACCGCGACTATGCCAGTATCTGGGATCCTTGTTCATCAAGGGAATAATACAAACACAACGGCCGGAACGCAGGCGCCCTCGCCTGCAAGCGTTCCGCTTCGGGACGCTGACGAACTTGGTTGTTACGCAGGTTGAACAATACTGGGCTTCGTCACGCCGGAGGAACCGGCGTTGCAGGCGAGGGCGCCTGCGTTCCCGGCGATGGCGTTCCCGGGTATTGGTTTAGAGTAGATCCAAAAAATCTTTCAATTCCAAAGGTAATTCCTGTGTGAATTCGAGGCGTTCCTGGGTCTTTGGGTGGGTGAACGAGAGTTTTTCGGCGTGGAGGAAGAAGCGGGGCATTGAGGCGATGGCTTGGCGGACGGTGTGGTCCATGATGGTGTTGTCGCGGCCTTCGTTATAGATCTCGTCGCCGACGACAGGGTGATTGAGATATGCCATGTGGACGCGGATCTGGTGTGTGCGGCCAGTTTTGATCTCGATGTCGAGGAGCGTGAATTTGTCGTAGCGCTTTCGCACCTTCCACAGCGAAAGGGCACTGCGGCCATGCGTCGCAACCTTCATTCGAAGGCGGTTGTGCTTGTTGCGGCCTATCGGGGCATCGACCTTGCCAAAGTTTTGTTCGAGCGTGCCGTGGACCAGGGCGACATAGGATTTGTAGACCTGCCGCTCGCGAAATTGCTCCGACAAAGCCTCATGCATTTCGTCGGATTTGGCGACGACGATCAGGCCCGAGGTGTCTTTGTCGAGGCGATGAACGATACCGATCCGATTCGAGTTCAGCGGTTCCGAGGGCGAGAGAACCACCCCGTCAGCCGAAGCGGCTTCCACCCCTCCTTCGTAAGGAGGGGAGTTTGCAAGGCCAAAATGGTATGCGATCGCATTCGCCAGCGTTCCGGTCTGAACTCCCGCTCCGGGGTGGACGACCATTCCGGCGGGTTTATTGATCACGGCCAGGAATTCGTCCTCGTATACGATATCGAGCGGGATGTTCTCGGGTTCGAAAACGGTGGCCTGGACCTCGACGAGTTCGACCTCGATCTCATCATTCTGGCGCACCTTGCGTGAGGGTTTCGCGGCCTTTTCATTGACCAGGACGTCTTCGTTCTCGATCAATTTCTGCAGCCGCGAACGCGACCAGCCCTCGATCCGCTCGGCAAGATAGCCGTCGAGCCGCATTCCGGCATCGTCGGCGTCGACTAAGAAAGTATGATGGGTTTCGGGCTCGCCGTTGTGTTCGTCTTGAGTTTCGTTCAATTGATATCCCCGGCGTGTATGCACACAGCCATACTTGAGCGGTCCGCTAATCAGCGGGTTTTTCGCTCGGTAGTAGCTCCACGTATTTTGCGAGGGCCTTTACCATGTCGCGCATCTTGACTGATTCTTTTCTCGAGCGAACGACCACTACAACCTTCGATCCCCATTTTGTTCGATTTTCGTCGATGTACTGACGGCGAAGCGAGTCGGCACGTCTGAATGCCTCGCGGTTTCGTTCGTCCTGGGCGACGCGACGCTGGCGTTCATAGTCGAGCTCGCCGCGTAGTTGTGCCGCGTGGCTCGAATTGGTTTCGGAGAGCACTTGTCGTTCGAGCTCAGCTTCCCGGTCTGATCTTGCCAGTGGTTCGGGCTCGACCAGTTTTAGGCTGCCAACGACCCAGTCGCGGCTTGGCAGGCCGCCGCCGTCAAGGTCCAGTTCGATCCCTCGGTTAGAGATCCTGACGTTAGTTATCCTTGCCCGCGTCCCGCTTTTAACGGCAACGCCGTACTCCTTGAGCAGGTTGTTGCATTTTGCCGAGTTGTAGCTGACGTCGGTATTGTCCATAACAAAGTCAATACCCGAATTGATCGCCGGCAGGTCCATCTTGACGAGGACGAGACGCCCCATCAGGGCTTTTTTGATCGGATCGTCGCCGTTATCCTGACTGAAAGCGGCCTGCGTACAGATCGCAAATATCGCAATTATCAAAGAAATAGATCTTCGCATTCTTTTCCTCCCCCCGAATTGAAATGCGGTTCACGGAATGCAAAAAACGAGTTTGCCGACTCTACAGACCGTGATCCTAGACCAAAAAACTGTCAGCGTTCGACGCGAAAAGAATTTTCCGCGGGTCGCCACCAACGTAACCAAATTGTTACAGACTCCAGGATTCCGATAATAGCCTAAGCCGGAGAGTTATGTCCAGAAATTTTGTAGGATGCGGAATAAGAGCAGCTAGTTTTCGAGCGGAGGCTCTTTGCGTACTCGGCCCAGCCGAACTATCAGAAAGACGACACAAGTCAGGGCGACGAGCAAGCTGATGCCCTGAGAGGTTGAAAGTCCCGTCAGCGTGGTGAACCCAAACAGGTCGCCCCGCGGATCGTCGCGGATGAACTCGATCGAGAAACGAACCAGCGAATAAATAAAGCCGTAAGCTATCAACACCTGGCCGTCGAACTTCTTTCGGCGGTGCAGCCAAAATAGAAAGCCGAAAACGGCGAGCATGATGAGCGATTCCATCATTTGGGTCGGCCAAAGGTAGAGATCGGCTCCGTCGGGCCCTATGATCGGAACGCCCGTGTATTCGTGGCCTTGGTCAGAAAAATGTACGCCGAGCGAATTATCACAAACCTTTCCCCAGCAGCAGCCGGCGGCAAAGCAGCCCTGACGGCCGAAAGCCTGCCCAAGAGCGAGGCCAGGTGCGAGAGCGTCGGTAACCTTCCAAAATGGGAGCTTGTAGAGAGGAACGAGTATCGCCGCCGCCAAAAATCCGCCGATCAAACTGCCGTAAAAGACGCCGCCCGAACGCAGAAAATCTAGCGAGAAGATGTTTACATTATCCTCGACCAGCAGCATCAGAAGCTTCGACCCGAGCAGCCCGCCGACCAGAACCCAAAGCCCGAGGTCATAGATCCGCTCGCTCGGCAACCCATCACGAGCTGCAAGCCGCGACGCAACGAACAGCGCAAGAAGCATCCCAACGGCGAGGAAGATGCCGTAAGTGGTTACCGGAAAATCTCCGATCTTAAAAAGTTCTGGGTACATAGGTCAGAACCACCTGCGTGAGCGGGTGGCTAAAATTGCGGCATTCAATCAAGATTCACTCAAACTAGAGCTCGTACCACCCGCTAACGCAGGTGGTTCTGACTGTCTCTTCGCAAAAAACATGTCGATCACGAGCAACCCTGCTCCGATGCAAATAGCCATATCGGCGACATTGAAGGTCGGGTAGTGCCAGTTGCCGAATTGGACGTCGATAAAATCAATCACAAAGCCGAAGCGGACCCGATCGACGACGTTCCCGACGATGCCGGCTAAGAGTAGGGCGAGTGCTCCGAGGACGCGGTCATCGGTTCGCGGCGTTCGCCAGAAAAAGTAGACGACCAGCATGGCGGCGACCATCGCGATCACCGACAAACCCCAGCGGCCGGCGTCACCGTAACCGTCGAGCATCGAAAACGCCACGCCCGTGTTCTGAGCGTAGGCGAAGTTAAGCAAACCCGGTATCACAGCCCGATCGCCCTCGATGCGGACCACGCTAGCAGCCCAGGATTTTGTGACCTGGTCGATCATGAAGACCGCTCCAGCGATCGCCAGATACGCAAATTTCCAGATGAGATCCCGTTTTATCACTTAGTTTTTCTTTAACTCCGGCATCAATTTTGGCTCAGCGAAGAACGATTTGTTCACGATCTTCCACTCGCCGTTTATCTTTAACAGCGACATATAGTCGGTGAACTTAACCGACGGATAATCAAGGATGATAACAGCCATCGCGGCGTTGCCGACAACATGGACCGACTCGATCCAGCGCTTGCGCTTTGATTCGTCAGCCGGCGGCTTACCGGTCGCACCGGCGATGTAGTCTGCAAATGACCGCGTGGTATATTTGCCGTCACGCATATACATCATCACGCCCTCGGTATGAAATGCCTTCTTGAAATACTCGCCATCACCGGTCGCATGGCCTTTCAAATAATTCTCGAGCGGGACCTTAACGGCTTCGCCGTCAGGATGCTGGGCACTCGCCGTACCAATGAAGATCATCAACAGAATTAAGGGCAACAAATTTCGCATTCTCATAAAGCCTCCGGAAAGAATCTAAATTTCGATTATTCGGTATACGGAAAGATCGCCTTAGGCGCTTTGTGTCGCCGCCACCAGTCTGCGTAGCAAACGTCGGTGCAGCCGATGCCGTGGGTTACCAGCCGCCATTTACCGCCCGTTTTGCGAAGAAGGCCGAAAAAGTTGTTGTCATAGGCATCTTCGTAGCCTTCAAAGCCGGTTCCTTTGACCGACGGCGGGCCACCGGACGGAAGCATCGGCGTCGCGCTGATAAATGCCCAATTTCCCAGGACATTAAATTGCTCAACGACAAAAACGACCTTCTGTTTATATGCCTTTTCGACCGGGACGCGAATCACATTTAATATCGCAGCTCGATCAGGCGAGCCTTTGTCCGGCGAATAGACACGCTGGGCGTGGGCTGCCGCAGACACGCCCAACAAAAGAACCAGTGTGATTAGGAACCTTCGCATAAGTTCAATTATATACCCTTTACGATCTCGATCAGCGCTTCGTTGCACCTTTCGCAGACGGTCGGGAAGTCAGCAAATTCGCCTACGCGGGTCGAATAGTTCCAACACCGCTCGCATTTTTCGCCGTCGGCCTTTCGGATCTCGACGCTTTGCGCGGCTCCTTCGTGGACCTCTACCTGCGAAACGATAAAGACATATCGAAGCTGCTCATAGTAATCGAGCAGAAAACGGGTCGTGTCGGAGTCGGTAGTGAGTACCACTTTGGCCTCGAGCGATGAGCCGATGTGCTTAGCGATGCGGGCCTCCTCGAGAGCCTTGAGTACCTCGTCTTTGATCGCAAAGATGCGTTCCCAATTGGACCGCAGGCTTCCAGCCTGCGTTTCACTCGCGGGCAGGATGCCCGCGGTCCGGCTTGGAAACTCCGCCATGTGTACCGAAGTTTCGCGTTTTCCCGGAAGATTTTCCCAAGCCTCGTCGGCGGTGAATGCAAGCAGCGGGGCCATCAGGCGAACGAGTGAGTCGACTACAACGTAAAGAGCCGTTTGCGCCGAGCGCCTGTCAAGACTTTTCGGAGCAAAGATGTAGAGCCGGTCTTTGATGATGTCGAAATAACGAGCCGACAGCGTGACCGTACAAAAGTTGTACAGAGCGTTATAAGCCGCCTGAAAATCGTACGTTTCGTAGCCGGCGAGGACGCGCGAGCTCATTTCATCGAGCTGAGCCAAAGCCCAGCGGTCGATCTCGAGCATCGCGGCGTGGTCGACCGAATCCGCTGCCGGATCAAAACCGTCGAGATTGCCTAGAGCGTAACGAAGCGTGTTTCGCATCTTGCGATACGCATCGACCACCCGCGAAAGGATCTCGTCCGAGCAGCGAACATCCTCGGTATAGTCGACTGCGGCCGCCCACAGTCGAAGAACATCGGCGCCCGATTTGTTAATGATCTCCTGCGGAGCGGTGACGTTGCCGAGGGATTTCGACTGCTTTTTACCCTCGCCATCGACGACCCAGCCGTGGGTGATGATCTGTTTGTACGGAGCACTATCGTGGGCCGCGATACCGCAGCTTAGGCTCGAATTGAACCAACCGCGATATTGATCGCCGCCTTCGAGATAGACATCGGCGGGGAAACGCAGCGTATCGCCGCGAGTTTCAAGCACCGCGACGCAGCTCGACCCGGAATCGAACCAAACATCGAGAATATCTGTCTCTTTACGAAAATCCGAGCTTCCGCATTCGCACTTAAACCCATCCGGAAGCAGCTCGCTTTCAGGACGCGCGTACCATGCGTCGGCGGTTTCTTTTGCAAAAATGTCGGCGACATGATCGACGATCTTTGGGTCCGCGACCGATGCATCACATGCCTGGCAATAGAAAACGGGTATTGGAACGCCCCACGAACGCTGACGGGAAACGCACCAGTCGGGGCGGCCTTTGAACATATTTGCCATGCGGCCTTCGCCCCATGATGGATGCCATTTTACGTTCTTGATCTCATTCAGTGCTTGATTTCGAAGGCCATTTTCAGACGCCTCGCCGTGAAGCTCATCCATCGAGATGAACCACTGAGGAGTCGCTCGAAAGATCACGGGATTCTTGCACCGCCAGCAGTGCGGATAGCGATGACCGTATTTTTCGACGCTGAGCAGAGCTCCGCTTTCGCGGAGGAATTCGACGATCTTCGGGTTTGCCTCAAAGACACTAAGGCCCGCGAAATGCTCGACCTCGGCGATGAATTTGCCTGCCGAATCGACCGGGGCATAAACCTCAAGACCGTATTTCTTACCGACCGAAAAGTCGTCCGCCCCATGGCCTGGAGCCGTGTGAACACAGCCAGTACCGGACTTTCCGGCCGTTTTATTCTCATGACGCGCGTCAAGTTCAACCTCGGCATCTGCCTCGCCTAGCGTGACGTGATCGGCGTTCATTATCAGCGACGTTCGGTCGAGCCAAGCATGTTTTGCTTCGAGCCGGTCGAGCTTTGAGCCTTTGAAGCGGGCAAGCTCATTGATCGTTTCAAAACCACAAACTTCAGCAAATGACGCTGCCAATTCGGACGCGACGATATACACTGCGCCATTGGCTTCAACGGCCGAATAATCGAAATCCGGGTGGACGGTGATGCCAAGATTCGCGGGCAAAGTCCACGGCGTCGTCGTCCAGATGACGACGAAAACACTCTTGCCGACGAGGGCTTCATCGATCTCGGCCGGGTCAGATCTGAGCGGAAACTTCACATAGACGGATGGCGAAGTGTGCTCTTTATATTCCACTTCGGCTTCGGCGAGGGCTGTTTGATCGTGGATGCACCAGTAGACGGGACGCAGGCCTTTGTAGACGAAGCCTCGCTCGAGGAATTTGCCAAACAGGCGAGCCGTAGACGACTCGTACTCGGCCGACATAGTCAGATACGGATTCTCCCACTCGCCGAGGATGCCGAGGCGCTGAAAATCACGGGTCTGGTTATTCATCGCCGTCGAAGCATGTTCGCGGCAGATGCGGCGAAAGGTCGCGACCGGCAGGTCGTTCTTATTCTTGCCTTTCTCGTTCAGCTTTCGCTCGACGTGTGTCTCGATCGGCAGCCCGTGGCAGTCGTATCCTGGTACGTACGGAGCCTCAAAACCCATCATCGACCGAGTCTTTACGACAAAATCCTTGAGGATCTTGTTAAGCGCGGTTCCGATGTGAATATCCGCGTTCGCATACGGTGGGCCGTCGTGCAGGATGAACTTTTCTCGCCCGGCCCGAGCCTCAAGCACACGCTCATACAGCTTTTCGTCCTGCCATTTCTTCAAACGCGCAGGTTCCATCTGCCCCAGATTCGCCTTCTGGGCAAAATCTGTTTTGGGCAGGTTTACAGTTTTCTTCAGGTCTAGTTCTTCACTCATCGGTATAAATCAAAAGGCCCCCGAGCATTTTCGTTAGCTCGGGGACCTAAAAAGCAAAATTTCGCCATCGCTCAAGCAATGTTGAGCTTCGATCCCGTGTTGGAGATTATAATTGGCGATGGCCTCCGCATTATTCTGATAATACACTACTCCTCTTCAACCGTACAAAGCAGCGGATATTCTCTCGCCTTTGCGAGATTTATCGCCTTCTGCGATTTCGTCTGCGCGATCTCGTAGGGGTAAATTCCGGCGACGCCGACGCCCTCGTTGTGCACTTGCAGCATTATCGAGATGGCCTCGGTCTCGTCGCGGTTGAAGACAAACCGCAGGACAAAGACGACGAATTCCATCGTAGTAAAGTCGTCATTGTGCAGAAGCACCTTGAAGAGTTTCGGCTTTTCGAGTTTCGGCTTCCTTTCAAGCAAAACATCGCTGCCGCCATCTATGTCGGGAAATTCGGCCACGAAGAAAATTATAGACTTCGTCGATCTTTTTTGCTAAGTTCTTGGTGCGCTGTTTACTTAGTATTCAATTAAGCGGTTTATTCAGGGTCCAATGCTGAAAGCGGGCTCCAATTCGGAGTTTGACTATTCATCGACTAATGAAGAAAAGATCGTTAACCACCTCCGCGGCAGCGGTTGTTCGTACATTCGCTTTCGATAGTATCGACGAAGTGTTTCGCGCCGTCGGGCAAAAGCTCCGTGATGGGCTGTCGGGTGATGCTGAGGCGATCTTGCTCGATACCATCGGGCGGTTCGATCATACGCCGGATGATCTCGCCAACCTGACACGGCTGCTCGCCTTTACACTCGAAACCGCCGGCCGCTATAAAGAGTCGCTCGAAACCATCAGGCCTTATGAATCCGAGGAAAAACTCGCGCCACTCGGTCTTGAAACACGCATAAAGGTTACGACCCAACTCGCGATCGCCTACAACAATACCGGTGACCACCCAAAAGCTGCGACTCTCTTAAAGGAAAATCTCGATCGGGCTGAGCACAACCACCTTAGAAACCTGTTTGGCAGCATAAATATCGGTCTTGCACGTGTTTATCGAAAGCTGGCGGAGTTTCCGATCAGCCGCGATTTTGCACAAAAGGCCCTTGATCATTTTCGCGACCACGGCGACTGGCTTGGCATGGCCGAGGCTTCGCGTGAGATCGCTAATAGTCTTCATCAGGGCGGCAACAGCGAAGAAGCCATCGAGCACTTCAAGCACGGGATCGGAATTATCGGCGAGAATAGCGCTCCGTTCATGCTCGGAAAGCTCTATACGGACATGTCCGGTGCCTACTGGTTCCTTCGTCGACCGCAGGATGGCATCGAATGTCTGGAAAAGTCGATCGAATTTTTTGACCGGACGGCACACGCTCTCAATTCGGTGATCGCGTACAACAATCTCGGCATAAATCTGGTACTGATCGGCGAATGGAACAAGGCCGAGCGGATGATCCGACGGGCACTGGAGATCGCGGAAAAAGAGGACTATGTTCACGTTGCCGGAATATATGACTCACTTGGTGAGCTCCACATCCTAAAAGATGATCTGGATGCCGCCGAAAAGTGGCTCGACAAGGCTGTTTCTTTTGCTGAAGAGCGAAAACATCAATGGTACACGGTCCAATCGATGCGGAACCTTGCCCGGTGCTACCTCGCTCAAGGCCGGTTAAAGAAGGCTGTCCAAAAGGCTACTGAGACGATAACTCTTTGTGAGGAGATCGGCGATACTAACTACGCAAACATGGCCGGCCTGGTTCTGGCTGAGGCGTACGCGAATCAGGGCTTGATAGACGAATGTGAAAAAGCCCTCACGCGGATAGAGGAAAGCGACCTTAATACGGATTTCTTCGTGCTCGGCAATATTCAGCGGATCCGCGGGATGGCCGCTCTCGATAGCTCGGATGTCGAGCTAGCTGTTCATCATTTCAGCCGCGGCTTGACGATATTTGAGACGGCTGAAGACGTGTTTCACACTGGCCTGATGCACCATCTGCTCGGGGAAAATCTCGAAGTCCGCAATTCGTCGAGGGCGGTGCAGCATTTGGAATCTGCGGCTCAGATCTT
Organism: Acidobacteria bacterium Ga0077534; assembly: GCA_001464455.1. Taxonomy (GTDB): domain Bacteria; phylum Acidobacteriota; class Blastocatellia; order Pyrinomonadales; family Pyrinomonadaceae; genus OLB17. The sequence continues at coordinate 260,875 of LNEI01000027.1, forward strand.
TAAGAAGCTCGAGCTGAACGAACGTCTTGTCCGCATCACACAAGAGCTTCGAAAACTAAGGGCTGAAGCCGCAACCCAGGAAACAAAAACATCTGAAAAGCGTCCTAACTCCGTCGTCTCGCAGCTTTTGACCGTCCGCCTCGCCGAGGCTACAGCATCGCGGGAACTGCTGTTTCGTGAGCTCGTTTCGGTCCTCCAGCAGGAAAGCAACGCGAAAAAGATCATCATCGCCCATTACAACGATCAGAAGCGACTTATCCCATTCATAACTCACGGTATTTCGCCGCAGGATAGCAACGAGATCGTCGTCAAACTAAGCGAAGCGCAGCACAAGGGGGACGAAAAGAACTTTGCACGCGTTAAAAATCTTGCGGTCTTTAACCTTCGCGGAGCTAACGTAACCCCGCCGGCGGTGGTTTTGATCTATCCGCAATCGGGAGCTGTGCTAAACGATCAAAGTTCGCTTGCACCGCTTCTTCGCGTCGTGGAACTTGGGATGGACGTCATTGCTCTTAGGGAAAAGGACAAGGCTCGCCCGGCGGAGTCAGAGGCGAAACTTAGCGCTTCGACTGGCGTGATGCCGGGCTTTATTCACTCATCACCCGCGATGACGACGCTCGTTGAGGAAGTCTATAAGATCCGCTCGTCCGACGTTACCGTGCTCGTCACCGGCGAGTCGGGAACTGGTAAAGAACTTGTTTCGCAGGCGATCCACAAACTGTCGAATCGCAAAGATCAGGTCTTCCATCCCTTCAACTGTACAGGCCTGACAAAAGAGCTCGCCGATTCGACGCTGTTCGGTTACAAGAAGGGATCGTTTACGGGAGCGAACGCGGACAATCCCGGTATCATACGCTCTGCTAATCACGGAACGCTCTTTCTCGACGAGGTCGGCGACCTGCCGCTCGATTTTCAACCAAAACTTCTTAGATTCTTACAGGAAGGTGAGATACAACCGATCGGCGAAAACCGCCCGATCAAGGTTGATGTGAGAATAATCGCCGCAACGAACGTCTCGCTCGAAGAAATGGTCGCCAACGGAACGTTTCGAGAAGATCTATATTATCGCCTCAACGTTATCCGTCTCCACGTCCCGCCGCTTCGCGAACGAAGGTCTGAGATACCGCCGATGGTGAACTACTACATCAACCACTACTCCGAGCGGTTCAATAAACACGATCTGACGATCATGCCGCAGGCGGTGGACATGCTGATGGTCGCCAACTGGGAGGGGAACGTTCGGGAGCTTTGCAACGAGATCCAGCGAATAGTCGCCCGTGCCGTAGATGGCGAAACGATAACGCCTGACCATCTCTCGCCCGAACTGAAGCGAAATGCAAAACCGCTGACTCCGTTCGATACAAATTCAAACGTAAAGCCGATCGCCACATATGACGGATCGTTCTCGCCGTTCACTAACATACCAACCGGCGGCACGCTCGAATCGGCCGTCTCGGAACTCGAAATGCAGCTCATTAAGGCCTCGTTAGCCCGCCACAGTTGGAACATATCGCGCGTGGCAAGTGAGTTAGGCCTGACAAGGCGAGGCTTGTATTTGAAGTTGTCGAGATATGGGATCGCGAAAGCAGCGTGAGTTCAGGGGTTGCTTATCGAACGCAGCTCATCCACGATCGTCGGCAGAACTTCAACAACTCTCTCAACATCAGATACCTGGTTAAACCTTCCTAGCGAAAATCGTATGGCTCCCATCGTCCGCGAATATGGGACATTCATGGCCTGCAAAACGGCGGATGCCGTGTGGCCGTGGGCGTTGCAGGCGGAACCGGTAGATACGTAGATCTCTAGTTCGTTCAACCGGTGGAGGATCATTTCGCCGTTTGTATTTTCGAAGCAGATATTTGAGGTGTTAGGAAGGCGTTTTGCCGGGTCAGCGGTTCCGGTAACGTAAGCGTTTGGGATGTTTTGCAGGATCTCGGTCTCAAGCCGATCTCGCAAAGCTTCTACTGTTTGCATCGGGGTCAGATCTCGTACAAATTCAGCTGCTGCGCCGATCCCGGCGATCTGGTGAACGGCTTCCGTCCCGGGCCGCAGTCCTCGTTCCTGACTGCCGCCTGTAAACATTGGAGCAATTTCGACGCCATCACGAACGTATAGTACTCCAATACCTTTTGGCCCGTGAAACTTGTGTGCAGATAGCGAAAGCAGATCGACGCTCGACTTTTTCAGATCGACCGGGATCTTTCCGACAGCGTTTACGCCATCGACGTGAAAGAGAGCGTTCGATCCCGCTTTGACGATCTCCCCGATCTCATTGATCGGGAACAAAATTCCTGTCTCATTATTTGCGAGCATCGTCGAAACGATCGCGGTGTCGTCGCAGAGTTCAGAACGAAGGGCATCGAGGTCTAGCGATCCCTCCTCGTCAACCTCGACCCAGCTTATCCGCACACCTTGCTTCCCAAGCTTTTGGCAGAGCTTTCGAATGGCGTCGTGTTCAACCGTCGTGGTGATGACGTGGTTCTTTCCGGTGGCTTCGAGAGCACCGAGGATCGCCCAGTTGTCACTCTCCGTTCCACAGGACGTAAATACGATCTCGCTGGCCGAGGCCGCGCCGATCAGGCCGGCGACCGAGAGGCGAGCTTCATCGACCATCTTTCTGGCTTCGATTCCAAGCGAGTTTGCCGACGACGGGTTGCCAAAAGAGGCATCCAGAGCGGCTCGCATGGCGTCGAAAACCTCGGGTGCCGGCTTCGTGGTCGCATTATTATCGAGATAGATCATGAAATAGTCTCTTTTCGAAACGCCGTCAATTTACCATTTACGGTTTAGCATTTACAATTACGATACCTTGGACGCGAGACTTACCATAACCGAACCGACCGGCCGCAACTGGCAGACCGATATCGATCTCTCAAAAACGTTCACCATCGGGCGTGCGAAAGAGAATGACATTGTCCTGAACGATCGCCGCGTTTCGCGCAAGCACGCGTTTATCCTCGCGGAGAATGGCAGATTCAAGATCGTCGACGGTTTTGTTGAAGGTGGCCAGCTTTTCCGCAGTGTCAACCATATCTTCGTGAACGGCGCGATGCGGCTCGAACACATTCTCGAGGAGGGTGATGCCATCCTGATCGGTGAGAGCCGCGTCGAATTTCAGACTATCGACCGGGCAAGCGAAACCATCATAACCATCCCACCCACGCAGAATGTCGTTGTCGTTCAGGAAGAGCGTCCTAAAACCGTAAATTTCGACGACGCCCCGCTCGGCCATACACAGGTAGAAATATCAGTCAACGAGATCATCGGCCGGCGTTCAAACCTGTCCCTGGAAACAGCGACCGCAACACCTGCCGAGATCAAGGAACTTCGCCGGAAAGCAAAGGTACTCGAACTGCTGTTTGAGATGGGAAAAACGCTCGGCACTGTGTTCGAGCTCGAAGAGATCTTTGAGAAGGCGACCGAATTGATCTTTCGCGGAACGCCGGCCGACCGCGTAGTCGCGCTTCTTGCCGAAGAGGGAAAGGACGGAACGATCACGCCAAACGCTCTCTACACGGTCGGTTCGAAAACGCGTGACGCAAGTTTCGAGAAAATGACTGAGCGTCTCGCCGTCAGCCGGACGATCACCAATAAGGTGATGGCCAATCGTGTTGCGATCCTCTCGCAGGATGCGAAGACGGATGAGCAATTTCAGGGAGCAGAATCGATCGTTTCGCAAGGCGTTCGCTCGACCATCTGTGCTCCTCTTGTGACGCCGTCAAACGTACATGGTGTGATCTACGCGGACAGGCTCGACCCCTTCGCGGCGTTTCTACCGGATCATCTCGAAATGATCAGTGCGATCGCTGCATTGACTGCGGTTACTGTTGAAACGGTCAAGGCCCATAAACGGCTCGCTCGCGAAGAGGTCGCTCGTGCGAATTACAGCCGCTTCATGCCGGAGTACGTTGTAAAACAATTGCTTGAGAATCCGGACTCGTTTCGCCTTGGCGGTGCGAATCAGTTGATCACAGTTCTCTTCGCCGATATTCGAGGATTCACAGCGATCTCAGAAAATGAAAATCCTGAGAATGTTGTTCGTCTTCTGAATCTATATTTTACGGCGATGTCAGAGATCATTTTCGAGCACGGCGGAACACTGGACAAATATATTGGCGACGGTCTCATGGCTTTGTTCGGGGCGCCGACTGCGACGCCCGATGACGCGCAGAATGCTCTTAAGGCAGCGGTAGCAATGCAGCGTGAACTCATCGCCCTGAAGCGTAAACTGAACGAAGAGGGCTTTTCTAGTATCTCGGTCGGCATCGGATTACATACCGGTGTAGCGACGGTAGGATACATTGGCTCAGAGCGGCGTTCAGAATATACTGCGATCGGCGATACGGTAAATCTCGCATCGCGGCTTGAGTCCAACACCAAAGGCGGCCAGATCCTTATCAGTGAAGCTACGGCTAGAGCCTCCGGAAATATTTTCCCCCTCATTCGCCGGGAACCGATGCTGGTGAAGAATAGGCAGCAGCCGGTCGACCTGTATGAGGTAAAATGGTCAGAATAGTCTTGGAATGGCGACTCAATTGAGCATATAATTCCTTAATCTCTTTGAGCTCGGAATATGTTGAAGATCTCTTCACTTAAGAAGCTGGTGACAGATTCGATGGCGATCGATCTCGGGACTGCGAGTACGATCATCGCGGTCAAGGGGCGAGGCGTGGTCCTTGATGAGCCATCCCTGGTCGCGATCAACGAGATGAACGAGGAGATCGTCGCATTCGGCCTCGAAGCAGCGGAGATGACGGGCCGCGAGGGCCGCGATGTCAATGTTCGTGCACCGCTGATCGGCGGGGTCGTGGCTGACTTTGAGCGGACAAAGAAAATGCTCGCCTACTTTGTAAAAAAGGCGAAGACTGGCGGGTCGAACATTTCGCTTCAGGCCGTAATGAGCCTCGTTTCGGATGTTACACACGTCGAGCAACGTGCTCTGCTCCACGCCGCCGAGGAAGCTCATATTGGAAAGGTCTTTATGATGGAGGAAGGCCTGGCGGCCGCGTTCGGTGCTGGCGTACTTCCGACTGACAAGCGTGCAACAGCGATCGTGGATATAGGCGCGGGGACCACAAACATCGCGATCGTTGCAAAGGGGTCGATCGTTCATTCGACTTCCGAACGTTACGGAAGCCACGCGATCAATGAAAGCATTGCAACGCATCTTCGTCGTCATCGGGGGCTGCAGGTCGGCGAAGAAACGACGGAATTGATCAAAACGACATTTGCCTCGACCTTTCTGCCGGATGACCTATCGAAATCAATGACCGTTCGCGGCCGGGATGTCCAGACCGGAAGCCCGGGTGCGGTCGAGGTCACTGCCGGTGAGGTATATCCGATCGTCGAGGGCATCGTCCGCCGGATCGCTCTACGCGTAAAGGACACGCTTACCGAACTTCGTCCCGAGGTCGCGGCCGACATCTACGACCGCGGCGTAATCCTGACAGGCGGTGGTGCGTTGCTCGAAGGTATCGACCAATACTTGCGTTCATTCATCAACCTTCCAGTTACGATCGCCGACGAACCTCGTTACGCGACCGTCAACGGCCTACTGAAAATGTTTGAGGACGAAAAGCTCCTCACTCGCGTTTCCCGCAATGAACTCGGCGTCTTCCAGAATGCCGAGATCCCATTCGAAGTTTAATGTTTCCGACAGTTCAATAATCGGTCGCCTCGTTCGAGGTGTGATATTCTTTTCGCAATCGGCCGATGCCGGAAGCGATGCAGATCGACAGCTACATACCCACGATCAGTACCCTGCGCAATGTCGTTGACGTTGCGTTGGTTTTCGTCATCGTGTATGTCGTTCTCAAGCTTTTTCGTGGCACGCGCGCGGTACCGACGCTAGTTGGTATCGTGATCCTGTCCCTGCTTTACTGGTTTTCGGTTACGCAGGAATTGTCCACACTTGAGTTTGTTTTACGCTACGCGGTCGGCTTTATAGGCATAGCGATCATTGTCTTATTTCAGTCAGAGATCCGACAGGCTCTGATGTATTTTGCTAACCGGTTTAGATTTCCGATACTCAAGCGGCAGCGGGGGCAGTTCGGCGGCAGTGTTTACGATGAGATCGTTCTCGCGGTGACGACGCTCGCAACTGAGAAGACCGGCGCATTGATCGTGATCGAGCGGAACGTCGGACTGCGAAATTTTATTGATGCGGGCGTACAGCTTGATGCGCGGATCAGCTACGATCTGCTGGTGTCGATCTTTCATCCGGAAACTCCGCTGCACGATGGTGCGGTCGTCATACAAAATGAACGGATCGCGGCGGCTTCGGTCTTCCTTCCCTTGACCAAGAACCCGGCAGTTTCACGCGAGCTCGGTACGCGACACCGTGCTGCCATAGGAATTACGGAAGGTTCTGACGCGATCTCGCTCGTTGTTTCCGAGGAAACCGGCCTTGTCACTTATGTCGAAGCCGGACAAGTTCATCGAAATATCGAAACGACACAGCTTAGGAAACTACTGCTTGATGCCCTAGACATTCCGCTTGTCGAGGCCCGAAATCCAAAAGCATTCGCCGCGGATAGCACCGAAACGCCGGAAAGGCTTTGAAACCCAATTTTCAGGCAAATGGGGCTTCAACTTTTGGGTGATCCCGCACGGGCGGCGCTTTTCGCCGCGTTGTGATAAAAATAAGACAGTGGCCGAAAAGATTTTTGTCAGACATATCCTGCGAAAGATCTTCCTCGAGGATTGGGGGTTGAAACTGCTCGCGCTCGCGATAACGCTTGGCCTGTGGCTCGGCGTGACCGGACTCAGCACTCACTCGCGTCGCAGCCTTACAGTTCCGCTCAACACGATCATTTCAAACGACGCTATCGTCACAAATACCCTTCGCCAGGATGTCGAGGTCGTGCTTAGCGGCGACAAGCGGCGGCTCGATCAGATAAATCGCTCTGAGATCTCGGCTTCCCTCGACCTGACCCGGATAGCACCGGGCGATTGGGTCATCCCCCTGTCACCCGATACGATCTGGATCGACAATCTGCCGCAGGGGATCGTGCTGGATGAGATCAGGCCGAGCAACATGGCCGTAAAACTTGATTCGGTTGCCGAAAAGGACGTGATAGTAAAGGTCGAAACTGTTGGCACGGTAGCCAGTGGTTTTGAGGTCTATTCGACCACCGTCATGCCGCCGCGGATCCGTGTTCGAGGGCCGGCTAACTTGATGAAACTTGTGGATTACGTAAAAACCGACGAGATCGATCTAACCGGCAAACGAGAAGGATTCTCGGTAAGGCAGATCGCCGTAAATTCACCCGACCCAAATGCGGCGGTCCTCAGCACCGTCGTTGATGTTTTTGTCGTCATCGGGGAGCGCCGTATCGAACGTACCTTTACGGTCAAGGTTGAAGGCGAAGGAGACAGATCGGCCATTTTTACGCTTTTTGCCCCACGTACGCTTCTGCAGGAAGCTTCGGTAGCGGACTTCAAAGTGGATGTCTATTTGGACGATGCTGGTGAAATAAAGCCGCGTCTGATACTGCCGGACTCCCTGGAAAGGGTCTCGGAGGTTCGCTCTTTGAGATTCAAATAGATCATCTCCGACGTCGTAATGTAACGACAAGCGCGTCGCTGACCTTACGTTCGCCTCCCGGATCCGAAGGCTGATTAACGATCTTTCCGTTCAGGAACATCGTAGTTGAACCACCGCCGTCAAGATTGATCGCGTCGATCGCACCAAGCTCAACAAGGTATGCGGCCAGGTCCTCGAGCCCAACGCCCGCACTTTGTTCCGTCCTGCCGTCGACCGTCAAAAAGAGAAATTTTCCGTCCCTGAGCCGCGCAACCGCCGTTCGCGGGTGGCGAGTGTCGACGAAAGCGCGGTTCGACTTTTCCAGTTCCCAGGTGATGTCGACGGCTCCATTGCGGACCAGCTGCGGCACGCCGGTGACGATGTCGATACGCGTACGATCTCCTTGAAACTCCGGCGGTATACCTTCCCACGTTCGAACAAGCGTCAGCGTCGAGGAATTTCGAGCTGCTGAGAGCATCCCGTCCTTTCGCGGCCCTGAAACCGATATCACATATCCATTGCGTGGGATCACGGCGTTTCCGACTCCGTCAGCGATACTGGTGATCACGCCTTTTATCACAACTAGTTCGAGCCCTTCGACATTCGTTTGTGTCGTCGCCCCAAACTCAGGAGTGTAGACGACAACATCGTCAGATCTTCTCTCGCGGTTGATGCCCACGAGCTCAAAACTTTCCTTGCCGATCGTTACCGACTGGCTGATCTTGGCACGGGCAAATCGCACATCTGTTCGGGTCGGCATATTGTTTACGATCATCTGGATCCGCTCGTTCGTCGGCTCGCTGAGCGGCGTGCCGTCTATCATGAACAGCCCGACCGGGTCGCCGGCGAAAGGCGTACGGTCGAGGCGGAAAAAACCGGCATTAATGGCGGCGATCGCTTTGCTGCGTTTGGCGATCGATGATGTGGTCTCGGTCCCGATCGCTGCGTCGTTGGCGTGCTTGACGTCGATCCGTACCTTCTTCAGGTCGAGCCGCAGCAGATCGACGTCGACCTGCTTTCCGCTAAACTCTCGCCGCACCTCGGCATGCTCGACACCACTCGCGACCGCTTTCCACTGCTGTGCCCCAAGATCGCCAGAGGAGACAAAGAGAGTACAGAGAGCAAAAACTAAAAAGCGATAGTGGCCGAATTGTCTAGTGAGCGTGCTTTGCTGGCGGGATCTCTGAATGATCTTCATAAACTCTGTGACCTCCGTGTCTCTGTCGTAAAACACTCTTATAATACAACCAATGCGAATCAACGAAAGAGTCGTCGCTCTGAACGAACAGCCAGTCAACCCAAAAGCTCGCTACGTTCTGTATTGGATGCAGATGTTCAAGCGTGTGGAGCACAACCATTCGCTGATCTGGGCGATCCGCAGGGCAAACGAATTGAGGCTGCCGCTCGTCGTTTACGAAGGGCTGAAATACTACTACCCGTGGGCGAGCGACCGCATTCACACCTTCATTCTGGAGGGCGTCGAGGAAAAGCGAAAGGCATTCGAAGAGCTCGGTATTCGCTATATTTTCTACCTTCAAAAGGACAGTGATTCGCCGAAACAAACTGTCGCAAAGCTCGCCAAAGACGCTGCGTTGATCGTCACCGACGATTTCCCATGCTTTATCATTCCCGAACACAATCGCCGGATTGCAGAACGAGCATCGATCGCAGTTCACGCTGTCGATTCGAATGGGATCATTCCGATGTCGAAGTTTGAAAAGGAAGAATACGCCGCCTACACCATCAGGCCAAAGATCAAGAAAATGCTCGATCGATATCTGGTTCCGCTGGCAAGTGAGGCGGTCGACATTCCAAGTATCGGAATAGATATCGATGACAGCTTCGAAACGATTGTAACTTCAGAAACTATTCCCGAACTCGTCGCTGCATGCGATATCGATCACAGCGTCACACCAAGCGAGGTTTACAAGGGGGGAACGGGCAATGGGCGGAAAAGACTAGAGCATTTCGTCTCGGACATACTTTGTAATTACGACGCGGCCCGAAGCAAACCGGACCGTGATGGATCTTCGCGGCTTTCTGCGTATCTGCATTTCGGCTTCCTGTCGCCGCTCGAGATCGCTCTTGCTGTGCGTGACAGCGATGCTCCGCAGGAGTCGAAGGATGCGTATCTCGAAGAATTGATCGTCCGCCGTGAGCTTTCCTACAACATGACGCGGTTCAACGCTAAGTATGATTCGCTCGAAGCCCTGCCAACCTGGGTTCACAAAACGATGCGTGAACACGCCGATGACACGCGTCAGTTTCTTTACTCGCTCGAGGAACTCGAGCGTGGCGAGACGCACGATGAGCTTTGGAACGCCGCCCAACGAGAGATGGTCGTCACGGGCGAAATGCACAACTATGTGCGCATGCTCTGGGGGAAAAATGTTATAGCGTGGACGCCGTCATACGAGGTTGCCTTTGAAACTCTCGTTCACCTCAACAATAAATACTGCCTCGACGGCCGCAACCCGAACAGCTACGCGGGAATCCTGTGGTGCTTCGGCAAACACGACCGCCCGTGGATGGAACGCGAAGTCTTTGGAACTATCCGCTATATGACCAGCGGAAGTACGGGGAAGAAGTTCGATTCGAAGAAGTATATTGCGTGGACAAAAAGGCTCTGATATGGATACCGACCTAGTTTTTTGATGGTCTGCGGTGACTTGCTGTACTATCTCTCTAATGGTCCGAAAATCCTTCCCAGTTGTAGCATTGATCGTTTCGGTATTGTTCCTCCTAACCAGCGAGGCCGTCGCGTGCGAATGTCGTGCGGGCGATCGAACTGCAAGCACTTCTACCGCATTCGAAAAAGCTGAGACGGTCATCGTTGGAACGGTTGTCGACATAACGCAGCCAAGTCCGGAAAGACAAGATTTTGATGATCAGAACGTTAGCATCAGAGCTGAAACTGTCTATAAAGGAAAAGAACAAGCTGGCGTGATACTGCATTTTGGCCAGGGACAAAAGACCGACTGCCTTTGGTATTTCAGCAAACAGATGATCGGAAAGAAATTTCTCCTCTACCTCAGCAAGCCGACAAAAGCTCGGCCCTACCGAACCACGCCGGAGATCGAAGCATCCGATGCCCCAGCCAAATATTACGTTTCTACATGTGGCCGATCGGAAGCGATCGAGAAAGCTGCCGATGATCTCGAATGGCTAAACCAAGTCAAGAGCAAGAACACCAAATAGATAAATAATACTTAGGTATTGACCTCACTGTACACTACCTGTATAGTTAGGTATATGCCTAACTATGCGAGACAAATTGACACGGTGTTCCACGCTCTTGGCGACCCTACACGCCGTGCGGTTGTAGGGCGGTTGAGTTCGGGTCCGGCGGCGGTCAGTGAATTGGCCAAGGGGTTCGCGATGGCATTGCCGTCCTTCACACAACACCTTGGCGTGTTGGAAAAGTGCGGATTGGTGAGATCTGAAAAATCCGGGCGTGTTCGAACCTATTACCTGGTTCCCCAGCCACTTAAAGCCGCCGAGAATTGGATGGTCGAGCAGCGGAAACTGTGGGAACGACGCTTGGATCAACTGGACAACTATTTATTAAGTATCAAGGAGTAATCGCAAGAATGAGTAAGTTTGATTTTGAATTTGATCCCCGATTTGACCTGACCTTCGAACGCACGGTCGATGTGAAACCCGCACTTGTCTGGGCCGCGTGGACACAGCCGCAGCACATAGTTCACTGGTTCACACCCGCACCTTGGAAGACGAACCACTGCGAGATCGATTTGCGACCCGGCGGATTGTTTCGGACGGTTATGCAGTCGCCAGAAGGGCAGGAATTTCCGGGTGACGGCTGCTATCTCGATGTGGTTGAAAACCAGCGACTCGTCTGGACGAGCGCTCTCGGACCCGGTTATCGGCCGACGAACGAGTCAGGACCCGATGCGATGATGTTCACGGGGGTGATCCTAATGGAGCCGTCGGGTGAAGGAACGAAGTACACGGCGATCGCGATCCATAGGAACGAAGAAGACAAGAAGAAACACGAAGATATGGGTTTTGAACACGGATGGGGAGCGGCTCTCGATCAGTTGGTCGCCTATATGAAAGCCGTCTGAGTCCAGCTTTCGTTCCAGTCGAAGACCTCGAGAGCATTAAATCGCTTCTTATAATCGTAAAAACTCTCTCCCTCGTAAGCGTAACCGTGGTAGAGAAGGGACTTACCTGTTTCGCGGGCGTGCTCGATCTCTTTAAGCATTGTGAATATTCCGAGTCTGCGTGATGCGAGTTCGGGTTCAAAAATGCCGTAGACGCTCGAAAGCGAATCGTGCCCGATGTCGAAAAAGCTCGCGGCAACGAGGTCTCCGTTTTGGCGAACTATGACCGACCGGCAATCGGTCGGTGACTCGCCATCGCGGGCGAGGAAGTCGTAGATCGAATCAGGGATACCCGATCTGAATCGCAGTTTATGCCGATGAAAAAGACTTTCGATCTCCTGCGTGATCGTGAGATCGCGGATCTCGACTTGCAGATCATGGTTTTGTCTAATCGTTCTTCGCTGTGATTTTGAGAGCTCGAAATCGCTGACGCGTATCCTGAGCGGGAGAACGCGACGGAGTTCATTGTGATAAATACCGTAATTGTAGCGATAAAAATACCGACCAAAATGCCGCCAACCGTCAGCGAGCAGCACATCAAGAACTTCGGGCGATATCTCGCTGGCGTGAAATTCTTCGTTAATGATTCGCGGTCGTTCGAGTATCATCTAAAAAGTGAAGAAGCAGATAAAAAAATCCGACCTTCCCGAAAAGATATGTCCTCGCTGCAGCCGTCCATTCTCGTGGCGCAAACGCTGGGAAAAGGTCTGGGACGAGGTCAAATACTGCTCGGAACGCTGTCGTCGTGCGAAAGCCCGCGCGTAAGCAAGGGCATGATATTCAACTTGAGTGATTCGCCCTTGCTTACGCGCGGGCTTTTGCAGCTTAGTGCCCTGAGTACCAATCATAACCGTATTCAGCCCAGAAATCTTTTGGGCGTTCGCTCGTGAACTCGATCCGCCCGAGGCGTTTTATCTGTTTGATGCCGTATTTGGTTGGCGACGCGATGCGCAGCGGCGCTCCGTTCTCGGGGCGAAGCGGTTCGCCGTTCATCTCGTATGCGAGCAGCGTCTGCGGGTGCATCACGCTTGGCATGTCCCAGCCGACGTAGTATTTTTCGTCCGGCGTGGACATGGCGACATATGGCACCAGATCTTCAGGCTTTCCCGCCACGTCCGGAGGAGCACCGCTCGTGGTCTTTGGATTGTACACAGCGGCAAAATCTGAGAACTTCACGCCAGCCCAATGCACGATCGTGCTCCAGCCCTCGATACATTTGAATTCGGTGATCATCTCGGTTCGCGGCAGTTTTTTGATGTCCGCCATGGTGAGGACAAGATCGTCGACACGTCCGGCGAGCCCGGCGACGGTGAGCGTCCACGAGTTAATATCTATCTCTTGTTCGAGGCCCTCGAAGCCGTTGGTTCTGATCGGCGTCACTTGTTCCGGCGGAAATTCAGGAGCCAGTTTAGTCGGACGAAAGAAGAACTGACTTACTTTTTCATTAAACTCGAACGTTTTTAGAAGTAGTCGATCTTTCGACTTGAAAAGAAGATCTTTAGTTTCATCAGACAATGACCGCCATCCCACGATCCCAAGGAATACAGTCGCACCAATCGAGAGAAAATGTCGTCTTGATTTGGCAAACATTTGTTTCTTCGCCGCTTCTGCCGACATCGGTTCGCTAAGATAGCGATGCTCGCCAAGGATCGATGCCGTGTTGTTCGGGTCACCCGGAAATGAATCGACGGTGTGACCAGTACGCCGTTCAAACTCACGTACCTTTTCCAGCAACACTTCCCTGTCTTTGTTCTCGCTCATGACGCACTCTCCTCCTCGCGAGCGGTTGCCGGTTCGGCAACCGGTTCGACCGCATCGATGATGTCATAACCTGTTATCATCGATCTGAAATTACTCCAACCCGCTAAAATTACCTGAAAGACATGGACCAAAAAGAACAGCACGAACAATATCGTCAGCCAAAAATGAATCCAGCGTGCCCATTCGTAGCCGCCAAACATCGCCGTCAGAAATGACAATTGCAGCGGTTTGTAGATGGCGAGGCCGGACAGGAGCGAACCGACGCCCATCAGGATCACGCTTGTGTAAGCGATTCGCTGTGCATCGTTGTATTTGCCCTGTGGCGGTTTGACCTTGACGATATGGGCGTCATGCAGGGCTACGAGCGGGGCACGTTTCAGTGAGCTTGGAACTGGCAGTATCGAACGCCATTCGCCAGAAACGATCGTATAAATGACATAGATCAGGCCGTTTATCGCAAAAAGCCACATGAAGAAAAAATGGAGCTGCATGCCCTCGGCGAGACGCTGAGGCATGTTTGTCCATTCGTAAGACCATGCGGGCAGATAGTCGGGTATCTTGTAGCCCCAAAAATCGACCTTGGATATCTCAAAAAACCACGGCGGGAAGAACTTAAAAAGCTCGTACCCAAATATCCGAATGCCATAAACCTGATTTGCCCAATAGATCAGCAGGCCGCTCCAGATCATGATCGTCAGGAGGGGAAAATTGATCCAGTGCATCCATCGGATCGCGAGCGGATGTTTTTTTTCGAGCTGTTTTTTCATCCTAGCCTTTTATTCGTTTATACGAGACGACCGGTTTCTCGACATGAGTGCGGATCGCCGGTGCTACCGCGTTTGCCAAAGCGACGTTGTCGTTGTCCGCAAGCTGCGAAACGACAAACACCGCATGGTGGCCTACGATAAACCCGGCAGCACGAACCGCTCCGTCATACAAAGCTGTCTCGACACTGGAATTATCGCCCGGCAGATCTGTATCGGTCATGAGCAGCGAGACCATTTTCCCTTTGTGCCTGACGACCACATGAGCAAACCGGCGGCCCTCATACACGCATGAGTGGGACTCGATAAACTCGACATCGCCCGCGACCTCCGCATTCGGCCTCGTCTTGAATGCCGCCATCATCACGTTATCAAGATCTTTATTATACGTCCCAAATTTAGTTGCGGCTTCGTCGAGCGTTATCGGATCTTCTTTGAGATTATATTTGACCGCGCAATTTTCGTGATCGCCCACGGCGAGCGACGTCAGCTCGTCCCATGATGCACGAATTGCTTTGACGATGTCGGTATTATTATTTAGAGCAACGAAAATATCATTCTGCGAGCGATTCATCCAAACCATCGCCCCCGTCACCACAAGAATAAGGCATGCAAAGCTAACCGCAACCATTCGCGCCGGAAGATATACGCCGCCCGTCAAAGTCTCGAACCAACCCGGATTTAATGCCGATTCTTTAAGCTGTGCGACCGTTCGGCCATAGAACACTGAGTCCAACTGCGTCTCAGCCGAACCTTTAACAGCTTGTCTCAACTGATCCTTCAGGGAACGGCGCGTAGCCATTTCGCCTCGGCAAGCGGGGCAATTCTCGAGGTGCCGCAGCACCTCGTGATTGGTCTCGATCAGCAGTTCGTCGCTGATATACGATTCCATCATTGCTTTTAATTCTCTGCAATCCATAACAAACCTTCCTATCCCTCAGCGGCGATCCTTCCTTGTGCGTTAAAGCCCGATAATTCCTGTCTCAACAACCGCCGTCCACGATGCAATCGCGACATAACGGTCCCGATCGGCACCTGCAGCAACTCAGCCGCCTCTTTGTACGAGAATTCCTCGACATCCGTCAGCAAAACAACTTGGGCAAACTTCACCGGCACCCGCCGGATCGCCGCAATTATGTCTTCGTCGTTTAGGTTCTGTGGTATCGGCGGTTCAAACGCGACCGTTTGGGCGATCTGTTCTTCCGTATCTTCGACGAGCTTTAACTGGCCGAGCTTCATCCGCCGCTTTCCGTTTAGACGATATAGGATCGTGACGAGCCACGCTCTGCAGTTCGTATCGGGCGTATAGCGGTGAAATGAACGCAGGCCCTCGGCAAATGTTTCCTGGGTAAGGTCCTCCGCCGTCTCCTTGTCACGGACGAGCCAGTACGCGACGCGATACACGTCGGGCATCAGCGGCAAGGCCTCAGCCTCAAATGCCGCCCAATCTTTTTCTCGTTCTCGGCCGAATCCGAACATCGTCAGAAGTGTAATGCCACCATTGTCCGCCGTTATTCCCGGCGACGGCAAACTGAATCTGGAATATTTCGCGGGGCGAAACGAATAATACGTACGCCGCACGGCGAAACTTTCTGCTACCTTTTTATAAGACCATGAAAAAAATTCATATCAATTCGATACTTTTCTTACTCGCGGGAAGTTTCGTCATGCTCGGCGCCGGATGTGCGGATAAGATGACATCTGAAGCCGCGAAGACCGAGCCGGTTGCGGTATCTACGCCTGCAGTCGTCAAGGCGCCGTCGGCCGCGGACGAGGTGTTTGACGGGCAAAAGTTGGTAAAATCGGACGAGGAATGGAAAAAAGAGCTTTCACCGGAAGCATTCTACGTGCTCCGTCAGGAAGGCACCGAACGGCCGTACACCGGAAAGTACGACAAACACAAGGAAACCGGCGACTATCACTGTGCCGCGTGTAACCTTAAGCTTTTTAGCTCGAAGACAAAGTTTGATTCGGGAACCGGCTGGCCTAGTTTCTATGAACCGATCAACGCAAAAAACGTCGTCGATGTAAAAGATACTTCACTTGGAATGGAGCGGATCGAGGTCGAATGTGCTCGCTGCGGCTCACACCTTGGCCACGTCTTTGACGATGGGCCGAAGCCGACGGGACTGAGGTATTGTATAAATTCGCTCTCATTGAAATTCGAGCAGGCCAAATAAATTTTGATCACTTTCGCCGCATCCGGAAGACAGCGTACGCGATAAGAAGAATTCCAACGACGATCTCGGAAACTCGCCCGAAACCGTGTCCACTCGGCAGCAAGCCGTCGGTCGTAGCCGCACTGGCGAGGAACCAAATACCGGCGAGCAAAAGCACTATCCACAAAAGACGCATAACTCGTTCACCAATTAACGCTGCCTTCTTTCGAAGTATCGATCTGAGCAAGTTCGACACCTTCGTCGTAGAAGAAGATCTTCATATTGTCGAAAAGAAACTCATGCGAATCCGGATTAGAAACGTCGATGCCGAAGTGATTGATTAGCTGATTCTGCTTCTGTAGCCACTCTTTCCAGCATCCCTGACACATCTCAGCACCTATCTTCTGCCCAAGCTCGGTCGGAATCGGAGCGTAACCCATCGGCTCAGTCTTCTGCCCACAACGCCCGCATTGAAATTTTTCACCAAATAACGCCATAAGCGAATTTTACCACAAAGCCGGGAACGCGGGCGCCCCGCCTGCAAGCGGCCCGCTTCGGGACGCTGAAGAACGAACTGATTATTCAAGTTGGACACACCGCGACATCGTCACGCCGGAGGAACCGGCGTTGCAGGCGAGGGCGCCTGCGGTCCAGTCAGTAGCCCTTCGCCAGCAAAATAGCAGCCAAAACATCATCATCCGACGGTTTGAACAGGCTGACGGTTTGCACCTTATGATAGACGGCCTTTCCGTCCCCATCGATAACGACCACACCACGAGCCGACCGCCCGGGTATCCATGATTTCATGCCGTAGGTCGCGGATACTTTTCCATCCGCATCAGCCAGCAAACGCAGTGGCAGCTCATTTTTCTCGGCAAACCCCTTATGCGACTCAACAGAGTCAGTCGAGATCCCCACAACCTCAGCCCCCGTCGCCTGATACTCCGACCAATGGTCCCGCACCGAACACAACTGCGCCGTACAAACCGGCGAATTATCCGCCGGATAAAAGAGCAGAACAACAGGTTTGCCTTTGTGATCGCTGAACGTCCAGTTATTTCCGTCGCCATCGACAAGGGTAAAATCAGGAGCTAAAGCACCATTCTTCATATTCTCACGTATTCCCGTCTATTGGACTAAATGTCGATTCGAAGTCGCCTCTTTCGAGCAAATCTAAAACCACGGATTCTATCCGTGGCCGTGTAACTTCATCGATCAGGATCATATCGGTTGCCCAAAAGTAAGCCCCGCCTAGGCATTCTCCCGTCGCTTTGTTCTTTTCCGACAAAGACAATATATTTCTATAAGTGAAGAAACTGGCAATCCATTTTTTACCGGACGCGTGCGTAACGATTACATCTGTATTGTCGTCTGCGGGGGTCCATTCCCCGTCAGCCCAAGTTTCGGCTTCAATCCAAATATCTTTCACCAGTTGTTTTGTCACTGAAAATCCCTAATATCCTTAAACGGCTTCTCCGCATCTGTAAAATCCGGCCGGTAGTAGTGCGAGGCCGATTCGTATTCCTGCATGAAGCCTTCTTCCATTCCGAGGTCTTCTAATAGTGAAACGGCTTCGAACCACTCGCCCTCGCTGATACGACGTGACAATAAAATGTAACGGTCGTCGGTCGCGGCTTTGTTGGTGGCGTAGTATTGGGCCATGAGGGAGATGGCGGTTTTGGGGGAGAGTTCGTCGCGGATCCAGCGGAGGTTTGATTCGATGTCGGCAATGCCGTTTGGTAGGACGAGCAGGCGGATCATGAGGCCGCGTTTTAGCAGGCCGTCTTCGCCAAACTCGAGCGTGTCGCCCATTTGACGGTGCATTTCCTTGATGGCGGCGCGGGCGTATTCCTTGTAATCGCGGACCTTGGAATATTGAAAACCGGCGTCCGAATCAGCGTATTTTAGATCAGGCAGATAGATATCAACGATGCCGTCGAGCAGCCGCAGGACTTCGACCGAGTCGTAAGCGTTCGTGTTGTAAACGATCGGCAGCGTAAGGCCTTGCTGAGCCGCAAGCAAAATACCGCGAGCCATCTGCGGTGCAAAATGCGTGGGCGAGACGAAGCCGATGTTGTGCACGCCTTTTGCTTGCAGCTCAAGCATCATTTCAGCGAGGCGTTCGTGGGTTACCTCGTTCTTTTTCTGCGTTTTCCAGGTTTGCGAGATCTGGTAATTCTGACAGTAAACGCAGCGGAGGTTACAGTTGCCGAAGAAGATATTTCCGGCCCCGTTCGAGCCGGACAGACACGGCTCCTCGCCGAAATGAGCCGTATAACTCGAAACGATCGGCAACCGGCCCGAATAGCACGCCGCGATCTCATCATTGAGCCGGTCATTGCCGCAGTCTTTCGGGCAGACGGTACATGAACGGAGCAATTCTTCGAGAGCGAGTACGCGTTCTTCGAGCTTATTCTCCGCCAAGAGTGTTAGATACCTTGCGTTCACGTTTTTCCTTTAGCTTGGCGAGATTCCTGCCGTGGTGCTTTCCTTGAGCGGCATATTTGCTGGTGACGTCGAGAGGGGCGACGTTACGGGCGAGTTCCCAGGTGAAATCCATCTCGGCATTCACAGTTGCCGTCGCCATTCTGGTCTCTTTGATCATCAAAAGGCTGCCGTAGAACAAGCACATGATCCCGATTATTCCGATACCGATCGGCAGCAGTTGGAGTGAGCGATACGTGGAAAAAAATGCGGCGGCGGCGATCAACACGCTGGTCAAAACGAAAGCTCCGATCCCGTAATAAAATGTACCGAGGGCTCGCTGCAGTATTCGCGACCGGCTAGTTACCTTGTCCAATAGGTCGACGACGACCTCGACTCGTTTGTCGTAGAGAGGGATCTCGTCGCGGTCCTCGACATATATCAATTCGCCAAGCCTTACCTCAAGCTGCCGAACGCGATCGACAACACGGCCGAGCCGTGTCGACGTAGAAAGCACAAGCGAACCCGTTGCCGAGATCAGAAGGGCAGGCGTGACCATCGCGGTTAGAAACTCGATGGTCGAGTTTAGAGCATTAGGATTTACGATATCGCCAGCCGCCATAAGATGGAAGTTTACGCTATAATCGGGCAAATTTGAATTATGATCCGAGACAATATTCCCCGCGGTTCTACGGTTACGCTCCGGCATGAGAGCGAGGTCCTAAAAGACAATCCCCTTTGCGATCCGCACGTTCGTGACCTGATCGTTTATCTCCCGCCGGGTTACGACCGCTCGGATGAACGCTATCCAAGTGTGTATGTTCTGACCGGGTTTACCGGCCGCGGGCAGATGCTGCTCAACGATGCGGCATTTGCACCAAATTTTGCTGAGCGGATGGATCGCCTGATCGCCGCGGGCACGATCCGGCCGATGGTTGCTGTAATGCCTGATTGCTTTACTTATTTCGGCGGTTCTCAATACATCAACTCAACGGCAACGGGACGATACGAAGACTATCTGACCGATGAGATCGTTCCGTTTGTAGATGAACACTTCCGAACCCTTGCCCAGCGCGACGCACGAGCCGTTATGGGCAAATCATCGGGCGGCTATGGCTCGCTGATCATGGGAATGCGGCACTCAGATATCTTCTCGATGGTTTGCTCCATCGCGGGAGACGCGTATTTCGAATACTGCTATCCGATGGATTTTGCCAAAGCCTTTCGCACCATCAAGGGCGATCCGATGCTGTTTATGGAGAAGGTTTGGTCGACGGAAAAACAAGGCCGTGATGCCCATGCTGCAATAAATACCATCGGCATGGCCGCGTGCTATTCACCACGGGGAACCGGTTTTGAACTGCCCTTTGACCTGGAAACCGGCATTATCCGCGAGGACGTTTGGAAGCAGTGGCTTTCTCACGATCCCGTACGACTTGTTGATAAT
Source organism: Acidobacteria bacterium Ga0077534 (assembly GCA_001464455.1). Taxonomy (GTDB): domain Bacteria; phylum Acidobacteriota; class Blastocatellia; order Pyrinomonadales; family Pyrinomonadaceae; genus OLB17. The sequence continues at coordinate 281,079 of LNEI01000027.1, forward strand.
CGCATCGATGATCTTCGATCGCTAAAACTACTGTTTCTTGATGCCGGAAAGAGCGACGAGTTCAACCTCGACATCGGTGCGAGGATACTATCGCGCAAACTCCGAGAACGCGGGATTGATCACATTCACGAAGAATTCGATGGCGGCCATTTTAGTATTTCCTATCGCTTTGACCGTTCACTGGAGCTTATTGACTCCGTACTGTAATTAAAGCTTCACCGCCGGATCGACACGCTAACGCGTAAAAATCAGATATATTTGTGTTCATGAGATCAGTTTGTGTTTGGTTTGTTTTTGTTTTGGCGTTCGCGGCGACGAGCCTCGCAAATACTTCGGGTTTTGTAGAGGTAAGAGGACACCAATTGGCTCGCGACGGAAAGCCTTATTTCTTTGTCGGTACGAATTACTGGTATGGAGGTCTGCTTGGGCTGGAGAAGGACAAGAAACGTGGGATCGACCGGCTTCGGAGAGAACTGGATTTTCTCAAGGCAAATGGGGTCAAGAATTTGCGTCTGATGGCAGGAGCCGAAGGTTCGGGGTTGCTCAATGGCGTTTTCCGGGTCGGCCCATCGTTGCAGCCCGAACGCGGGCGCTTTGATGAGGATGTGCTGAAAGGCCTGGATGTCGTACTGCACGAAATGTCAAAACGCGACATGACCGCCGTCATTTTCTTCAGCAATAACTGGGAATGGAGCGGTGGCTTTCAGCAGTATCTGATCTGGAACGGCGTGATCTCGCGAGAGTGGCTGACAAAGAAGCCCTCCTGGGATGAGCTGCGAGACAACGTCGCAAAATTTTACTCATGCCGTCCTTGTATCGAGGATTACAATAAGCAGCTTCGCCTGGTCGTTAGCAGGCAGAACAGCATTACGGGCGGACGGTATATTGACGATCCGACGATCATGGCTTGGGAGCTTGCTAATGAACCGAGGCCGATGCGGCCAGCCGCGGACGACGATTACAAGAGATGGATCCGGGAAACCTCCGAGCTGATCCGCTCGCTCGACAAGCGGCATTTGATCACGACGGGGCACGAGGGCTGGATCGGGACACAGGACATCGAACTTTTCGAGGCGGTTCACGCCTACCCAAATATCGACTATCTGACGATCCACATTTGGCCAAAAAACTGGCAATGGTTTGCAGACCAGCGGCTTGCAGAAGATTTTCCAAAAGCGGTCGCGGAAACCGAGAAATATATCAATGAAAATCTCGCGGTCGCTCGAAAACTAAGTAAACCTGCCGTTATCGAAGAGTTTGGCCTGCCGCGAGACGGACAGTCATTCTCGCCGACTTCAACAACGCGTTTCCGCGATGAGTATTACGCAAGAGTTTTCCGTTTTCTCGATATCCAACCGGCGGGCAAAAGGCACGTCGCAGGAGCCAATTTCTGGGCCTTCGGCGGCTCAGCGAGGCCGAGATCAGGTCAACTGTTCTGGAAAGAAGGCGACGAGTTCATGGGAGATCCGCCAATGGAGGAGCAGGGACTAAATACCGTATTCGACACAGACCGAACGACCTGGCAGGTAATACGTCGTTCGGCCGCACGGATCTCAAAGTTTAAGTAGCTACTGAAGTGCGGATTCCAGGCGTGCCAGAGCCGGATTCTGCGGGTTGACTGATTTGAGCTTATCGAAGGTAGAACTCAGATTCTCTTTGTCCTTTATCTCAGAATAGGCCAGTGCGAGGTTTTGGAGCGTGATCTCGTGATTCGGATCTATAGCTAAAGCCGCCTTGTATTCCTTGATCGCACGCTCAACATCGCGAGGCGTGCGGAGATAAAACGTCAGCCCGTAGTCCGTCCGAACTCCCAGATTCTTAGGTTCCTTTTCAAGGGCTTTTGCATACCATGTTTCTGCGATCTCGTACTTCTCTGCGTCGAAATGCGCGTTGCCGGCTTTGATCATCGGTTCGGCTTCGGCGGGCTTGATCTTGCTGGCCGCCTCGTAATATTTAGCCGCATCCTCAAACCGCTGGATCTGGTAATAAAGATCGGCGGCGGTCATCTGAGCTTCGTAATTCTCAGGCTGCTGTTTGGCCTTTTCGATCGACTCCATTACCTGCGGTATCGCTCCCGCGTTTGGATTCGAGGTGCCCGACTGTGTACCGAGCGGCGGATGGTCGGAGGGTAATGCCGGATTGCCGGGTGCAGCACCTGGAGTAGTGCCGGCGACCTGCGTTTGCTTGTCCGGTGTTGTCCTATTTACGCTGTTAGCGAATACAAAACCGACCACGAGCCCCACTATCAGACCAAAAACGCCGAAAAGGATGTTCTCTTTTTTCATTACTACTTAATAGTAATACCTATCGACTCAAGAAATCTATTCGGCCGCTCGCCGCCGATGAGTGCAAAGATAAAATCATTCTCGATCGTCCCAAGTTCTTCTTTCGTAACGACGTTTTCGATCACCACCTCGTTCTCACGCATTTCCTTGATACCGACTCCAAAACGCAGGTCGAGAAGCCCGTCCTCAGCACAACTGTAGAGCTGGTATTTGTTGCCAAATTTAACTGTCGGGGCGAGGAAATCGCGAACGAGAACGGTCACGCGGTTCATATCCTCCGGCTTTCGCGGCGATATCGCAGCACCATCGCGTACGGCGACAAGGTCAACCGCAGCTTCGACCGCGACATTTCCGCCTCCGACGACGATCAAATGCTTTCCGCGAAAATCCATCGGATTCGACAGGCCATAGATGACCTTCTGCTGTTCGCGGCCATCGATTATCGCTTTCAGATCCTCGTTCGGAAGGCGAAGCTTGTTTGGGGCTCCGCGCAGTCCAATGGCGATGATGACGCGGCGTGAGCGATACTCACGGGGCGTTTTATCGGCACCTTGTTCGGTCTTGATTATGAAATAATCACCATCCTCAGCCTTATTAACGGCCTTGCAGCTTTCGTTCTCGTTGATGACAACGCCATTTGCCGCCAGGCTTCCAAGCCAAACGTCGAGGATATTCTCACGCTGATCGCCTGGGATCTTCGTCTGAAGCTGGTCGACGATGTCATCGACGAACCCGGAGACTAGCGAGGCGCTATTAGGAATAAACTGAGTTCGAAATGCGGTCGCCCAATCACCACTGCCTTTATTCTGTAGAAAGTATGCTATCCGTTTTTTTAGCTCTTTCTCGACCTTCTCGGTCAAAAGCGGAGCGAGTTCTTCGCGAAGCCCCTGCGGAATGCCGGCGATCACACGGTCGAATGCCGCTTTCGAATTCGCGTGCGCAAAATCTACAATCGCCGGCCCGATCGCGTCTATCACTTCCTGCGTTCCATCCGACGAATCACCGCCGTATTTTGCTTTTGCCAAGCCCAGGCCGGTGACTGGAATACCGCCGAACCAGTCTTTAGTGTCGGGCTTAAAGAAGATGTATTTACCTTTAGGATAAAGATCGATCGTAGACAGGATCTTGTCCTGTTCGATCCCGACGTACCTTAAATTCGCCTGCTTTGCCGCGGCTGCTGCCGAAGCTCCGCCCGGGCCGATGCCGATGATAGCTACATCGTAATCCGCCTTTGCCTCGGGCTGGGCGGTTGCGAGTTCCGCTTTGATGGCGGCGATGACCTCGGCACCTTCTTTTACTGCGTTCTTGATCAAAGGAACGCCCGAAACGTCGCCGATAATGAAGCAGCCGGGGACGTTTGTTTGGTACGTTCCGCCGTCACGTGTCGGTGTCGGCATCGAGCGTACTTCTTTTGCCGTGTTGATGACGATGCACGCTTTAGGATTCACGGGACACTCAGCCTGGCAGGCCGTGTCCTCCATACAGAGGTCAGGTGCAACGGCGGCAGCGGTTCCGTCAACGATCGCGAGAACGTCGTGCGGGCATGCATCAACGCAAGCCTGGCAGCCGATGCATCGCTCGGCGAAGATCACCGGGTGCGGGTAATCAGGGCCGCGATACTTGTCCATGCCGAGTTCGCCTAGCTCTGAGCTGGTGAGTGTCCTCAGCTTTGCGGGCGGCTTAGCTTTTTCATCTCGCTTTCGAAAAAAACCAAACGAACGGGCCGAATCTGTGACCAGTACGAACAGGCCGGAGGCAACACCGACCAGCAGCAGGCTCGTCCAGCCGACCCACGTCAAGCCGCCATATCGCGGCATATTTTCCGGCGCGACGAATCGGTTCAGCCAAATGAGCAGGCCGATAACGACAAGGCAGGAAATTAGGTGAAAGATCCTCATTTGCTATTCAGTTCATTGATCTCTCTAACCACAGCGTCGCGTCTTCGTTTCAGCGCGTCATCGGTCAGGAATTCGCTCCAGCGTCCTCCGCTGAACGGGTGCTGAACGTGACAGGAGATACAGTTTGCCGAGACAGCCCCGAACCTCTGGTCGCGGTCGGTGGCACCCGCAGCGGTTGTATGACATGCGGCGCATGTTGCCTTCGGCGTTTCCACGTCAATTGGACTAAAGCTATTGTGACAAGTTGAGCACGATACCAATCCGTTCGAGTCTCCCTTTATGCCAGCGGGAGCCTTGAGACGCGCGACGTGGATCGTATGAAATTCCCGACTGAGCCTTGCCTGCTCGTCCTTATCTCCCGTCGCTGAGCTGTTTATTTCCGGGATCGCCGCCGCGACTTCGCGGTAAACGCCACCCCATTTCCACTCGCCGCCTACTATCGGATAACCGTAGGACCCCTCATGGGCAGTTCTAACGGCTCGTCCGTTGTAGGTATTTTTGTTGTAGTCGTTATGACATTCCGCACAACTGGCGATCGCGGTCGCTGTGATGTCAAAATCGCTGCCCTGATGCTCTTTGTGACAAGCTGTGCAGGTAATACCCGATTCCTCGTGTGCCCTTGTGTTCGATGCGTGAAATTCCGTCGCCTGGTGACATTTGATGCACGCATTCTCGAGCGGCTCATTCGCTGTATGACAGGTCGTGCAGGAATCGGAATTTGAACGGTTAGCTATCGTCGAATTTTCAAAAGTTGCGGCGTGCGGATTCGATAACGGCTTTGGAGCGTATGATTGCGGATATCGCAAAAACGCAAAAACGCCTACCGCCCCAACGACGAGAAATGCCCAAACAAAAAGGCCAAATCGCCATGGCCGCCGCAGGTCGCCGGTCGGCCGCCAGTTGAACATAGCCTTGCCGGGCTTAGGTTTTTCGGTTGGACGAAGCCGTGTTCCCCAGTCTTCTTTCTGCCTGTTTCGCTTTGACCAAAAGACCTTTAGTACGCCCTCCGATGACTGTTGCACCCTCGGCGGCACTGCTCGAGGGGCGAGGTCGCCGGTTTTTTTCGGAACATGCTCCGTGAAGCGCGATTCGACTATCAGGACTATCTCGTCTTCGAGGCGCCCAACCTCTATCGTAAAGGGACCGATCTGGATCGTGTCGCCATCGGCCAGAACGTCGCCTCGCTGTGCGGCGATCTTGCGTCCATTTATAGTTAAAATGTTTGACGATGAAAGATTTGAAAGAACGTATTTACCGTCGCGGAAATTGATGCTCGCGTGGATCCGCGAAACTGCCTTGTGGTCGAGAACTATCTCGCACGAATCCAGACGGCCGATAAATATGCCATCTTTCTCCACGATCTGAGTTGGCCGCTCGAGATCGGCGAATGAGATCGTGAATTTTCCAGTCTCCTGACTCATTTATCTCACGTTAAAATAGATCACTTGTACGATGTGTATCAACATCAAAACGAGCATCAATGATGTAAAAAGCACGTGCGGAGCGAGCCAGAGTTTTAGCAGCTTATGCAGCAGGACCAAAGCGTCGACCCGGCGGAGAGTCGCGGCGTTTTCGACCGCTTCCATTAGCCTGGCATCATCGGAACGCTCCATGTTTTTCGCCGCGTCGCGAAATTCTTCGCGGGCGGCGGCGAGCATCGTCGGCAGGTCTTCCTGTTTCAAATACTGCCTGAACAAATAACGGAAACCGAGGAACCGTCGACGGACCTTGCCGTGGATCAATCGGCTTAGGTCTTTGTTTTCAGTAGCATCTGCGGCCCGGACAAGTTCGGCCCGCAGCTCACCCCGCCGGGCTTGAAGGTCCTCGATCAGCAGAGGCTCGCGCTCGATACGGGTCATAAACCACGGCACTATCAGGTAACACGCAGCCCCAAAGATGCCAGTCGCGATGACCAGGTCAAATGTGATCATCAGAGATGTCGTCATCAATCCGCCGGAACTCGTTCCGCCGTGGACGAGCAGCACGACACCCGCCAAAACGCCCAGATACACATGCGATAGAAGCCAATAACGCAAGGCTCCAGCGCGCCGCCGATAGATCTGTTTGCGCGCCGGGTAGGCCATTACCCAAACTATTCCGGCAAGGCCGACAAGGCCCGTGATCCAACGCATCGTTACCCATGATCCAGGACTTAGAGCAACATCTTGAGAAAAACGCTGCGTCGCCCATATCGCCGCTCCGCCACCCGCCAGCACGATCAGAACGCCGAATACATGCCACAAAGCGGACCAAAGGTCGAACTTGTGAATATTCACGCCTATCGCATGAGTCTGACTTTTCTGGATCAAGCCCAGCGTTTCATTGATCTCGCCGAAATACTCACGCGGGTTTACACGAACAAGCGCCCCGGTTGGACAGTTTTCCTCGCAGGAATACGCCGGAGTCTTTGCTCCGGGTTTGTTTAGGCCGGTATCTTTGCAGAGATTGCATTTAACTGCCAGCAGATTCTCCGTCTGCTCGACCGGCTCAGGCAGCTTTGTTTTGCCTAGCGAAAATGCTGAAAATGCCGTTTTGATTACGCCGTTGCCTGACTGATTCTTGGGATCGGGTCGAACGATCATCGAGATCGCGTCGTAAGGACATTGGGTCGCGCAGTCACTGCAGCCGATGCACGTCGCCGAATTGATATCGATCTCGCCGTCCGGAAACCGAGCGATGGCGCCTGTCGGGCATCCTGTCAGACATTCCGGGTCCTGACAATGCATGCAAACGGTCGGGGCGAGAACGCTCTGCGTGCGCCGAGAGTTTGGCTTTACCGGCCTTTCGATGTGGATGCCGCGTCGCACGAGGCGAGAATTACCGTGAACCTTATGGCAAGCGAGCGAGCAATTGCCGCAGCGAATGCACTTCGCCATGTCCATCACCAGCAGATTTACCCCGTCCACGACGCCCGTCTCGATCTCTCTGCTGGTTGCGGTAAGAGTTCTTGTATCCTCGGGGTGTAACGGGACAGTGGATGCTGGGGAAGCAGAAGATTCGAGAAACGGAATGAGAGACGACCTCAATTGTTCATCCTCTCTCAGCCGCGAGATCGCAACCTCGACAACCTCGCTGCGGCCGCGAACGGTGGCGGTGTACTTCCATTCTCCCGGAGTATTGACCGCGTCCAGACCAAGGCATGTTCCCGAACCAACAAAGTCGAGCCCGACCGACTCGTCGGTTTCGATCAGAAGGTCAGCGGCCTTTGGATTGAATTCGATGCCGGAAACACGCTGGATCCAGCCGCTGCGAACAAAAACGAGACGATTCACCGGATCGCCTTCGCGAAAAAGGATATGGTCCTTCTCGTAAACCGCGAATCTCGCAGCATCGGCAAGCCTTTTCAACAGGTCCTTATCGAGCGATATTCCGGAAACGTCGCGAAGGTCATTGATGGATAGCGTTAGTCCGTAGTTTCTGTAATTTCGATCTAATGCCCGTCCGAACTTCGGCAGTTTTCTGAGCAGCCGTATTGCTGGGCGCGTGAGTTCGAGGACATACGCCGAACCTTGATCCCCAGCTACGGAAACTGTCGCGGTTCGTGGAGTGCCGGAAAGCAGTGCCATTTCACCGAACGAGTTGCCGGGCGGGATCTCACCGACCTTTTTACGGTTCCCTGACGGATCTGTGACCGAGGCGTCGAGCTTTCCGCTTACCAGAATGTAAAAAATGCTGCTTTCCCAGGTATTTTCCTGGACAATGGTTTCTCCGGGTTGGAATTCGAGAAGCCTGCAATACGGGCCGACCTGTTTTCCGCGATAGCTGCGGCCAAACAGAATAATATCCATGTCGAGCTCATTGCGAAACTCGCCATTAGGGAGCTTTTCGACCAGTTCCGAGACGATGTCGACCTTGCGAAAAGCCTCGATTATCTGTTCGTGCTTGTCGACCTCACGTGGCATTTATACCTCGGCAGTCAAGAGGTCACTGCGCTTAAATTGATCGGATAATAAAAGATAACGACGGCCGCAGCCACGACGACCAGGATGCCCAGAAAAACTAGTAGGGCCAGGATGATCCCGATGACCACCCATTTGTTGACTCCTTTTTTCGCCGGCTTTTCAGCGCCCTTCGCGGCAGGCTGAGATGCCGGGGCGGCAACAGGCTCGAGCGTTGCCTTGACTGGATCGGGGGTTTTTGAAATATTCAGCCCCATATCCGTAAGCATCTGATTGTACATCGTTTGCCCGAGCTGAACGGTGTGGCCCATGGCCTCAAAATCAGTCTGCTTACCCCTTAATTTTTCATCTACAAATGCATTGCCGCAACCGGGACAAAAGGCCTTGGCCTCGTCGACCATTTCCGAACACTGCTCGCACTGCTTCAACGCCATTTGATCAATTCTTAACGTGACAGATCAGGCAATCCTTCGATGTCGCAAACCCCTTTTTCCCTTTTAGCTCAGGGCGGGCCTTGAATGCTGCGTCGTGACACGTGTTGCAGTTAACATGGTACGAATATTCGTTATTAAGGTCCTTGCCGCCGAGCACGGGCATCTCCTTACCATCAGGAACATTGCCATCCTGAAAATGGCAGTCGCGACAGCTGCTCACCTTCTGATTTGAAGCCTGCCACGTTTCCATCGTTAAGACCACATCACGTTCTGAAGTAACGAGAGGCGGTTTCAAAGCAGATTTTGGCTGATCCGTGTGATGGCACTCTACACAGCCAAGGACAGATTTTCCATCCGGACTGTATTTAGCAAAGGCGTGCGTGTCGTGATCGAACGGAACCTCGCCATGAACGGCATCCAGGCTATCCTTTCCGAGGACAAAATCCTTGGGGATCTTCTTGCCGCCGGCAGGGGGCTTTGCGGCATTTGCATTAGAGTTTGCGGCAGTATTCGCGGCAGTATTCGCCGGTGTCGGCGACGCGGAAGCGAGATAAGCTGAGCCGTTTCCGGTATTTGAGATCCCACAGGCAAAAGCGAATGCCGTTAGAGACGCGAATAACGATACCACGATTAGTTTAGCCAGATTCTTCATATCAGTGTGCCCACTATTAAACTCTCATTCATAACCCAATGTCAATGTTTTTACGGAGATAGACGGCACATCGCTAACCACCCGGAGAGCCCGACGGGGCGGGCAGAGTTTCATCCTCTTGATACGTCTCGGCCGGCAGATTGAGCGTTCCCATGTTTTTGTGACATTGAGCGCAAGTTTGAGGCCGGGTAAGATCGTTACCCGAAAAGGCACGGCGGCCGTTGTGACACTGCAGGCAGTTGTTTCCCGGCGTAGTCCGGTGCTGCAAGATAGCGATGTTTGTCACCTGCCGTCCCTGCGGGGCACCGTTGACGACGCGATGGCATTCGCTGCAGTTAACACCCTGCCGGGCGGTATGATCGGAATGTCGAAAAATCGCTTTGAAGTTATATTGCGAGACGAGCGTACGGCGGTAAGGCGCGATCTCATGGCAAACATTACAGCTGCCGATCTGGCTCTCGGGCGTATGGCATGTGTAGCAATTGTTATGGGTATCGATCCCGGATGGGATGGTTTGGGCTGCTCCTGCAGGTTGGTGGCAGAACGCACAACCTTGAGCAGGGCGTCCGGCACCGCTGTCATGAGCGCCGTGCTCAAACTTCATGTTGAAACCTTCCTTAAACTTGGCTGGGAAGGCACGCATCGGCGGGTCGTTCGACTCGACATTCTCATGGCAGATCGCACAAAATGCCCGATTTTCGTCAGTTACCGTGTTGTCGATAAACTGGTTCAAGTGACATCCGACGCAGGATTCATGGCCCGCAAACTCCAGCTCACGCTGCTTTCCTTCACGCCGATGACAAGCGATACAGTCGAATTCCTTGTGCTCAGGAACTGTGTGTGAGAATTTGTCGAATTTTGAGTCTGATGCCTTTTGAGCGACGGGTTCGGGCCTTTCCGAAGACGTTATCGCCGGCGGTGTCCGTGCTGCCTGCTGGATGCAGCTTACGACAAACACAACCGTTCCCAGCAATAGCAGGGCGAGTTTTAATCTTGTAAATTTGTCGGCAGAGATCGACATTTATTAGCTAAGGCTTCTTATGGCTCACGGGTATTTCAAACCGGCCCACCGCGGATGTATGGCAGTACGTGCACTGGAACGGGGCCGTTTTGTTCGAGATGCTCGCTTCGCGGGCGGCTATCTCGTCTAACAATACTCTCCGTGATTTGCCCTCTTCCTGGGTTGCGTGACAGCGCCAACAGGTCGAGATCGGCACATCGGCGTCTTTCATCAACTTGACCTGCGAATTTTGCGTTATTCGAACATGACACGAAGCGCAGTCATTTTCGACGTGTCCGGTGCGGGTATGGTCAAACTTTGTCGAATACCGTTCTAACGTTCGCCTTTCGATATACGGGCTGGTCATTTCGTGACAGCCTGCACAATTCTGCTTGCCCTTTGGCAGATATTGATACTGATAGTGGCAATTAAAGCACGACGCGTGACCATCGGGCGAATCCTTAAAGAAGGCCGGTGTTAACGGGCGTTCGAATGTATCGGCAACTACGTCCCCCAGAGGTTTAAGGCCTGTCAAAGTCCGTGCACGGTTTCGCGGCATCTGCGAACTTGTCTCGTGGCACACTGCGCAGCTGTAAGGATCCTCTGCCGCGGCTACGGGGGTCGGTGAATAAGACGCCCGAACAAAATGAGCGACTGCGACATCAGGGAATTTTTCGTTTTTGGCGATCAGGTCCTGATGAACGTCGTGTGGAAAGATGATGTTGAACTGTCTTGCCCTGCCCTGAACCGGAAATGGCAGCACGGCCCTCGCCCTCATCGACGGAACTGTATGGCAAGTGCCGCAAAATACGCCGCCGCCGGAAAACGCTGCGTCGGTGTGGCAAGCGAAGCAAACATTGCCCGCTCCCTGACGGTGCGGATTGGGGAACGTAGTTACGTCTGGAAAAGATGGCTCCTTGTGTCGTCTGGGAGAGGTCCAGTTCGGCGTTGGGAGCTGGTGACAAACACTGCAATCGGCATATCGACCGGTCTTATGTTCCTTGGTGTTATGCGAGAAGGCCTGAGCTCGGCGTTGTGCCGAGGAACGCGTAATGAATACCGAGCCGTAAATGACACAGCCGATCGTGATCAAAAGAATTGTGATGTACGTCTTCACTTTTTACACGAATCGGTCGAGCAAACTTTCAGCTCTTTCTCGACAAGGACGCAGTTCTTACGTTTCGGGTCGAGCGGCAAGGCCAGGATCAACGTAGTAGGCTTGGCCGGCTGCACGTCGATCTCGCACGCCCATGTATACGCCTTATTCCCGATCTCAACGGGGACAATATTGGACACAAAATACTTGGTCGACTTGCCGGTGACCGGAACACCTGCAAAGTTCGCTTCCGCCCCGGTCGCAGTAGAAAGGATCGTTTGAAGCGGTTTTTTGGCCCGGGTTACCTTTTCGACGAAGCTTCGCTGCTGCCGATAATAGCCTGAAGCGAGATCACTGGGCAGGTTATTGATCATCCAGCTTAGGGCAAGGTCCGGTTTGTTGCGGTAAGTCGTAAGTCCCTTTGCATAAGCTACCTCGAACTCTTTGACGCCTGCTATGTCCTCGCGTTTCACGGCCCTGCAGAATGGCGATTCACAGTTGCCCTCGTGCAGCCAGGCGATAAAGCACGGGCTGGCCTTTAGATTCGAATAAAAACAATCTCTCGACGTCGTCTCGGCCGCACGAATACCCTCGATCAAGTCAGCGTTGTCGGCTAGACCCCCCGGGAAAAGATAAAAACGTTTCCGCGACAGGGGGATCTTCGCTTTATCAGGGCCTTTTACGTTCCTACCGCGAACGACGATCGAGCCGACCGACGTATCAGCCTGGGCGAACGCGAAGGACGAAGCCGTCAAGATCAAACCCAGACATATGCAGACGGTTTTGAGACGCATGGCTTAATTAGTCCACGAACGGCCGTGCCGGAAACTTGAGGAAAGGCAATCTAACGCCACGGACAAAAGTTCGATCAGAACGCATATTTGCAGGCGAAGGGAATAGGTTTGCCCCACCCGCACTGATCAGATCATCCTGGTCGATCCCATCACCGCTAACGCCGATCGCGCCGATAAGGGTCGAGCCTCGGTAAAGCGGCTGTCCGCCCGCAAAGGTCTGAACGCCGTTGGGCAACTCAGGGATGGATGTGCACGGGCACGGTGCCAGGAGGAAGTCCTTCTTCTTGAACTGAGCTCCCCGGCAGGCAGGAGGATTTGGCGACAAAGCTGCCAACAATGCAGGACGGATGAGATCCAGTTGAAACCCGACATTGAATGGACTCCAATCTCCGAGGGGCGTGCTAAACGGCCCTGCCTGAGTGTTATTTATACCGTCGGGAAATAACGGACGATGCAAGAATCCAAAGCCACGGTCGCTGAACGCAATGCTTCCATTGAGGGTGATACCGTCCGCCACGCCGCGAGTCACATACGACCCCAGGCCTGCTGCGGTCAACTTTGCCCCCGCGTCGGAGCGGGCGAGAAAGTTGGTCGTTCGAGCCTTCTGAACTGCGACATCGAGACCGAATACCGGAGCATCCTGCTGTCGGAATAATCCGACGACCTTACCGTCGATATCGACGACGGCGATCGTAACACGGGCGTTAGTGCCTATTGGTTGCCTAATTGCGGCTCGGGTAACGTTTGCAATAGCGACGGCTCCACCGAGGATCTGCTGAACTTCAGCGACGGAAAGTGTCGAGCCGGCGACGATCGGGAACCTGGAGCTGAATTGGCCGTTTACGCCGCCCAGCGTGCCTGGTATAAAGTCCGATGCCGGGGCCGCTCGCAGAGCCGAGGTGACAACACCGGGAAGCGAGCCAAATGCTGGGGCGGTAACGCTCTCTGTGGTCGAGAAGTTTGCAAACGGAAAACGTATGCCTTCGACCAAGATATTATCGCCGCGAATCAAAGGCGGGGCTTCAAAACCTCGCGTTCCAACAACTGCTATCTGTTCTTCGAACGACTGGTCGCTGTCCGTAGGGTCGCGGTCGATCGTGTACAGTCCGTCACCTTCGACACCGATGCCGCCAACGGCGACGCCGTTTTTGTAGAGCGGAAGGCCACCGGGATCGCCCGAAAGCCCTAACGGGAGAGCCGCGATCGCGATATCAGAGCACACAAGTGTCGAGAACTGGACGCCGTAGAGCGGTCCGCCGGGGCGGTTATCATCCTTTGGCGGGAAATGTTCCTGGATGATGAATGATGCGGTCCGGGTCGTGAAAGCATTTCCGCCGGTTGAAAATATTCCAGCCGTCCCAGCTTTGGAATGTGCGGCCAGGGCCGCGGGAACGGTCAGATTTTCGAGTCCCTGGCCAGCTCTGCCAACGCTGCGGATCAGCGTATTGGCGTTCGCACCGGTCATTTGGAACGTTCCCAGCAGGTTTCCTTCCTTGTCGGTCACTGAAATAGTGACACGCTGGTTTATCGAAACGGCCTTTGAAACGGCCTGAGCGATGACCGTCTGCACGTCGGTGAGCGTCAGGCTCTGCGACCTAGCGGCCACGGCCATGAAGACAATCACAACAAAGCAGGCAAAAAATTGACGTCTTTTAACCACTGTTCTTAGATTGTCCATGATGGCTTAAGAATATTATACAAACGGCTTAGCTAGTCAAGTTTTTAATTAAAATGTTTGAGGTTAGAGACAAACTGTGCTAATAACTCTGTAGTTAGTTTTAAAAGTAAGTGAGAGTTTTCTCCCGCCGGATCAAGTATGGTGATGTGTTTTCGCAACCTGACCATGTTGATCGCGATTTCAGTACTCGGATCGCTCGTTACCCTTGCGCAAACCTCTTCAGGAAGTCTAACTGGAAAAGTGACCGATGCCGAAGGCAAGCCGGTCGCCGGTGTGACCGTTGTTATCACGAATCAAACAAACTCTGAGAGTACCTCGAAAAGAACGTCGTCGGATGGGTCTTATTCAACCAAACTGCGTGCAGGTGCGTATCGCATCTCGGTCTTGGCCCCATACGAGGCCAGATTCGACCGCGGCAAGGCTACGGCATACGGGATCTTCTCAAATTTCATTTGCGACGAGACCAAGAGCAAGTGTCCGACACTAGAGAACGTAATAATTGACGGCGGCGAACGGAAGATCGATTTTGTGGTGACGCAGGCAGAAAAAGATAAGCCTGCTGCCGGCCAGACTGCGGCAAAAGAGGTCGTCGAAGAAACTCGCGAAGTTCGCGACAGATGGCGGATAGGATTTCCGGAATATGACCGGTACGGAGACCAAGGGGCTCGCGGCCGCGATGTGCCGTTCAAGCGCGGTAGTTGGTATAACCCGTACGATCAAAATGTCCTCAAAGGCGATCTCCCGATCATCGGCGATGATTACTTTCTGATCTTGTCCGGAGTTAGTACGACGGGCGTAGAGCTGCGTCGCACACCGTCGTCAACCAGCGTCAGTTCGGCCAATGAGGACAGTAATAATTTCCTCGGACGACCTGAGAGTTTTTCGTTTAACCAGACGATCCAGGTCTCGTTTGAATTCTTTAAGGGCCAGACCGTTTTCCGGCCGCGTTCGTGGGCGATCAAGTTTTCGCCGACATTCAGCATACCGAACTACCTTAATGCCCGCGAAAACGGGATTGTAAATATCGACGTTCGCCGCGGTACCACGCGAACGGATTTTCAGGTTTCGCTGGAGGAGGCTTTCGCCGAGGTCAAGCTTTTTGACACCAACGACAACTTCGATGCCGTCTCGTTGCGTGCGGGCATCCAGCCGTTTAATGCTGATTTCAGGGGATTTCTGTTTTCCGACAATAATCTCGGAGCGCGAGTGTTCGGAGCATTTTCGAATAACAAGACGCAGTTTAACCTCGCGTATTTTCGTCAGATCGAAAAGGATACCAACAGCGGGTTGAACTCAATGCGTTCGCTGCGGCCGCAGGATATATACATTGCAAATTTCTTCCGTCAGGATTTCTTGACCAAGGGTTACACGCTTCAGCTTGTCGGTGCGTACAACCACGACAGAGCCGATGTTCATTATGATCAGAACGGGTTTTTAGTTCGCCCTGCGGTCGTCGGCAATGCCAGAAGGCATAGCGTCAAAGCCGGATATTTTGGTGTGAACGGGGACGGACACATCGGTATTTTGAATCTGACAAATTCATATTATTTTGCCTTTGGCGAGGACGATTTTAATCCGATCGCGGGTAAAGCGACGGATATTCGGGCGCACATGGGTGCGGTCGAGGCGTCCATCGATAAGAATTGGCTACGATTTCGCGGCTCGTTATTTTTTGCCTCGGGCGATGACGACCCCACCGATGACAAGGCAACCGGTTTTGACGCGATCTTTGACGATCCCAATTTTGCCGGCGGACAGTTTTCGTACTGGAGCCGTCAGGGGATCAAGCTGGTCTCGACCGATATTGGCCTCAACCAGCCGAACAGCCTGCTGCCGAGCCTTAGGTCGAGCAAGATCGAAGGGCAGGCAAATTTCGTCAATCCGGGGATCTTCATTTTCAACGCCGGTGTTGATGCCGAGCTGACCCAGACCGTAAAGGCCATATTTAACGCAAATTACTTGCGCTTCCATAAGACCCAGCCGTTGGAATATGTGCTGTTCCAGCCAAATGTCAGGCGGGAAATAGGTTACGATCTAAGCCTCGGCGTTATCTACCGGCCGTTTCTCATAAACAATCTGACATTTACTTTTGGCGGCAACGTTCTTTTCACCGGTAAGGGCTTTCGCGATATCTTTACCGATCGTGCACGAAACTGCCCGATACCAAATTTCTGCAACGGCGATATTCCTAATCCAAGCAAGCCGCAATACTCTGTGTTCAGCCAGATGAAGCTTATTTTTTAGTTCCGCGGGGGAGTTGTTTAGAGATGACTGCAAATTCCAGATCGGTTGTTCGTATCAAGCTCGTTGTCGTTGCGGCTTGTGCCGTGCTGCTTGTCGCAGGGTTGTGGAAAGCCGGGTCGGTCATCGAAACAAGTGTTAGCGCTCAGCAGCCGACGCCAACTGCAGCAGCTAACTCGGCCCCAACAGCGGCCGCCACGCCAGACACTGCGGCACCTCAGATGGAAGGCTGTCTGAAATGTCACAACAATATCGAGCCGATGCACCGGTACAGTTCGACCGGCGAGGTATACGAGACCATTAAGGAGGGCCGTGACGCAGCAGGGCTTACATGCACGTCCTGCCACGGCGGAAACCCTGCGGCGATAACGGCGAAGGATGCTCATGTTCGACCCCGATTTCCTAAGGAATGGGGCTGTAAAGAGGGCGGCGATTGCTCCAGCCGGAACCCGGAACGCACCAACACCCTGCTCGCGAAAGAAAGCAATGAGTTCGTCCGGTTTGTGAATCCAGGCGATTTCCGTGTCATTCAGCAATCCTGCGGAGAGTGCCATGCCGACGAGAACCGTAATGTCTCGCAGGGAATGATGGCCCACGGAGCGATGCTCTGGGGAGCGGCTCTGTACAACAATGGCGGCTATCACGTAAAAGACACTCAGTTCGGCGAAAGCTACAACGCAGACGGTAAACCGCAGGCCCTTTATCAAAATCCGAAACCGACCCGCGAACAGCAGGCTAAGAAGGGATTTCTCGAATCGCTTAAGCCGCTTCCCCGATGGGAACTGGCCCAGCCGGGTAATGTTCTTCGTGTCTTTGAGCGTGGCGGGAAACGTCGTCTCGAGGTCGGGCTTCCTGACAAAGAGGAAGAGCCCGGTAAGCCCGATAAGGGGCTCAGCCCGAGAGGCCTTGGAACGAATAACCGTATCGATCCGGTCTATCTCGGCCTTCAAAAGACACGCCTTCTGGATCCGACGCTAAACTTCATGGGCACGAATGACCATGCCGGTGATTATCGTGCGGCGGGCTGCAGTGCATGCCATGTGGTCTACGCGAACGATACGAGCATCGCCGCCTCGGCGAAATATGCGCAGGCGGGCAATCAGGGCTTCACGCAGTCGGCCGATACGAGTATTCCGCGTCGCGAGTCGGGCCACCCGATCAAGCACCAGTTCACGTCGCAGATACCGACCGCGCAGTGTATGACATGTCATATGCATCCAGGCACGAACATGGTCGCGACATATCTCGGCCGGACGTGGTGGGACAACGAAAGTGACGGCAAATTCATGTACCCGCAGGACAAGCAGATCAACCCGTCACAAAGCGAGGAGATCAAGAAGCTTGATAAGAATCCCGAAGGGTCTTCTGTTCGCGGATTGTGGTCTGATTCCGTTTTTCTGCAAAAAACCGGCACCGAAGATTTCAACAAACAGCTCAAAAACGTCCAGTTTGCTGATTCGCACGGTCATGGCTGGGTTTATAAGAACGTGTATAAAAAAGACCGCAAAGGGAATCTTCTAGATGCCGAGGACAAGATAGTTCCGGCTGACGACCCCAACAAATTTCAAAAAGCCGTGCATTTGCAGGACATTCACCTTGAAAAAGGAATGCACTGCGTAGACTGCCATTTCCGGCAGGACAGCCATGGTACAGGGATCTTGTACAACGAACCGCGCGCTGCGGTTGAGGTTGGCTGTATAGATTGTCACGGAACGCTAAAGAATAAAGCGAATACCATCACCAGCGGACCGGCGGCAATGCCCGTCACCGCTCGAGGTGAAATAACCCTCCGCGAAAGGGCAAATAAACCGCTGGTCGGGCGCGACCTGACGCGCCTGCAGTTTCGCGGGATCGACGGACGAAGGCTTCCGGTCCTGCAGGTTCTGACGACAGCGCAAGCCAATTCCAAAAAGTGTACCGACGAGAAAGGAAACCCCATCCCTCTGAAACAAGGCGATGTCGTTCAGAATTCGATCGTTGAGCCAGGTAAATGCTGGAAAGTGACCCAGACGGCGGACACCGTAACGCCGGGCAACACTGACTATAACGAAAAGAGCGCTTACGCCAAGACGATGCAGCGGGACAATTCCACTTGGGGCGATCCGAAGGCGACCGAAGAAATGCTCGCCCACCGCGAGAGCAGTATGACCTGCTATGCGTGCCACACATCGTGGGTAACGAGCTGTTTCGGCTGTCACCTTTCGATGGAAGCCAACCGGAAAATGCCCAATCGGCATAACGAGGGCGGCGACTCGCGCAATTTTACTTCCTACAATTTCCAGGTTCTGCGTGACGATGTTTTCATGCTCGGAAAGGACGGAACGGTGACCGGCCACATGGTCGCTCCGGTCCGGTCGAGTTCGGCGGTGCTTGTCAGTTCGCGAAACCAAAACCGTGAGTGGATATATTCGCAGCAGCAGACCGTTTCCGCGGAGGGTTTCTCGGGTCAGGCGTTTAATACGCACGTTCCGCATACGGTTCGCGGTAAAGAGACCCAGACGTGTTCGGATTGCCACGTTTCTAAGAACGAGGACAACAACGCCTGGCTCGCCCAGGTCCTTCTTCAAGGAACAAATTTCGTCAATTTCATGGGCCGTTACGTCTACGTCGCGGCGACTGACGCTCTCGAGGCCGTCGTAGTGACCGAGCATACCGAGCCGCAAGCGGTTTTGGGCAGTAATCTTCACAAGCTTGCATATAAAGACAATTACGAAAAATTCGTTAACGGCGGCCGCGAACTGAAAGAGGTCTACGAAAACAAGGGGCGTCCCGAGGCCTTGCAGGTGCAGGTTCGCGGCGAGTACGCGTATGTTGCCGCAGGCAAAGGCGGATTGCGCGTCTACGACGTAGCTCAGATCGACCACAAAGGATTTTCAGAGCGCATCGTGACCGCACCGGTTTCGCCGCTCGGACAAAAGTTCTACGTACCGTCGAAGTACGCGACCGCTATCGCCGCCCCGTCGACGCTCGCGGTCGACCCGGCGCGTTGGAGAACAGTAATAAAAGAAGACGGCACGTATGCCCAGGTGCCGCCCGATGAGGCCTTGAAACTCAATGCGGAAGCGAAAGCAGCCGGCAAACCCGCCGTTGCGATCAACGAGGAAGGCCCGATCCATCCGATCTACGCGTACCTGTTTGTCGCAGACAAATTTGAGGGGTTGATACTCGTCAATGCAGCGACGCTGCTCGACGGCGATCCTCAGAACAACTTCCTCAAACGCTCCCTTACTTTTAATCCGAACGGTGTTCTGAACGGCGCAAACAACATTACGCTTGCCGGAAATTTTGCGTACATTACTACGGATCGAGAGTTAGTGATCCTTGACCTCTCGACGCCGCTGCAGCCAAGGATCGTCAAGCAAATACCATTCGATAATCCGAAAGCGGTCGCCGTCCAGTTCCTTTACGCTTTCGTCGTCGATAGCGCCGGGATGCATACGCTCGACATCAAGGATGTGCAGACGAAAGGCGAAGCGGTCCGCGTCGAAGGAGCGTCTATTCCGCTTAGCGACGCGCATAATATTTACGTCGCCAGAACCTACGCCTACATCGCGAACGGCAAAGATGGCATTGCGATAGTTGACGTGGAAAGGCCGCGACAACCGAAACTGGATCAGACGTTTAACGCCGGCGGTTCTATCACCGACGCTCATGACATCAAGGTGGGGATGACTAACGCCAGCCTCTACGGATACGTCGCGGATGGGAAGAACGGCCTAAAGATCCTGCAGCTCACCGATCCTGAGACCATGCCAAACTACGCCGGTTTCAGCCCGCGGCCTGAGCCAAGACTCATTGCGACCTTCAAAACCAAGGGCGAAGCTCTTGCCGTCTCAAAGGGGCTCGACCGTGACCGGGCTGTTGATGAAAGCGGTAATCAGGTCGCGGTCTTCGGACGCCGCGGAGCCCGTCCGTTCGGTTTCGAAGATGTCATGCGTATGCTGAAGACGAATAGCGGCACCGGCGATTTCTTTACCGTCTCAGATCAGCCGACAAAGTGACAAAGTGGACAGGATGTTTTGCGATGCCCGGCCTTAAACGCCGGGCATTTTTTCGTGGATCCTTTATATTGGTAAAACCCATCGAAGCTAATCAAGAAATTGGTCAACATATTCTTGACATTCTAAGCTTTACGCCTCGATAATAAAGGAGCGTTTTTGCAACAAAACATAGAGAAAATACAAAGTTTCCCTTTCGCTCTTGCAAATACCGGTATATTTAAGGATAATTATTGGTCATACCAATTAGTTAGAATTCGGAAAGCAGTAGAGGTTTAGAAGTATATGAGAGTTAGAACCAGACTGGTTTGTTGTTTGATATCGATCTTTGTATTAACGGCGACGGCTTTCAGTCAGGAGTTTCGCGGTACGATAAACGGCACCGTCACCGACCCTAACGGGGCACCCGTGCCAAATGCGACCGTGACCGTTCGCAATATAGGTACGAATATTACCGCAACCGTTACGGCAAACGGCGAAGGCTCATACGTCGTGCCGCTGCTGCAGCCCGGAATGTACGCCATTACCGCGAGGGCGGATGGGTTCAAGACCTCGATCCGCGAAAACATCGAAGTCCGGATCGATGACCGCATAACTGCAGATCTTCGCCTCGAGATCGGCACGACAGCCGAGGTAAACGTGATTGCGGAGAACGAAGTTCTCGAACGCGGTAATGTGACAACCGGTACGGTCGTTACGGCCAGAGAGATCAGCGAACTGCCCCTGAGCGAAGGAGCTGCGTACAATCTGGCGACGCAGGCGCCGGGTGTTTCATACACCGGCAACCCAAATTTCTCCGGCCCAACCGCAAACGGCAACCTGGCAGCGTTCCGTTCAAACGGCGTCGGCGGCAACCAGATCACGCTTGACGGTTCGCCAAACTCAGCCATCGACGGAGGCGTTGCCTACACTCCGCCGGCAGATTCGCTTTCTCAGTTCAAGATCCAGACAAACGCTTTTGATGCTCAGAGCGGATACACTGCCGGAGCGACGGTTAACGTTGCTGTAAAATCCGGAACCAACAAACTTCACGGCTCGGCTTATTACTTCGACCGCAGCAAGGCCTTTACCTCAAATAATTTCTTTTCCAATCGTGCCGGTGCGGATCGGCCGGATCGCAAATATTACCGATACGGCGGCCAATTAAACGGCCCGGTCAAACTCCCTGGCATTTATGACGGTAGGGATAAGACCTTCTTCATGTTTTCTTACGAGAAGCAATATAATAAGCGGCCCGAACCTGAGATCTTCACGGTGCCGACCGAGCTGATGCGAAGCGGAAACTTTTCCGAACTGCTCGCTTTGCCTACGCCGGTTCAGATCTTCGATCCTGCAACGGCAGTGCTCAGAAATACGTCGTGTGCGGCGGGCAGCACGGGGACCACGGTTTGCCGAACGGCATTCGCCGGTAACATCATCCCAACGGCCCGTCTGAATCAGGCCGCCGTTCGTTTCCTGAACCTTTATCCGCGGCCCAACCAGACGGGACTTGGTAATGGAACCGTCGATAACTACTTCTCGAATCAAACGAACATCCAGCCTTACGATTCATATCTGGCCCGCATCGATCACAACATCAATCCGAACAACCGTCTGTTTGCAAAGTTCTTTTACAGTAAGAGCGACGAGGATCGGTACAATTGGCTGGACACGCCGGGATCGATCACGCAGGGTTATGAGATCAGGCGCAACATCGGTGGCAACCTGAACTACACCGCTATCCTATCCAACAGCATCGTGCTCGACATCCGCTCGAGCTATAACAGCTTTCTCCAGGAGCGCATTTCTCCTAACGCCGTTTCAGCGGCAGATCTTGGATTTGCAGGGATTGCGAGCGTGACAGACTCGCCGGTTTTTCCGCGTTTCGATTTTACCAATTACGACACTCTCGGAGCAGAAAGAGCTGACTTTAATGAGGGGTTGAACCGTGAGTATGAATTATTATCGATCCAGCCCGTTTTAACTCAGATCTGGGGCAATCACACGCTGAAGTATGGCTACGATTTTCGTAACATTACCGAAAACAGGTTTTCAAACGGATACAACGCTGGCAGGTTTCTCTTTAACGGAACTTACACTTCACCAGCGTCAAATTCGAATGCCGCTACGGTTAATCAGACCGGGCGTGAACTTGCTGCATTTCTTCTGGGTATTCCCTCGGCGAATGCTAACAGCCTTATCGAGCAGGCTTCACCTTACGACGTAAGCGGTATGTATCATGGCTTTTTCATTCAGGATGACTGGCGTGTGACTTCGCGATTGACCCTGAATCTAGGGTTGCGGTATGAGCTTGAGACCGGGCTCCGCGAAGCTGAGGGACGAATAGTCGTTGGTTTTGATAACGCTGCGGCGAGCCCTCTGCGATCGGCTGTCCTCGCAAATTACGACGCAAGTGTGCCGGCCAGCGTGCCAAGAGCAACTTTTGCCAATCTCAGCGGCGGACTAAGGTTCGCGTCCGGGGCAGACGATCGAAATCAGGCTACGGATAAGAACAATTTTCAGCCCAGGGTCGGCATCTCGTATGCCCTTGGCAACAAGACGGTTCTTCGCGGTGGTTTCGGTATCTTCACCGCCCCATTTCAGATACAGCCAATAAATCAGGCAGGCTTTACGGCATCGACCGCGTTTGTCCCGACCACGAACAACGGTCTAACGTTCATCGCCGACATTAACAATCCGTTTCCTACCGGTCTAAACCCTGCGGTTGGTTCCTCGCTTGGGCTCAATACTCTTTTGGGGACAACGCTCGGCACGACAAACGCAACTGGGCCGACTGAAACGACGATACACACCTTTGAACGAAAGAATGCCAATTACACGCGATTTGTAGTCGGTGTTCAGCACGAACTTCCTTTTCAGATCGGGCTTGAGGCAAATTTGATCTTCTCGCGTGGACGCGATCTGCCCGTGCTTCGTCAGCTGAACTATCTCCCTCGAGAAGTGCTGAATAACTTCAACGGCGTTGACACAGCGACGATCGCTTCGACGATCACGGCCACCACGACGTTTTTGAATCAAACTGTTGCTAACCCGTTTCGCGGGCTCGTGCCTACAAACGCGACGCTCAATGCTGCAACGATCCAGCGACGCTTTTTGCTCACACAGAATCCTCAGTTCCAGGATCTGATCGTTACCGAGTACAACGGTTCGAGCAAATATTCGTCGCTGCAACTACAGATGTCCAAGCGTTTCGGTCGCGGCATCTCGATCAATGCGTCTTATACTTACAACGATGAGACCGAAACCACACGCCGCCTCAACCCGCAAGACGCGGACCTGACCGAGATGATCTCGACCTTTAGCCGTCCGCACCGATTTGCGATCTCATCGGTATTTGAACTGCCGTTCGGCCGTAAGCGAGCTTTCTTGTCGGATCTTCATCCGGTGGCCGATGCCATCCTGGGCGGCTGGCAGTTGAACACCGTTTTCGAGCGTCAGTCGGGCGAACCGCTGCTACTGCCTAATCTGTACTATGGCGGTGACATCACGCAGCTTCGTGCCCGTATCGGCGATCGTGATGAGCAGGGACGGCGTTACGGCGTTGATATTCCGGCATTCGACATTTCGGCGTTCCGGGTTAACGGCGTAGTTCCCGGATTTTCGAATAACTACACAGTCTCGAGCCAGAATGCCTTGCGAATTATCCCTTACACGATGGATAACTTCCGCAACCAGACTTTCCAGAAATTTGACGTCGGCCTGACGAAGAATTTCCGCATCAGCGAGCAAGCGAGGCTGCAGGTCCGTGTCGAGGGAATAAATGCACTCAACTGGGTGTACTTTTCAGGCATCCAACTTGCCGCGACCAATGCTGCGTTTGGTTTCGTAAACACTCAGCGAAATCTGCCGCGTGATATTCAGCTTGGGGCGAGATTTACATTCTAGTGTTCCATGATTCTCGGTTTGTTCCGTGGTTGATCTTTTATCGGTTAGCCGCAGAACAAACGAGAAAACCAAGGACCGAAGAGGCAAGAACAACGGGTTGAGTCTTAAATAATGAGAGTGGTTTGGCGGGTTTTTTTCAGCTTGTTCGTGTTATGCGGCTTTGCTTATGGCGGCAACATCACAGTTGCCGCCGATGGCACTGGCGACGTGCGAACCGTCATGGCCGCTATCGAACGCGTGCCTGAGAATAATCCGAAACGCTTCGTGATCACGATCAAGCCCGGAACATACAAAGAACAGATCAGGGTTCCCGCGAACAAGCCTTACGTCTCGTTTATCGGAACGGACGCGGCAACGACCGTGCTGACGTTCAGCATTTCAAATAAAGAAGCTGGTTCGACCTCAGCCGCGTACGCGACCTACATCGGTGGTCACGATTTCTACGCCGAGAATATAACGTTTGAAAATTCGTTTGGCGTTGGCTCTCAGGCTGTTGCGATCCTTGTTGAGGCCGACCGTTCGGTATTCAAGAAGTGCCGCTTTCTTGGCTGGCAGGACACGCTTTATGCGAAGAATGGACGGCAATTCTACGTTGACAGCTACATCGAGGGAAGCGTCGATTACATCTTTGGCCAGGCTGCCGCTGTTTTTGAGAACTCGCACATTCATACGAAAGGCGATGGCTACGTTACCGCTCCGATGCGTTTCGCAGCGGACGAGCCCGCAGGTTTTGTTTTCAATAAATGCCGTTTGACCAGCAGCGACACAAAGAACGGCGTTTACCTCGGGCGGCCATGGCGTGACTTTGGCCGCACCGTGTTTTTGAACACCCACATGGATGCCCATATTCGGCCCGAAGGCTGGCACCGTTGGGAACCGCAGCGTGAAAAGACCGCCTACCTTGCCGAATACGGCTCGACCGGAAAAGGGGCATCGCCCGAGACCCGGGTTGCTTGGGCTCGAAGGTTAAGCGACACTGACGTGAAGCAGTTTTCGGTCGAGAATTTTCTTAGCGGCCGCGACGGTTGGAACCCGTACAAATCGAATAATTTTGCCTGGCAGGAAAAGACGCAGCCGGACTTTAAGCTCGTCACATGGAATGATGCCCTGAGGCAGAAGCCCCTGTGGTATCAAACCGACGAAGCGGCACGCATCGGCGATCAACTGCTGTTGTATCAGAAGTCGAACGGTGGCTTTGAAAAGAATATTGACATGGCTTTGATGCTTACCGCGACCGAGCGAGCTAAGCTTGCTGCGTCAAAGGATGTCATTAAAGATACGACGATCGACAACAAAGCGACCTTCACTCAGATCGAGTACCTTGGCAAACTGATCACGGCGAGCTTGCTCAAGGCCTCGCCGCCCCGTAATTTTCCGGGTTACAAGGAAGCCTATTTCAAGGGCCTCGACTATCTGCTGTCATCTCAGTATGAAAATGGTGGATTTCCGCAATTTTTCCCGCTGAAGAAAGGGTATTACACGCACATAACCTACAACGACGGCGCAATGACCGGCGTGCTCGAGCTTTTCCGTGACGTAGCCGAGCGAGCACCCGATCATCAGTTCGTTGACGAAGAGCGAAGAAAAAAATGCGAAGCCGCAGTATCAAAGGGCCTCGCTCTTACGCTCAAGTTACAGATCCTGATCAAGGGAACCCCGACCATCTGGGCGGCCCAATACGACGAGGTGACGCTAAAGCCGGCGAATGCTCGCGCGTTTGAACCCGCATCGCTGTCCGGCGGCGAGTCCGTCGCGATCGTCAGGTTTCTGATGGGCGTCAAGAACCCTACAAAAGAAGTCGTCGACGCTGTCGAGAACGCTATCGCATGGTATCGGAAAAACAAGATCACAGGACACAAACTAGAACGCAAGGCTTCGCCGGAAGGGTGGAAATACTCGCTCGTCAAAGACCCCGCGGGAGTACCTCTGTGGGGACGGTTTTACGAGATGGAAACGATGCGCCCGATCTTCATCGGGCGTGACGCGGTGATCAAGTACGACATTAAGGAACTCGACGCTGAACGCGCAGGCGGCTACACCTGGTACGTCTCAAACCCGGAAAGCCTGATCGAAAAAGACTATCCGAAATGGAAGAAAGCGATCACGGGTGGGGCGAAAGATTACGCAAAGTAGGATTTATGCAAAACAGACGGGATTTTATTGTTAACTTTGCTATTGGTGCTGCAGGATTTGCCATCGCGCCTAGAATTGCTTTTGGCCAGTCCGATCCTTGGACGACTGAGTATCCAAAGGTACTGGCTCGTATCAAGCCTCCTAAGTTCCCTAAGCGAGACTTTAGCATTCTGAAATACGGGGCGAAAGCTGACGGGAAAACGCTGGCGACAGATGCGATCGCCAAGGCAATTGCCGCCGCTAACAAGGCTGGCGGCGGACGCGTTATTGTTCCCGCCGGTGAATTTCTTACCGGGGCGATCCATCTCAAATCGAACGTGAATCTACACGTCGCAAAAGGTGCGACACTTAAGTTCACGACCGATACGAAAGCGTATCCGAACGTTTTCTCACGGTGGGAAGGCATGGAGTTGATGAACTTTTCCCCGTTTATCTACGCTTACGAGCAAAGGAACATCGCTGTCACCGGGGAAGGCACGCTTGACGGACAAGCCGACAATATTCATTGGTGGCCCTGGAAAGGCAACACTCGCGACGGCTGGGTACAGGGTGCTCCGCGACAGCATGGCGACCGTGACCAGCTTCATAAAATGATGGCTGTTCCGGTGCCGGTAACGGAACGGGTTTTTGGTGAAGGCCACTATCTGCGGCCGCAGTTTATTCAGCCTTACAAGTGTAAAAATATCCTGATCGAGGGCGTGACAATACTTCGTTCACCGATGTGGGAAGTGCACCCCGTTTTGTGTGAGAACGTAACGGTGCGCAGGATCCGTGTCGAGACCCACGGCCCAAACAACGACGGCTGCAATCCCGAAAGCTGCAAGGACGTGCTGATCGACGAATGCTATTTCGACACCGGCGATGACTGCATCGCGATCAAATCCGGCCGAAACGAGGACGGGAGAAGGCTAAACACTCCAAGCGAGAACATCATCATCCGCAACTGCATAATGAAAGAAGGCCACGGCGGCATTACGCTTGGCAGCGAGATCTCGGGAGGCGTACGGAATGTTTTTGCCATCGGCAATAAGCTCGACAGCCCCGATCTGTGGACCGCTCTGCGTGTCAAAAACAATGCTTCTCGCGGCGGGGTTCTCGAGAATATCTTTTTGAAAGACACGACCGTCGGCACGGTTTCACGCTCGGTGATCGAGGTCGATTTTAATTACGAAGAAGGTGCGAAAGGCGGTCATACGCCGGTCGTCCGCAATTATGTCGTGGAGAATCTGACATGTTTGACGCCAAACATGGCGGTTGACCTTCAGGGGCTCGACAATGCTCCTATTTACGATGTGAAGCTCATCAACTGTGACTTCGGCACAGTCAAAAAGCCGAGCATCATCAAGAATGTTAAGAACCTGAAGCTTCAAAGGGTTAAGGTCGCAGGGAAACAGGTAACGGAGTTGACATGAAAAGACGCGAGTTTCTAGAAACGTCGGCAGCGGCAATGTTCGGAGCGATCCTGAGCACTTATGCGAACGCAAATGGCGTGGTAGCCAAAAAACGCATAGCGATGGTTGGCACCGGTGTGCGCGGGATGAATTTTTGGGGCGTGGCCGTGCTCGAGAGATTCGGCGAACACGTTGATTTTGTCGGCCTGTGTGATATCAATCCGGGCCGGGTCGAATACGCGAAGCAGGTGATGAAGGTCAGTTGTCCGACGTTCACTGACTTCGACAAGATGATGGCCGCAGTCAAGCCTGAGATCGTGCTCGTTATGACGACCGACAGCGAGCACGACAAGCAGATCGTCCGGGCTCTCGAGATGGGTGCCGATGTCATCACCGAAAAACCTATGACGACGGACGAGGTCAAATGCCGTTCGATACTCGCTGCCGAGAAAAAGACTGGCCGCAAGGTCCACGTTGCATTTAACTATCGTTTCAGCCCGTATTTTACGCGTCTCAAGCAGCTTTTATCAGAAAACAGGATCGGCAAAGTCACCTCGGTCGACTTTAACTGGTTTCTCAATGTCTATCACGGAGCGAGCTATTTCCGACGTTGGCACGGGCTGAAGGCCAAGGGCGGGTCGCTGTGGGTTCACAAGGCGACGCATCATTTCGACCTAATGAACTGGTGGCTCGATTCCGACCCGGTTCAGGTTACGGCTTACGGTGCACTTGAGCATTACGGCAAGAACGGAAAGGTTCGCGGTGCGAGCTGCCGTTCGTGCGACCACAAATCGTCGTGCAAATTCTTTTGGGATATTACGAAAGATGCGGGGGCGATGAAGCTCTATGTCGATCACGAAAAGCACGATGGATACATTCGCGACGGCTGTGTCTTCAGCCCCGCGATCGATATCTACGACAAGATGTCGGCACAGGTGATCTATGCGAACGGAGTGACGCTTAACTATTCGCTGACGACCTATTCGCCATACGAAGGCCATCGGTTGACGTTTAACGGTTTCGACGGAAAGATCGACACATGGCAGGGCATCCCGTACCAACGCGGTACTTTCGATAAGATCGACCAGGCGGCCCGCCACGCTCTCGAGATGGAGCAGGGAAACGAAGCGGCCGACGGTTTTGAAGAGATCATTCTGCACAAGAATTTTGAACCAAACCCCGAATCGATCCGCGTTCCGCGCTACCGCGGGGGGCACGGCGGCGGGGATATTCGTATGCATCGCAAAATGTTCCAGAACGAGCCCGCTACAGAGCCGTTTCGCCATTCGGCCGGAACTCGCGATGGCGCGATGTCGATATTGATCGGTATCGCGGCCAGAAAGAGCATCGATGAAAAACGCACCGTTCGTATCGAGGAGTTAACCGATATCAAGCCGATGGCAAAACGACCTGTCGCATGAAATTTGTATTGGCCACACTTTTTCTGCTTTCGAGTGCCGCAATGATCGCGGCGCAGCAGCAGCAGCCGACCACGATCTTTCTCGCGGGCGATTCGACCATGGCGCCAAAGGCGGCGGACAAACGTCCCGAGACGGGCTGGGGCGAAATGCTTGAAAGTAAGTTTAAGCCCGGAACTGTAAAGGTGGACAACCGGGCGATGAACGGACGCAGCACAACCTCGTTCATTGCCGAAGGGCGTTGGAAAGCCTTGATCGATTCGGTTCAAAAAGGTGATTTCGTCTATATCCAGTTCGGCCATAACGACCAGAAGAAAGACAAAGCAAGTGTTTACGCGGCACCCGACGCATATAGGACGAACCTGGCGGGTTTTGTAAAAGATGTTCGAGCAAAACGGGCTACGCCGATCCTGATGACTTCGATCGCACGGCGAAGGTTTGAGGCGGGACGCGTCGTCCAAACTCACGGCGAGTATCCCGAGCTTGTAAAATCGGTCGCCAAGGAACTAAATGTCGTGCTCATCGACATGGAACGCAAGACCGACGCGATGCTCGTTAAATATGGCGAAGAAGGTTCGAGAAGATTGTTTCTGCACCTAAAACCGGGCGAGCACGTTAATTACCCGAAAGGTGTCGAGGACAACACACATCTTTCGCCATACGGCGCCGATATTATTGCGGGACTCGCGTTGGACGGGATAAGGGAGTCGCTGCTTCTCGATCTGGCTAAGCTCATTATTTATCGATGAAATTGTTTGCGTCGACAATCAAATACGTCCTGTTGATCGGCCTTTTGGCTGTCGCGATCCCCGCGCAGACGAACGAATTTCACGATCAGCTGCTTCCCGCTCCGCTCGACAGCGGATTTCGGATGGGCGGTTATTGGGTATGGTGCGGTTCGGTTATCAAGGGCGAGGACGGCAAATATCATATGTTTGCCTCGCGCTGGCCGAAGCCGCCGGGTTTCGGGCCGTATTGGCTGACGAATTCCGAGATCGTCCACGCAATTTCCGATAAACCCGAAGGGCCGTACAAGTTCGTGAGCGTCGCTCTGCCCGCTCGCGGCGAACAGTACTGGGACGGCCAGATGACGCACAATCCAGCGATCCGAAAGTATAAAGACACTTATCTGCTCTATTACACCGGCACGACCTACACCGGCCCGCGGCCCGGGATGGATTTTCGCATATCGGAAACTCATCCAAAAAAACTCGAGGCTCATCGGCAGGAACGGATCGGGCTCGCGACCTCGAAATCGCCATACGGCCCATGGAAACGGCTCGACAAGCCGATCCTCGATGTCGTTCCCGGTGCGTGGGATCAATATCTCACAAGCAACGCCGCACCCGTCGTGATGAAGGACGGCCGCGTGATGCTCTATTACAAGGGTGTGACGCGGTTGACCGTTCACGCGATCGGCCTCGCGATAGCGGACCGTTTTGATAAACCGTACAAACGGGTCTCGAACGAGCCTTTGAACATGGGCATCGGTGCGGAAGACCCATTCATCTGGGTCGAGAGTGGAAAGTTCAAGGCACTGATGCTCGATCACGAGAGGAAATATTCGCCTGATAAAGAGATCTTCTACGCCACCTCTGACAACGGATTGCAATGGACGACACCGCCAAATGCGATAGCGGTTTCGCGAAACGTTAAGATGGCTGATGGCTCGACCCAGCGATTTGGGAAGACCGAGCGGCCGCACGTCCTGATCGAGAACGGCAGGCCGACGACCGTCTTTTTTGCCGTCAGCGGCACTTTGAATGGCCAGGGTGCGAGTTGGAATGTGGCGGTACCACTTAAAAAATAAATCATATGAAAAAGCTGTTTCTATTTTTGTTGATCTTGTCCTCGACCTTGGGTATAGCTGCTCAAACGCAGCCCGATTCGGAGCGTCTCGCCGAGATCGCCATGAAACGGCTATGGCTCGATGAGCGAAATCAGCCCGGGATACCGCCGAAATGGACCTACGAACAGGGCGTCGTTCATAAAGGCATCGA
Organism: Acidobacteria bacterium Ga0077534; assembly: GCA_001464455.1. GTDB lineage: Bacteria > Acidobacteriota > Blastocatellia > Pyrinomonadales > Pyrinomonadaceae > OLB17. The sequence continues at coordinate 311,881 of LNEI01000027.1, forward strand.
GGCGATGTGGTATGCGACCGGTGACGCGAAGTATTTCGACCATATCAAGAAAGGTATGGACCATTGGATCGATGAGAAGGGCAATCACAAAAATTACGACATCGAGGAGTACAATATCGATCACATAACGCCGGGAACATCGATGCTGACGCTCTGGCGTGCGACAGGCGATCTCAAATATCACAAGATGGTCGAGCTCTTCCGCTCGCAGTTAAAGACGCATCCGCGAACAAAGGAAGGCGGTTTTTGGCACAAAAAGATCTACCCCTACCAGATGTGGCTCGACGGGCTCTACATGGGCCAGCCGTTCTATGCGGAATACTCGGCCGTCTTCGGCGAGGATAACTGGAACGACATTGCAAACCAGTTTGTCTGGATGGAGAAGAACTCGCGTGACGCGAAAACCGGTTTGCTCTATCACGGCTGGGATGAATCGAAACAGCAGCGTTGGGCAGACAAAACGACAGGAAGATCGCCGCATTTCTGGGGACGTGCAATGGGCTGGTACGCGATGGGAATTGTCGACACGCTCGAGCACTTCCCGAAAGATCACCCGCGTCGCGGCGAGCTGATAGCTATCCTTAACCGTCTTGTTGTCGCGGTCGAAAAAGTGCAGGACAAGAAGAGCGGTGTCTGGTGGGACATTCTTGATTTTCCCGGCCGCGAGAAGAATTATCTCGAATCATCCGCTTCCGCGATGTTTGTTTACGCGATCGCCCGCGGAGTTCGCGAGGGCTACCTTCCTGAGAAACACATGAAGATCGCAACGACCGGCTGGGCTGGTATCCAACGGGAATTCATTAAAACGAACGATAAAGGCGAGGCTACTTGGGAAGGAACTGTTTCAGTCTCCGGACTCGGCGGCAATCCCTATCGAGACGGCAGCTACGAGTATTACATGAGTGAAAAGCTCCGCACGAACGACGCCAAGGGCCTGGGACCGGCGATCCGTGCGGCGGTCGAGATCGAAGCGTATAAGGCCGGCTGGCCGGGCAAGGGCAAAATGGTTCTGCTTGACGATCACTTTAACCGCGAGATCAGGAAAGGCAAGCTCGGTAAGGATGAGGTTTGGCACTACAAATTTGATGAAAAGCTTGATTCCGGCTTTTCGATCTGGGGTGATGTTTTCCGTTCGCTTGGTGCGAAGATCGGGCATTTATCCGAGGCTCCGACCGCCGCAAATCTTTCGAAAGCTTCGGTCTACATCATCGTCGACCCCGACACGCCGCGTGAGACCGCGAACCCCAATTTCATAGGCCCGAACGACATAAAGGCAATCGCCGACTGGGTAAAGAAAGGTGGCGTGCTAGTTATGTTTGGCAACGACGCGGTAAATGCCGAGCTCGATCGATTCAACGACCTCGGCCGCGAGTTTGGGGTACAGTTCGATAAGAACCAGAAGTTTCCGGTCATCAACAATAACTATCCGATGGGCAAGGCGATGATCAATGCGGGAAATCCGGTATTCCCGAACACCAAAGCCATCTTCCTGAAGGAAGTCTCGTCGTTAACGCTTTCGAAGGATGCCAAAGCCGTGCTAACAGCGAACGGCGACAACATCATGGCTGTCGCAAAGCACGGAAAGGGATCGGTTTTCGTCCTCGGCGACCCCTGGCTCTATAACGAATACACCGACGGCCGGAGGCTGACGGCTGAGTACCAGAATTTCCAGGCAGCGAAGGACCTGAGCCGGTGGCTTCTAAATGCCGCAGTGAGAAAATAAGTGCGGCGTGTTTACCGGCTGCTTTTAGGAAAGTTCAATGCTGTTGCACGGAAGAAATATGAAACATTATGCGTTTCATGATCGTACGGCCTGATTTGTCTGACAGTGACTGACGATGGAATATGGAGCGTGTGGAACTTTTTTTCGAGAATGGGCGGAATAGCCCCCAAAATAGCCGTAAACCGTTGATACTAAGTGACTTATGCGTTCCGTTTGGTCGTGGAACGCAGCGGAACGCCGCGGAACGCAGAATGCGACCGGACATACAAAACAGTTGACTATTGACCGCGACCGGCGGAACCTAACCCTATGTTAAATAAGACATTAATCGCAATGCTGCTGGTGGCGTCAGTTGCCGTCACGGTATCCGCTCAGGCTTCACAACCGTCGGTTCCGACGAGCCCGTTCATCGTGAGATCGGCAAAAGAGGTCGGCGACATCACCAAGGCCCTTTTGGTAAAACCGGGCAATACGAATCAGGACATCCTCGCGGCTTCCGGACATCAGGCGCGCATCGCGATCTTTCATGATGAGAAGCGTGTCGATGACCTGCATGAAGTTCACGATGGTTCGGACGATATCTATTATGTCACCAACGGAACTGCCACCTTGATGCTTGGTGGTTCGCTTGTCGCACCGAACCAGATCTCGCCCGGCGAATGGCGATCAAAAACTGCCACCGGCGGGCAGAAGGTGACGATCAAGAAGGGAGACGTTGTATTCGTACCGCGGGGAACACCCCATCAGCGGACCGTCACGGACAAGAAATTCACCATGATACTGATCAAGATATTTGCGACGCAGCAGCAGTAACGTGCGTTTCGACAAGGAACCGCTATGTACGATACATTAAAGGAAGATACGACTGCCAAAATGTCACGTAAACCTGCAGCAGTTTTTGAGAATCTCAATTCGGAAAAGAATGGAACAACTGCCGAAGAGGTAGTCGTACGCCTGCGCGACATGATCCACAGCGGCGAACTCTCGCCCGGTGACCGGCTGCCACCCGAGCGCGACCTTGCAAAGCTTCTCGGGGTCAGCCGTCCGACGCTTCGTGCCGGCATTCGCTCGCTTGCCACCGTTGGGATCCTTCAGTCGCGTCAGGGTGCGGGGACATTCGTTGCCCAGCGGTCCGAATCTCCTACGCTGGATAGCAGTGCACTGAAGATGCTTTCTGCACTTCACGGCTTCACCACCGACGAGATGTTCGAGGCTAGGCTTTCGCTTGAAATGAGCATCGCGGCTATGGCGGCAGAGCGAGCGACATCCGAGCAGATGACCCTGATGGCGGAGCAGATCACGGGAATGTACGCGTCGCTCGATGATCCGGCGCAGTACCTGATCCATGATATGAAGTTCCACCAGACGATCGCCGCAGCGTCTAATAACCGAATCCTGACATCTCTGATGAACATGGTTGCGACTATCCTCTTCGACGCTCGCCTGAAAACGGTCAAACGAGCCCGTGACCTAAAGGAATCTGCCGAGCAGCATCACAATATCTACCGAGCGCTTCGCGAACGCGACCCGGAAGGTGCAAGCCGTGCGATGTATGACCACTTGACCGAGACCCAAAAAGCTCAGCGGCTCGAAGAAGAACAGGCGAGGCAAGCCGCCGAGACAGAAGCCTAGATCAGCATCAACGATAATGAATATCTTCACGAAATCGCTCCTGATCTCGATCGTGTTGTTGTATGCTATTGGCCCCGTCCGCGGGCAGGCGTCAAAGGTTTGGGTCGCCGATAATGGCGACGGTACTTATAAGAATCCGATCATTCACGCGGATTATTCGGACCCGGATGTTATCCGTGTCGGCGATGATTTCTGGATGACGGCCTCCAGCTTCAATGCCGTTCCGGGCCTGCCGATCCTGCACTCGAAAGACCTCGTGAACTGGACGATCGTAAATCACGTATTTCGCGATCAGAATCCCCGCGAAGTCTTCAACAAACCCCAGCACGGCGGCGGCGTGTGGGCACCCTCGATCAGATTTCACAAAGGAGAGTACTACATCTACTACGGCGATCCGGACTTCGGCATCTACATGACGAAGTCTCGCGATCCTCGCGGCGACTGGTCAAAACCGCTGCTCGTCAAAGAGGCAAAAGGCTGGATAGACCCAAGTCCGCTTTGGGATACAGACGGGAACGCATATCTCGTACACGCCTTCGCCGGCAGCCGCTCGGGAATCAAGAGCGTGCTGGTGATAAACAAGATGAGTCCAGACGGAACGCGGCTGCTCGACGATGGTGTGATGGTCTTTGACGGCCACGAAAAGCACCCAACGGTCGAGGGGCCAAAGTTTCACAAGATCGGCGATTATTATTACATCTCAACTCCTGCGGGTGGTGTGGCGACGGGCTGGCAGTTAGTTCTGAGGTCGAAGAATCTCTACGGGCCGTACGAGGAGAAGATCGTCCTCGCGCAAGGCAAGACCGCGATCAACGGGCCTCATCAGGGAGCTCTCGTCGATACGCAGTCGGGCGAATGGTGGTTTGTGCATTTTCAGGATCGTGGAGCTTACGGACGTATAGTCCATCTGCAGCCGGCAGTTTGGAAGAACGGTTTTCCCGTGATCGGTGCAGACCCGGACGGCGACGGCACGGGCGAACCCGTACTTCGGCACAGAAAACCGAATACTGGTCGAACTCATCCGGCCGCAACACCGCAGGACTCGGACGAATTTAGCGGGTCGACTATCGGCCCTCAGTGGCAGTGGCACGCAAATCCGGAAGCGACCTGGGCGTTTCCTTTTCCGACCCGCGGAGTCTTGCGTATGAACAGCGTCAGGCTTCCAGAAGGGTATAAGAACCTCTGGGACCTGCCGAATCTCCTGATGCAGAAATTTCCCGCCGAGGAATTCACGGCAACTGCAAAGGTAAAGGTCGAACCGCGATTCCCCGGCGAGCGATTTGCCCTCGTCGTCATGGGGCTCGACTATTCGCTACTCGGTGTCGAGTTTCGGGGAGGCAAGCTATTCATTTCCCAGAGCACGGCGAAAGATGCGGATAAGGGAACTGCCGAATTGAGATCTGAACCGGTCGAACTGTCGTCACGTGATCTCTATCTTCGGGTTAACGTTGCGAAGGATGCGATGTGTCGATTCTCTTATAGCGTTGACGGCACTCGATTCACGGACGTAGGGCAGTCCTTTAAGGCAAGGGAAGGGAAATGGATCGGGTCAAAAGTAGGTTTCGTTTTCACGCGGCCCGGAGTCTTTAACGACGCCGGAACCGCGGACATTGATTGGTTCAGATTTGAAAAATAGAAGAACCGGGCCGAAACCCGGTTCTCGTTTTATCTTAGGCGATATTGTGCGATCGTCGCCTTCTTCTATGAAACGTCAGCTTGCTCTAGTCGCGGCACGAGCAGGTGGATCAGCAGCAAGGCTATGAGATAGGCGGAGGCTGCGATTATGAAGATCGGCACATAGCTTCCGGTTGAAGCGAGAATGTAACCGACCAGCGGTGCGATCACCATTCCGCCGACCGCTCCGAGCATTCCGCCGATGCCGACGACCGATCCGACCGCCTGTTTCGGGAAGGTATCGGATGTCAGCGTAAACAGGTTTGCCGACCAGCCCTGGTGAGCTGCGGCCGCGATACCGATCAGGATAACGCTAAGCCATAGGCTCGAGGTCGAGGAGGCGATCACGATCGGGATAACCGCCAGCGCGCAGATGAGCATCGCCGTCTTACGCGAACGGTTGACCGTGTAGCCCTTCTTGATCATATAGGATGATATCCATCCTCCACCGACGCTGCCGACGTCCGCGATGATATAGATGACCGCTATTGGGAGGCCGAATGATTTGAGATCCAAACCGTGCTGACGCTGTAAGAAGTCGGGAACCCAGAAGAGGTAGATCCACCAAATGGGATCGGTCATAAACTTGCCGATCGCGAACGCCCAGGTTTGGCGATAACGGATCAGCCGCGACCAGGGCAGCTTGACGGTGGGCTCTGACGGATCGCTCTGGATGTATTCGAGCTCTTCTTTCGATAGGCTCTTGTGTTCTTCGGGACGTTTATAGAGCCACAGCCAGAAGACGAGCCAGAAGAAGCCCAGAATACCCGTGACGATAAACGCCTCATACCAGCCCCAAATGGCAACGAGGATCGGAACGACAAGAGGAGTTACCAGAGCCCCGACATTCGTTCCCGCGTTGAAGATGCCGGTAGAAAGGGCTCGTTCCTTCTTTGGAAACCACTCAGCGGTTGTTTTGATCGCGGCGGGAAAGTTGCCCGATTCGCCGAGACCGAGTACAAATCGGGCGACAATGAAGCCGGCAACGGATACCGAAAGTACGATAGACCAAGGTGCGAAACCGAGAGGAGTTATGATCGCATTGACCACTGAGAGGATGCCGTTGATGATCGGCGTGAGGATCGGCAGAGCGAATTCTCCGACGCCCACAGCCCAGGCGTGCATTAGGGCTCCAATGCTCCAGAGAATGATCGCGACAGTAAAGCCGATCTTCGTTCCGACCTTGTCCATAAAGCGGCCGGCGAAAATGAAGCCGATCGCATATGCGGTCGAGAAAGCGAAAATGATCCAGCCGTAATCAATATCCGTCCAGCCGAATTCAGCGGTTAGCGTCGGCTTGAGAATAGCGATCACCTGACGGTCAACATAGTTGATCGCTGAGGCGAAGAAGAGCAGGGTACAGATCCACCATCTGTAACGTCCGACACGCTTTACGACATCGCCGATGCCCGCAATCGCCGCGCCAGTCGCAGATCCGCCTGACTCTTCCGGTGCGGCGAGAAATTCGCCGTCGTCCTGCTGCTTCTGGCTCTCAAGCACATCAGCCTGTTCGTCGTTGTTCATTCGTTTATTGACACCTCTCTAAATTGATAAGATCCCTGGCGAAAAATAGGAGCGTCCGTGCACGATCGTTTCGATCGTCGGAAATCCTTCAGTGGTTGTAAGCGTTTCGATCCCGTCGTTCGTCGTTAAAACCGTCTCTTCAACCTTCGTGCCGGTGATCGATGGGTTCCAGGCAAAGAGTTGGCCGGTGTTTACAACATCATTACTTTCCGGATGGGTGACCCATTCCCTAGTCCTGTATCCGGCGGCACCGCCCTGATGATGCAAATTGATCTCGTCGGCGTAGCCTACATTTTCATATGCGTTTTTGGCAACCTGATATATCGATCTCCCGGTCGCTCCTTCGTGCGTTGCATTGAGCAAATGTGCATTAACGCTCGCGGCGGCCTCAGTCTTCTTCAGCAGGTCATCTGAAACCTCGCCGATACAAACGATGCGGCTAAGACTCACGACAATACCATGACGTTTCGCACAGGTGACCAGCAGTAATACCCTTTGCCAGATGTTGTCCGTCGGAACGGGATGCCGGTAAAGACCGATCCTTTCGTCGGCTGCGACCAAGGTTACGGGCGATGAAATACCGAGGGCACCAAGCTCACTTCGCAATCTGTTCGCTATGGCCGCCTCGGATACTCCTGCTTCAGATCCCGTGATCGTGTTCATCATCGCGGTACTGGCATCGCTACAGAGACCTAGAGTTCGATCGATCTCTTCCGCCGTTAATCTATGACGGCACGGTGCGATCTTTGACTCGATCGCCTCGGTACCCGAAAACATCGGGATGTCAGTCGCAATTTGAACTCCAGCAAGATCCCTTGCTATCGACAATGCTGTTTGTTTTCCAGACTTCTCATTCTGCCATGAAAAATCGACAGCCGTGAAATGTTCGGCATTTATCTCTTCGTCGACGAGGCGGCGACGCTCAATGTTGTTGGCGATCAGGTAGCGTTCGCCCTTACTAGTCAGAAGGACGGATGCGACACCATTCTCGCGGCTAAGGTCGATCCCGTTCGATCCGCCGCCCGTTATCCATGCAAAATTGTGCTGGCCATTGAGCAAGACGCCATCGAGTTGGTTTTGCTCGAGGATCTCGGCGATTCGACTTGTCTTTATTTCGATCTCGCTGGTCACTGATTAACACCGCTTGCCAAAAATCCGCCGTCGACGACCAAAACCTCGCCCGTGACAAAGCTCGCGGCATCCGACGCAAGAAAGACCGCGGCTCCGGCCAACTCATCGACCTGGCCAAAACGCCCCATCGGTGTTCGGGTCAGGAATTCGCGGCCGCGATCGCTTTCGTCCAATAACTTCTGATTGAGAGCGGTGCGAAAAACACCCGGAGCGATCGCGTTGACGTTGACGCCGCGTTTTGCCCACTCGATGGCGAGCGACTTTGTCAGTGATGCGACCGCTGCCTTGCTTGCCGAATAAGCTGCCACTTCGAACAACGACACGAAGGTCGACAGAGAGGCGATATTGATGATCCGCCCGTAGCCATTCTCGATCATATGGCCACCGAAAACCTGACATGCTCGAAGCGTCCCGGTCAGGTTGGTTTCCATGATCTCATTCCAAGTCTCTTCGCTGACATCGAGCGAGGGCTCGCGTTTTGTTCTTCCGGCAGAATTTACGAGGATATCTACCTTGCCAAATTCGGCGATACTTGCGGAAAGTAGTTCTTCGAGTGACGCTTTATCTGAGACGTCCGAAACGGCACGCAGAGTCCTTCGTCCGAAGCCCTCTATCTCTGCGGCCGCGGCCTCTACCTGTTCGGCTCGTCTGGATGTAGGTACAACATCCGCTCCCGCTTCGGCGAGACCGTGGGCGATCGCTCTGCCAATTCCTGATGTACCGCCGATAACGACGGCAACTCGCCCTGTTAGATCTAGTTTTGAAAATGCCATAAAAGTACTGCTAATTAACGATATTTCCTTCCAAAGGTATTACCATTCACAAGAGCGAGCCTCGTTTCTCCCGACCGCCAGCCGCTGGCAACATATCGCAAACACTGTATGTTATACCTGAATAAGCTATATTCCTTAGCTCGCTGTCGAAGTTATTTTTACTTCTGCTTGCATTTAATTGGTTTAACCAATTACAATATAAGTCGAAAAGGAACCCAAGTGCAAACCTTAGCAAAAAGAAAGTTGAACCGTCGCCAATCCGGCCAGAACGTATGGTTGAGCTTTGACTCCGAGTCTGGATCGATCGGATCACAAGAAGTTTACCAATACACCATCTGCAAATCCGAGGATGCCGTCGGTCAGGCAATGTTCGATGAGCTAGTCCGGTATTCGGAGCAGAAGTCCGGCGATCTGTCGGTCGTCCTGCTCGGCGGCCGTGGTGCTCAGGCAATGGATCGCATTATATCGCGACTTGCGGAGACCGACGAGATCGACGATCTGCTTGGGCGTTTGCATGTTTTCACGCAGGACGCCCTTGCCCCGATGCGGATGAGTAATGGCCTTAGCTTTGTCAGGGATTTTGAGAGACTTTTGGGACCCAATTTCTTTGCAAAGATAAGGGATTTCACGCCGATGCTCACCGAGACCGATGATCTCGAATTGGCACTTGGGGAGTATCTGGATAAGCTTGAATCAGCCGGCGGGATCGATATCTTTTTTATGGGCTTTGGCCCCGAAGCTGAGGCGGCATCGCACCTCTGCTACATCAAGCCAGGTTGCGGGGCTGAGTTTGGGGACATGGCGGGAATCATCCCTATCTCGTCGACAATACTTGAACATCATATTTCAAAATTCAAGGTGGGCGGAAGTGAGATCACCGAGTCCGACGAGGATGAATGCCGCAGTGCCACTTCGATCTTGACGCTTGGACCGGCGGCGATACTTGACGCAAAACTTATCGTTCAGTCAATAGTGGACGCATCTACCGCGCCGGGGAAAAAGCCAAGCTTCAAGCGCTTTATTGAGACTGAATTGTCGGAGGAGCCGAGCGAATTAAGGCGTCAATGCGACGAGAATCCTGGACTACTGCTCCGATTGCATTCAAACGTGAGATCCTACGTACTGCCGGACCTCTTCGAATAAACTTTATGTTGGACACACTGCCGGAAAAGGCGGCTGAGATCAGCGAATACGCGATCATCGTAAACCCGGAGGACAATGTTGCCGTGGTGAAGGCGGAGACGCATGCGGGCCTCGTGGTGGAACTGCCGTCGGGAGAGACTATTTCTGTTCGCGATGCCGTTCCGCCAGGACATAGGTTTGCGACGACCGCGATCCCAAAGGGCGAGTTTGTGCGTCAGTACGGTCAACCGATCGGCACTTCGCTTGGAATTCTGGAGGGCGAATGGGTAAATCATGACAACATGACGGACGATGTGCCAGTCGTTCGAAATTTGCCAGAAGATCTGCACACTCCCGCTCCCGAATATTTTCCTGCGGATAAGGTCGCTACTTTTCAAGGGTTTCGCCGCGCTGATGGGCGTGTCGGTACACGGAATTTTGTCTTGATCGTTCCGACATCAATGTGCGCAAGCCATGAGGCGACGCAGATATCGATGATGTCCGAGTTCCTGCATTACAGCCGAGAAAAATTTCCAAATGTCGACGGGGTGGTCGCGATACCTCATAACAAGGGGTGCGGCTGTCAGGATGGCTCGACGCTCGACGTAATGATGCGTACGCTTTCGAATTACGCAGACCATCCAAATGTTGGCGGAGTGATCCTGATGGATCTCGGGTGCGAAAAAACGAATCTGACCTTCGTCGAAAAATACCTGACAAGGCGCGAATCGCCGATCCTCAAACCCGTCTATAAGATCGGCATTCAGGATGTCGGTGGAACACAGTCCGCGATCGAGCTTGGCCTCAAATATGTCGCTGAAATGCTGCCTGAGGTAAATAAATGCGAGCGGGAGGAGTTCCCAGTTAGCGAACTCGTCCTCGGCGTGAAATGCGGAAGCAGCGACGGATTTTCCGGCATCTCGGCAAATCCGGCACTTGGCTATTGCTCCGATCTGTTGGTTAAAAGTGGCGGAACGGTTTTGCTGACTGAGGTGCCCGAATTCTGCGGCGCCGAACACATCCTCGCGAACCGTGCCAAGGACTCCGAGACCGGACGCCGTATTTACGCGATGGTCGACTGGTATAAGGAATACGCGTCGAAATTCGGAGCGGTCCTGAATCAGAATCCGAGCACCGGAAACAAGGCCGGCGGGCTCTTGAATATAACCATCAAATCACTGGGTGCGATCGTAAAGGCAGGTACGACAAGGATCGAAGACTGTATTGAATACGCCGAGGTGCCGAAGTCAAAGGGCATCAATCTGATGCAGGGCCCGGGCTATGATCAGGAATCAACGCCGGGGTTGGTGGCTTCGGGTGCTACCGTCGTTGTCTTTACTACAGGAAATGGCACGACGATCGGAAATGCCATCACGCCGGTGATCAAACTCGCGTCGAATAATCGCGTATTTGAACGCATGTCGCAGGACATAGACATCTCGGCAGGCGACATTATTGTAGGAACTGAAAGCATTCCGGAAGTAGGTAGTCGCTTATTTGAACATGTCCGGCTCACTGCGAGCGGTGAAATTCAGGCAAAGGCGGAAATTCTAAAGCATCGTGAGTTTCAGTTTTGGGCTGAGCAGACCGTTTCGTTATAATTGCTTATGCAGACGCGAAATGGATAACGGATTATTATATCGATCCGAGTTCACGGGAACTCCTAGGCAGCCTGGACCAACTTCGAGTAAGGGAAACCAGCTTCTACGACTTATCCGTGCAGCTCAGCCGATAACCCGCGTCGATATAGCCGAACGTCTTTCGATCGACAAAAGTACAGTCACGGAGAATGTGAAGCCGCTCATCGCTTCGGGCATTCTACGCGAAGATATGATGCCAGCTGACGGGGTGAACCGGAGGTCGCGGGTTCTCTCGTTCAATGATGACAAAGTCTTCTTTGCCGGGGTGAATCTCGGGGTTCGCCGTTCACAGGTCGGGATGACGACCCTGTCGGGCGAAATGACCGAAGAGGTCGATTTTGAGACACCGAAAACGGCGAGTTATGCGTTAAGACTCGCGCGCGAACACGTTGACAATTTAATTAAGAAAAACCCCGACAGGATGCTTGCTGTTGTCGGCGTCAGCGTCCCGGGAATGTCCGATCCAGACCGACAGAGGCTCGTCTTCGCGCCAAACCTGAAGTGGAAAGATCTTGATATCGCATCCGCTCTTCGCGCCCATGAAGGTCTGCGGGTCGTAGTCGATAACGACTCGACTGCAGCAGCGATGTATGAAGCCAGGGTGAAGATCCGAAACTCCGAAGACGGCCTGATGTCGAATTTTATTCTCGTCCGTTCCGGAACGGGTATCGGAGTCGGGCTTGTTCTCGGCAGCGAGGTATATCGCGGAAGCGGTTCAGTTCGCGGGATCGCGGGCGAATTTGGCCACATGACGATCGTCGCCGGGGGCAAAGCATGCGTTTGCGGCAACCGCGGATGCTGGGAACAATACGCGTCCGCCGCTTCGGCCTCATCGCTCTACATGGGCGACCGTCCTGCTTTACCCGGCGAGACAGCACCAAGATTTGTCGAGATCGTTTCGAAGGCTGAAGTTGGCGATGTCAGGTCTCGAAAGACGTTAGAGCGGATCGGTGACTATCTCGGCATCGGCATTGCGAATGTTATTATGGGGATCGGAATTCCCCGCGTCATTATCAGCGGCCGCCTCGTTTATGGCTGGAAGTTTATCGAACAGCCACTCAATGAGGCCATACGCCGGAGCATTATCGGAAAGATCGACGGTTGGTCGATCGAGGCTGGCGAACCCGCTGGCTCAGCTCTCGGCGGAGCACTTGAGGTCGCGGTCGAGGAATATTTGGCGGGGTTGTAAGTCAGAACCGCCTGCGTAAGCGGGCGGCAAACGACTCGATGAAAAAGCAAGTCTATTTTAGGTAATCAACGTTCCGCCCGCTGACGCAGGCGGATCTGACAGTTTATGCAAACACAAATTCAACTAGAGAATATAGACCCGGCGACATGTTTTGTTAAAGGGACCCACACAAAAAAAGGCCGAACTAATTCCGTGGCACCCGGGGCGACGGCATCGCGAAATCTGTTTTACGGACGCGTCATTCTCGAAGCTGGCGATGCTCCGATCGAGTTTTCGAATGCGACGCATGAGACGGGGCTGATATGCCTGAACGGATCGGGCACGGTTACAACGGGGGGGCAAAAGTTTGCGATGAACCGTTACGACGCTCTGTATATACCCCGCGATTCTGAAATTTTGGTCGAGAGTCAAGGGGCTTTTGATCTGGCTGAGATCTCATCGCCGGTAGAAAAGGCCTACCCGCTGCAGTTTGTTGCGTTCGAGGCGATCAGGCAAGATCCGGCCCTTCACTTCACGGCCGGTTCTAAACCGACCGAGCGCGATCTGAATATTCTGCTCGGTAAAAACATCGAGGCGGGGCGGATAATGGCCGGCGTGACATTTTCGGCCCAAGGGAATTGGACATCGTGGCCACCTCACGAGCATCATCATATGCTCGAGGAGGCTTACCTTTATATCGACATGCCCGCTCCGCAGTTTGGTATTCAGATGGTCTACACTGACGGCGATTCGCCGGAAATGGTTCAGGTAGTTCGCGAAGGTGATGTGGTTTTGATGCCGAAGGGCTATCACCCAAACGTAGCGGCCCCGGGCGGTTCGATCAATTTTCTCTGGATGATGGCCGCAAACCGCGAGGGCGAAGACCGGCAGTTTGGCGTGGTAAACGTGCAGCCCGAATTCGCTGTTGGAGCGACCGGCCTAGAGGCTTCGCAGAAATAGTCCGTACCACCTGCGGTAGCGGGTGGGGCTCTTCGTTGCGGCGCGAGAACCCTACCCGCTACCGCAGGTGGTACTGATAAAGATATGATCCTCGATAAATTCAAACTCGAAGGCAAAACCGCGCTTGTTACGGGCTCCGCAACCGGCATAGGCCGCGCGATAGCCGTCGCCTTGGCTGAGGCAGGGGCGGATGTTGGCTGCCATTGCCGAAAGGCGGGCGACGCTGCGGAAACGGTGGCTGCTTGTGCCGCTAGTGGTGGCCGTGCAGTCGAATTTTCGGGCGATATGGCGGATAAAGCGGCTCCGCATCGGATCGTCGACGAGGTTGTTTCCCAATTTGGAAAGATAGATATTCTCATTAACAATGCCGGAATGATCCGCCGTGCACCGGCAGTCGATTTCACTGAAGAAGACTGGGCGACGGTGATCGAGGTCAACCTGTCGAGCGTCTTTCGTCTCGCACAGGCCGCCGGTCGTCATATGATCGGTCAAGGTGGAGGAAAGATCGTCAATATTGCCTCGCTTTTGTCGTTTCAGGGCGGGATCACGGTCCCGGCATATACTGCTTCAAAATCCGCAGTTGCCGGTTTGACCAAAGCACTTGCTAACGAATGGGCGAAAAATAAAATTACAGTCAACGCCATAGCTCCTGGCTATATCGCGACAAACAATACGGCTGCGTTGCAAGCTGACGAGACGCGAAACCGCCAGATACTCGAACGCATCCCGGCTGGTCGTTGGGGCGATCCCGACGACATAGCAGGCGCCGCGGTTTTCCTATCGTCGCCAGCGAGCGATTATATGAACGGCCACATTCTGGTAGTCGACGGCGGCTGGATGGGGCGGTGAGAATTTAGTAGGCAGTGTTCTGTAGTCAGTAAAGTGGCTACTGACTACCGGCTACCGACTATCGACTATTGATCTATGTTAAACATCAAATCAAAAGACGAATGTAAGTGGGACATAGTTTCCCTCGGCGAAGTGATGCTTCGGCTCGATCCGGGTGACAAGCGTATCCACACGACCCGATCGTTCGAGGTATGGGAAGGCGGCGGTGAATATAACGTCGCACGCGGGCTCAAACGCTGCTTCGGACTCGACGCGGCGGTGGTGACCGCGCTTGCGGATAACCCGATCGGACGGCTGGTCCAGGATCTTATCTATCAGGGCGGCGTCGATCAGTCGCATGTGAAATGGGCCAAATACGACGGCGTCGGCCGAACGGTTCGAAACGGCATGAATTTTACCGAACGCGGTTTCGGAGTGCGGGCCGCACTCGGTTGCAGCGATCGTGGAAACACAGCCGTTTCTCAGTTGAAAGCCGGTGAGATCGACTGGGAAAAGATCTTCGGCGACGAGGGAGCTCGTTGGTTTCACACGGGCGGAATCTTTTGCGCATTGAGCGAGACAACGCCGGATGTTGCGAAAGAAGCGATGCAGATCGCGAAAAAGCACGGGACGATCATTTCGTACGATCTTAACTACCGCGACTCGCTCTGGAGGGCTATCGGCGGCCAGGCGAAAGCCCAGGAAGTAAATCGCGATCTTGCTCAATACGTAGACGTGATGATCGGCAACGAAGAGGATTTCACCGCGTGTCTCGGCTACGAGGTCGAGGGGCAGGATGAGCATCATTCGAAGCTCGACATTGTCAATTTCGAAAAAATGATCCGCCGGGCGGTGGCCGATTTCCCGAATTTCGCCGTCGCCGCGACGACCCTTCGAAACGCGAAAACAGCTTCCGTCAACGATTGGGGAGCCGTTTGCTTCACCGAAGGCCAACTGCACCAGGCTATCATGCGGCCGGACCTCGATATTTTCGACCGCGTTGGCGGCGGAGACTCGTTTGCATCCGGCTTGATATACGGGTTCCTGACCGGAGAATCTCCTGAATGGGCCGTAAACTGCGGTGCTGCTCACGGAGCTCTTGCAATGACCACACCGGGTGACACGACCACGGTCGGGCTCTCGGACGTTCTCAGAGTAATGAAAGGCGGCGGAGCTCGCGTGGCGAGGTAAGTTTGTTTTGCGGCTTTGCCGCTAAGGCACTGCGGCGAGGCTTGCCTCGCCGAAACCGGAGTCTCTATCTCTTGAGGCTCTGCCTCCGCCCTGCCGCCCGCTTAAGCGGGCGGTGATCATTATTTGAAGCCGGATCCGGTTAGGCAAGCCTTACCGCCGTGCGTTAGCGGGAAAGCCGCAATAAGCAAATGAACAAAAAACAAATTGTCGAACACATAGAGAATCTCGGCCTCGTGCCGGTGGTTCGGGCTTCGTCGGCTGATGAGGCAATGCAGGTAATTGAGGCGATCAAGGCTGGCGGCGTGAACGTGCTTGAGATCACGATGACTGTGCCGGGTGCGGTGAAGGTGATCGAGAAAGTCGCTGACAAGTATGGCAGCGATGTTCTGATAGGTGCGGGAACAGTTCTCGACCCGGAGACCGCACGTGCGTGCTTGCTCGCAGGTGCCCAGTTCATTGTCAGTCCTGCTCTGAATCTCGACACGATCGCCCTGTGCCACAGATACAGTGCCCCGATCTGCCCCGGAGTCCTTACTCCTACCGAGGTCATCACCGCGTGGAGTGCGGGCGTTGATTTTGTAAAGGTTTTCCCGTGCGGCTCGGTCGGCGGAGCAAGCTATGTCAAGAACCTCAAGGG
The DNA here is from genome assembly GCA_001464455.1 of Acidobacteria bacterium Ga0077534. Lineage (GTDB taxonomy): Bacteria > Acidobacteriota > Blastocatellia > Pyrinomonadales > Pyrinomonadaceae > OLB17. Next base: position 327,884 of record LNEI01000027.1, read on the forward strand.
TCCATTCCCCCAGGTCAAGATCATACCGACCGGGGGCGTTTCACTCAAAACTGCGGCTGACTTCATAAAGGCCGGAGCCTCGGCACTCGGCGTCGGGACCGATCTGGTCGATGTAAAAGCTATCCGCGAAGGCAATCCACATATCGTGACCGAGCGAGCCCAGCAGTTCCTCGAGATCGTCCGCGAGGCACGTCAGGGGGCGTAGTTATCCCGGCTCGGATCGGGCCATACTATCCAACTAGAATGTAGAGGCGGGCAAATGTTTAGAACAATTGAAGATTTTAGAACATCCTGGGATTACGAAGCGGAAATGACGGGGAAGCTCCTGCTAAATCTAACCGACGAATCTCTCGGCCAAAAGGTAAGTGAAGACGGCCGCACCCTTGGGTTTCTGGGTTGGCATCTTGCCGTGACCCTGCACGAGATGCTCGGCCTCGTCGGGTTGGCTATCGATGCTCCCGCTCCGGAAACACCGTGCCCGACGAGCGCAGCTGAGATCGCGAGGGTCTACGGGATCGGCGGGAAATCGGTTGGCGAAGAGGTCTCGAAGAACTGGACGGCTGAAACGCTGCTCATCGAAGACGACATGTACGGCGAAACATGGTCACGCGGAATGACGCTGTTTTATCTCATCCTCCACCAAACTCACCATCGCGGACAAATGACGGTCTTGATGCGTCAGGCAGGATTGCGTGTCCCGGGCATATACGGCCCAGCAAAAGAAGAGTGGGCCGCCTTCGGCCAAGAGCCGCTTCCTTGAGCTTTTGTGCCGATTGCACGAGCCCAATGTAGTCTCAGTAACATCGAGTTTATTCCTTCGTATTTGATTAAGACCCCCGAAGCGAATAAACTCTTTTGTTTATTTTAGGCGGCAATTTTTGCTCTAACATAGACAAATGACCAGCATCACACCAGAGATAGTCGAGCAGCACGGGCTCAAACCTGACGAATACCAAAAGATCATCGAACTAATGGGCCGCGAGCCGAATATTACGGAACTCGGCGTGTTCAGCGTGATGTGGTCGGAGCATTGTTCGTACAAATCGTCGCGAGTCCATCTCAAGCGTCTGCCGACGAGCGGGCCGCGCGTCATCGTCCCGCCGGGCGAGAATGCTGGTGTGGTCGATATCGGTGACGACTGGTGTGTCGCATTCAAAGTCGAATCGCATAACCACCCGAGCTTTATCGAGCCATTTCAGGGAGCTGCAACCGGTGTCGGCGGCATCCTTCGCGACGTCTTTACAATGGGAGCACGCCCGGTTGCGGCGATGAATTCACTACGATTCGGACCGCTCAATGACGAAAAAAATGGCAATCGAAACAGATCCATTCTAAAAGGCTGCGTCGCCGGCATCGGCCATTACGGCAACTGCTTTGGGGTGCCAACAGTTGGCGGCGAGGTTGTTTTTGATGAATCTTATAGCCTAAATCCGCTGGTAAATGCCTTCGCTCTCGGCCTTGTTCGCAAAGATCAGATCTTCTTTGGAAAGGCATCGGGCATCGGAAATCCAGTCCTTTATGCCGGTGCTAAGACCGGACGCGACGGTATACACGGAGCGACCATGGCTTCGGCGGAGTTTGACGACGAGGCACTGGAAAAACGTCCGACCGTTCAGGTAGGCGACCCATTCCTCGAAAAGCTTCTTCTCGAAGCATGCCTGGAAGCAATGCGAAGCGGTGCGATCGAAGGCATTCAGGATATGGGAGCGGCGGGATTGACCAGTTCCTCGGTCGAGATGGCCGCAAGGGCGGGGAATGGTCTCGAACTCGATCTGACCCTCGTCCCCCAACGCGAAACGGGCATGACGGCATACGAAATGCTCTTATCCGAATCTCAGGAGCGAATGCTGATCGTGGCGCGTACAGGCCGTGAGAAAGAGGTCATCGAGATCTTCAACAAATGGGACCTCGACTGCGTCGCCATCGGCAAGGTCGTCGAAGGCGACCGCCTAAAGATCGTCCACAACGGCGAGCTAATGGCCGATCTGCCGGTCATGGCATTGACCGATGAGGCTCCGAAATATTCGCGTCCCATGTCCCAGGGCCCACGGCCAACGGCAGCTTCTGCGATCGACTTGGGCCTTGGGACTCAGGACTTTGGACGAGTGTTAAAAACGCTTTTGGCCTCGCCAAACATCTGTTCAAAACGCTGGGTTTACGAGCAGTACGACACAATGGTGCGTACTAATACCACAGTCTTGCCGGGCTCGGATGCGGCGGTCATCCGGATCAAAGAAACAAGGCGTGCGGTCGCGATGTGCCTCGACGGAAATGGGAAGTATGTTGCTATCAACCCGCGTGAAGGGGCGAAATTTGCGGTTGCCGAGGCTGCACGTAACGTCGTATGCGTCGGAGCGAAACCCATTGCGGTAACCAACTGCCTTAACTTCGCCTCACCCGAACGCCCTGAGGTAATGTGGAGCTTTTCCGAGGTGATCGACGGCATGGCCGAGGCATGTAACGTATTTGAGACACCGGTCGTATCGGGCAACGTTTCGTTCTATAACGAGACAGACGGGAAAGGTATTCTCCCGACGCCGGTGATCGGAATGGTCGGGCTGATCGAAGATACGCGAAAGATCGTCACGCAGGGATTTAAGCGCGAAGGCGACGTTATCGCCATCCTCGGGGCGACCCGCGACGATCTCGCGTCCAGTGAATACGCACAGACTGTTCTCGGCCTCACGACGGATCAGATCATTGCGAATGGAGCGTTTCCGTCAATTGATCTCAACGAAGAAAAGCTTGTTCAAGAAACGCTGTATAAGCTCATCGACACTTCGCTGATCAGATCCGCTCACGATTGCTCGGACGGCGGCCTTGCGGTCACGATCGCTGAGAGCTGTTTCTCCAGCCTTGGGAAAGGGGCGGTTGGGGCGAAGATCGATCTTGCTTCCGAAGCATTTTCAGATGAATCCCTACTTTTCGGCGAGACACCGTCGCGCATCGTCATTAGCTTTGAAGAGAGTAATGCTGCGGCGATCGAGGCGATGATAGGCGACGTTCCGTACAAAATTATCGGGACAGTCGGCGGCGGCGATCTTTGCATCTCAGTTGATGACCGCAAAGTCATTTCCTTGCCTGTTTCCGAACTTGAGAACATCTGGTCGGGATCGCTTGGCGAAGTGATTTGACATCGCGGTACAATAGTAGAAACTACAAAGCATCATGGAAATCGAAGAACTGGAGTTGCCTAAGGACAACCGGCCGAATACCTTTCTCTTTCGAGCGCTCGACCGCATTGAGCGACTTGGTAACAAGATACCTAATCCGGCCCTGCTTTTTGTTGGCTTGGCTATTTTGACGCTGATACTTTCAGCGGTGGTGTCATGGGCAGACCTAACGGTAACGCACCCGGGGACGGGCGAGACCGTACGTTCGGTTAACCTTTTGTCAGTTCAAGGGCTCCATAAGATCTTGACCGGGCTTGTGACAAACTTTACGGGTTTTGCCCCGCTGGGTGTCGTGCTGGTTGCGATACTGGGCATTTCAGTGGCGGAGGCGAGCGGTCTGATCTCGGCATTGATGCGAATGCTCGTTCTGTCGGCTCCGAAAAAGCTTCTCACCATGGTAGTGGTTTTTGCAGGCATCGTCTCACACATGGCTAGCGATGTCGGCTATGTTCTGCTTATACCTCTCGCGGCGATGATCTTTCTTGCCGTCGGAAGGCATCCGCTGGTTGGTCTCGCAGCCGCTTTTGCGGGAGTTTCAGGCGGATTTAGTGCGAACTTACTGCTCGGGCCGACGGACGCTCTGCTGGCTGGACTGACACAGGAGGCGGCGCGCATCGTTGATGCGGCATACGTCGTTACGCCTGCGGCTAACTACTATTTCATGGCGGCATCGGCCGTCTTAATCACAGTTTTAGGAACCTGGATCACCGAATCAATAGTGGCGCCGCGGATGGGCGAATACACGGGTGATTCTAAACCCGAAAGTCTTGAGAAGCTCTCTCCCGCAGAGAAACGCGGCATGCTGTTCGCTTTTATTGCCGCCGTAGGCTTTCTTGTATTCATCTTACTGGGCACTATTCCGGAAACCGGCTATCTACGCGATCCCAAGACGGGCAGTCTTCTACGATCACCGTTCTTATCAGGCATCATCGCGATGATATTTTTCGGCGGGGTCATCCTGGGCGTGGCATATGGCTTTGGCTCGCGCTCCTTCAAGAAAGCCGATGACATAATAAAGGCAATGGAAGGCTCGATGAGGACGATGGCAGTTTACCTCGTACTAGCGTTCTTTGCGGCCCAGTTCGTCGCATTTTTCAACTGGACGAATTTAGGTGTGATACTCGCTGTCGAAGGTGCCGAGTTTTTGAAGGGGCTAAGTCTAGGCGGGGTAACGCTGATCATCGCGTTTGTCATTCTTTCGATCCTGCTTGATCTTGTGATCGGCTCTGCCTCGGCTAAATGGGCAGTCATGGCACCAGTCTTCGTACCTATGTTGATGCTCCTCGGGTACTCGCCCGAGCTGACACAGGCTGCGTATCGAATTGGCGACAGCGTCTGCAACATCATAACGCCGCTGATGTCCTATTTTCCTCTGATCGTCGTTTTTGCCCAGAAATATGATCCAAAAGCGGGTATCGGGACCATCATGTCGATGATGATGCCGTATTCGCTTGCGTTCTTCATTGGCTGGACGCTGTTCTTGATCATCTGGTTCCTTTTGGAACTTCCGCTTGGTCCGGGCTCTGGAATTTACTATCAAGTCGGAGCCGCTCCGGCTCCCCAATAACGGGTCTGTGTCTCTATGGCCGCAGGCGTATATTTGCACATCCCGTTCTGTAAGTCGCGGTGCTCGTACTGCGACTTTGCGACGGATGTGTGGCGCGATGAGCGGAGCGTTGACCGATATGTAACTGCACTGATAGCCGAGATCGGGAATTCAAAGTCAGAAATTCTAACTTCGGTCGATACGATCTACTTTGGCGGCGGTACGCCTTCTTTGCTTTCTTCTGACCAGGCAGCGTCAATACTAAATGCAGTATCCTCCCGGTTCGAGGTAGCTTCGGGTAGCGAGATAACGATGGAGATGAACCCGGCGACCGTTTCGCCGGAAAAGCTTCGGGCTTTTCGCGAGCTCGGCGTAAACCGGGCTAGTTTCGGCGTACAGACTTTTGACGATCGGGACCTGAAGCTGCTTGCCCGCGGGCACGATGCAAACGATGCGAGGACGACGTTCAGACAGCTGCGTGAAGCCGGATTCTCGAACATTAGCTTTGACCTGATAGCAGGATTGCCCGGCCAAACTATGCAGAACTGGTCGCGGAATCTCGACGAGGCGATCACGCTTTCGCCGGAGCACATCTCGCTTTACCTTCTCGAGATCCACGAGTCGACGCCGCTCGCCGAGCAGCTCCGTAGCGGCCGCCGCACGGCGATCGATGAAGAGCTCGCCGCTGAGATGTACGAACTCATGCTCGACCGTCTAGCTGCAGCCGGGTACGACCAGTACGAGATCTCCAATTTCTCACGCCCGGATCTTCAGTCGCGTCACAACTCGAAATATTGGACACTCGATCCGGTTTACGGATTTGGTGTTTCCGCACATTCTTTCGACGGCGTTCAGCGCTATGCAAACGAGCGAGATACAGCGAAGTATGTGGAGTTGGTCGAGTCCGGCGGGAGCGCCGAGGTAACGCGCGAATCCGTCGATGTCGCATCGGAGTTCGCCTTCCTGGGTTTGAGGATGGAGTCCGGCATCGATCTAGCCGAATATGAGCACAGATTTGCTAGCGACCTGCGCAACACTTATCGAGCCGGGGTCGAAGAAGCGATCAACAATGGGCTTCTCCATATCTTCGACGGGAAATTAATGCTGACAAGGAAGGGGAAGTTGTTTTCAAATGAGGTGTTCGCCGTGTTTGTGTGAAAGTACACGTTCTCTTTTAGTTGGGTTTCGGCGCCATTGGCTTACCATCTTTTCTCTTTCTTGAATCTTTTCACGACCATGTCTCGACGCATTTTGGGAAGGTGGTCGATAAAGAGTTTGCCATTGCAGTGGTCGGTTTCGTGGAGGAAGCAGCGGGCGGCGTAGCCTTCGGCGGTTTCTTCGAACCATTCGCCGTGTTCGTTCTGGGCTTTTAGGGTGACCTTATTTGCACGGACGACGACAGCGGGAACTTTACCTACGGAAAGACAGCCTTCCTGACCGGATTGTTCGCCTTCGGCGGCGATGATCTCGGGGTTGGCGGCGATGAGTTTTACGCCTTCGCAGTCCATCACGAAGAGCCGCATGTTCAGCCCGATCTGGGGAGCCGCCAGGCCGACTCCTTCCGCTTCGTACATCGTTTCGTACATGTCAGCACACAACTCGGCGAGAGCCTCGTCAAATTCCGTGACGGGCTTTCCAACCTGTCCAAGAACGGCTTCGGGATATTCGGTGATCTTCCTAACCGCCATCGCCTACCTCGGAATCACGCCGCGACGGCCTTGACGTGAGAAGCCACGGTCAGCATTGAAGCCTTTCTCCTCGCGTGCCAGGCATTGCCAGCAGACGATGCGGGTCTCGTTGGTCGGCGAGAGGAAAGTGTTGTAGTGGTCTACCTCACGATCACACTCGTGGCATCTGGCGACAGGCTTCGAGATGACTGTTGGGTCAATAGCGGTGATCATTGGCCTTTTCTCTTGAGCAAATAAAGTTTCTGAAGATAGAATTCGCGTTCCAGAACAATAGTGTAGTTTGCTTCAACGTGAATTTGCAACGGGGCACAGTTTTCACCCGAATCGCATCTGTCGCTTGTCGACAGCCAAACGTGGTCAGCATCAGCCGGAAAAGAAGCGATGATATGCTCTATCTCGCTTCGGAAACGATCGGGCGAACCGTCGGGAGCCTCGAAAACGAAGTTGAAAAAGCCGCTCTCGGGCAGGATAGTCTTTTCCTTCGGGCGATAATGCCTCGGAACGAGTGCGTCGAATGCCGGAAAGACGACGAGCGGCCTGGCGTTCATCTCATGTGATTCGATGAACCGCACCGCTTGTTGCCAATCGCCCCGTTTTACCATTCCGGGATACATATTCACGACGCCATAGCCGAAGAAAGTAAGCACGAGAGGAGCCGCGACGGCGATCAGCAGGTTCCCGCCTCGCTCCGGCAAGAGATCACGGATCAGCAAGCCGAATAGTAGCACCACCGGCACAAACAGCATCGACGCATGACGCAAAATGATCAGCGAAGGGCCGACGAGCATGTTCGCAGCCACCAGCATCGTACAGACGCTCGCTACAACGGCGGCGAAAACCCTTGTTTCCGGCCGTAGAGCCGAACGCTTAAATATCGCCAGGCCGGCGATCAGAACGAGAAAGATCCTCACGATCCAAACCCGTACAACCGACATCGCCGAAGGCGTTTCGCCCGTATATATTTCGGTCGGCAGTAGGAAAGTCAGCAGGTGGTTCCATACGATCTTGACGCCGTCGATCAGCGAGCGAGGGTCGTGATAGCCGGCATTCCTCGCACGCATCTCGGTCGCAATGGTCAATGCCAGCGGCAGGAAGGCGAGGCCGACGATCACCATTATCAGCATGAAGCGTTTCAGTTCGCTCCATTTTCGCTCGATGACCAAAACGGCAAAGAAGCCGGGAAATAGAAAGCCGAGATAGTAGTTTGTATAAAGCGAAACAGCCGCAAGGACCGCAAACAAAAGCGTCGATCCCCTAGACCTTTCGCCGAAGAACTCTCGAAGGAATGCTCCGCACAGTAATGCCGAAAGCAGCACGACCATCGAATAAACGCGGATCTCGGTGCTAACCCAAAACAGGAACGGATGCAGGGCGACAAAGGCCGTCAGCATAAAGACACCGACCGGCGGGAAATAACGCCTCGCAAGAGCCCAAACGGCCGCTATCGCACCGAGGCTGCACACTACCGAAAAGAGCCGTGCAAATAGTATGGAATCGCTTAGATATCGCCAGACGCTGACGATCCAGAAGTAGAGCGGAGCCTGTTTCTGCTCGGCGACGGCGGTTTGGATCGCGTGGAGAAGGCCGTTGTCAGTAGCGTAGAGCGTCGAAGCTTCGTCGACCCAGATATTCAGCTTCACCGCCAGAAATACGGCGACGCCTGCATGCAGGACGAGAAGCAGAACAAACGCCATTCTGGCTTTTGCCGATGTTGAGGTTTCGGGCGACATTGGCTGGTGAGGCGGGCTAGACCTGCTCGAGTCGCATCGGCTTGCTCGCCGGTTCGGCGGCCTGCCTGAAACGGGAAGCGTGCTCACTCATGTTTACGATATCGAACTTCGCTTCGAGCCGGTCGATGGCGTAACTGACGACCTCGATCTTCGCTTCAGCGGTCTGGTCCATGCCCGGAAAGAATTTTAACGCAGAAACGTCGTCACCACCCAAAAAATCGAGCGGATGCAGCAGAAGCGAAGGCTCGACGCCGGTCAGCGAACACGCCGTGACCGCCGAACTCCAATAGGCTTTCGCTGCAGCACGCGAAAATCCGGCGAGGTAGAGAAAATAGCTCGCATGTATCGGAGTCTTAACAAGCGGAAAGGTCGTCACAGGTATTTCGACCAGCGAACGGCCCGCAGCCTCGACAAAATGCGGCTTTAGCGTTTGGAAGCCGTCCGAGAATTTGCCGAAAAGCTTCTTGAGCTTTTCCCGCTCCGCGGCACTCATATTCGGTGATTTCAAGAAATAAAAAGCCCGTGCAAACGGCCCCGTATAGCTCGGGAGCGTCGAACAATCGTAGTCGTAACCTCGTTCGGCAAGCACTTCGAGCACCGTCGTCGAAAGACTAAAGCCAGGCCCGCGAAAACCCGTCGGACGCTGCCCGGTCGCTTCGAACAATGCCGCCTCGGTCTTCTCGAATTCCTCTTCGATCTCGGACCTCGAATAAAGATGAAGCCACGGCTCGTGATTGTAGCTGTGATTGGCGATCTCGTGTCCAGCCGCTGCTATCGATGCAATGGCCTCGCGATTCTTCTCCAACGCGGCGTCCTGACCGATGACGAAAAACGTGATCTTCAGATCTCGCTCTTTAAGAAATGAAAGGATCCGCGGCACCGCGATATCGAGGTACGAAGGAAACTCCTCCCACCCGGCATCACCGTGGGTCTTCATGTACGACCACTGATTGTCGAGGTCGAGCGAGATGCTTGCAATCCGTTTCATAAGAAGGTTTAGCCACGCATTACACGAATTAGAGAGATCCATTCGTGTAATGCGTGAAATTCGTGGCAAAAAAGTTCTCGGCAAGTTGAACCGTTTCGTTAATATTCAACGTGCCGTTGACGATGTGCGACGAGTTGACGATGTAAACGCCGTCAACCGATGACTTCATATCCGGCAGACTTTCGTGGTAGGAAAGCACTGGGATCGGAAACACTTGCCGTACCTTTGAGACCTTGAATGCCACAACGTCCTTTTTCCGGAAGTTCGGGTACATTTTCTCGAGGGCGGTCAGAAAATAGTGTTCGATCTCCTCGTCCGTCTTATCAAAAAGCGGGTCGTCCGGGGCGATGTATCGAGGCAGATAAACCAGAGCGTTGCCGTCGAATTCCTTCTTGTCAACGATTGCCGACATCTCGATGATGCCTGTAAAAGGCGTATCGTCCGTGATATTAGTCACGTAGTAGTTCGAAAGCGAGCACCGTGTCATGACGGATGCACACACGATGCCCTGATACTTAATTCCTTCTAGTTTTTCGCGTTCATCCGCGTCGAGCTGCGGCAGCATTTTCGCGGCGACATTTGATGGAGCGGTGACGATGACCTTGTCAAAGACCTGCGACATTGGGGTTTCCGGGAAATCGACAACGTTTTTAGAAAGCTGCGGTTCCGAGAGAAAGGCTCCCGAGAATCCGGGTGCGACCACCGCGGCCGCCTCAAACTGAGCGTATTTTGTTTTCTGAACCTTTGCCTTAGTATCGCTATGACGACGAGCCGCTGCCGGGATCAAGCGAACCTTGCCGCTGTCGAGCCGTTCGATCTTGTCGATGCGAGAATTGAGCCTGATCTCGACGCCGCGTTTTAGCAGCACATCGCTAAAGCGTTCGAGCACGCGGCCATATCCGCCTTTGACGTAGCCGAACATCTCGCGTTTCATGCCGGAGTTGCGGGCCGAGTACATCCGCTGGATCGTCGCCCAAATAAATGATGCCGCGGTTTCCTTGTAGGCTTCGCCCAGCTTTGCCTTGAGAAGCGGCTTCCACATTTTCTCAAAGGTCTTTTTGCCCGACATTTTCGTCAGCCATTGCTCGACCGATTGTTTTTCGAGTTTTCGCCAGTTTTTGATCTTCGAAGCGAAAAATATCGTCGCGCCGAGACGCAGTTTGCTTATCATCCCGAGGGCCGGGAACGTCAGAAACTCCTTCGTGTCCGACATCGAAAGAAGTTCGCCGTCCGTGTAAAAGCCGGTCTTTGTCTCGACCCACTTAAACTCGTCGCCCAGGCCGATCTCTTCGATTATGTTTCGCGTGTGTTTATCTGAGGCGAGGACAACGTGGTAATGCCGGTCCCAGATGATATCGTTGATCTCCCAAACCGAAGCAAGTCCGCCGATCTCCGGGGCAGATTCGAACAGAGTGACCTTGTGGCCAGCGTCTGCAAAGCGTTTTGCAAGCGTGAGGCCGAGAAATCCTGAACCAACAATAGCAATGCTTTCTTTCATAAAAAAGGGGCTGTTTTTATGTACTTCTTCTTCTTATTTCGCGAAGCTGATGCGGAAGTCCATGCGTGAGCAAGGGCGGAACATTCAACCTGCGAGTTTCGCCCTTGCTGATGCGCGGGCTTTTGCACTTATCGGAACTAACGAAAGAACTTTCCTATTCAGGAACGTCCTTTGGCACGGTTAGTCCGGCTGGTGTTAAAGAAGTTTGAATGGAGGTGGATTTCCCGAAGAAACGCATTTTTGTCAGACGAGAAAGCAGTTTTACCGTGCCGACAATGGTTTTGGCGGTTTTCATCTTGGATGCTCCGAATAGACGGACAGCCAAAACGGTTGGATATTCGACGATCTTGCCGCCTTTCAGGTCGAGCAGGCCGAGCATTTCCGGAACTCCGTGAAAGCCCGTCTCCTGCGGCTCGATATCGATCATCGCACTGCGGCGAAGTACGCGGAAACACGCTGTGTAAGATGCGATCTTGGTACGAAGAACACGGCGATAGAGAACCGAAGCTCCTTTCGAAAGAGCGAGTCGCCAGCCGGGAACATTCTGTACCGCACCATCCTTGTGATACGGCGAAGCCTGCACCATATCGACGCCATCCGTCAGCATTGGGATCATGTTGACGAGCTCGTGCGGGTCAAAAGTGCAGTCGCAGTCGATCGTGCAGACGATCTCAGTCCGTGCGGCTCGGATGCCGGTGATAATACCGCCCGCGACGCCCTTGTTAACCTCGTGACGAACCACCTGAACGTCATCGCGTCCGCCAAAAAGCTCGTCGATCACGCCGAGCGTGTTGTCGGTGCTCTTATCATCGACAAAAACCAGATTTGACGTGTAGCCGATGCCGTTCAGCTCATTCTCGACCGATGCCAGAGTCTTTGCCAGGTAGGGCAGCGATTCCTGCTCGTTGTAACACGGCACGACTATCGAGACCGGCGTCAGCGTTGCTTTATCGAATGAGGTCCGAACTTCGATGGCGGATGGGTCGATACTTGTCTCGACGGCCTGTGGCTCAATTCCCAGATGATCGGCGATGCCCGTACATTTATAGAGGGCAAGGTTTTCGTGCAGGATCCACTCCATCTTATCGAGCTTGCGATAATGGCGGATGCGGTTCATGCCCGATGCGGCTGAGATGCGAGGCTGCTCAGGATCAAGTTCCCAGACGTGGAAATAAAAGACGAAAGGATCAGCGAACTTTTTGTGCCATTTTTTTACGGCCTGCCGCATGAGCGTATATGGCAGCTGGCGATAGTAGTTTCCTCCTGAGATCGGCAACAAGCCAAAGCCCAGATCGGTCGTCGAGTACGGAAACTCCCAGATCTTTTCACCGCCGACCTCAACCTCATGAGCAAATCGACGTGAGCGATCATCACTCGTGTCCGGCAGAAATGAAGCGTCGTAAGCGAATCCCTCGTCCGCCAGCGTTTTCAAAACCCATTCACTTTGCCCGAAAACTAGCTTTTCGGCTGCCCTGTAACCGACGACCTTCTGACCGGTCGCCTTCTCGATCGCGGCATTAGAACGCCTGAGGTCCTCGCGAAACTCGTCCGGTGTCAGGTTCTTGGCACTTCGATGGTAAAAGCCGCGGCTCGCGACCTCATGCCCGCGGGCGACTATCTCACGGACCAGGTCTGGACTCGTTTCCGCGATCCAGCCAAGCACGAAGAAAGTTGCCTTGGTGTCGTATCGGTCGAGCAGGTCGAGAGTCTTACGGGTATTTTGTTCGTAGCGGGGTTCGAAATTATCCCAGTTCCGTTGTTGGATCAGGGTCTCAAAGGCTCCCACGTGGAAATAATCTTCGACGAGTATCGTCAGAAGGCTGTTTTTTTCGGACTTGGCACTCATAAGGGCAATTAGAAGAGTTTGCCCTGGATCGATCGTACACTGAGCGGTTTAGAAGCGAGCTTTTCCTCGATGATCTTGACAATCCGGGCACTGGCTTTGCCGTCACCGAAGGGATTCGCAACTTCTTTTACCGATTTGATCCAGGTGTCAACGGCATAATTTTCTTCGAGAAGTTGTTTCAATGCTCCCGGGCTGCTGCCTACCAGTTTTGAGACGCCAGATCGAATAGCCTCAGGGCGTTCCGTGTTCTCGCGGATCACAAGCAGGGGTTTGCCCAAACTTGGAGCTTCCTCCTGAACACCGCCTGAATCTGAAACGATCAGCCAGGCAGCCTTCATGATTGCAAGAAAGTCGGAATAGTCGAGAGGTTCCAAAAGGTGAATACGGTCATGGCCGCCAAGGATCTCTTTGGCAACGCCTTTCACGTTCGGATTTGGGTGGACGGGGAAGAATAGACACACGTCTGGCCGCTTATAAACAAAATCGGCCAGCACCTTGAGATTGCCGGTCATCGCTGTGCCGAAACTCTCGCGGCGGTGCGTCGTTACAAGGATGCGTTTCTTGCCGTCGGTCTTCTTGATGAGAGCCGCGATATCAGGATGCGGTTTGAGATTCTTGAGCATGTATTTGAGCGAATCAACGACCGGATTACCGGTAACAAAGACCTTCTCGCTCTGCACATTCTCGGATAAAAGGTTGCGGCGATTCTTTTCCGTAGCGGCAAAGTGGAACGATGCCATCTGTGAAATAACGCGGCGGTTCATCTCCTCAGGAAAGGGGCTCATCAGGTTGCCCGACCGCAGGCCAGCCTCGACATGGCCGACCGGAATGCGGCGATTAAACCCGGCGAGGGCTCCGGCAAGAGCGGTGGTCGTGTCGCCCTGAACGAGGATAAGATCGGGCTGCTCGGATTCGAGAATGCGGTCAAGTTTGGCCATCACCCGCGAGCACACCTCGTTCGGCGACTGGTTGCGCCGCATCACGCTCAGGTCAAAATCAACATCGACCTTTAGCGTCTCAAGAAACGGCTTGATGATGTGCTTATGCTGGCTCGACGAGACAACGATGGTCTGGAAGAACCGCTTGCGCAGCTCATGGATGACCGGAGCTAACTTGATCGCCTCGGGCCGCGTTCCAAATAAAACTAGAACCTTCATGCGCCAATCAACTACATTGCGCACTTTCTTACCTGTGCCAGGAGCCACATTATCGAACATAAACATTTTCCTTGTCGATTTCACGGGGGAAGTCCCGTGGATATATATACTTAAACATTCTTGTTCTCCTATTTGCAATGATTTTTTTCCACAGGTTGCTGATTGTTGCGGCGCCATGGGAGGAATCGGTTGAGACCGTGCGACACCCGTGCTGAATAAGCAAAGCCCTAGTTTGTGATAAAATACGGGAGCTGAAGGAGGCGATATTATGGAACTTACAATATCTGTTTCTGACCAAATCGGGACCATTCTTACAAAACGAGCTAAGGATAAGGGCCGTGAAGTAGGTGAGTTTGTCAAAGAGATCGTGGAAGATCAGGCACTAAAGCCTACTCTTGACGAGTTGCTTTCGCCAGTTAGAAAGGAGGTTGCCGACAGCGGGATCTCGGAGGATGAACTTGATACTTTCATGTACTCGCTCCGAAAAAAAGTAAAAGAAGAAAAGGGACACCGGTAATCTTTGATGCAAGCCGCAAAGATCAAAGCTGTTTTTGACTGCAATATTATTTGGCAGTCTTTCTTTTTTGGTGAAGGGGTTTCGGCTGAGTGCAAAGGTTTGTGGACGATGACGTTATCGAACTGTTGCTGAGCCGGCAAATTCTCGAGGAAGTTCGAGAAGTGATGAACAGGCCGGAATTGCTGGCGAAATACAGCACGATAAGTGAAGTTTCGATCGAAAGATATCTCGAGGACCTGGCGAAGAACAGCAGATATTATCGCTCAGTTCCGAGACACTACATTTTCGAGAGAGATCCTGATGACGAACCCTACATAAATCTCGCCATCGAGGGGAAAGTCGACTTTCTCGTAACCCGAGATCGAGACCTTCTCGATCTAATGACAAAATTTGATACGGAGAGTAAGCAATTTCGCCAAAAAACCAGGCCGCTTAAGATAGTCGACCCCGTTTCGTTTTTGCGCATACTCAAGAAGTCTACAGAAGAGTAGAAGTTCAGACCTGATCGTTTCTGGAAATTACCTTGTGATGGAATATGAAGGTCTTTATAGCGTTTTTGGCTTTACTATTTCCCCTTACGGCCTCAATGGCAATTTTGGCAAGTCAACAACCGACGCCAACGCCCGCTCCGATCCGTGAGGAGGTCACAGTGACCGCGACCCGCGTCGAGACAAACGCAGGTGAAACGCCCCTTAGCGTCAGCGTAATTCCGCGATCAAAGATAGATTCGGCCGCCGCTCCTGCTCTCGATGATGTTCTGAGGCAGACCGCCGGATTCTCGATCTTTCGCCGCTCGTCGAGCCGAAATGCCAACCCGACGACACAGGGCGTTAGTCTTCGCGGTGTCGGGGCAACGGGAGCGAGCCGCTCCGGAGTTTTTCTCGACGGCGTACCGCTGAACGACCCCTTCGGCGGATGGGTACAGTGGGGGCGAGTTTTGCCAGGCTCGGTCGAAACGGTCGAGATCCTCCGCGGCGGAGCTTCAAGCCTTTATGGCGATGCAAGTTTGAGCGGTGCGATCAATATTCAGCCTCGAGAGGCTACTGAGCGTCTGAACGCTGCTGCCGACATTTTTGGAGGTACGCAGGGAACAGCGGCTGGCAGTCTTTTCGTCGGTTCCAAGCTCGAAAAGTGGCTCTTCGGATTAGACCTTGGCAGCTTTCAGACCCGCGGCTATCGCCCCGTGGACGAGGATGTTCGCGGGCCCGTCGATGTTTTTGCCGGAGTTAGAAACAATGCCTTTTCAGCGCGGCTCGAAAGGTCGATCTCGCAGAATTTCACCGTTTTCATTCGCCCATCGTATTTTGGCGAGGTGCGAACGAACGGCACCGGTTTGCAGACCAATCGCACGCACATCAGGCAGATCTCGGCGGGAGGCGACCTGCGGGCCGACCGAGGGAGCTTCGATCTCCGGTTTCGAGCCTTCGGCGGCGATCAGGTCTATGATCAGATCTTTTCCGTGGTAAATGCACCTCGCTCGGCTGAAACGCTCAATCGGATCCAACGCGTGCCGGCGGATATCGCAGGTTTCTCGGTTCAAGCTTCTGCCGTTATTCGCCAGCATACTTTTCTTGCGGGGATCGAGGCACGCCGCGTTCGAGGTGCGAGCGACGAGATCGGCTATGCGAATAATGCCGCGACGACAGCCGTCGGAGCCGGAGGGCGACAGAGGACGGCCGGTATTTTCTTTCAGGACATCGTTCGTCTCGGCGAACGTGCTGTGATCGCCGGGAGCATTCGATACGACAGTTGGACCAACGCACAGGCATTCAATCTTTCTCGAACGATCGCGACCGGTGCGACCGTCGTAACTGCATTTCCCGATCGCGAAGACGACGCCGTCAGCCCACAATTTTCCGCCCTTTATCGTATCTCCGACAGTATTTCGATCTTCGCCGGAGCCTCGCGAAGCTTCCGTTCACCGACATTGAACGAACTCTATCGGGCATTTCGCGTCGGCAGCGTCCTGACGACCGCCAACGAAAACCTCCGAGCCGAACGATCGAACAACGCCGAGGGCGGCATTGGCTACAATGCGAAGCGATTTTCTTTTAGAGCCAACGTTTTCTACGCGTCGATCGGTCAAGCGATCGCAAACGTCACACTGTCTGTCACACCGACGCTCATCACGCGACAAAGGCAAAACGCGGGGCGTACACGCAGTGCCGGCGTCGAGGTCGAGGGCAACACAAGCATTGGGCGTGTCTTGTTTACGGGCAGCTACCAATTTGCCGACTCGGTCGTTACGGAATTTGCGTCGAACCCGTCACTTATCGGACTCCGCACGCCTCAGATCCCGAAACATCAGGCCAGCCTGCAAGCAAGACTTCCAGCGGGAAAATGGGACCTTGCCGTCCAAACACGGGCATCTAGTGAGCAGTTCGACGACGATGTTAACCAATTCCGGCTTGAGCCGTACTTTCAGGCGGATGTCTTTCTTGCAAGGAAGTTAGGACGATCGGCACAGCTTTATGCCGCCGTTGAGAATGTATTCAATTCGCGTTATTCGATAGGGAAAACGCCGATCCGGACGGTAAGTTCACCAGTCGGGCTGCGGGTAGGAATTCGGTTGAGACGATAAGGAGTAGCTGACCGAAGAAAAAAGTCCGTCCCGCAAACGGACAAAAAAGGCCGCCTTATCCAAAGACGGCCACAAATGCGTTTACGCAGAAATGGTCAAACCTAGAACACCAAGCGACCGCCGATGATGATCCGTCGATTGCCGCCGTCAGTGGCCCATTGATTCAGGAAGTTGGCACCGGCGCTGATCGCTGAGTTTGGCACGCCGAAGTTTCGACGGTTGAACGCATTGAACATATCAACGCGGATCTGGAAGCGAACACGCTCCGTAAGGACCGTGTTCTTGATGATGCCGAAGTCGATATTCTCGATGCCGTCAGCACGCAGAATGTTACGGCCCGAGTTGCCGAGACGCTGTGCTGCCGTCACTGGCGAGAACAGATTCGGACAGGCATTTCCCGTCACCGGCGTACCGCACGCGGCCCGGATCTCAGGTATCGACATTCCTCCCAAATTCGCGGTTGAAACCAGATTCGCCCGGATCGCGTTGCCGACGAGGCCGGAAATGCCATTCAACGCACCTGCCGGATCGGCTCCGTTAAACACCGTGAAGGGGGCTCCACTCTGGATCGTAAAGAACGAGTTGAACTGCCATCCGCCCAGTACGCGTCCGACAAAGCCGCTTTGCTCGCGATAGAAGGGAAGCTGATAGACGAAGTTACCCGTCAAACGATGCGGCCGGTCATAGCTCGAACGGCCGCGGTCGGCTTCAAGATTGAATGAATCCTGGGCCACAGCAACCTCACCAGTCGAAGGATTGAAAACCTCGGACGCAGTGTCGATGAACGAACTCCACGTGTAGTGAATACCTGCACTGAAGTTGTTGCTTAGACGCTTTTCGAGGCTCATCTGCATCGAGTGATAATCTGACTCTGCTTCATTTCCACGCAGACGGATCACGCCGCGAGTCGGGTCGACGCGTGGACATGGATTGGCATTCGTACCACCCGTACAAGCCGTTCGAGGATTGCCGTCGATCGTCTGAAATAGTCCACGTCCAATGGTACCGACGTAGCCGACCTTGAGGGCCGTATTGGCGCCTAGTTCACGCTGAAATTCGAGCGAGAACTGATCTGCTGACGGGGCACGGAAATCGGCTCCGACGACTGTGCGTGTCAGGAGCAGCGGAGCGGCGACGTTCGGCGTTGCCGTCGGCAGCGAGGCAAACGCACCCTGACGCGGTGGATCGACGGTAGCCACGAACGGGAAAGAACTCGCGACGTTCAGATTTATGTTGACGAAATTTGCATCATACGAACGTGCATAGCCCCCGCGGATAACCAGCCTGTTCCCGCCGGTGAGCCAACCGAGTACTCCGTCTTCGGATGTCTGTGGGTTCCAGTTGAAGCCAAATCTTGGCATGAAATTGTTTTTGTCTGTTTCAGGTACCGGATCGAACCTGAAGCCCGGATTATTATTGTTTGCCGCGAGAATTCGTTCATTCAGGGTCTTGAGATAGCTGAACGAATCACCCGGATTCTCATATCTTAATCCAAAGCTAAGCGTGAAGTTCGGCCGAATCCTCCACTGGTCCTGAGCAAACCAATAATGCTCGTACCAATCGTAGAAGCCGATAATGTCGCCGCCGTTTAATGGCCGGTTGATAGTTGCTGCAAGATCGGCGTTGTCATCGATATAGTTCTGCAGGGTCGAATAGGCCAGTCGCCCGCGGACCGTTGGAAAGAAGAAACTCTTCACTTCGAGCTTGCGAAAGTCCACGCCAAATTTTAGCGAATGGTTTCCCCGTGTCACGGAGATCGAATCCTGGATCTGATAAGTATTGTTGACGCGAAACTGCGGAAGGTTCACCGCGAGTCCGATCGCCGTTCGGTTTGCAGCGGCGTTAAAGCCGTTCAGCCCAAGGTTGACGATCTCGATCGACGGGATCGTTTCCGAAGCTGGGTCAACTGCGCTTGTGGTTGAGTCGTAGCGCGCGTACGACACGCGGAATTCGTTCGCCACGTCACTCCTGAAGATGCTGTTCCAAACAAAGACCGCAGCTTCCGAACGCAGAGTATTTGCGGTCGTCAATCCCGGTGGGGTCACCTGTCCAGTTCCGTTCGTTGCCTGCGAAGCGAAGCGGTAGCGGCCGAAGATCAGGTTCTTGCTATTGATGCGATGATCAACACGGAACGACGCCTGATCATCGTCAAACGTGAGAGCCGACGAGCCTGTAATGTTGCCGAGCGGCACCACGAAGGTCTGTCCGTTGCGGACAAAGGAAACCGATGTGCCGTTATCCGCTCCGGCGGGAACAAACCGAAGCAGAGCCTGGACCTGCGGCAGCGAACCCGCGGCGTTCTGCAGGACTGAACGCCCGGCGGCTGTTGGAGCACCGTTTAGAGTGAAGCCCGAACCGAGCTGACGATCGGTCCACCGCTGATAGTCGACAAAGAAATGCGTCCGGTCACGCCCGTCGTAAAAGCCGAGATGCACCGGGCCGCCGACGGTGAAGCCGATCTGATTTTCGAGACGTTTAGGTGCGAACTCGAGCGAAGGGTTGTTCGCGGGCGGCGTCGAATCGCAGAAACCCGCCGACTTGTTCAAATTGCTGCACGCATTCAGCTTTTTGTTGTTATGAAACCAGAAAAGCGAACCGTGGAGGTCATTCGTTCCGGATTTGCCGATGAAATTGACGACCGAACCCGAGTTGCGGCCGAATTCCGGAAGGAACTGACTCGTGGTGATGCGCACCTCCTGAATTGCATCAGGATTGTTCAGGGCCAACTGGCCGCCGGCGACGCTCGGGTCGTTCATGTCCTGGCCGTCGATCATAAAGTTGTTTGAACGAACGCGGCCGCCGTTTGCTGAGAAGCTGACGCCGTTGGCAAAACCAGTCTGTCCGCTGCCAAGCTGGCTGACGCCCGGCACCGAAAGCAAGACGTTAAAAACGTTGCGGTTTGTTGCGATCGGGAGCTCGGCAAGTCGTTTTTCGTCAAATCGCGTGCTGACCTCGGCGGTCGTTGTATTTAGCAGGGTTGCGTCCTGCGTCACGGTAACGACTTCCTGCACGCCGCCGGCTTTGAGTGTCACGCCGATGACCGCATCCTGATTGGCTAAAAGTACGATACCGGTCTGCACGTACTTCGAAAAATTTGCAGCCGTAACGGTCACTTCGTAACCACCGATCGTTATGTTGACAAAATTGAACCTGCCGTCAGTCCCTGTGACCGAAGTTCGTGTTAAGCCTGTATCAGTGTTTCTGATTGTCACGGTCGCGCCGGAGATAACCGCCTGATTTTCATCAGACACTGTGCCCGACAGCGATCCATTGTTCGACTGTGCAAGCACGGGTATGCAAAGCGCAAGCAGAAACACAAATAGTGAGATCCTACCCAAGATTGAGAACATATCTATCCTCCAATAAGTTGTTAGTGAAAAGTGTTTCGAACAGATGTACTTCAGCTTCAGAATTCGATCGCTGATGTGCCGTTCTAATGCGCAAAATATAGCAAACGTTATTCCAGAAGCTAAATTATTGAAAACACTAAGCTCTGTGGGCATGCCTTAACACGCATTTAACATAATTTTCGACGAACTACGAAAAAATGGAGGAAAAGCAAAAAACCCGTTTCGAACAGCTTCGAAACGGGTGTATTTGCAAACTAATTATCGGGCCAGTATTACTCGGGCGGGCCGGAACATCCAGCTCCCATCAAGGCCGGTTGTTTGGTGCTGATGATCGGGTAATTTTCTGCCTCTTTGTTCTTCTCGAGCCAGTCCAGGTACTCTTCCGGCACAGACATATCCGAGAAAATGGCCTCGACCGGGCACTCAGGGAGACACGCGTCGCAGTCGATGCAGGAATCGGGGTTAATCAGCAGGCGGTCGGGTGTTTCGTGAAACGCTTCGACCGGACAGACTGCGGCGCAGTCGGTGTATTTGCATTCAACACAAGGGGTAGTGACGATATAGGTCATAGTGCTTTAGGACGTGATGAGTCCACACCCAAACTAAAAACCTAATATCCAACGGCACGGATGTCAAATCAGCGTCATTCTTACCGGTTCTTTGCCGCATTGGGTGTATAATTTCCACGAGAAGCCTATGAAGCCGAATCCGTTACCTCGAATGTCCGGCGAAGAGTACCTCGCCTTCGAACGCGCGTCCGACGAAAAGCACGAATATCGTAATGGCCAGATCGTTGCAATGTCGGGCGCCCGGCGTTCACACAACGTGATCTCGACCAATATCAGTGGTTTACTCTGGCAGCACCTAAAGGGGAAATCGTGCGAAACCTATGCGGGCGATATGCGTGTTTATCTTCCAAGTGAAGACCTGTACGCCTATCCTGACGTTGTAGTTGTTTGTGGCGAGCCGGAGTTTCAGGACGAGGTCTTCGATACGCTGCTCAACCCGGTCGTTCTGGTCGAAATATTGTCCGAAACCACGGAAGCCTATGATCGCGGCGATAAGTCGCATTCTTACAGAAAGATCGCGAGCCTTCGCGAGTATTTGCTGGTCTCTCAAAACCAGATGCAGATCGAAAAGTACACCAAGCACGGCGACGGCTTCTGGATGCTGACTGACGTTTCAGGTCCGGAGGGCGAAGTTCCTCTGGAGTCGATCGAGTGCACGCTCCGGCTTTCGGAGATCTACGATAAGGTGGTTTTCGAACCAAAGACTTAAGTCGATCGAGCACTTATCGTTAAATCCGTTCCGGTGCTAGAATTACCGAAAAGAAAGATCTCCCCCTTGTGAAACAAATGAAAAATATTAAAGCAGAACGCGATCTGTCACTTGATTTTTTGCGCGTGACCGAAGCGGCCGCGATCGAATCGGCCAAGACAATGGGCCAGGGCGACCGTAAATACTCAGACCACGTCGCCGTAGAAGCCATGCGCGAGGTCATGGACACTGTTCCGATGCGTGGCCGTATCGTCATCGGCGAAGGCGAACGCGACGAGGCCCCGATGCTGTACATCGGCGAAGAGCTTGGCGGCGGCATCTTTTCGGCCGAGGCCCGGACCGAATTTCCTGAGGTTGACATAGCAGTCGACCCGCTCGAGGGAACGAATCTTTGTGCTCTGGGTGCAAATAACGCCATCGCGGTGCTCGCCGCCGCCGAACGCGGCGGTTTGCTCTATGCGCCGGACATTTATATGGACAAGATCGTCGTCGGCCCTTCGTGCCGAGGGGCGGTCGATATTGACGCACCCGTTGCAGACAATCTCAAAAATATTGCCCGTCGTCTCGGCCGCGACATCGACGATCTGACCGTCATGTGTCTCGACCGAAGCCGACACAAAGCCCTCGTTGACGCCGTGCGTGCCGCGGGAGCTCGAATTCGCCTGATATCGGACGGAGACCTGTCTGCCGGCATTTCAGCGGCGGTCGCGGGAACAAACATACACGCCCTGATGGGCATCGGCGGTGCTCCCGAGGGCGTTATTACCGCTGCGGCGATGAAGTGCCTTAACGGCGAGATCCAGGCAAAGCTCGTGTGGGATCCGGATCGTCTCGGCGTAGATAAATCTAAGGTCCCAGACGCCGAGGCCGTTATGAAACGGCTAAACGAAATGGGCATTACCGACCCGAACAAGATCTACGATACAAACGACCTCGCCCCCGGCAAAAAGATCATCTTTGCCGCTACCGGTGTCACCGACGGCGCACTGCTGAGGGGTGTCCGGTTCTTCGGTGCCGGAAAGCGTACACACTCGGTCGTCATGACAACCGACAGCAAGAGCATCCGCTTCGTCGACACCGTCCACGTTGAAGGCGGCCCCGATGCAGTGATCAGGTTCTAATAATTGCAGAAGCCCGCACGAGGTAAGGGCTCTGACGAGCTATCGGCTACGGCTTAAATCTCTTACTTCGTGCGGGCTTCCGCAACAAATATGCCCGAGCCCGCCGAGAATTACACACCCCAGCCGCGACTTGCGGCGATGCGCCGGCAGGCGTGGAAAATGTGGGCGATCGGGCTGTTTGTCGTCTTTCTGTGGGCTGCTCTGATAGTTCTCGCCCCGATCGCGAAGTCCTACGGCTTCACCTCGATCTCGGACCCGCTCTACCATTTCTACAACTTCATCTGCCATCGCATTCCCGATCGCTCGTTCCATATCGCGGGCGAATCTTTCGGGGTGTGTTCCCGGTGTACCGGCGTTTATTTTGGCCTTTTTCTCGGTTTTGCGATCTACCCGCTGTGGCGGCGGATCGAGGAGATCGAACCGCTTGCACGCTTTTGGCTCTTCCTCTCTCTTATTCCCATTGGGATCGATTGGTCGCTGACGATGTTCGGGATCTGGGAAAATACGCAGCTCTCCCGAGTCGCCACCGGACTCATCCTCGGCGTCGCCTGCGCGACCTATATCGTCCCGGCCCTTGTTGAAATTGCCCGAAACCTGACCAACCGCCGCCGCCTCGGCAACCCGTCCGTCTAGTTCGCCGAGCGTTGCGTGAGAATGTCCCGGAACGGCTGAATTACTACCAAACTATTTCACGCATTTTGCGTCAGTTTGTGCGTTATTGACCATTCCGTGCGGTTTGGCATTTCAATTTCGCGAGAGTTCGTGTAGCGTCTATAGCATGAGCAACTGTAGCTGCAACAACGCAACGAAACTTTCGGTCAAACTTCCTGCCTATGCACCCGACGAAAAGCTGGCATTCGTCGAACGCGTGTGCGGACTTCTGATCGAAAGCCGTTACGGAACGGACCGTCGATTCATCCCTCTCTCGAGCTTCAGCAAGGCCTCTGAGCCCGATGAGGATGATCTCGACGCGAA
>LNEI01000028.1 GCA_001464455.1 Acidobacteria bacterium Ga0077534
TTCTCGAGAATGAAAAATGTCCCTCCGGCCATTCCCGCGAGTAATAACATGATAAAGCCCACCCTCGATCTCGATACGTGTTTTTCTTGGCATATGCGTTAAGGTGAGGGTATGATAGAGGAAGAATGAGAGAATTGCAATATTGCATGACTGACCCCTTTTGTTCCTCAGACCCCTTTTGTTCCTGCTGCTTCACGCAATCAGCGTGATACAGACAAGCAGCCAGGCGAGCACTGAATTTGGAGACGCTGGGAACTCGAATCCTGATTTCGATTTCCGGTACGACGCAAGTTTGGGCGGTTATATTTTCAACCTGCAGACGACAGGATTCGGGACCGGCAGTTATGTCCTGAATTTCATAGCCGCAAGCCCGCAACCGGTCTATTCGGTTGGCTTTCAGGTAAGACAATGATGTCTGACTTCTCAATAAAGCTGGATTTTTCACTAGGCCCCGTCGAATGGCGGGGCTTTTTCTATCGTAATGCGTCGCCTTCGCAGATAACCCAATGCAAATTAGGAGTCATTTATGAAGTTACCCGCTGATGTCAGGCGCACCTCGAGGGAGAACACATTCTAGGTTTTTTGAGGTGCGTTTGAATTCCTGACAAGACACCGAACCGAATGCCTCCCGTTTGGCTAGAAGTATTTTTCAACATCGCCTACGCCTGATCCGGCAAACTCCATCTCCTTTTACCGGTCCAGCTTTTTGAGTTCGGCTCGCAGCAGGGCGGCTTCGCGGGATGTGGTATTGACGGCGAGGGCTTCTTGGAAGAGCGGTGTCGCTTTTTCGCTTTTTCCGATACGGATGTAAGCCTGGCCAAGGGTCAGAAGCAGACGCTGCTGGCCGTGGTGGTGAAATTTCTTGAACATCGGGCCCATGCCTTTGATCATTCCTTCGAGCATTTCGACGACATGCGGTGCCATTCCGTATGAGTCGGGCAGCCAGAGATACGTGGCACTCGCGACCGACAGTACAGCTCCATTTCGCGGGTCGAGCTTTTCGGCCAGTTTGACCAGTTCGAAGCCCTTGTCGAAACTCGCCTTCTGGATCGCGGGCTTATCCTTTTCGAGCCGGACCGCCCGGAGCACGTGAAGTGAGCCGAGATAGGCGAGAGTTTCCGGTTCGTCCTTTTCGATGGTCAACGCGCGTTCGAGGGTCTTTTGCGATTTGGGGACCGCTTCCTTCAGGCCCTCGTCAAAGAACTGAAAAAAGTACGCCTTACCGAGCTTTCTCACCAGGCGAAGATCGTTTGGATTAGCGGCCGCTTCCTTTTCATACTGAGCGACCATCTCCGGCGACGGAGCGTTACCAGCAGGAAAATCCTGAGCAAGCTGGCCCGGTATCTGGCCGATCGCTGTGGCGGCAAAAACAAACAAGAATAACGATAAAAACGCGGATGGAAAAAGCTTAGGATTCACGGCGTGTACCTCGAAATATGTTGAATTTTGACTTGCAGTCAAAATACAAAACGCTGCGCAGGTTAAAAAAGTTCGCCAGGGCTATTTAATAGTTGCAGACGGGCTCACGATCTCGGCGATCTCGGCAAGTAATCTTGCCGGGCCTTTTCCACCGAAAACACCGGGAGCACTGGTATTCACCTGAATGGCGATCGCGATCTTCTTGTCCGGAAAATACATCATGTCTGTGACGTAGCCCGGGAAAAAGCCGCTATGGCCATAGGTCGTACCGTTCTGCGTCGGGCGAATAATGGCACCGAGGCCGTATTTTACGTTCGGGCCAAGTTTTGCCGGAACGCCATCGACCATCATGGCAGCCATTGCGGGATCGATCGCTTTTCCTTCATAAAGGGCCTTTGCCCAACGCGCGAGATCGTGGCCGGTCGAGGCCCAGCCGCCGCCTGTCCATTCTAGCTGCGGATTGACGATGAACTTGCCGTTCTCGATCATCGCGTCCTTGCCGCCGAACGGATTATTAGCCCCGGCATAGCCCTGGACGACGCCCTTCATAACCGGCCCTTCCTGAGCGATCGTATCGTCGAGCTTAAATTTCTTGATGAACCGGTTCCGAGCTTCGTCGTAGAACTTTTTGCCGGTGATCTTTTCGAGGATCATGCCGAGCACGATGTAATTCGTGTCGGAATATTCCCAACCTTTGCCAGCCTCGAACGGAGCAGGAGCGTCAAA
This sequence comes from Acidobacteria bacterium Ga0077534, assembly GCA_001464455.1. Taxonomy (GTDB): domain Bacteria; phylum Acidobacteriota; class Blastocatellia; order Pyrinomonadales; family Pyrinomonadaceae; genus OLB17. The sequence goes on from LNEI01000028.1 coordinate 2,146, forward strand.
CAGGTAGGCTAGGCGATCCTCGGGCGTCCAGACCTTGTAGGGATTTGCGGTTAGAAAATCCGTGAACTCTTTCTTAAATTCGTATCGAACCAGCCCGCTCGTGTGGTTCATCAACTGCCGGACGGTAATCTCCTTCGCGTTTGAAACCCGACCGAACCACGGCTCTTTCCCAAAGAATTTTTCGACCTTGTCATCAAGACTCAGCTTGCCATCTTTTACCAGCTGCATTGCCATCGCCGCGGCGAAAGTCTTGCCGGTGCTGCCCGCAGGCATTCGGTCGGTCGGTTTCATCGGCGTTTTTGCATCACGGTCCGAGTATCCGACTGCGAGGCCAAACGATTCGCCGTTCGCAAAGGCAACACCGAGCGTTGCGCCCGGAAATTTGCCGGCCTTGTGCCATTCAGCGAGCTTGGCCTCTATCTGCTGCTTGAATGCCGCACTGTCGGTTGAGCGTGCGGTCTGTTGCGAATAGGCCGCGATCGTTGCCGACAGCAACACTAAACTAAAAAAGAGTCGTCTCATTATCATCTCAAATACCCCAGCTCCGAATTAGGTTCCTCGATGCGAAACCTTCACGGCGTGATCTGTCTCAGATTCGTTCCGTCGGAATCAACCATGAAGATCGCAGCAGGGCCGTCACCATCGGATGAAAAAACGATGCGCTTTCCATCCGGCGACCAAACGCCCGATCGCTCCGTGGCTTTGGTATTTGTGAGGCGTTTAGGATCCCTGCTTTTGGCGTCCAGGACATAAAGCTCGCCGCGGCCGCTGCGGTCGGAAACGAATGAGATCCTCTTATTGTCCGGCGACCAGAAAGCCGCATTGTCGTTGAACTCGCTAACATGAAATCTTTTCACGTCACCACCGTCAGGCTTCATCGTATATAGCTGATTCTTTCCCGAGCGATCCGAAAAGAAGATCAATAGTTTTCCGTCGCGCGACCAGTTGGGAACCTGGTCATTCGCTTTACCGTCCGTTATCACCTTCAGGTTTTTTCCGTCGGCATCCATTACGCAAATGAGCCACTTCGCCCCGTCGCGAAAGTCATTGGTCTTTCGCCACATGAGCGCGATCTGTTTTTCATCGGGCGAATAGACCGGCACGCCGGCGAAGCCATTAAGATCGGTCAATTTGCGAACATCCGACCCGTCTGAATTCATTACATAAATATTTGTATCGACGCCATTCGCTCGCGGCGATTGAAATAAAATGAGCCTTCCGTCTTTCGAAAAATAAGGATGAGCATCGCGTCCTTTAGAATCCGTCAGCCGAACGGATTTCGATCCGTCGGCGTTCATAACATAGATCTCGGGATCACCGTCGCGATCTGAGGTAAAGACTATCTGGCGGCCATCGGGGGACCACTGGGGAAAAGTATTGTTAGCCGCTTGCGCCGTAACCGTGACCGTAAAGATGGTGAGCAAGAAGATTTGAGCGATCAGTTTCATATCACGGTCTCGGCAGATTGGTTGAATTCATGCCTAGCTCCTATTTCTTGCGAACATAAGTAAAGTCAAAACTGGTCGTCCATGTTTTGCCTTCGTCCGTTGAATTCTCGCCGTGCTGGCGGACATCGCCATTGGGTAATCTCGAAAACGTCATTCGAGCGATCGCCTTTTTGCCGTTGATCATCGTATTCGAATCAAGGATCATCTTGCCGTCGACCATGCCGCCAACATAGTGTGTGATCAACCCTTTGTCGTCGACCCACGTCTGGTGCCATTTACCATCCCGAACATCGAACACATTGAAACTCTTGCCGGACGAAACGGGCGTCGACCAGTTCTCAAAGATGATGCAGCTACCCAGGATCAACTGGATGCTACTTGTTCCGACAGTTATGCCTTGCGTATTTCGCGGCAGCCATTCGCCGATCCAGAAATCGAATTGCCGAAACTCGGGCCGAGCCTTACATGGATTGACGGTCTTGTCTGAGCGATCCACAAAAGCGACAAATTTTGGCTCGGCCTTGAACGCCGCAAAATCCGCCTCGCCAGTCAGCGACTCGGGAGCGATGCCTCCTGTCCGCAGACTGCCTTCGAGAGTCTCGTACATCTTTGTCGCGTTGCCCGTTCGTGCGTATGCACGGGCAAGGGCGAGCGAAAAGACCGGGTTTGGTGAGATACCTGACGCCGCCTCGAGATACTTTGCTGCATCTTCATTTCGTTTCAGGCCGAGCAAGGACATCCCGAGACGGTAGCGGGCATTCGCATTCTTCTCTTCAGCCGAAACGATCTTCTCATAGGCCTTGGCGGCGTTTTCCCAGTCCTGTTTCTGGTATGCTTCATTCGCCGCCGTCCGCATCTCGGGCGTGACAGCGGAAGGCGGCTGAGATTGCGCAGCCGAAAAGCTAACGAACGAGACTACTAAAACAGAGAGAACAAATACCTTGATCATAAGAGACTCCTTCAGACGGATTTGCCCTGTCAGATGCTGCCAAAAAAGGTTTTCGTTGTCGCGACCTGCCTGGCTATTTCGCCTTCATCGCCTTTTCCTTTTCACTGCAATCGCCCGGATCCATCGTTGAGGCACCGTTGGCGATCTTCCAGCCCGCGTCGGTACGGACCATGTTGAACTGATTGATCCCGCAATGCGAGAGCTTGCCCTCATTAAAAAATACGTATCGTCCCCATACCATAGCCCAGTCGCCCGAGATCTCGACCTTCGGGTCGTACATAACTTCTTTAACAGCTCCGGGTTTGGTAAAGAATTTGGTGAATTGCTCGCCGTTGATCACGCTGATACGTGATTTACCGTCGCGCCCTTTTTGAAGAGCAACGAGTTGATTCTCAGGTGTGCCCGTTGCAAGAATTCCCGCGGCATTCGCTGCAGCCATCTCGTCAAAAAGCCTCTGGACCACGGCGAGGGCAGCAGCTCTATCATCCGCTTTCTGTGCTGCGGCACTCGTGGCGAATAGCGAAATTGCGAGGGTTAAGATCGTAAATACTTTTTTCATATTCTCCTTAAATAAATGATCGATGTCTGCCAAATTCACGGTGGTTACTAGTTCGATGTTTTATGTTCGATGTACGAACCCGCGATCTTTGGCGCGATCTCGTCGAGCCATCGGTCGAGTTCGGTTTGCGTGTACCATTTTCCTTTGAGCATTACGCCTGAGCGTTTCTTTGTGTTCGAGATGTCGTCGAGCGGGTTTGCGTCGAGCAATACGAGATCGGCACGTCGGCCTTTTTGAATAGTTCCGACCGCGGCGAGCGTGCCAAAGAATTCGCTCGGGTTACGTGTCCCGGCCGCCAGAACGGCATAATTCGACAGGCCCGCTTCGTTTAGGGCCTTCATCTCGTGATGCACGCCAAACCCATACAGCCAGAGAAACTCCGGCGAATCGGACCCGACCATTATCTTGCCGCCGGCATCGTGGATCGCCTTGATAAATTTCTCACGCAGTTCGATCCAGCGTTTTCGCTTCTCGACCGGAACGGTGTTGAGCATCCGGTTTCGCTTGTAAAAATCGAACCATGTCTGCTGCACCTTCGCCGGGTAGAATTTGAAGTCAGGCTGCGCCCGCATCTCTTCTTCGGTGCGCAAACGACCGAAGGAATTCTTCATAAAATGGTGCGTCGGGTTTACGAAAGGATTTGATTCGACCGTTTTTCGAGCGATCTCGGGGATCTTCGACTCGTCCATGTGATCGAAACTCTTCCAGTTGTCCGGCGTGTAGATGTAGAGGTCGGAAACCGAACCTTTCGTCGGGGCGTCGGGCTTGAGCAGCAGTTCCATGTAGCCGTCGAGATGCTCGATCTGCTGCCCGGCCTTCCACGCACGCTCAACGCCGACGAAGCGGCTGTCAGCGTGGCCGACCACACGAATCCCAAGCTTTTTTGCCTCATCGACCGCTGATTCATAAACCAGAGACGGAACAAAGGTGGTTACCTTGATGAAATCGTAACCGGCCGCCTTAGATTTTCGAACGGCTTCGCGGGCCTCTTCGGTGTTGGTTACGACAAAGTTATTCCCCTGTTCACGCCCCGTCAGATGCGGACTCGCGACATAGATCGTTGGAGCGGCGATCTGTCCGGCGGCACTCTGCGCACGTAATTTGAGCAATTCCGGAGTGCCGATCATAAAGCGAACGGTTGTTACGCCATTTGCGACCATTACGCGCAATTCATCGGGAGCGATCGAGTCTGGATAATCATCCGCATCAGACAACAGATGAGTGTGCATATCGACGAGGCCGGGAATAAGGTACTTGCCCCTTGCATCGATCTTGACCGCGTCTTTCGGCACGTTTACTCGCGAGGCATACCCCATTTCGGCGATAACGCCGTTCTTTACGATAATGGTTTGATCGAGAAGTACACGCTCTCGATCCATAGGTATCACGTTCACGCCGATGAATGCAGTCGATTGCGAGAACGCATTCGTAACTGTGAACAGAACTATCAGGAAAATGGCAATGTCTATTGACTTCTCTTTCATCTTCGTAGATCAACGCAGCTTGAGCTGCTTCATTTTTGAGTTGAGCGTACTGTTTCTTAGTTTCAGCAATCTTGCGGCCTGGTTTTGCCGGCCGCCGCTCAGATCGAGAGCAGAACGGATCAATTCGGCTTCGAATCGCTCGACCGCCTGATAGAAGTCGACGCCTTTATCGGCATCAATCTGAACGCCGCATGCCATTCTGTCTACTTGGTGCAAAAGATTTCGGACGGTTCTTCGCAGATTATCAAGTTCATTAACCGTCGCTCTACTTTGGACAAAAGCTCGTGTCGCCATACTTACCACCCTAAAATCAAGGTTTGTGCCTTCTAGTGGATAGGCCTGGATCTGCATCTTACATACCGGCCACGGCTATCCCGTCTGGGGCCGCACCGGGTGTTGCGGTACCGGTTATCTCCATCTTCTCGAGGTTGATCTTGAGCACCTGGTCGACACCCGGCGAAGCAGGATTCGGGCGGCCAGCCGTGACAAACAGTGTCTTACTATCATTTGAAAACGCTACGCCAAGCGGAACATTGTCGAGTTTCAAGCGCCTTACTTCCTTTCGCGTCGCGGCGTCGATCACCAGGATCTCTTTTGTCGGGAGCATCGTGCAGATCACGTATTTGCCATCCGGTGTAAAGCGTACGCGGTAGGGGCGGCCCTTGATATCTAGCTTTGCGACTGATCTTGCAGATGCGAGGTCAACTACCTCGGCCATTCCCTCGACGTTGAGGCCGACCCAGACCTCTTTCCCGTCAGGCGAGAGATCGATTGCCTCAGGTTGTTTACCGACCGGGATCTGAACGATCTGCGACGGCCCCGGCGGTGCCGATTGCGGGAAGTTAAATACCGTGACATTGTCCGAACCGATATTTGCCGTGTAGAGCCTCTTTTGATCAGGCGAGACAACGACCATATGCGAGCCATTTTGGCCTGTGCCCATTATCCAATCGACCTTATTCGCAACTATGTCGTAACGTGCTATCGCCCGGTTAACCTCGGCCGAGAAATACAGCTTTGTTCCGATCAAATGCAGCCCATGGGGACGCAGCAGCGGCGAGACATCGACGCGGCGAAGCTCTTTTGCTGTCGCGATGTCGATCACCGAGATAGAACTTCCCGGTGTCTGGGCCCCGTAATTAGACACATACGCCGTCTTTCCGTCCGCCGATAAGACCACTTCGTGCGGCCCGTCGCCAACCGGCACTTTGCCGGTTATTTTCATGGTTACCGGGTCTATGATCGACATCGAGGCCTCGCCCTTATTTGTCGTAACGAGTACGGGCTTGATGACCTGGGCAGCGGAGTAAGTCGCAGCCATTATCACGAAGAGGAAGGAAAGGATGGTGAACGCAAACTTATTCTTCATATGATTTTCTCGCTTATACGCGAATGACCAGAGAATGGTTTCGGTCAATGCGCGAAATGTTACCTGCCGCATCCGGGCCAGCATAGATGATCGATGTATTTAAAAGAAAACGCGCCGATGATGATCTGTTTATCTTCATCGGCGCCTTGGCTGCTTTGTAAGCAATAAGAAGTTAACTGGTGACGCCGAAGATCGGCTTATATTCGGTCACCTTGTTTATCTCCTCATCGTCGGGGTCGGCGATATCTTTTCGCACGAGCAGGACCAAATTCACACCGGGCCTCAAGGGGTAGACGCCGGCATACTTATAATGGGTCGAATATCGCTGGATCATCGCCGCATCCTGATCATTCTTCTTTGCGACGATCATCTCGGCAGTACTGGCATCAACCAATGAGCCGTGAAAATTGGCTTTGTAAGGAGCAAAATACCATGTAAGCGGCCAGTAATCAGGCGAGACGATCTCGATCGTTGCCTCTTTTCCCTTGCCGCTTTTTGCAGCGTAACGCTCCACTTCGCTAACCAGATCCAGCATGCCGCGGCGCGAATGCGCATAGACGTAGGGCATGTCTTCATCGTCGTACCGAACGAAATTGTGCGAATACGTTTGGTATGAAAGAAGGACTGTCCCGATCAAAGCGAGTGCCACGGACGCGTATTTTTGGCGATCGCTCCCGGAGGTGAACATCTGCCCGAGCCCGTATCCGGCGGCGATGCACATAGGCAGCAGGAAACTCAGCATCAGCCAAGGCGTCTTATAAGGAATTATTGAATACGCCATCAAGAGGCCCAGCGCCCAAAAGCCGGTGAAAATGGCAAATTTATGCTTCCCTTTCATCAACGCGATCAATCCGCCGAGTACCGAAAACACCAGGATCGGAGCTTCGATCTCGATGCCCCATTTTACATATCCCAGGTAGCCGCTCTGCGTATGATCTTTGTTCCCCGTCTTCGTCCAGATGGCATAGGCTTCGAACGCCCGTGAGATGCCTTCGGCGAATGTGAAGAAAGAAGAGAAAAACAAGACACTGACGTAAATGAACGCCGTTGCGACCCCCGCACCGATGACGATCATCTGCGAGTTGTCTCCGAGGCCCCGTCGGAAGTTGCTCCACGTTGGATCGACCGGTTCGGCAAACTCAGTCTTGTTCTCTTTCCTCAGGTCTGACAGGAAAATGCCCCAAGCAACAACAGCCGCGATAACGGTGAAGATGACCAGGTAAAAGGCAAAGCTCTCGGCCGGTTTATTCGGCGTGAAAAAGTTCTCGTTCAGGAACTTCCACGCCGCCGAAAGGCTCTCGCTCTTAAAAAGGGCGGTAGCTAAGATAATGCCGTGTACTGCCAACAAAATGCCCCACCAATTCTGTTGAAAAGCCCGGCTTTCTCTTATCTGCTTCCAGATCCACACGCTGAGACATGCGATCAGCATCGTACCGATAGTAATAAAAGCGGTCTCCTTGGTAGCGAAGAAAAGCGCGACCGATGCCGATGCGAGGATCAGGTATAACGGCCGGCCTTCATCCCACGTTAGCAAGCGTTGAATCAGGTAATAGGTCAGGCCGGCTGCCCCGAGAAAAAGTGAGATCCGTGCTATGAAGAGGACGTTGTCATTATCACCGCCAATCAGCTTTGCGATCCGTAGCGCGAATGGCGACAAACAGGTAAATAAGAGCACGCCCATCCACGCAATCGCCCCCGGACCTGCACGTCGCTTTTCGATAAAAAAGAGTACCGAAAGGACTATCGCAAGACTCAAAAAAACAAAGAATATCTCGTGAATAAAGTATCGTGAGATATAGACCATCCCCGGCGAAAGAGCTACGAACAAGGCTGCGACGAGCGTCCCAACCTTGCCGATGTAGTTCTTCAAATAGAGCACCAGAATCACCATGAGCACGCCGAAGATAGCCATGCTAACCCGAACGGGTATGGTTTCGAGGCCAAACAACTTAGCAAAAGTTAGCGAGATGTAATAGAGCGTCGGGCCGTGATAGTTATCTGGTTGATACTTGTAAATGCCATCCTTAAACAGAGTCGTTAAGAAAAATCCGTTTACACCCTCATCGTGATGAAAGGGCTTAAGCCCGAGCATGAAGAAGCGCAAAAACGCCGATATTGCCACGATCACAGCCGAGCATCCAAGCCAAACGTAGTCTCTTTCCCCACTCGCACTTAGTGGTTCAGGAGCGGGGTCGAGAGACCTTTCTACTATTCCATCGTCGGGAGCGTTCTCTGCTGCCTCGATCTCTGCGGGTTTGTTTTTCTTCTTCTTTGCCATCGTTACTACTTTACTTTGTATACACGGTATTGCCCGGCTTCGGCTACGACCGGAAACTTCTTAAAGAACTCTTCGTTTGCTTTTAGGGTGTTGCGTTCCTCGTGCGTAAAGATCACGTAATCGACATTATATTGAGCAAGGAGAGTATCTGCCAAAGCCGCTCCGCTGTATATCTGCCGCACGTCTGCCTCGCGGGGCCCGTAATCTATACCATGCGAAGCAAGGTGTCCGCTGTAACGCATTACCGATTGACGCCCTGAAAGAACCACGGGGGAGTTGTAGGTCGGAGCATTAAGGAATATTGCTTTTGGATCAGTCTTCTGCCTGATCTGTTCGGCGATCCGAACGGCATCGGGTTCAAAAACCCCGTACTTGATCTGACCGGAAACGGTTCGCCATACGTCGAGTGACCCCGAAGCAATAAGGACAAATACCGCGGCTCCGGCGACTATCTTAAAGAGCCTCGACTGCTCCCATGCCCAGGCAATGGCGATCGCTACAAAGGGCAAAGTGCCCGCAAACCAGTAGATCAGGATCTTGATATTATCCCATTCCCAAGGGGCCAATTTCGCACTGTTCGATATTACGAAGAGGAAAATGAAAGGGATATAGAAAAGCACGAGCGTCAGCCTCAACCCTGCTTTTGACTCTTCCTCTTTTTCGAACAGCTTGCCACGCTTCAGATATATCCAAATCCCCACGGCCAGGAGAGGGAAGACGAGTCCGGTATTCGTGAACCAGAACCAAAGAAAACCACTCTCACGTTTATCCCATCCGAAGAACCAGTCGAAGAACTTTGTCGTTTCAGTCGCCGTTCCTGTCATTAGCCATACAAGCTCGGGGATCGCGATCACCGCAGTTCCAATTCCGAAAGCTATCCACTTGATCCACTGATCGGGCCGCATCGCGAACAGGAATGCAGTTACGAGGAAGAGCACCACAAGACTGTGCATGTGGATGAGCGGAAGCGTACCTGCCAGGAGCCCGGCCGCTAAGGCAGGGCCGCCGACCTTGATCAGCCTCGATCTCAGGTCCGGATCAGTATCGGTTGTCGCATCCTCTGACTTCGCCCGTGGGCAGGCAAAGACACGCCATAGATACCCAAGTACGAGTAGGGTCAGCGGCATTCCGAGCAGCAGACTCCGCTGCGTCATGAACAGTACGACCAGCGAGTTTCCCCATCGATACTTGTCGTTGATCGTATAATCTCGCGGCAGGGCCATCAGAAAGTCGTAGAGCCCTTTGCCGGATGCCGAGAGGTCGCTGCTCATCGCAATAAAGCCGAGGCCGCCGCTTAGGAACAAGAGTACCGGTGCGATACGCCCTGCCAGCTTGCTGCCGGTTATAGTGGCGACAAAGCTTTCGAATATCACGAAGAGCGAGAACGCCCATGCCACGTTCTGTACGAACATCGCACTTATTACGTCAGCCCCGAGCTTAACGTAAACCGCACTCAGCAGATCCGCAATGAACGGGTATGTATACTTTGCACCTGCCCATGAGGGATTGACGACCGGGAAGTTATTGGCTTCTGTAAAGCTAAAGATCGTACCGAGATGATAGGGAAGATCTCCGAGGTTCTGCGAACCGCCGGTTTGTATGGCGCCGCTCGCCATGAACATCGTCCGGTCGAAGAAGAGCCAGAAAAGTAGGAAGAATCCGGCGTAGTATGCGAAACGCTTTGCTTTTGCAAGGTTTGCTCCCTGCATCGAGCCTTTTGCCTTAGCCCAGTCGTTGAGGAACTTCTTTCTAATGGCGGCGTCTCTCATTACGGCCAGCGGTGCCAGCGTGACCGCAACCGCGACGAGGAGGACCGGAACAGTAAAGCCGCCTATCGAGGCAAGAAGGAACGCTGCGAGGCCGAGTATCACCGAGCCGATGATCGTGCCCGCCGAGAGTCGCCACAGCAATGTCTTCTCTCTAGCGACGAGATATGTCAGCGGCAGGCCGCCTATTGCGGTCATGGCTATCAGGATCAGGGCAATGATCATACTTGTCGGTGCTGGCGAACCAGAATCAAATTACCTACTTTACCCGCAAAACTCAACACTTCTGCTACTCCCATTCGATCGTACTAGGGGGTTTCGATGAGATATCGTAAACCACTCGGTTTATACCTCGCACCTCAGAGGTGATCCGCGACGAGACCTTCGCGAGAAGGTCGTGCGGCAACCTCGCCCAGTCGGCGGTCATGCCGTCGGTCGAGGTGACCGCCCGAATAGCGACCGTCTTTTCGTAGGTTCGGAAGTCGCCCATCACGCCTACCGACTGGATGGGGAGCAGCACGGCAAATGCTTGCCATACCTCACCATATACCCCGAAGTTGTGCAGCTCCTCGATAAATATCTTGTCGGCCTTCTGCAGCAGCTCGACCTTCTCGGGTGTGATATCGCCGAGGATGCGAACGCCGAGGCCCGGGCCGGGGAAAGGATGTCGCTGCAGTATCTCATCCGGGATACCGAGGTCCTTGCCGATCAGCCTTACTTCATCCTTGAACAGCTCGCGGAGCGGTTCGATGAGCTTGAGGTTCATCTTCTCGGGCAGGCCGCCGACGTTGTGATGCGATTTGATCGTCACAGACGAGCCTCGCAGGCTGACCGATTCTATAACGTCTGGGTAGAGCGTGCCCTGGACAAGCCATTTCACATCGCCTATCCGCTTAGCCTCAGTATCAAAGACGTCAATGAACTTTGCACCTATCGCCTTTCGCTTCTTCTCAGGATCGACCACGTCGGCTAGCACCTTGTAAAACTCGGTCGATGCATCGACGCCGGTGACATTGAGATGAAGATTGTTCTTGTATACGTCGAGCGTGTCTTCGAACTCCCTATATCTCAGGAGGCCGTTGTTTACGAATATGCAGTGCTGGCGGTCGCCTATCGCTTCTTGTACAAGCACCGCCGCGACGGTCGAATCTACGCCGCCCGAAAGTCCGCAGACGACCCTATCGTCAGGGCCGACGATCTGGCGTATCTTCTCGACCTCTTCCGTTATGAACTGTGCCGGCGTCCAATCGCCTTTACAGCCGCAGATACGGAAGATGAAGTTCCTTAAGACCTCTTTTCCGAGCGGGGTGTGAGCGACCTCGGGGTGGAACTGCACGCAGTAGATACCGCGTTCATCGTTCTCCATTGCGGTTATCACGTCGCCGGTCGTAGCGGTCTTGCGAAAGCCGGGCGGAACGTCGGTTACGTGATCGCCGTGGCTCATCCACGCGTCCAGCTCGAAAGGCATCTCGTCAAAGAGGCGTGTCGCACCGCTGAGAACCTTGACCTTGGCGTGGCCGTATTCGCGACGCATCGCGGGTTCGTTCCGTCCGCCGAGGTCGACGGCGACCATTTGCATCCCGTAGCAGATGCCGAGGATCGGTACATCGATCTTGTCGTAGAACCCCGCCTCGACTCGCGGTGCATCCTCATCCGTCACGCTCGACGGGCCGCCGGAGAGTATCACGCCTTTCGGCTTTCTGGCCGCTATCTTGTCGGCCGCCAGGTGGAACGGGTGTATCTCGCAATAGACTCCCTGCTCGCGAACCCGCCGGGCGATCAGTTGGGTATACTGCGAGCCAAAATCGAGGATGATGATTACTTCGTGCTGCAAATCTTATCTCTCCGCATGTCGATTTCGAATCCGTAATTATAACCGCACGTTCCGTTTTGACCGAAACCCGTATTGTCAGCTCTTTCTGACATGCTCCACTGACTCGGTGACCAGCGTTTCGAGTATCGACATATCTATGTCGGTTAGCCGTTTCACGTACAGACACGATTTGCCCGTCTTGTGCTTGCCGAGTGAGGCGAGCAGCTCGTCGTATCGGGCGAAGCCATCCATGATATAGAGCGTCAGGCTGCCTTTCCTTGGCGAGAAGCCTGTGATCATCCAGTCCAGCTCGCGGCCTGAGTCGTATTTGAGCGTTCGTGAACCGAAGCCGATGATCGCCGGGCCCCACATCTTCGCCGGTTCGCCCGTGACCCGCTGCATCAGGTCGAGGATGACTAGGCTGTCTTCCCGCTGCTGCTCGTCTGCGACCGAATTTAGGAATGCCACCGGATCGGCATCATTCTCTTTCGTTTTCAGTTCTACTTTTGCCATTCAATGTCTCCTGTTTTCGGCCACGGCTTGGATGGTCTAAAATCTAGAGTATGAAGATCGCAATTGCCGCTGACCACGCTGGTTTCGAGGAAAAGGAAAACATCAAATCCACGCTCGACGAGATCGGTGTCGAATATACCGACATGGGCACCGACTCGGCCGATTCCGTCGACTATCCCGACTATGCTCGCAAGGTGGCCGAGGCCGTCGCTCGGGGCGAGTACGAACAGGGTTTGCTCGTATGCGGTTCGGGTACCGGAATGGCGATCTCGGCAAATAAGGTTCGCGGAGTTCGTGCCGCTGTCGCCTGGAACGCCGAGACTGCGAGCCTCGCCCGCCGGCATAACAACGCTAACGTCCTCGCCATCGGTGCCAGAACCTCGCCTGCGGGAACCATTCCTGACATCGTGAAGGCTTGGTTCGCGGCTGATTTCGAAGGCGGCCGCCACGGCAACCGCGTCGATAAGATCACTGGTATCGAAACGAGTTGCCTTTGATCGGGCTCCTATTATCCTCCTGCCTTTATAGAGTTATCCCCGCTTCTTGTCCGGTCTTGGCTTGATCGCGGTGCTCGTTCGCGGCGTCACGGCTGAGGCGACGAGATCCTCGGTCGACTGTGATTCCCTTTCGGTCTTGCTTGTCAACAGTTTTGAGTTGCTGACGATTCGTTTTGCGGCTTTTGCCGCCTTGCTCGGTCGTTTCGTTGGTTTGGTCATTACTTTTCCTCGTTCCTTATTATCCATCCGCCGCCGACTACTTCGTCGCCGTCGTAAAATATCGTCGCCTGACCCGGCGTGATCGCCCGCTGCGGCTCATCGAAAACGATGCGTGCCCGCTCGCCCGGCAGAGCGTGTATAGTCGCCTGAGCTGGATCGTGGCGATAGCGTATCTTGACCTGCGCCCTGACGGGTTCCGTTGGCGTGTCGAAGGCTATCCAGTTCACACCGCGCGCCGTAAACTCCATCGCCTCAAGCTCATCTTCCTCGCCGACGATTATCTGATTGCGTGCCCGCTCGATCTGAATTACGTACAGCGGTTTCTCATGAGCGATGCCGAGCCCGCGACGCTGGCCGATCGTGTAGCGGTGAATTCCGGTATGTGTACCGAGCGTTTCGCCGGTCGTGCTCACGATCTCGCCGCCCTCGGGGAGTTCGTCGGAGCGGCCTTCGTGGTCGAGGTAGCGGTCGATGAACTCGCTGTACTTGCCGTCCGGCACGAAACAGATCTCCTGCGATTCCTGCTTTTCGGCGGTGTAAAGATTGGCCCCGCGAGCGATATCGCGAACCTCTTCCTTTTCCATTTCGCCGAGAGGAAAATATGACCTCGAAAGCTGTTCCTGATTCAGTTCCCAGAGGAAATACGTCTGGTCTTTCCAGCGGTTGGTCGAGCGAAACAGGCGGTAACGGTTCGCCGCTTCGTCATAGATCACGCGGGCGTAATGCCCGGTCGCGACCTTGTCACAGCCCAAGCTTATGGCCATCTTGTCGAGAGAGGCGAATTTCAGCCTCGAGTTGCACGCCACGCACGGGATCGGAGTTTCGCCGCTCAGGTAGCTTTCGACGAAAGGCTCGACGACGTCGCGTTCGAAGTCCTTTTCGAGATTGAGCACGTAAAACGGAAACCCAAGCGACTCAGCCACGCGGCGTGCGTCATATACATCATCCAGCGAGCAGCAACGCGACGGCAACGGGTCGCCGTTCTCATCGGTCGAAATCCCTCGACGCTGGTTCCAGAGCTGCATCGTAAACCCGACCAGCTCGTGCCCCTCATCCTTTAGCAGAGCCGCCGCCGCCGAACTATCGACCCCACCGCTCATTGCTACCGCGATCTTCATACTTATTAGTATATCGCAATGGGATCGCGATCCGACTCTGGTTGCCAAAAGTACGACCAGTTGTCTACCACGCTCCCTGTCGCCAACGGCGACAAATATTAAAGCCTAGGGTGGAATGAGCGATAGCGAATGCAACCCTAGGTAAGTCCCAATCATAGGTTCGGCTCGCTGAAGGCGAGCAATCGGCTCGCAGCAGTTTATTCGTCCCCTTCAGGGACGCCGCGATCTAACGGCAAGACCTAGGGTTCCGCTCGACGACTCGCTGCACCCTAGGCTTTAATATTTGTCGCCGTTGGCGACGTTAACTCGAACGAGGCTCTTGATGATTCAATTTTCAAAGATCTGTCCCACATGGGACACGGCGGGACGGTCGCTGGGTCGGCGTAAATTATTAATAATAAACCATTTATCGCTGACCCTCCGTCTTGTCCCACTGTCCCGCATAGATTTAAATTGTGTTTCTTTCATAAAACACTTGACTATTATTGCAACGTATGTAAGATATGTCAATACATATGGACGCGCCGTTTTTGGAAAATGAGGTCGAACCTGCCGCCGAGGGCGTGCGGCTGTTTCGCGAGTGGATCGCGGACGACACGGCCGAAGCTGACCCAAAGGAGCTCGCGGGACATCTGTGGCGTGAGGGCGAGATCGCTCTGCTCGTGGGCGAACCGGGTGCGGGTAAGAGCATTCTGGCGGTCGAGATCGCCGACCGCATTTCGCAGAGTTATGAGGGCAAGCCGCTCGATTGCACGGTCGAGCCAACTAACGTCCTCTATGTCGACCTGGAAATGGACGCCCGCCAGCTCAGGCGGCGTTATTCTTATGAGCTCGATCCCGGCGAAACTCGCGAGGACTACGAATTTACCGAGCGTCTGTACCGTCTGCCCGTCAATCCGCTAAAGATGATCGCTCGTCGCACGCCGGAGGAAACGGCCGCAGCTTTTGTGACCGAGATATCGAAGGCCGCCCGCGAATGTGAGGCGAGGGTGATCGTCATCGACAGCATAACTGCTTTGAAACGTTCGTATTACGGCACGACCGATCTGCTGCCGATCATCCGACGCATTCGCCACCTTGCGCAGCGTCGCGGGCTGTCGATCCTGATGCTTGCAACCATCCCCGGACGTGAAGCGGATAGGGCTGTTTCGCTCCGAGACCTCGGTGGGCTGCGGCTCGCGGCAAGCTGTGTCGATACGGTTTTCGCTATCGCCAAAAGCGGCGTGGTGGCAAACGAGCGCTACATCAAGCACCTGACGTCGCGGAATTCGCAGGTAGTTTACGACGCGAACTCCGTTTTGCGGTACGAGCTGAACCTAAGCGGAAATTTCCTCGGGCTGGAATTCAAGGGCTTCGATTGTGAATCGTGCCTGCTCAGCTCCGGTCAAAAGGTGCATACCGACGGCGAGATAGCCGAGATCATCAGCCTACGCCGTGAGGGCCGAACGATCCGCGATATCGCCCTCGAGGTCGGCCGCTCGAAAACAACGGTCGGCCGCCTGCTGCAGCGATACTACTGCTCGGGCGAACCTCACCCGGACGAGGACGACACCGAAGCGCCGAATTTTGCTGAAATTTTGATCCGTGCCGCCGAAGATCTCACGCCTGAGGAACCAGCAACCGAGCCGTTCGAGGATGCGACCCAGGAGCCGCGGGCCGACAGCGAAGAAACGATCGAAACACCGGAAGAGAGGTTGATCCCGTACGAATTTCCGGGCTGCGAAGAGTATGAGAAAGCGCTTCGCGACCCGCGGCTTGTCGTTGAAAAGGGAATGAAAAGAAAGGATGCCAAGCTCCTAAGACGCGAACGCTCGATCATCGAAGCCGCCGCAACCACCGCCAACCGCAGCTATAAGGAAAAAGGCCTCAAAATGCGTCTAAAAGACCACCCACGGCTGACGGCATTTCGGACGGACCATGGGATCGGGTTTGAGGATTCGGGTTAAGAGCCCAGAGAAAGAACGCTCCGTAGGAGCGACCTGTCTGTAGCCGACAATGACAATAAGAAGATCGAGCGAGGCCGCTCCTACGGAGCTACTTCAACTCGCTAGCCAACCGCTCGATGATTGCATCGGCGTACATTCGCGAACCCGCGGGGTCGGGGTGGCCGATGGCGGCGACTTCGCAGAGGCGGACGGGGTAATCGATGCCGGTTTCTTTCTTTAGTTTTGGCAGGGTCTCACGGCAATCGCGGGTTCGCTCGCGAGCTTTGGCATCTTTGACGTAGCCGCCCTTGCCCATTCGGAAGAGCCGCGAGTTCGGGGCCTCGGTAGCATGCTCGTCGGTCAGAGGCGAACGGACGAAGAATGCACGTTCGGAGCCGAGTTTTTGATTGAGTTTCGCGACGGCCTCGGCCATGCACGTATTTGAGGTTTCGAACCACAGACGCGAGCGTTCGATGGCACGTTTTCGGAGCTTGTCAAAAAACAACGGCCGCACAAGCGGATTGTTCGGTACGAACTTGAGGAATCGCGGAAAGCTGAGAGCCTCGAGCCAGGCGTTGAGCAGCTTGCTCGACTGGGAGTACTTTGTGATGACCGGATAGTAGCCGACGACAACTATTTTCGCCTTGGGGTTTCGCGCGGCGGCAAGCTCCAGCACATCGTAGAGGTCATCGCGAAGGTGGGTTTGGATATCCCGCTTCAGCTCAGCGTCATTACCCTTCGGGTCCAGAACTTCTGACGTGCTAATGTCCGTTATGCCGCCGGTCAACATTATCAGATCAGCCGTTTTGCCTTCGCTGCGGTATTCATCTGACGCCGTCTCGATCTGTTTCGAGATGCTCGGGAAGCCGACGTTGACTTCCGGCTCGTAAAAAAAATTCTCGTCGCGGCCGATCTTTGCGTACTTTGCCGCCTCGTGAGCGTGAAACTTCAAGGTTGAGCCAGAATGTGCTTTGACCTTGACGTTAACCGACGTCGACAACGTTTTTCTCAGCCAATCGGCCGTCAGCGAGTAAAATTTGTCTTTTTCCTCAAGCCCCTGGCCCCAGATAACCGAGTCGCCGACGACCAGAAACTCAAACGCGGTGTCCGTCTGAGCAAGCAAACGCGGCCCGCCTAGCGTCAAGCCCAAGACGGACGCCGACAACGCTTTGAGAAAAGAACGCCGGTCGAGTTTTAGCATTATTTGCGGATAGGTTAAACGATTTGACGATGAAAAGGCAAAGAAACCTCTGCGGTTTGACCGCACCTGCTACTGGCTCGACGCGAAGAAGCACCCGGGCCTTGCAACTCGCATTGGCGCTATGTTATTTTTTTCAAACTATGAAGCTTGCCATCCGCATTCGCTAATTAAACCCCGACGCAATTATCCGTATCGTAGAAGAGCGCTTTGCGCCCGTTGATCCGGGCGTGAGCGACGCTTATTTGTCTTTTTTCATAAGGAATAGTTAGTCATGTCTAGTAATGTTGAAACTCCGCCCACGGAGGAGATCAAAAATTCGTTTTCGAGCGTCCTGCGTGAGGCCTTTGTCGGAACGACCCGCGATTTTACCAAGGGGCCGATCCTGCCCGCGCTCATTATTCTCGCCATCCCGATGATCCTCGAGATGTCGATGGAGGCCCTGTTTGCGATCGTCGACACGTTCTTCGTCGCCAAGCTGGGTGCGGAACCTGTTGCCGTAGTTGGCTTTACGGAATCGGTGCTCGCTCTGGTTTACGCCGTCGCGATCGGCCTCAGTATCGGCGGGACGGCGACCGTCGCCCGGCGATTTGGCGAGCAGGACCTCGACGGAGCCGCACGCACGGCGACCCACGTCGTCTACCTTGGCCTGATCGTCTCTGTTGTGATGGGAGCCGCGGGGCTCATCTTTGCGCCCGATATCCTGCGTTTTCTCGGAGCCGAGCCAAGCGTCGTCGAGCTTGGAACGCCGTTCGCCCGAATAATGTTCGGAACGAATGTCGTCATCGTTTTCCTGTTCCTGCTTAATGGCGTATTTCGCGGTGCCGGCGATGCGGCTATCGCACTTCGAGTACTGATCATCGCAAACGGCTTGAACATCATCCTCGATCCGCTGTTCATTTTCGGCGTCTGGATCTTTCCCGAATGGGGCGTTACCGGTGCTGCGGTCGCGACGGTCATCGGGCGTGCGGTCGGTGTGACCTACGCATTTTGGGCGCTCTTTCTGCGAAAGAACGGGCGGCTCGAAGTGCGTGCGGAACACTGGCGTTTCGACCCGAAACTGATCGTCTCGCTCATCAAGATATCGGGTACGGCGGTGCTGCAGTTCCTGATCGCAACGCTCAGTTGGAGCGGACTGGTGATCATACTTGCTCCATTTGGCACAGTCGCCCTGGCCGGGTATCAGATCGGGCTGCGGGTGATCATTTTCGTCCTGCTTCCCGCCGTCGGCTTGGCAAACGCCGCAGCAACGCTCGTCGGCCAAAATCTCGGGGCCGGACAACCCGAACGTGCCGAACGCTCGGTCTGGCTCGCAGGCGCCCTGAATGCCGGCCTGCTCGGCCTCGCCGGACTGTTCTTCGTGATCTTTCCTGACCTGGTCGTCAGCGTGTTCACGACGGATCCGCAAGTATCGACATACGCAAGCGACTGTCTGCGGATCGTCGGTTACGGCTACGCTTTCTACGGGCTCGGGATGGTGATGGAAAGCTCGTTCAACGGTGCCGGCGACACCTGGACGCCGACTTACTTGAACTTCTTTGTTTTCTGGATGTTCGAGATACCGCTGGCGTACGTGCTCGCCAACCATTTCGGCTACGGCCCGCAAGGCGTCTTCTGGTCGATGACGCTGGCATTCTCAATGCTGGCGGTCGTCTCGGCCCTGCTGTTCAAACGCGGTAAGTGGAAGCTGAAAGAGGTGTAGATTCCCGATGATTCACCACGGAGAACACGGAGAACACAGAGTACAATTTAAGGCCATTTCTCTGTGTTCTCTGTGCCCTCTGTGGTTAAATCTCTTCTTATGCGAGGCGATGTTTTTCCCGATCCGTTAACGTACCGCTACCCCGAGTGGGTCGCGATCGGGAACTATTATTATCAGGCGCACGACGTCGTTGCTTTTGGCACGCCGCTGACGCCTGAGAACGTTCGCGAGGCTTACCTGAAAGGCATTTTCCCTTGGAATACCAAAGGCCTTCCGCTGCCATGGCATTGCCCCGAACGTCGTGCGATCCTCGTGTTCGAGGAGTTAACAGTTCCACGCAGCCTCGAGAAAGTCAGGCGAAAGACCGAGCTAACGTTCACCATCGACAGCGATTTCCGCTCGGTAATGCACCAATGCGCACTCGCCTATCGCCCTGGACAAGGCGGCACGTGGATATCGCCGGAATTCGAGATAGTCTACAACCAACTCCACCGCGAAGGCTTTGCCCACAGCGTCGAAGCATGGAATCCCGACGGCCAACTCGTCGGCGGCCTCTACGGCATCGACGCCGGCGGCGTATTCTGCGGCGAATCGATGTTCTACAAAGCACCCAACGCCTCAAAACTCGCCCTGCTATTCTTGATCGATCACCTAAAACAACGCGGCTCAACCTGGCTAGATTGCCAGGTGATGACACCGCATATGGAAGCGCTTGGGGCGAGAGAGATTGACCGTAGAGAATTTTTGGATAGACTCAAGGAAACCCAGAAGTTAGAGCTTGATGTATTCTAAACAGGAATAGCTAATGCCGCATCGAGAACGAAAGAACATCCGTCCGGGATCGCAGGTGGCAATCGTACTGAAACAAGATCAGCGAACCGGCAAGCAAACCATCGGTATCGTTAAAGACCTGCTGACAAATTCACCGAGCCACCCGCACGGGATCAAGGTAAGGCTGACTGATGGCCAGGTTGGCCGCGTTCAAAACCTTATCGATAGCCAGCGACAGTAGACGCCTCTTCAGTGTGGTAAAGGAGAATTTATGAAAGGCTTATCCAATTCAATTAGCCCCATTTTTCTGCTGGCTATCTTACTTCTGATCCCCCACTCAGCACTGTCGCAGCCAAGCTCTGATTACAAATATTCGCCTCCGGCGAGACTCAGTGACGGCATTCAGACGGGAACACTAAGATCGGGAAAGCTTGACGAGGCAAAGGTATTTGCCGGGATGAACGAGGTCCTGAAACGAACTTATGGAAATATCCATAGCGTTTTGATCTTTCGAAACGGGAAGCTAGTCTGCGAAGAATATTTCACCGGACCTGACGAGAATAACCATAAGGGCGAGATCGGTATTGTCGCTCACAACAGAGAGACGCTACATGATACTCGCAGCATATCGAAAAGCGTTGTCGCATTAGCTGTTCTAATCGCTTATTCCCAAGGCAAGATCAAGGATCTAGATCAGCCCATCTTTTCCTATTTTCCCGAATACGCGAGCCATGCCGAAGGCGAAAAGAAGAACATTACGATTCGCCATGCTCTCACGATGACTCCGGGTCTCGAGTGGAACGAGGAATTATCGTATTCGAACCCAGCAAACACCGCATATCAGATGAATAGGGCGCCGGACACGATCAAGTTCGTTCTGAGCAGAAAGCTCGTCAATAAACCGGGAACCAAATTTGAGTACAGTGGAGGAATGACCCAGCTGCTTGCTGCGATCGTCAAAAAAGCTACCGGATCGGACATAGAAGAATTCACACGGAAGCATCTACTCACCCCGCTCGGAATAACAAAGTATGAATGGGCCGAGCTGAAGCCGGGCCAGCCCGACGCCGACTCTGGCCTCCGGCTCCGTTCGCGTGACATCGCTAAGATCGGATTGCTTTTGGTGAACGGAGGCATGTGGAACGGTAAACGGATCGTACCCCAA
Source organism: Acidobacteria bacterium Ga0077534 (assembly GCA_001464455.1). Lineage (GTDB taxonomy): Bacteria > Acidobacteriota > Blastocatellia > Pyrinomonadales > Pyrinomonadaceae > OLB17. Next base: position 22,920 of record LNEI01000028.1, read on the forward strand.
AAGCTGATAGCGGACGCAATGGCAGAGCACGCGAAAGTGTCGTCTGACGAGAAAACCGGTGACGTTGTGACCTATGGTTATCAGATCTGGCGGTTCACATTTCGGCCAGATGATAACTGGCCGTCCGGCTTCATCGAGCTCAGCGGAAACGGCGGCCAAAAAGTGGTTATCGATGCCAAGACAAAAGCGATGGTCGTCATCACGGCCGGAAACTATGACCTCACCGGTCTTAAGAAAAATTCATTTGATATTTATCCGGACCTGGTATTTTCTGCAATGCTTGACCGGTGAGATAATCGTCCGATCAAAATTATGACAAACACATTCCTGATCTACGGAGCGAACGGCTACACGGGTGAATTGATCACGCGGTTTGCGGCGGAGCGTGGTTTGAGGCCGATCCTCGCGGGGCGCAACGAAGCGAAGATCAGCGAGCTGGCGGGCAAGTACGGTTTTGAATACCGTATTTTCTCGCTCGACGACACGGCGAAGCTGGATGCGGCTTTGCAGGAAGTCGACATGGTACTGCATTGTGCGGGGCCGTTTTCGATCACTAGTTTGCCGATGGTGAAGGCTTGTTTGCGGAACAAAAAGCATTACACGGACATCACGGGTGAGATCAGTGTTTTTGAAACTTGTGCGGCGATGGATAAAAAGGCTGTCGAGGCCGGGATAATGGTCATGCCGGGCGTCGGATTCGACGTCGTCCCGAGCGACTGTCTGGCCCGGCATCTGAAGGATCGCCTGCCGTCAGCGACGCATCTTTCGCTCGCATTCTACGGCATGGGCCGCATTTCGCACGGAACGCAGGCAACGATGACAATGAACGTCGGCCGCGGCGGAGCGATCCGCAAAGACGGCCAGATCACGCCCGTTCCGGCTGCCTGGAAAACCCGCGAGATCGACTTTGGCGAGGGCGTCACCAAGACCGGCGTCACAATCCCCTGGGGCGATGTCTCAACCGCCTTTCATTCGACAGGAATCCCAAATATCGAGGTTTTCACAGTCGTACCGCCCAGCGCGGTCAAGATGATGAAAGCCTCACGCTACCTCGGCTGGCTGCTCGCGACGGGTCCGGTGCAGAAGTATCTCCAATCAAAGATCCCACCCGGCGGCCCGTCCGACGCCGAACGCAAAAAAGGCAGAACCCTCATGTGGGGCAAAGTTACCGACGCCGACGGTAACTCCGTCGAGTCCCGCCAACAAGGCCCCGAAGGCTACACCCTAACCGCCCTCGCCGCCCTGAACATCGCCGAAAAGATCCTCGCCGGCAACTTTACACCAGGCTACCAAACCCCCGCCAAAGCCTACGGCCCCGACCTGATCCTTGAACTGGAAGGTGTCACCCGCAACAACACGACGTCTTTGCGGCCGGAACAATTCCTCGATAAAGGACTCTAATACTCTTATGAGAAGATTGCGACGGTCTTTTCTGATAAGAAGGAAAGCTATAGGGCTCGTGCTCTTTTGTTTTGTTATTGGTTGCGGTGTGCCTGAGTGGAGTACAGATCCCGCGTTCCACGGGACCCGGCCGTACTCAACTCTTGAAGGAACAACTGTTCGAGTAAAGCCTGTTGACGCTACATTCTCGATTCCCGAAGACTGGATTGTTCCGCAGGAACGGAAAAATCTATTTCTTAGCTCGGAGGAAATGGACCGCCTAGACAATAATCCGGCCTACGGAATAAAGTTCGATGAAGAGTACGGGTCGGTATTGGATTCGATCGTACCTTTCGAGAACTGTGCGGCACACATCGGAAGCATTGGATGGAATGCAGGTACTACAAATAACAACCTCCAGTTTCGCTTTTGTATGACTTCTCTGGATCCAGATAGGTTCTCAGAGCGGGTGGTATCGCGCGGATTGAGAAAGGCGAAGTCACTATTCGAAGAAGCCGACCTTGTAACCATCAATCATGAAGGTTGGCAAAAATATCGCTTTGATATAGTTGATGCACCCACTCACGCTATTACGATAACAACAATTGATCTCTATTTTCGCCGGTGTAACGGTACCGCAGTTGTTTTCGCTTTCGTCCGATCCAGCGCTTACAGTGATACTGTTGAGGCCATATTACGATCGTTCCAGGCAAGTCCGTCTATGTTACCGTGTGAGATGGCATAACGTGGACTTCACAGAATCGGGAGCCTGTCCCAGCCGGCTACATCCAAATTCTGGATCTCGAGGAACGCATCAGTAGTACAATTCAATGTCGTCATGGAACACTTTCCCTAGGAATTTCTAGGTGTGAGAGCTTTACGGTCACCTGTCGTTGGTCTTCAGCGATCTGCTTCAATGCTTATCGTTTCAGCCGTTCGTTTGCGGCTTAGTACGATTGAATACAAAAGAGACCAATCAGCTTTACGACCGAGCCAGTTTGGTGTTTATCAGGGCGTTGAGCGAGATGCCCTGGGTTGTGGATTCGAGGGCGAGGCGGCGGTGGAGTTCTTTGGACATCCGGAGGTTTAGCTTGCCGCTGTAGTTTCGCTTTCCGAGCGGTTCGGGTATCGGCTCGCGGTTTTCAGTGAGATCCTCGAGAACGAACCTAACAACCCCGCGAAGCTCTTTCAGGGCCTTTTCCTGGGTTTTGCCGTGGGCCGCAAGCGACGGAAATTCGGAGACGCGACTGATGAATGCATCGTCTTCGTCAGACCAGGCTACGGTGTAGCTGTAATCCTCGGCTCGAAAGATTCCTGTGTTGTTTTTAGCGTCCGCCATACGTTCTCAGTTCAACTCCCTATAGCTCTTTCAATCTTTTTAATGCGGTTATCACCTGCTCGACCTGATACGGTTTTGCCTTGCCTTTGTCCGGCTGAAGATTTAACCGTGGATCACCCGGCCATGGCATTTTGAAAATATGATGACTGCCACTAATTCTCGCGGGCCCGAATAGCTCTTCGCATATCCGTATCAATCTCGAAAATCGGGTACTGCCTTTTCCTCGCTCAAGTTCGACAATTGTCTGTGCGATATCCTTAGACGGCATCAAAGCGAATAGTACTACATACAGTACTATCGGTCAAAGCTTTTACTCCACAACCTCGAGATCTATCGACTGGCTTGAGACGGCGGTTTTGTTGCCTAGGAGGTCGCGGACGATTATCTGGAGGGCGTATTCGCCGGGGGCAGCGTTGGCGTCGAGGCGCATGTACGCGTAGTCCTGGATGCGTGCCCAGTCGGTTTGGTTTTCGATCTCGGCAGTGTTTTGGGCGCCTTCGGTGACGAGCTTGCCGTCTTTGTAGAGGTTGACGGTGATGGCGAGCCGGGGCTTGCCGGACGCCTTGTCGAGCTTGGCGTTGTAGATCGAGTAGGCGTAGGCGATGACCGAGCCACGTTTGAAACGGCGGATCGCGGGGACGGCTTCGGATGAGGGCAGCGTGATCGCATTGGCGGCGGTGGTCGCTGCCGGACGTTCAAATTTGCCGGCCGCATCGACGCCCGCGACGGTCAAGCCCGCGACGAAGACATCCGAGCGTTTGAGGTCGGGTATCTGCACGATCTGAGCGGCGGTGCCGAGCGTTTTGCTGTTTTGATCGCGAACGGCGACGCGGAAATTGTAGCTGCCGGCCTTCTTTACAGGTACGTCGGTCGAATAGATAAGGCCGTCGCGCTTGATACGCTCGGCGGTGGCGGCGTCAAATTTCAGAGTGTGTGTGCGGTTGAATTCGTCGACCACGTCGTTCTTTTCGTCCATCGTCACGGCGACCACGTCGATCACTGCCTTCTTTTGTCCGCCTTCATCTGCAAAAGTGAGTTCGCGGCCGTCGAGATGAAATAGCGACCTGACAAAATTCTCACCCGTCGGAGTGACGCCGAAATATGCCGTCAGATCGATGCCCAGACCGGCCTTAGGCAGCGGAGCGGCGATAGCGTCGTAAAGGTCGCTCTCGGCGCTTTTTGCGCGGCGTTTGACGGGTTCGGTATCGACGTTTGCGAGAAAGCCGCTTCGGTGCGAAATGCGCAGCTCCGGCACCTTGATCTTGACGTCGATCGAGTTGAACTTCTTGCTTTTGAAAGTATTCTCATCCGGCTCGTAAGCGAGCAGGTAATAGCCGGATTCCTTTTCGAGGATGCGGCTCACGAGCTTGTCCGGAACGCCGGATGAGCGATAAAATTCGCCGCCCGTGTCGTAGGCAAGCGCCTGCAGGCCATCGTTGAGACGGGTTTCCTGGTTGATGCGGTCACGTGATATGGATTCGGTAGCGTTGAAATTGTCTTCGACGTAGACCTCGTCCTTTGACTCGATCATGCCCGGGATCGTGGATCCGCGGAGCGAGAATGTGTGCACGACCACACCCGCACGATTGGCGGCGTCGGTCAATTGTCGCAATGCGGCGGCGGCATCGTTGATGCTATTGTCGCGGTTGCGCAGCGGCAGCCCATCCGAAAGCAAAAACATCGATTTTCGGCCTGGAACGCGTTCCAACCCACTGACCGCATAGCGAAAAACGCCAAGAGCTCCGACGATCTGATTGCGGGCTACCGAATCCTCATTGTATTCGCGGATCTTCCGTTCTGCTTCGGACTCGATCGTGATCGGCACCGCACCCTCTGAGGTCCGTTTGAGGAAAACATTTGACTTCGCTGCCTCATTGAATGAACCGTCGCTCCGCGCGCACAGGCCTTGCGGCGGGTACCAGCGGATCTTATCGGCAGCTTTTAGGAGCGTTGTTTTGTCGGAGGTGTACTGCTGAAACGCACTGCTGCCGGCACGCGTTCGATAGATCGCTACCCGGTCGGACGGCAGCATCTGTTCGTTGATAAAACGCTTGACGGCCCTCTGCGCCGAATCCATTCCCCATACTGATGTGGAACACGAACCGTCGTCGATCAGAAACGCGATCACACGAGTGCTTGCAGTGAGCGGTGTTCGGGCTGGCGGCGGGACCGGGATATTCGGATCGGTTTTCGCTTTCGCACGCTCCTCGACGCTCGATGTCATTTCGCCCGGCGTCACAACCGGCACAAATGTAAACCCCACGATCTTCTGCGGCTTACCATCCTGCAGCAGCTCAAAATCTGTTGCTTTCAGGTCACGCACGGGCTGGCCTTTCTTATCCGTCACGACCACGTCGACCTGTACGAGCTTTGTCGTTATCTTGACGATGTCGTCCTTGTCCGGCGTCGACGCCGGACTCTGAGCCGTACCTTGAGCGACAAATAGCGTAAAAACAGAAAGGAAAAAAACAGGGAAAATTGAGCGTTTCATAAATCTTAGACAGAAACGTGAACACGTGAGAGATCGTGTCCAGCAATGTGATGGAAAGCCGTTTTTGTACAGGTTAGGGAATATGGGAACGAAAAGCAAGCGTTTTTCGGAGGCTCCGTGGTAAACAGGAAGAGCACGGAGACCTAGGGCACGAACTGATAGCTGAGGACTCCGGAAACCATTACCCGCTGGCCACTTAAAACGACAGGCTCGATGCTCGATGCGCAAGCGGCTTTTGACGCAGCATCCCAAAGGTAGTGATGGCCGCCCAGAGGTGCCGCAGCCATGACCTTACCGTCGGTGGCGACAACGACGCCAACCGGCACGGACCCCCCAGCTCGAATAGCTTTGGCATTCGCGGGGTAATCAGGTCACGCCAAGCGCTTAACTCTTCCCTGCAAGACGCCCGCTTCGACTACTTTAGTGCCGGGTTTCTCAGACTTTGCAGGTTTACCGGATTCGTCAAACCTGTAGGTAAGTTTCATTTCGATATCGACCGGTTTGCCGTCTTGCAGAGTCGGCTCGAACTGGGCCTGCTTCGCCGCGTCTACGACCGCCTTCCTGATCTTATCGACCCGCGAATCGACCAGGTTCGAGCACGGCGCGGCGGGTCCAAACGCTCGCTTCACGGAAACTTTTCCTTTCTTGTTCACCTCGATATGAACGATAACATTTCCGCCGTAACCAAGAGTACCGGCTTCAGCCGGATAGAGAGGATCGGGATTACTGATCACAACCGGGGAACTCACTGTCGACTGACCAAAAGAACAGACAACGAAAGCGAATAGCAAAACCACCGAATGTAGAAACACTTTCATTTGTCTTCAATGCAGGTATCTTGAACCTCGCCGCCCCGATATTTCTTGGAATGACCGTGGCGAATTTACACGTCCAGATTCTTAACGTCCAACGCATTATCCTCGATGAATTTACGCCGTGGCTCGACCTGGTCGCCCATTAGGACGGTGAAGATGCCGTCGGTTTCGATAGCGTCTTCGATGCGGACCTGGAGCATGGTGCGTTTTTCCGGGTCCATGGTGGTTTCCCACAGCTGTTCTGGGTTCATCTCGCCGAGGCCTTTATAACGCTGGATCGTGAGGTCTTTCTTGGCCATTGCCATGACCTTTTCGAGGAGTTCCTCATGGGTCTGGATGGTTTCGCTTTTGCCTTCTTCTCCTAGCACGAATGGGCCCGGGAAATCGACGGCGAGTGATTTTTTAAGCTCGATCGCCTTTTGAAATTCGACGTAGCTGGCGAGATTCCAGTCGATCTTGAGCCGCTGTCCGTTGGGGTACGCGATGTCGATCTCCCAGAGGCTGTGCTCTTCGTCATTGGTCAGCTCGGTAGCGTATCCGGCGGCTGAGAGCTTGCCCTCGATCTCGGCCATGAGTTCCTGTTCGCCAAAAACCTTGCGGATGCGCATCGGGTTTTTGGTGATCACGCCGTCTTTTCCGGCAAATGCTTCGAGCAAAAGCTCGGCCAGTTTCGGGTCACTATAGACGCGGCGGGCGATGCGTTCAGCGTAATTGCCGAGTTCCTTGGTCTGCTCGAGAGCTTTCGACAGCAGACGGCCCTCGATGGCGTTGCCATTTGAGGTGATCTGCGAATCGCCGGTCGCCATTCGCATCAGGTAGCGGAACATCGCCTTTTCGTCCTTGATATACTCTTCTTTTTTGCCGCGTTTTACTTTGTAAAGCGGCGGCTGGGCGATGTAAACGTAGCCGTTCTCGAGCAGTTCCGGCATCTGACGGTAAAAGAACGTCAGCAGGAGCGTGCGGATATGGCTGCCGTCGACGTCAGCGTCGGTCATCAGACAGATCTTGTGGTAGCGAAGCTTAGTAACATCAAAATCGTCTTTACCGATACCCGTTCCGAGAGCGGTGATCAGAGCCTTGATCTCGCCGTGGCCGAGCATTTTGTCAAAACGAGCCTTTTCGACGTTGAGAATTTTACCCTTGAGCGGCAGAACGGCCTGATTCTTACGATCGCGCCCCTGCTTGGCCGACCCGCCTGCGGAATCTCCCTCAACGATGTAGATCTCGGACAAAGCTGGATCTTTTTCCTGACAGTCAGCCAATTTACCCGGCAGCGTTGATGTGCCTAAAGCGCTCTTTCGTACAATTTCTCTCGCTTTTCGAGCAGCGTCACGAGCACGTGCAGCGTCAACGGCCTTACCGACGATCTTTTTCGCCACCGCCGGATTTTGCTCGAAGAATTCGCCGAGCTTTTCGTTCAGGAACGACTCAACCGGTCCTTTGACCGGGGAATTGAGTTTACCCTTTGTCTGCCCCTCGAACTGCGGCTGCGGGATCTTGACAGAGATGACAGCGACTAATCCCTCGCGAACGTCGTCGCCGGTGAGCGTGACCTTGGCATTTTTTACCATGCCCGACGATTCGGCGTAGTTGTTGATCGTACGCGTGATCGCCCCGCGAAAGCCGGAAAGGTGCGTGCCGCCATCGACGGTGTTGATATTATTGGCAAACGAAAATATTTTCTCGTCGTAGCTGTCGTTGTACTGCATCGACACCTCGATCGAGAGTTCGTCGCTGATGGTCTCGAAGTATAGCGGTTCGTCGTGGAGCGGAGCCTTGTTGCGGTTGAGATGCTTGACGAACTCCGCAATTCCGCCTTTGTAATAAAACTCGTGAGATTTTTCGGGCTCCTCGCGCTCGTCCTTGATGTGGATACGGATGCCTTTGTTTAGGAAGGCCTTTTCGCGCAGACGTTCGGAAAGCTTTTCGAAGCTGTAGATGGTCGTTTCAAAAATACTCGAGTCCGGTCGGAAAGTGATCTTGGTACCGCGTTTCGAAGTTGTGCCGGTCTGTTTCAGCGGAGCCGTAGGGATACCCGCTTCGAATTCCATCTCGTGCGTCTTACCGTCACGCCAGATCTCGAGCCGCAGATATTCGCTAAGAAAGTTGACGCAGCTCACGCCCACGCCGTGCAGGCCGCCCGAAACCTTGTAGGAATTCGAGTCGAATTTTCCGCCCGCGTGCAGGATCGTCATCACGACCTCGGCCGCTGAGCGGCCTTCCTGCTTGTGCATGTCGGTAGGGATGCCTCGGCCGTTATCGATGACCGTTATCGAGTTATCCATGTGGATGGCAACCTCGATCGTGTCGCAATAACCCGCCAACGCCTCGTCAACCGAATTATCGACGACCTCATACACAAGATGGTGCAAACCGATCTCGCTAGTCGAGCCGATGTACATGGCCGGACGCTTACGAACCGCATCGCGGCCCTCAAGGACTGTAATGGAATCTGCCCCGTATTCGGGTTGTGGTGTTGCCAATTTTAGAACCTCTGTCTTATTTTTTTGTTGCCAACTATCACAGGTGGCTGATGCTAAATAACACTAAATTTTAGCACTTTTTGAATCGTAAGCACAGCACGCAAACACAATAAACATCAATGCTTTAGTACCATACGGGCTGACTGGAACGCAGGAGCCCTCGCCTGCAACACCGGTTCCTCCGGCGTGATAACGATCGGGCTTTTTCACGTTGAAGGGTTATCACTAACCTCACCGTCCAGAAGCGGAATGCTTGTAGGTGAGGGAGCCTGCGTTCCCGACGATAGGGCATGTCCACGTTCGACTCGAAACACGCGGGCCGCGGAGCCAAACCGCTCAACAAAACTCTCTTTTGACGTCGTCACAAACGTTTGTGTTTTGCCGTCCAGGAATTCGAGCAGTTTGCCGATGCGGCGGTAGTCTAGTTCGGCGTCGATGTCGTCGATGAGGAAAAGTGGGTATTCGCCGCGGGTGGCGTTAAAGACTGAGATGTTTGCGATCAGCAGCAACAGGAGTGCGCTTCGTTGCTGGCCGGCTGAGCCGAACTTGCGGATGTCGTGGCCGTCAAATTTTAGCTCGACATCGTCGCGATGGGTTCCGATAAGAGCGTGGCCGGAGACGACCTCGGCCTGGACGCGGAGGGCCAGGCGTTCGGTGATCAGTGATTCGTAGTCGGCGAGGTCGCCTTTGCCCTCGAGCGATGAGAGGTAGCGGACGGAAAGTTCCTCGCGGCCAAACAGCTTTTTCTCTAGCACCTCGTTAATGCGTTCGATAAACCGCAGACGCGCCCGGTTTATCTTCGCCGCAAGACGTGCGAGTTGCTCGTTCCACGGTTCGAGTTTCTCCGTAACTTTTTCGAGCGGTGTTTCATTGTCGCGCGCCTGCTGGAGAAGGGCGTTCTTTTGCTTGATCACGCGGTTGTAGTCAGTGAAAACCTGAATAAAGGGCGGATGGAGCGAGATGATGCCGGCATCGAGAAACCGCCGCCTCGCTTCCGGCGTACCGCGGACGATCTCGAGTTCGTCTGAATTGAATACCACGGCGGTAAGCTGGCCCAAGTAGCGATTTACTGTTTCCTTCTTATCGTTGACGAGCAGCGTTTTTGTGTTTCCGGCGATGATGATCCGCAGCTCGCGAACGATCTCCTCTGATTCACGAACGAATCCGCGGACCATCGCATCCCTCTCTTCAAACTTTACCGTGTCCTGAAGTCTCGCCGTTCGAAACGACCGCGTCGAAGCCAAAACGGCGATCGCTTCCAGCCAGTTCGTCTTGCCCTGGCCATTTTCGCCGACAAGGACGTTGAGCCCGCTGGCGAACGAGATCGACCCGGCAAGATTGCGAAAATTTAGGGCTTCGACAGATTCGAGCAGCATCGGGAGATTTTATCACGGCGGCCGGATTACTTCTGCTGCTTGGGTTCTGTGGTCCGGATTCTGGATCTCGGCAGATATTGATACTATGTTTAAAGAAGTTTAACCCACTTCCACTCTCTATCTCATTATGTATCGACTCATTCAGGTAATTGTACTTTCAGTTTTCCTCGCTGCGGCCGCGTTCGCTCAGCAGAGCATCAAGATCGGCTCGGCGGCCCCTGCATTCTCGGGTACGACGATTGACGGATCACCAGTCGAACTGCGTTCACTTGAGGGCAAGGTGGTCGTAATGACGTTCTGGTCGACGCGGTGCTTGATCTGCCATACCGAGATGCCGAAGCGAACGCGATGACCACGCGGTTTGACCGCTCGAAGGTCGTTTTTCTGGCTCTTTCGATGGAAAACGAGGAAAAGATCACCGGTTATCTGAAAAAGATCGTGGTTCGCTCTCAGGTCGTCCCGAACAGCTTCGGCACGGTGCTCCAGTACGCCGACCGCGACCGAACCGGCAGCCTCGATATGGGTTTTCCGGCGTACTTCGTCATCGATCAGGCCGGAAAAGTCCAGCACCGCTCATCCGGCTACGATAAGACCGCCGGCATCGAAGCTGCGATCAGTAAGTTGGTCGCAAAATAGATTGACTTTCGAGCGGAATCGAACTAAAAGAGGGTTATGAAAACCCTCGCTGCATTCGTGTTTGCCGTTTTCCTGTCTGTTTTCGTTTCAGCTCAAACCGATTCGAACAAGCCGACCTTTGTTGAGTACTCGATGGACGGAACCCGCGTGGACATCGAAAAACTCCGCGGCAAGGTCGTTGTCCTCAACCTCTGGTTCATAAACTGCCCAAACTGCCTCGAAGAGATCAAAATGCTCAATGCGCTCGTCGACGAGTACAAGGGCAATCGTGATGTCGTCTTCCTCGCCCCCGCAGCCAGCAAGAAAGCCGAACTGCAGAAATTCCTCGCAAAGAATCCTTTCAAATATCAGGTCCTTCCAGATGCAACGATAACGATCCTCAGCAAGTTCGGGGTGCCGGACAAGGATGGAAATCTGAACGTCCCCTTCCCAATGCACATCGTCCTCGACCGTGACGGAAACATGGTTCTGAAAGAGCAGGGCATCAAGGGAATCGCTAAGGTGAAGGCCGAGTTGAAGAAACAATTTACCTCAAGTTCTATCGCCTCACAGTAGATTTGGGTTGTTGGACGCTTACGTTTCGGGTATATTCTTAGTTTCGATCTCTCGTGCGGAGAGATAGCCTAATTGGTAAGGCAGTAGTCTTGAAAACTACCGCGCGTAAGCGCTTGCAGGTTCGAGTCCTGTTCTCTCCGCCATTTAGATTTTGGATTGCCGATTTGGGATTTTGGATTTGTCCAACCCGATCGGCTTTTCATTTTTGTACTGCTCGATTGCTACACACGATTTTCCTTGATTTCAATTTCACATTTGTTATAGCCTAGGGGCATACTGAATGAAGATTCATTCATAATCGCCTATTATGCCGAAACCTGTTCGAAATGGTGCGTCAGCCAGGACTGTCGTTATCGATAAACGCGAGGCTATTCTTCGTGCAGCGACCAAGGTCTTTGCAGTGAACGGGTATTTTAACTCGAAAGTGTCGGATATCGCCGGTGAAGCCGGGATCGCCGACGGGACTGTTTATCTGTACTTCAAGAGCAAGGACGAGATTCTGCACTCGATCTTTGACCGGGCGATGGCGGAGTTTATCGCGGAGGGTCGCAAGGAGATCAGCGAGATCGATGGCCCTGAGGCAAAGCTACATCGAATAGCCGAGCTGCACCTGGGCAGGCTAGGTGCCGATCGCGAACTGGCGATCGTTTTTCAGGTCGAGCTTCGCGGTTCGACCAAATTCATGCAGGAGTTCTCGGCCGCAGGGTTCGGCGAGTACCTCGACATCATCCGCACGACGATAGCAGACGGGCAAAAGAGCGGTGATTTTCGCACCGATATCAAGCCGGTCGTCGCGGCAAAAATACTGTATGGAGCTCTCGACGAGATGGTGACGAACTGGGTCTTGTCAAACAAAGCATACCCGCTGCTGCCGATGGCGGGCGAAGTAATGAAGATATTTCTGGGAGGAATAACTAAACGATGAACGAGCAGTCTGTGAGCCGAAATGATCAAGTGAGCACTGATGAGGCCGCGTATTTTGCGAGCTATCCGCCTACGCTCGCCGATCTTTTTCTGGCCTCGGCTGAAAAGTTCGATCTGCCAAACGCGCTGAATTATAAAAAGGATGGCGAATGGCTTCCGATCTCATCGCGTAAACTCGTGGAGAGATCTGAGAATATTGCACTTGGGCTATACTCGCTCGGCCTTAGAAAAGGCGACCGTGCGGCGATACTTGCGGCAAACTCGCCCGCGTGGACGATGGCCGATGCGGGATGCCAGTTCGGCGGCGTCATCGACGTTCCCATTTATACAACACTCGCTAACGATTCGGTCCGTTACATCATCAATGATTCGGAAGCACGGGTCTTTTTTGTCCAGGATGCGGCAACGTTCGAACGCGTTCGTCCAGCGATCGCAGATTGTGTTTCGCTTGAGCATTTTGTTTTGTTCAGCAATGAATCAAACGATGACAAGCGTGTCGTCACGCTCGCAGATCTCGAAGAAGCCGGTGCGAAGCTCCGTGCCGAGCAGCCTGACCTGATACTTGGTCTTCGCAAAGACATCCTCGCCTCGGACATCGCCACGCTTATCTACACGAGCGGCACGACCGGTGAGCCGAAAGGCGTGATGCTGAGCCATGGAAATCTGGTCTCGAACGTCGTCTGTGCGAGCGAACGATATGATTTCTCGCCGGACGACGTTTCGCTGTCCGTGCTGCCTCTGTCGCACGTTTTCGAGCGTGGCGGAATGTACGTCTATATCCGTTCCGGAATGCGTGTATTTTATGCCGAGTCGATCGACAAAGCTCCGGAAAATCTGAAGGAGGTGAGGCCGACGATCTTTGTTGGCGTGCCTCGCATTTTTGAGAAAGTTTTCGAGCGTGCCCGTTTGAAGGCGGTACAGGCCGGGCGTGTGAACGAGATGATCTTCGACTGGGCGATCGACGTGGCGAAGGAATACGCAAAACTGCTCGAAGCAAAACAGCCAATCCCGATGTCGATGATGGCAAAGCACAGCATCGCGGACACGATCGTATTTTCGAAACTTCGTGATTTCTTTGGCGGACGGCTGCGGTTCTGCATTACCGGCGGTGCCGCTCTGCCGGACGAGATCTATTTGATCTTTACCGGTGCAGGTATCTCGATCATGCAGGGATATGGCCTGACAGAAACCTCGCCGGTGATATCGTCAAACAACCCGTCGGCGATTCGCGTAGGAACGGTCGGAAAGCCGATCCGTGATGTCGAGGTCAGGATAGCGGAGGATGGCGAGATCGAGGTCAGGGGGCCAAATGTCATGCTCGGCTATTACCACAAGCCCGAGGCGACCAAGGAAGTCTTTACCGACGATGGCTGGTTTCGAACCGGCGACATCGGCCAACTCGATGCCGACGGCTTCCTAAAGATAACTGACCGCAAGAAAGAGCTTTTTAAAACCTCTGGCGGCAAATACATCGCCCCGTCGCCGATCGAGCAGATGATACGTTCGTCACGGTTTGTGAATCAAGCGGTGCTCGTCGGAAACGAGCGAAAATTCCCGGCGGCGTTGATCGTTCCAAACTTCGAAATGCTCGAAAGCTACGCAAAGCTGAAGGAACTCGATATCAAGACCCGCTCCGAATTCTGCTCGCACCCGCGAATTCGTGACCTCTTCAAACGCCAGATAGAGACGATGACTCCGAATCTGTCACAGTTTGAAAAGGTAAAGAAATTTGTACTGCTCGAAAACGAATTCTCGGTCGAAAACGGAGAAATGACCCCGACTCTAAAAATAAAGCGCAGGGTCATTGATGAAAAATATCGCGATCTGATCGACTCAATGTATCGCGATCAATAAACAACGCGAACACCGGTCTGATTAGCGGCTGATGAGATTATCGATCGTCCGGCGCCCAGGGCAAACTCGGCGATGGTGAGAGCGATACTCTTTTTGGTTTTGTCGACTACAACCAAGTCATACGGCTCGAGGATTATGTCCTTCGCCTCGCGTTTTCGGACCTTTTCGAGATTGACGCTGATCTCTTGCTTTTCGTCATAGCCAGCAGTTTTCCTATAGATCTTTACGTCCTTCATCTTGGCTTCCGGGCGATTGCCCCCAACCATGCTAATTGCGTCCATGACCGTCGTACCGCCCTCTCTTTTTAGGAGAATTGCCTGCGGCTGGAACACCTCGCCAACAACGTACGCCGGAGCCGCTTGCGGTACGAAGATCACGTCTCCCGGCATGATCTCAGGGTTATGGGCAGCGATACCTCTTTCCATTTCGGCTATGTTGTAAAGCCTAAACGGTACCTCGGTAGGGTCACCGCTTTCTGGTTTCCAGTTGTTCGCGTCGTTATCGTCCGAGCACATAACGCGCTGAGGGCGATACACCTGAACGATCTGTCCGGCATCCTTATTCGCTCCGCCCGCAAGGCCGACCATCTCAAATAGGGTGGCCTTCCTCGTGAGATCGATCTTGGTTTTTGTGTTGACTTCGCCAAAAACAGTAACCGGGGGTCTTGCACGCTTTGTCGTTCTAAGCGTCCACTGCGGATTCACAAGGTCTTTCTTCAAAAGCTTTGTTATCTCAGTTCGCAGCTGACTTTCGGTCTTGCACTGAGCGACGATCGGTGTTCCCGAAAATGGGAGCAGGATCTGGCCGTTCTCGTCCACGGTGGCTTCAAAATTATAATCTGCCTCTCCGATGATCTTTCCGGCGATCTCATCGCCCGGGCCGTAAACGTAAGGTTTCGGCGTGTTCGTCTCGACCGTCTGCTTGACCACCTGAGCGACCGTTTCCTGAGCGTTCACAAAACTCGGCAGGCAAAGTGCCGTAAGTAAAAATGCTAAATAAAACTTCTTCATAGAGAAAACTGCCCTCCAATATCGAACGCGCTAGAGTTTATCGCACCTTTTGCTGCTAAACAACCTCTTTACACGACACGGGTATGATGCAAAAAGCGCTTGTTTTGTATGTTAATCTTCTTGTGTGGAAGAGAAAGATGCAGAGACGGAAGAGCGCAGACGGGCGAGATCTTCGTGGCCTACTCGGCTAACGACCCTTGCGGAAAGCGATGATGCCGGAGGACTGCGAGCAACGACGACTCCTCAGCAGCGTTGGAATATGATGTGGCAACTTGCCTGTAATGCCAATGCCTTCAGCGGAGAACCAGTTCCGGAGCCCGGACTTCAGAATCGGCAAGTAGAACGAGTTATACGACCCAAGTCCTGATAAAACTTTGTATTTTGAAATGAATAGTACGCAAAAATCATTCAGCAAATCGCGGATCTCGCGTAAGGCAGGCAGTTTTACCGAATCGGTCATCCGCGAGATGTCGCGGGAGGCATTAAAATATGGGGCTGTGAATCTGGGGCAGGGGTTTCCTGACTGGGAAGCTCCTGAGGATATAAAGCAAAAGGCGATCGAGGCGATATTGGAGGACCATAACCAATACGCCGTGACCTGGGGCGTGAAGGAATTTCGTGACGCGATCGCTAAGAAGACGATGTGGTTCCTAGGCCTCGACCTTGATCCTGAGACTGAGATCACAGTAACCTGCGGTTCGACGGAGGGGATGATCGCAGCGATGCTTTCGACCGTGGACCCGCTCGACGAGGTCGTCGTTTTTGAGCCTTTTTACGAAAATTATCAGCCGGACGCGATCCTCTCGGACGCGACTCCGCGGCGAGTGCCGCTGTATCGGACAGACAACGGATTCGTATTTGACCGCGATGAACTTCGTGCCGCCTTCAACGAAAAAACTAAGGCAATCATCATCTGCAACCCAAACAACCCGACTGGCAAGGTCTATACAAAGGATGAACTCGAGTTCATCGCCGACCTCTGCAAAGAGTTCGACGCACTGTGCTTTACCGATGAGATATACGAGCACATAACTTATGAGTCTGGAGTCGAGAGTGCGGAGTCAGGAGTCTTTCCGCACGTCTCGATGGCGACTTTGCCGGGGATGCGTGAACGAACCGTTGTCGTTAATTCGCTGTCGAAAACGTACTCCGTTACGGGTTGGCGCGTCGGTTACTGCATCGCGCCGCCGGATATTACTTCAGCGATCCGTAAGGTGCATGACTTCCTGACCGTGGGTGCCGCTAATCCGCTGCAGCGAGCGGGTGCTTACGCAATGTCGCTGCCGCCGAGCTACTACGACGAACTTCAGCTCGAATACCAGCGAAAACGCGATTTCATCATCCCCGCACTCCGCAACGCAGGCTTCAAATGCGACACGCCCGAAGGTGCGTATTACGTCATGGCCGACATCTCGAACTTTGGCTTTGCAAACGATATCGAGTTCACCAAACACCTCATTCGCGAGATCGGCGTCGCCGTCGTCCCCGGCTCGTCATTCTACTTCGACAGCACGATGGGCTCGCAGCTTGTGCGGTTTTGCTTTTGTAAAAAGGATGAAACGCTCGAAGCGGCGGTGGAAAAGTTAGAAAAACTGAAACGTGGATAATCTACTGCGAAAGCCGGCGCGTCAGCAAGGGCGTTACACCCAACGTGCGCGTATCGCCCCTTGCTTACGCGCGGGCTTTCGCACAAGCCTCGCGAGGCAACCTATTCCTTCTCAAAAAGCAACAAAAATAGTAACCGATGCGTAAGACGCAGCGTCATTATTCTTTACGATATTTCTCGTTTAGGAGGTTATTCTTATGTTTAAAAATATTCTAGGTCTTGGATTGATCGTCGCCGGTGGGGCCGTTTTCGCTGTTGCTCAGACGCCGGAGCCGAAGAGTGAGAAACTGATCGCACCGCAGGCTTTCGCGTTTTCGTTTGACGGAAACGGCGGGTATCTCGGCGTGCAGACGGTCGAGGTGACGAAGGATAATTTTGCGAAGTATGGGCTTCGCGGTGTTCGCGGAGTCGCGGTTGAAAAGGTAGCAGAAAATTCACCAGCCGCCGCCGCAGGCCTGATAGACGGCGATGTGATCCTTCGCGTCAATGGCGACGAGATCACAAGCACGCGAAAGCTGACCCGCCTGATCAGCGAGATCGAGCCCGATCATCAGGCAAAACTCACCATCTCACGCGGTGGCAGCGAGCAGGAGATCACGGCAACGCTCGGAAAGCGCCCGACTCCGAAGTTTGGTGAGGGGAGCTTTAGGTTTGAGGGGCCCGAGGCTTTTGGCACGCTCGACCTTGATAATTTCCCGCAGCTAAAAAACCTGCCGCGTCTCAAGGACTTTGACTTCAAGAACCTGCCCGACGGCGAAGGCTTCCGTAGCTTTTCGTTCCCGGGCGGCGAGGGCCGCGTCATGAGCTGGACCAATGGCCGCCAGATCGGCGTGGGTGTTTCCCCGCTGACGACGCAGCTCGCGAAGCATTTCGGTGTTCAAGCCGGCCTGTTGATCAATGATGTCCGCGAAAATTCGCCCGCCGCTAAAGCCGGCCTGAAGGCAGGCGACATCATCGTCGAGGCAAACGGCAAAGCTGTCAAAAGCGACTTCGATCTGATCGGCGAGATCAACGGCAAGAAAGAGGGCGATGTTTCGCTCGTCATCGTTCGCAACGGCAGCCGCCAGACGATCTCCGTAACCCCCGAGGCTTCAAAGGATGGCGGGTTTTTGTTCAGAAACGAGGACGGCGACGGCAAGATCCTCACGCCAAAACCACCCAAAGCCCCCGCAGCTCCGATCGCGCCGCTCCAAGCCCTTCGCTGGAACCGGATGATCTGATCGTAAGAAATAGAAACCACGAAAAAACACGAAACCGCACGAAAAATGACTTTAGGGCGGTTTCGTGTTTTTCGTGGTTCCTTCTTAAAACAACCGAAACTCCGGATGGCTCCCACGCCGCCAGATGAAACCGTCGAGGACATAATGCGTTAATTGCGGGACGGCGAGCAGGGGAACGACGAGCATCTTGATTGTTTTTCCCCATTCCCAATCGGTGCCAAAAAGGTATTGCTTGTCGTGCCAGATGCCACGGTGCCAGAAGAGTTCCTCGACATACGCGAGTGCCCACAGCGTCGCGAGAAAGAAGATCCAGTTTGACGAAAGCCCACGATAGACCGGCCCGGCGGTTTCGCGGCGGTATTTTGCGTATACGTAGATCAGGGCGAAATACGGAACGCCGTGGATGATGACGTTTGTGACTGTGAATGCGTAGTCGGAATTGAAAGCGACAATGCCAACATACCAGCAGATAGCCGTCGTCGCGACGACGATGTCTTTGCCGATGTTAAGAAAACCGTCTTTGAAATAAAGATAGATAGACTTCGCGAAATATGCCGTGAGAGCAAGGACGTATATCGGAAATAAAACTGTCTCGACCACCCCCGGCAGCGAGATAAAATCATTCGGGACAAACCATTCGAAGTTTCGCGGCAGCGATGTCATCCAGAATGCCAGTGGATAAACGGTCGCCAGATAAACCGCCGTCGCATCTATCCACCAAGTCCAGCTCGCCGTCTCACCAAGTCGCCGTCGATAGAGATTGACCCAGCCATACTGCTGCCGGACAAAATGAAAAACCGCGATCACAGCAAGCGTCCGCCAAAAGACAAGTTCGCCCTCACTATACAACGCCACCCCGACCGCATAACCCGCCACCGGCACGAGAACATAAAGCCAAAACCGCCGCTTCAGCTCCTCGGTATCAAAATAGACCCGAAAGCTGGTCGACCACACATGAGCGACGTCGATAAGCAGGATAGCCGTGATCCACGTCCACTCCGGAGAATCGCCCTCGAGCAGCCCGGCTTGATAGCCAACCGCCAGCAATACTAGGGACAAGACTGCGCTGCCGAGGAAGACAGTCAGATCGATCTCGCGGGAAAAGAGCCAGTAGTTAGTTTTCGGTAATGTTGCGTCCATAAACGCTCGCCATCGAGGACTCGGCGGGCAAGCAAGGATGCTTGCGCTCCAGTCAGATCACTTCGCCTGCGGCCCGCAATCCATGATAAAACGCTTCCTCAAAAAGTGCGATGCCGCTTAGATCGGTGTGGGCGAAGTGGATGTTGCGGTAGGGTTTCATTGCCTTTTCGCGGATGCCGCTGTGGATGAAGTTTGGCCGGGGCGAGATCATGGCGTGGCCCCAGCGCATGATGTCGATGCGCGTCGTCAGGTCGTAAATGTCAGGGTGCGCGCGGGCCATGTCGGTCAGGCATACGTCGGCGAGGTCTCGCCATTCGTAGTTGAAGAGCTTGGTGCGACCGCCTTCTTCGTGGCACATCGGGTAATAGTACGTCAGGATCGTCGGGCCGTAATCGATGCCTTTTTGGTGGGTTGCGGTGACATATCCGAGCGAGGGGCTTTCGTACAGGACGTTGTCCCATGCCATTGGGAAATCCTTCGGGAATCTCTGTTTCGGCCGGTCTTTTAGAAACATGTTCGCGACGAACCAGGCGTTGTGATGAAACTCGGTTGCCGCAAACGGAGCGTCGTCGCGAAAGCCCCGGATCAGGTACGGAGCCGTAAAGATAGGCGACGCAAAGATAACGCGTTCGGCGCGGATTCCCCGCAATGCGCCATTATTTAGGCAAATGATCTCGACACCTTTTTCTGTCGGGACCAACGAAACCGCCATCCAGGACCGCCGGACGTGCTCACCCACTCGGGAAAGAAAATGATTGACAAAGCGGCCGTTTCCTTCGGGAAATGTGATAAATGGCTGGGATTCGTCACCGCTTTTCTGTACGCGTGAGCAGAAGTAGAACAGTCCGGCCCAGGCCGAGGTTTGTTCGAGCTTCAGCCCGTAATCGTCGCGGCATGCGTAGTCGCAGTACCAGATCAGCCGTTCCGAATTCAGTCCGTTTTGGCTCAGCCATTCGGCGAACGATATCTTGTCGAGCGAAGTTGCCTCGACGTCCGTCGAGCAGTTTGCAGATGGAACAACAAACGCACGTTTGCCGCTTTCGTCGCGCCAGTTGACCCATTTTTCGATGTGATTTTGAAATTCAGCTAGCTGGCGTATGTCTTCCTGACTTTCGCCGACGTGCAGATAAAGGCCGTCGTACCAGCGGCCCTTGTAGAAGACACGCTCTTCCGGGTCGCGGCAGAGATACTGCTCTTTGACCAGAACCTGTCCTTCCGAACCTCGGCCTTCGGTGAGGTTCATTTCCTCGAGCAGCGTAACCAGCTCTCCATTTTCCTGAAATGGCACCGGCAGGTAATGCGCCGCCCATGGATAGCCGACTGGTTCACCGCGGCCGCTCGACGACGTTCCGCCAGCCTCTTTTTCAAGCTCGACAACCGCAAAATCGTTGACGCCTTCACGCTTCAGCTTCCATGCCGCCGACAATCCGGCGATCCCGGCACCGACTATCACAACTTTTCTTGAGTCCCAGTTGTCCGGCGGCACTTCGAAGGTTCTATTTTCTCTAAGGACATGACCAATCGTTGCGGATTGACCGACGATCTCGCCTTCCGGAAACTGGCGCGCGGCAGAAGACCGACAAGCCACGCTTGCAAGCGGAGCCCCTAGGAATGCTGTTAGAAGTTCTCTTCGCGAGAGGTTCATTTGCCTGACTCTACTGCTCCACCCTTCGCCACTCGGTCTCGTAATACCGAACGAGAGATTGATTATCGAGACGGTTTACTTCCAGCTCTTCTTTCGGCTTTGCCGTATCGTTAGGGAACTCGAACATTGAGGCGAACGTTTGGTCGTTTAGGAATTTCAGATCCACGCCGGGACGTGGTTTTTGCGGTTCGTCGAATGGCTGAAGTCTTGCCAGGGCAAAGCCCCAGATGCCAAAGCTCGGGACGGTTGTCTGATAAGGTTTCACCGAGAAGCCGGTCGCCTCGAGAGTTTTCATTACCGACCAGAACGACTTCGGCGCAATAAGCGGCGATGTCGTCTGAATAACGACGGCCGACTCTGGTTTTAGCTTTTGCTTGAGCAAGTTGTAGAAACGGGTCGTATACAGTTTGCCGAGGGCGTAGTTGTTCGGATCGGGAAAATCGACTATCGCCAAGTCAAACGGCGGTATTTCATTGTTATCCAGCCAGACGAACGCATCGCCGTTGGCGACCTTTACACGCGGGTCCTCAAATGCGTGTTTATTAAGTTCTCCGAGAGCCGGAAAATCTTTTGAGAGCCCGGTCATCATCGGGTCGAGATCGACAAGGTCGACACTTTCGACTGAAGGATATTTCAAGACTTCGCGGAGAGCGAGTCCATCGCCGCCGCCGAGCACGAGGATACGTTTCGGATCGCCGTCGTATGCCGCAAAAGCGGGATGGACAAGCGCTTCGTGATAGCGATACTCGTCGAACGAGTGAAACTGAAGATTTCCGTTGAGATAGAGGGCGTGTCCGGTCTTGCCTTTCGTTACGACGATGCGCTGGTACGGAGAACTTTTTGCGTAGACGATATTGTCAGGAAAAAGCCCATCCTCGGCGAGCGTCGTGAGGCTGTCGGCCTTGATAAATGCGATCGCGAGCAGGACGATAACGGCAAAACCGGCAACGCGTAGGAATGTAATTCTTCGTTTGCCGATAAGCGGTTCGAGAAGCCAAGTTGCCCAGACGCCGACCGCGGCATTGAGCATGCCGAAGAGGAGCGAGGTTCGATTGAGCCCGAGCTTGGGAACGAGGAAGATCGGAAAGAGGAGCGAAGCGACTAGCGCTCCGATGTAGTCCAATGCGAGTACCCGGGAAACGAGTTCTTTGAAGTCAAGCTCATCCTTTAGGATCCGCATGAGCAGCGGGATCTCAAGTCCTACGAGCATGCCGATGATAAAAACCATCGTGTAAAGAATGATGCTGAAATAGGTAACGTAAGCGAAGGTGAGAAAGAGAAGGGGTGCGGAAAACCCTCCGATTATCGCGACGGCGAGTTCGATGTCGATGAATTTCTCAGCAACGTTCTTGTCGATGTACCGCGAAAGGTACGAGCCGACGCCCATCGCTGAAAGATAGACGCCGATGATCAGCGAAAACTGTGTGACGGAATCGCCGAGAACGTAGGATGAGACCGTTGCGGCCAGTAATTCATAGATCAGGCCGCAGGTCGCGATGATGATGACGTTGAGGAAAAGAAGCGGAGTGCTCTTCATGACGAGTTTGGAGAGTGATCTAGTACATAGAGTTTTGGAGAGTCCGACCTTAGAAATGCCTGGTCAACGAACCATCAAACTGGAACTCTCCAAACTCCCCAACTCTCGAAACTCTATTTAGCCGTGTATCGCGGCCGCAATGATAATGGAGATGCCTAGGATCAACGCACCGATGATGATGGCTAGAGCTGTATTCTGATCTTCCTCGATCTCCTTCTTGACCGAGAAGGGAGCGACCAGCACTACGATCAGGAATGCAATTGCAAAGACAACGAGCCCGATCAAAACGAAGATCGCCGTCGTCGCCATGACGGGGAAGAGATCTTCGAGTTTTACCACCATGCCCAAACTCGGGGCGAGCGAAGCGAGATTCAACATTTATTTTCCTCCACGAAATCCTGAATAAAAGAAGGGCGTCCCTAACCGTGATTTGCTTCCCGAGTTAGCCAACTCCCACCCGAACCACGACGCCATCGAGTAAAACCCGAGCACCCCGATGCCGAAGGCCATATATAGTTTTTTCCACATAAACCGTTACCTCATTCCGAATCTGAACCGGTCGAGCTGAACATGCTGTCTTTCCACCGGCTGCTCTCAAATGACATCTTTCGTATCAAACCAAAGATCGGAACAATAAGTAAGATCAAAAACGCACAGATGAAATTTACGCCGCGGGTCACGCCCTGCTCTACCTTAAGGGAGATCTGCAGCGGTTGCTGAACCCCTTCGGTCGTGCCCTGTGCTCGCAACGTGTATTTGCCGGCTGGAAGTGATGAGATAGTCGCATCGTTCGACCGGTCGCCCTCGCTCCAGCTTTCGCCGCCTTCTACGCCCTGATAAAACGAGATCGGGATCACAACGGACTCGATCTCCTGGCTCTGCTCATTTATGAGATCTACATCGAGGTCTGCAGCCGCGTTGGTCAGCGGTGCGGAGGCAGAGATCCTGATGTTGCGATTCCCCTTAATGTCAAAGGCTGTGCTAAAGACCGTCTGAGGCGTGGTCGGATTAACCGATGGCGGCATCGTGATCGTCTGGTTTAAGACAGTATTTGTTATCCCCGTAAACGGGATCATAAATATCGCAACCACGAGCAATGCCAGCAGCGGTAAAAACCCCCAAGTATAGTAAAACTGACCGGTGAACGGCTGATTTGGCGCGACGCCCCAGGGCTTTGGCAATCCGCTGATGCCGAAGGCCTTTTCGACCTCGTCATTGGTCATATAGGTGCCGACCGACCAGTTCATCTCATTACCCGATAGCTCCTGTGAGAGCATCATCGGGGCTGAAACGTAATCGATCGCTCTAACTGTCTCACCCTGTTCGACCCGCCAATAGAATTCGCCCTTTACGTAATCGACCGTCGCTGGTGCATCCTGAAAGATCCTGAAAGATCGACCGTTATAGTTGACCTTCGTTGACGCGGCAGTCAGTCCGGTATGAACCTCGACCTCGGCCGGATTGATCGGCTCGACAAAATTCCAATGGTTGTCGGAGTGTACCAGCCAGCGGAATCCGATCATCGGATTGTAAAGCAAATACTCGTGCCAGAAATACTGCACACCGTCAAAAGTAACGCTACGCACTACCGAGCCAATGATCTTAAACTTCACATCCCCGGGAAACGTTCCTTCAGCCCCGATCGGTGCAACGAACTGCGGTGCGTTTGCTGGCGGGGTCAGTGACTTCAGGTAACTTAGCTTGCCCTGATTGACGTCTAGTAAGGAATCACAGTTAGGGCAAGTGACGCGTTCTGCCTTGTCCGGGGCGATGAGATTCAGAGGGCCGCCGCAATTAGGGCATCCCATGCTCGCTACCGCGACGCGCTGGCCTTCACGCTTGACCGATTTCGCATCGCCAAGGCCGATCTCCTCTAACGTCACCTGATTTCCGACAAAGACCCACGGGGGCGACATGCCGTAATCGATCGTTGCAAAGGCATTTCCTTTTCCTGCGAGGTCGGCATAATTCGACTGCTCGCCGGGGGATAACTTGTAAGGGATCTCACCGTCGGCAGCAACGGAAATAGCAGTTCCTTTTTCCTGCACCATCAGGGGAACGGGATTAGGTATCTCACCGATTACCTGCCCAAGCTGCAACCCCTCGAACGATGGCAAGGTTGTCCCGTCAGGTAGAGGCTGATAGAACGTCATGTAAAAACGCCCTTGCGCTTCGGCGAGCCAACCAACCCAGCCGTTATTAAAGGTCGCGTACCATTCGTCCCAGACGCCGCCGAGTTCGTGTTTGAGCTGAGCGCGGCCCGTCAGTTCGAATTTTGCGTCTTTGTATACGCCCTTCAGCCCGAGCTTTAAGGGCGATTCGGAATCGACGATCTCTGCGACCTTTCCGAGATCCTCAAGCGTGCGATCGGTTCTTGAAATTGCCGACCGGCAGTATGGACAAACAAGGACGAGCGTCGAACCTTTTTTGAACTCTACCGGGCCGCCGCATGACGGGCAATTTGCCTGGAGAACGCTCATTGCTGTCCTCCGGCGGTCTGGAATTGCGGGTCAGTGGTCACAGATCGCGGATCGATCTCGCCCCGCTCGATCTTTGTTACGGAAACCATTTCAGCTCCGAGGGCGCTTTTTAGTTCGCCGTCCCAGTTCCATTCGGGCCGCGTACGGCAGCAGTAAAGGTTAAAGGTCGCCGTGTTGTATTCGGGATAGGTATGACAAGCCAGATGCGATTCGGTTAAAGCGACAAGGCCGGTCACACCGCCTTCGCCCTCGAACTTGTGCCAGACGGAGCCTATCGAACGAAGTCCCAGATCCTCGATCACATTAAGGAGCACGTTTCGCACAGCGTTTTCGTCGCGCAGGATATCTGCGTCACAGCCCGTCGCCTCGATCAGCCATTCGGTTCCAACGATCATCACGCTTAACTTTACGAAAATCCGTTCCTTTAAGTTTGAACTATCGTCCAAACGCCTGCGTTATAATGGAGTAGCCAAGAAGTATGTCGATGAAAATGATAACCAAAATCTGTTTATTTGTCATATCGACCACTTCGGTAGTGATATCGACCGGCTGTGCGGCTGCCTCGCAGAAAAGCAATTCGCTGAAGCCATCGGTAGCGTTTGAACAGCCGCTCGTAACCGGAAACATTAGATCATCGGATGTCACAGAGAGCAGCGGTTTGGCGGCTTCGAAATGCCACCCCGGCGTTTTCTGGACACACAATGATTCGGGTGACGGCGCCTTTATTTACGCTTTCGAAAAGGACGGCAGCACCCTCGGCACCTGGAAAGTCACCGGGGCGGAAAACATAGACTGGGAAGATATTGCGGCCACGAAGGACGCTTCGGGAACGTGTTACCTGTACATAGGTGAGATCGGCGACAACCAGAAGCGGCGGCCAATGCACATGATATACCGGGTCGAAGAACCGGTTGCGAATGATGCAAGCCGAACATCGACCCGCAATGCACCGCTCCAGACATCCACGGCGACTTCGCTCGCCTTTTCATATCCGGACACGAATCAAGACGCCGAAACACTGCTCGTCCATCCCAGGACCGGTGAGATCTACATCGTAACCAAACGCGTTAGCGGGCCGGCCGGGATATACCGCGTCAAACCGGGTTTTGATAATGGCGGGATCCAGAAGGCACTATTGATCGGCGAATTGTCCGTTCCGGCCATACCGAACGGGTTTCTTACAGGCGGTGATATTTCAGTTGATGGTACGCGAGTTGTGATCTGCGACTACACACAGGGCTACGAGTACTCACTGCCAAAGGGCGAAACTGACTTCGACAGTATCTGGAAGCAGACCCCCGAAACCGTTGATCTGGGGAAACGAAAGCTAGGCGAGGCTATCGGCTATAGCTCAGATGCCAGCTCGATATTTGCAACAAGTGAGGGCAAGAATCCGCCAGTGATCGAAGTTCGCAGAAAGTAGTTCGAAGAAACAAAAAAGCACGAAACTGAGAGCTCAGTTTCGTGCTTTTCTATTATTTCAAGGTTACTCTAATTAACGATCGTAAACTTACCTTTGTTTTCGATCGTCTGCAGCTTGCCGTCGGCACCGGGAACGCGGTCCTTGATGATGACCTTCAGTTCATAGTCGCCAACCGGCATCGACGCGGTTGGAAGAATTCTCGCAAGCGTCAAGCGCTGTCCGGAATCACTCAGGCCCGACCAGTCTTCACCTGTCTTGAGAAGTTCCTTGCCATCCTTAAGAAGCTGATAGGTGACATCGACTGCCGGCCGGAGCGTGGTCTGATCGATACCGGCATTATAGACCTGCATATAGAGACCGACTTCCTGGCCCTGTCTGTAAATACCAGAGAGGTTCGGGATCACCTTTGCGTTTCCAATAACGAACGCCTGGCCGATGTCGGAGTCTGATGTGGCTCGAAGTTTCGAAGCCATCACGAGCGACGATGTTGAAAGCTTCTTTTCGTCATATCGCGGTACAACGAAGCCGAGGTTCTGAACCCCCTTTGTACCAGATTTTACATCGCGAACCACGACGTCTACTTTGTAGGTGCCCGGCGTGAGAGCAATGGCTTTCTGATAGACAGATTTACGATCTTTCGCGTCAGTCAGCTCGGCGGTGGTTGCGGTGGCCGTCACGGAGTCTTCAAAAATACCCGAACGCTTGCCCGAAACGGAGGTCACACGGCCAAAGATGTTCATTGTCGCCTGCTCGAGGCCGCCGACCTGCTCAAAAGAGAGCTCTTTATTATTAGCTTGGACGGTAAATGCTGTGATTACCCGATCATCAGACTGACGGAAGAAATCGACACGAACGTCAAAGTTGAGCGGATTGCTGTCAATCACACCGCCGTCACTGCCTGCAATTCCCTGCAGATCGCTAAACTTGACCGTCGGCGGACGCATCAGGTTGTTTTGGATCTCAAGCCGGCGAAACATCGTATCCTGCTCACGCTGGAAGTTGGTGTTGTAATTATTTTGGCCAGTGATGCGGTCTGCCTTGTCCGAAAGGCCCAGCTGCTCGCTCGTGGTCAACCCGGCCCCCGGAACCATCTTCAACGCATCTTTTTCGCTAGCGTCGCGTGCCATGCGGTATTCGCCGGTACCGGTAGGGTCGACAAACTCGATCTCAAGCCCGTCACCGACGCCCTCCAAATGGCGATAGAACCAGATCTCAAACGGATAGGTCGTGGTCGAACCGCCGCCTTCCCAGCTGGGACGGTCGTATGAACCGCCCGCCGGGCGAGACTCGATAGAGTCGGGTTTGCCGTGAGCGATATAGACGCGGCCGCGGTCCGTTTTCCATCCCGGAATGCCAGACGCAAAATGCTGGTTGGCGTAGGCTATACGCTCGTAGTACTCTTCGCGATATTCGTTTTCCTCGGTATCCGGATTCGGATCGCGGCGACGCCAGAAATTCTCAATGAAATTCTCGCGCTCTTCGTCGGTCGTTAGTGCCTTGAAAGCTTTCTTTTCCTGGTCGGTAATGATGTACGCAACGTCATTATCCATCCATTTCTTGTAGACTTTATTTGCCTCGTTCGTGACCTTGCGAACGTTGTTAAGCGGGTCAGTGTTAGGGTCTTTCTTGTCCGGCGGCTGAGCCGTGACAACGAGTCCCATACCAGCAACCAAGCCGGTCAACAATACGCCCTTAAATCCAAAAACTTTAGACATAGCCATAAAACTCCTGATCAATTAACTGCATAGATCGCGTAGCCTTTATTCCAGTTGATTTTAGACACTTCAGTCTAAGTATTCAAGATGCGAAAAGGGAGGCCTGAGGTTGCTTTTTACGAACCCGCAGCCTCAGCATCGGTGCGGCGTTTTCGGTTGAATATCCAGGCGATAAAAATAGATACAACATATAGCACCATCATCGGTGCCGCAAACAACATCATGTTGACTACATCCGCCGTCGGAGAAACAACCGCCGCAACAATTAAAATGATAATCAGCGAAACTTTCCAACTCCGAATAAGCAACCCGGGAGTGACAATTCCGATTCGAGCCAGGACATATGTGATAGCCGGCATCTGGAACACCAAACCCATCGCGAGCATGATGACCAAAACGAAGTCAAGATAGTCGGTAGCACGGAGCTGAAACTGAAACTCGCCCGCACCAACATTAAGCAGAAAATTCAAGGCGGGTGGAAGCAAAATGTAATACGCAAATGCCGCCCCACCCATGAAAGAGATAGTGGAGAGCCCAATGAACGGCGTCACATACTTCCGCTCGTGACTGTATAAAGCCGGTGAAATAAAGCCCCAAACCTGCCAAAGTAGTAAGGGCAACGCAAGGGCAACTGCAGCGTACAAGGAAACGGTGACAAAGAGCGTGAACTGCTCGGGCGCAGTCGTTACCGTCATCTTCGAATCGGGACTTTGCTGAGCACTTGCGATCTCGTCTATGTAGGCGACGGGAAGTCTGACTCCGGCTGGAACGACGGCATTACTCGTAATGATCGGCTCGGTAGTAAATATCCCGATGTTACCTTCCACGTCACGACCAACCTCCGCCCCTACTGATGTGCCCCGGGGAAGCAATGTGCCGCCGATCGTACGGTCTACGTCAAATACGTAACGGCCTTGGTCACCATCCTTGATCTCGGTAAGAGACAGAACCTTTTCTACGCCGGTTTTCCCACTCACCGGAAGCTCTTTTCTTTCTGCCTCAGAAAGAGCTTTGCGGGCGGGGATCGAGAGAAAATTATAGATGTTGTCAGAAAAGTAAAAGCAAACCAGAAACGACGCGAACAGTAGAATAACCGCCTTGACCAGACGGCTGCGCAGCTCGTCCAGATGCTCCATGAACGACATCTGGCCGGTTGGTTCGATCTCTTTTTCTGATCCGAGTTGATCCATTGGTTACAGCCAGGTCTTTTTGTCGTTTGCGTCCGAGATATCTTGCGACACTTCGACGTCGACTTCTATCGTATCTTCAGTTTCGGTAGGGTTGAGCAAATGTTTGAATTCCTCCGGATCCGCTGCTCTGATCGCCGGCGATTCCGGCGGCGTCTCAGTAACGACAGCGTCGACGGGTGCCGTTTCGCGAGGGACGGTCTCTTCGTCCATGTCGTCGAGCGACAGCATTTTCTTTTCTTCTTCTAAACTAGCCTCGCGTTCCCATGTTTCTTTGAACTCGTTTGCCGTTCCGCGAAACTCCGCCATAATTTTGCCTGCCTTCTTGGCAAGCTCCGGCAGTTTGCGCGGCCCGAGGAAGATCAGAGCCACGATCCCGACAAGGATCAGTTCCGACGTTCCGATCGATTCAAATATAAACAAAAACACGCTAACTTACCTCGATACAATATTTACCGGCAGCGACGACATCCCCGATGATGACCGAATCTTCGACTTCGGCGAGAAATTGCTCGGCATTTTCCGGCAACATGCTAATCAACAATCCGCCCGCTGTCTGCGGGTCAAAAAGAGCACTCTGCATCTCACCCAAAACGCTTGACGCTATTTTAACCGTTTCGCCGACATATGTCCGATTGTTGCGATCACCGCGTGTCAACATTCCCTGTGCGATCAGTTCGAGAACGTCCGGCAGCAGCGGAACTCCATTAGATACAATATTTAGCGTCACACCACTGCCCTTGGCCATTTCATAAGCGTGCCCTAGCAGCCCGAATCCGGTGACGTCTGTACACGCGTTTGCTCCAAACTTCTGCATCGCTTTCGACGCCGTAGCGGCTGAAGTCGACATTGTCCGAACCGCAGCGGCCTCAGTTTCGCGACTTGCGACACCACGCTTGATCGCGGTATTGATCGCTCCAGTACCAATTGCTTTGGTCAATACCAACACATCGCCAGGAAGTGCCCCGGAATTCCTCACAACTTTGTCTGGGTGCACGATGCCTGTCACCGCATAACCAAACTTCATTTCCTTATCGTCAACGGAATGCCCGCCGATAACCGCCACGCCTGCCTCCGTCATCGCCTCTTGGCCGCCTTTGAGGATCTGGCCGAGAACATCCCAGTCGCCTTTCTGCGGGTAGCAAACTATCGAAAGTGCAGAAAGCGGGGTTCCGCCCATCGCGTAAACATCATTGAGCGAGTTGATCGCCGCGATCCGCCCGTACATTTCCGGATCGTCCGCAACCGGAGTAAAGAAATCGAGGGTTTGAACTAACGCAATATCGTCCGTAAGGCGAAAAACACCCGCATCGTCAGCAGTTTCAAAGCCGACGATCACGTTTTCATTCACCTGTTTGGGCAGTTTGCTCAAAACTTGAGCAAGGTCGCTGGGGGCGAGTTTGGCCACTCAACCGGCGCAGTCAACCATCTGCGTTAGACGCAATTGCATTCGATTCCCTCCTGTTTTAATTGATGATCACCCGGTAAATGCGGTCTAGATCGTCAACGCTGTAATACTCGATCTCGATCATTCCGCCAATACCTTTCTTGTCTGGCTTTATCTTGACGTTTGTGCTCAACGCTCGCATCAGACGCGTTTCCGCAGCCTTGACGTTAGCGTCCACAACTCTCGTAACTTGTTTTTTATCATTAGCTTGCGGCGACTTAGAGAGTCGTTTGACCGTTTTCTCCGTTTCCCGAACCGATAAGCCGTAGTCGATGATCGAGTTCGCGACCTGCCGCTGTATCTTCGGATCATCCGTCATCAAAAGCGCCCGGCCATGCCCGGCAGAGATCTTTCCGGACTCAATGTTTCGAAGGACATCGTTTGGCAACTTCAACAACCTGATCGCGGTCGTTACGACAGTACGCGACTTGCCGACACGCTCCGCCACTACTTCTTGCGTTAGCCCAAGCTGGTCAATAAGTTTTCGGTACGCCTTTGCCTCTTCCACCGGGTTCAGTTCCTGGCGCTGGATATTCTCGATCAATGCGAGCTCGAGCATCTTATCGTCGGAGACTTCCTTGACCACCGCCGGAATACGCCGCAACTCTGCCCGCTGCGACGCCCGCCAACGGCGTTCACCCGCAACGATCTCGTATCGGGTACCTACTTGCCGCACCACGATCGGCTGCACAACGCCGTTCATCCTGATCGACTGCTCAAGTTCCGCAAGACTATCCTCACTGAACCGGCTTCGGGGCTGATCTGGGTTTGGGCTAATGAGATCGATGTCTATCTCAAGGCTAGATCTCTGTTCAGTCGCTTCAACGGGTTTATCGTCTCCGAGGAGAGCGCTAAGGCCACGGCCGAGTGTTTGTCTAGGCATTCTTTAGGATCTCCTTTGCTAATTCCGCATAGCTCTCCGCTCCACGCGACCGCGGGTCGTAGAGCATTATTGGCTTGCCAAAACTTGGAGCTTCGGCAAGCCGAACATTTCTTGGAATAACGGTCTTCATAACCTGTGAACCGTAAAAATCGCGAAGATCCTTAGCTACCGCCGCCGACAAATTCGTGCGTTCGTCGTACATGGTTAGCAAAAGCCCTTCAATTGCCAATTTCGGATTCAGTTCCCGGCGCAACCTCGCAAGAGTATCAAACAGCTCAGTTACTCCTTCGAGGGCATAATATTCGCACTGGATCGGTACGAGCAGCGAATCCGCAGCCGTCAGGCCATTTAGAGTTAAAATTCCAAGCGAAGGGGGGCAATCAATGATCAAATAATGGAAATAATCGCGAACATTGTTCAGAACACGTTTAAGGGCGTGGCTCCGCTCGTTTGTTTCAACCAGTTCTATCTCAGCCCCGGCGAGATTTTTGTCGGCCGGAAGAACCCAAAGCGTGTCGATCTCAGTCGGAAGCACCATCTCTCGGGGAGAATCGCCGCCAACTAGAGCATTGTAAAGGGTTTTTCGGTTCGCTAAACGTGGAACTCCCGCTCCTGAAGTAGCGTTCGCCTGGGGATCAGCATCAACGAGAAGCACCTTTTTACCTTCCGCAGCCAATGCGGCGGCTAGGTTAACTGATGTTGTAGTCTTCCCGACACCGCCTTTCTGATTCGCAACCGCTATGATCTTTCCCATCTAATCGCCTATTCGCAAACTAATAAACTAGCACAGCGCCACGTAAAGGATAAATCAGAGACGAATGTGGCACGTGCCACAGTCCCGGAACTGTGTGGCACGTGCCACAACCTATAGGTAATTCAAACCTCAAGCTGCCCGCCGTGACGAATTTGCCGTCAAATGAACCAAAACTGATGAAACCGCGGCCGGCGTCATTCCTGGAAGATTCCTCACCTGAGCAAAGTTGCTTGGCCTAGCCCGTTCGAGTCGCTCCACCATCTCATTCGAAAGACCGCCGATCGTCCTAAAATTGAAATCCGTTGGAACCTTTAGCGAGTCGTGATGGTTCACTCGTTCGCTTGCGAGCTTTTGTTTTTCGATATAGCCGCTGTAAAGGGAATCGGCTAGCGCGGTTTCGAGATCAGTGAGCCTGATCTCTTCGCTGAAGCCGTTTGGGAGCAGTCGGAGCACAAGATCAGGTGTAACACCCTGTCGCATCGCCAGCTGCGACAACGTGATCGAATCCCCGAGATCAACGCATAGCAACTGAGAAACACCAGCGTACTCAGCCGATGATCGTTTGAACCGTGTCTGATCCAAAGCGTTTCGGAGCTTGGCGATCCGGTCGCGCTTCTGGTTGAACCTTTCCCATTCCGCTTCACCCAACAGCCCGACCTCGCGGCCCTTGGGCGAAAGCCTGGTATCAGCATTGTCATGGCGAAGCGTCAGACGGGCTTCAGCACGCGACGTAAAGAGGCGATAAGGCTCGTCGACCCCGTGACGGATCAGGTCATCTGTTAGTACCCCGATATATGCCTCATCTCGTTGTAGAATAAATGGTTTACGGCCATCAATTGAAAATGCTGCGTTGATTCCGGCGACAAGTCCCTGACAAGCGGCTTCTTCGTAACCGGTGGTTCCGTTTATCTGTCCTGCCAGAAACATGCCCTTCATGCGAGTCGATTCCATTGTCGGTCGCATCTCACGCGGATCGACAAAGTCATACTCGATGGCGTACCCGGGCCGAATGATATGAACATTCTCAAAACCTTCGACCATCCGTAGCAGTTCGTGCTGCAACGCCGATGGAAGGGAAGTAGAGAAACCGTTTAGGTATACTTCGTTGGTGCCTCTGCCTTCCGGTTCGAGGAATAGCTGATGTCGATCCTTATCGGCGAACTTGACGACCTTATCCTCTATAGACGGACAATACCGCGGTCCGATGCCCGTGATCTTGCCGGAGTATAATGGCGACTGGTGTAGATTGTCACGAATGGTTTGATGCAACCGCTCGCTCGTGTAGCCGATGAAGCATTGGATCTGTTCCTGCTTGATCTCGTCGGTCGAGAATGAGAAAGCGACCGGCTTTTCGTCGGGTGGCTGAGGTTCAAACGCATCCCAGTCAATTGTACGGCCATCAAGCCGAGGGGGCGTGCCTGTTTTCAGGCGTCCTACGGGAAAACTATGCTTCCTTAGGCTCTCAGCAAGCTCGATTGAAGCAGGTTCGCCAGCTCGGCCTGCAGAGAATGTTTGGCGGCCCGCGTGGATCATCCCGTTAAGAAAGGTCCCGGTCGCGACGACGACTGCCTTAGCGGCAAAGCGACGAGAATCCTGCATCTCAACGCCCTTAACCGTATTGTTTTCAACAATTAGATCGACGACAACACCTTGTCTGAGGTGCAGATCAGGCGTCGATTCGAGCACGCGACGCATCTCGGTGCGGTACAGCGCTCGGTCAGCTTGAGCACGCGGCGACTGCACTGCCGGGCCCCGTGAACGATTCAGCAGGCGAAACTGGATTCCGGTTCGATCGATTACCCGGCCCATAATACCGCCAAGAGCGTCGATCTCTCTAACAACATGTCCTTTCGCTATACCGCCCACCGCCGGATTGCAAGACATCTGGCCTATAAGGTCAAGATTGATCGTGACCAACGCAGTCCTTGCACCAAGGCGCGCAGAAGCGGAGGCCGCCTCACACCCCGCGTGGCCCGCACCGATCACAATCACATCAAAAGTTTCGTCAAACATCTGCCAAAACCCCTGATTATAGCAAGTATTGCAGGGCTTGTGTCACTTAACTGCAGTTTCAAGAAACGTCAGCGTCGCTTTCTCAGCATCAAGCTCAGCAACTATCCCCATCGGTAATGTGAAATTATCGCGAATATGACCGAAAGAAAGTCCGTAAACAACCGGTACTCCCAGATCTCCGAGCCGGTCTTGGAAAACACTCAAAAGTGATGCTGAGGGCGCATCCCGAGTGGGTTCACCGCTTGCGAAAACGCCTAGTGCAATACCCGCAACCGTCTTAAGATCAACACTTTGCCGAAGCTGCGTGAGCAGCCTGTCAACCTTATAGGGAGGTTCATTGATATCTTCAAGAAATAGCAATCTTCCTCGTACATCTTTGAGCGCGAACGGCGTACCGGCTAGGGCTCCGATCAAACTCAGGTTACCGCCCGTAAGCGGCCCACGGCACCTGCCTGGCGAAACAATCGTCGGCCGAAATAGTTCTGACGCAGGCTGAAGATTAAATTCCGAAACGTCAACCTTATATGGGGCGCTTGGAGTTACAAGCATGTTGAGAACGTGCTTTTTAGTATACTCAGAGTACTCCGACGTGCCGACCGGGCCATGGAAAGTCACAAGGCCTGTCTTTTGAAAGATTGCCAAGTGAAGAGCGGTGATGTCAGAAAACCCAATAAATACCTTCGGATTCTTCTTGATCAGCTGATAGTCTAAATCCGGCAGCAGGCGTGGTGACCCGCTGCCGCCCCGCACGCACCAGATGCCTTTTATTTCAGCGTCACGAAATGCCCAGTGTAGATCTTGAAGACGCTCATCGTCGGTTCCCGACAAAAACCCCTTGCTACCTCTCGCGTGTTTCCCTTCTTTTGGAACGAACCCGAGGATACGTATATTTTCGAGAGCCCGGTCGAAAGCCTGCTTTGATACACCGCTTGAGGGTGCGATGACAGCGACGGCGTCGCCCGCGGCAAGGCGTTTCGGTTTGGTGATCTTTCTCGATGGCATTCGATTGCTTTGCGCCGTCGCAGTTGCTGCGAGAGGAAGGGCCGCGACGGCTTTCAAGATATCTCGTCTATCCATATTACTTTCCGATGCAAAATGTTGAGAATATTCGAGTTAGCATGTCCTCGGTCGTGGTTTCGCCAGTTATCTCGCCGAGATAACGAAGGGCATTGTGCAGCCCGATGAGGACGATCTCTTCGCTGATCTTCTCGTTGAGTTGGGACAACGACCGCTCGATCTCATTCTTCGTTCGTATCAGTAGATCGTGATGACGGGCGTCGGTGACCAGGAATCCTGCGTTTGAAATATCTTCCGCTGCAAAAGGCCGAATTATTGCATGTCTCAGATCATCGAGCCCCTCGCCTGTTTTTGCCGAGATAGGCGTTATCTTTTCACGAAAGTCCGCCAGTGACGAATGCTCTGAGGCGACTAACTTATCGATGTCGGTAGCAGGAGTTTTGTCGATCTTATTTATAGCGATGATGAAGTTTAGATGCTGGGCGCTAGCAAGTATCTGCCGGTCGTAGTCGGATGTCTGCTCACTCGCGTCGAGCATTACAATAACAATGTCTGCGTCCGTCATCGTGGCCTTGGCTCGCTCTACACCGATGCTTTCTACCGTATCCGTTGTCTCCCGGAGACCGGCAGTATCGATGAGAGATATCGGAATGCCATCAACGACAAAACGCTCGTGGATCTGATCGCGTGTCGTTCCCGCGATATCCGTGACGATCGCTCGGTCTGAACCGAGTAACGCGTTGAAAAGACTAGACTTACCTACATTGGGCCGGCCGACGATCGCAACACGAAGACCCTCTCGAATAAGGTGCCCGGCCCGAAATGTATCCGCGAGCCGCCCGGCTTCCGAAGCAATCTTTGATAAGTTGCTTTTGACGCTATCGAGCTGCACAGTCGGAAGATCGTCTTCGACAAACTCAAGGGCCGACTCGAGAACAACAATTATGTTCAGCAGGTCGTCCTTTAGCGGCTGTAACGCGAGCGACAGTTCACCCCGAAGCTGCCTGACAGCCTGGCGGGCAGATGTTGTCGTTTGAGCGTCGATCAGATCACGTATTGCCTCGGCCTCGGCAAGGTCGATCCTACCATTAGAAAGGGCCCGGAGCGTGAATTCGCCCGGCTCGGCAAGCCGCGCGTCGAGCAACAGACAGATATCGATCACCTGCCGCAGCAAAACGGGTGACCCGTGACAACTGATCTCGACAACATCCTCGCCGGTGAATGATCGCGGAGTTCTGAAGAAAGTCACGACCGATTCATCGAGAGTTTCGTTGGAAACCGGATCGGAGAGGGAACAGAGCACGGCCTTTCGTGGATCGGGAGAAAAGTCCGGCTTGCTCACAAGCCTTTTCAGGATCTCGAGCGCACGCTCACCACTCAGCCTGATCACACCGATACCGCTGCGGCCGGTGGGAGTTGCGAGTGCGACGATAGTTTGCGACATCGGTACAACTATAGACTATTCAGCCCGAGTACGATGAGACTCTCGATCCGTGGATTTCTTACAATGGTTCTACGAGGAAGCTATTGTAGCCTAACCTGCAGACGCCGATCCCGGCCGTCGCCGACCGATTCGGTAAACAGGTCTTCCTCTTTCTGGAGCGTCGTATGGATTATGCGGCGTTCGGTCGAATTTAGCACTCCGAAAGTGAATGGCCGACCATTCTTACGAACCTGATCGGCGGCGAAGCGGGCCATTGCATGAAGTTCGGCCTTTCGGGTTTGGCGAAACCCTTCCGCGTCGACGACAAAGCGATGCTCGCGATCGAGCTCGCGGCCAAACGCTTGGAACAGGACGACTTCGAAGGCGTCAAGCAGCTCACCATTCTCGGTCAGGGCATAATGCGAATCTTCACCAATTAGATCAAGCAAACAGCCTTCATCGGTCCATGTCGACGTGACCGAAAGGTCAAATTTCACGTCGGATAGCAATCCGCCAAGAAATTCTTTCGCACTATCGCAGGTCTGGTTCATAACTTTATCGCAGGCTGCGAGCCTGTCCCCCCTTCATGAAAAACTATTTAGCACCTTTTGTACGCATGTTGGCAGCCGACGTTCCAAGTTTTGGCTTGACCTTTTTCGCACCTTTCGGGACGGTTTCGACGACCTCCGTTGTCGGCGGAACGTCTGTCTTATTCAGACGATTGATAACCATTTGCTGCCCAAAACTGACGATATTTCCAACAAACCAATATAACAGAAGGCCCGAAGGTGCCGTCCACATGACCCAGAGCATCATTATCGGCATGAGCCAGGTCATCATTTTTTGCTGCATCGCCTGTTCCGGAGTCATAACCGCGGCCTGCGGCGTAAACTTCATCGAAAGAATCATCGAGATCGCAAAGGCGAACTCGAGGATATGCCAGGGATCAGCGGCCGATAGGTCGGGGAGCCATAGGAACGATGCTTGTCGGGCATCGAGGGCGATGGTGATGGCGGTGTAGAAGGCGATCAGCAGGGGGAACTGGAGCAGCATCGGAAGGCATCCGCCGATGGGCAGAGCGTCCTTGGTCATCTTCAGCTGGTCCATCTGAAGCTGCCGCATGCGCGGATCGTCGTTCGGCACGCCTTTCTTCTGTAGGTCTTTGATCTTTTCCTGGATCTCCTTCATCTTTGGCGCGTTGCCGGAAGCTTTCTTAAAAGACTTCGACTGCGACCATCTGAGCGGGAACAGGAGCATGTAGAAAAGGAACGTAAAGACTATGATCGCGACGCCGTAGTTTAGCGTGATCGTGTTGAAAAAGTGCAGCGCGTAGAGGATCGGGATCGACAAGGGCTTTGTCATCCAACGCAGCCACCAGTAGTTACTGAAATTGATCAGGTCAACGAGGGAAACCGCTCTGCCGTCGGCCCCTTTGAGCGACGAGCTTAGCTCGTTGAGCAGAAAGTAATCCTTCGGCCCCGTAAAAAGCTTTGTCACGGAACCGTCGCCGGGTACTGGCATAAACGCCGTCACGAGGTGACGTGTTTCCGTGGTTTTAGGGCTTCTGAGCACCCAGTTGAAGACACTGTCGTAGACTGGTTCGATGTTGACGTCGTACTTTGAGGCCCGATAATCCGCCCCCGCAACGGGGCTCGCCGGTATCGCGGCCATTGCGAAATACGCATCGCCCATCGCTACCCAATCGACGTTGCCACGGTCAGCCAGCATCGACTGTCCGCTGGCATCGTACGTGAACGAATAATTGCCCCAGTAACGGCTAATATCACCATTCAACGCGGCGACGGTCTCAGACTCGGTGTGGTAAAAGCTGTGAAAGTTGATCGCGTGGTCGCCGATCGAGGCTCCGATGGCGAGCTTTGTGTCGGCTATCGGCTGCCCGTTCTGTTTTGCGGTTATCGCGAGGTCGGCGACATAGCTGTCTGCCCGGAAAACAAAAGCCTTCTTGATCTCGACGCCATTCTCGCCCACAAACGAAAACTCGATCGGCCTTTCCTCGCCGGCGGCCAGCGTGATCGTATCTTCCGGAACCGAGATCTGATAATTTCGGTCGTTGATGGCAGTTGTAACCGCAGCGTCAGGGGTCGTCAGCCGAAACGGCAATTCCCGCGGATTCTGCTCACGGGCCTTTTGTGAAATGAGCTCGAGGGGCTTTTGATTAGCTGAGGTCGAGCCGTCCGCATAGATCTGATACTCATTCTTAGGCGACTTGTTCTGCAGGATCACCCAGCTCGTTGCCAGAGCTCCTTTCGAATCGAACGTCACCTCGTAAAGCGGTGATTTGATCGTGATCGTCCGGCTAGGAACCGAATCAGGAACTGCAGCCGGAGCGACGGGCTGCTGAGCGGCTGGTGTCGGCTGAGCAGCAGGCTGGCTCGCGGCGACGTTAGCGTTAGCCGCTGTGTTCGAGGCTGTGTTCGAATTTGAATTCGCATTGGGATCAGGCTTCGGCGCAAAGAAGAATTGCCATCCGAAAAGAACCGCCATCGAAAGCACTGCCGCGATCAGAAATCGCGACTGGTTATTGCTGTTACCTTGATTTTCCATCAATAAATTCTGGTCTTTGATCTTTGACCTTCGATCTTTGAGCTCTGAATGACCTTTCGATAATCAAATCAAAGATCAAAAATCCAAGATCAAAGATCACCTCACCGGATCATGCCCGCCCTTACAAAATGGCTGACAGCGTAAGATACGCTTTACGCCCATCCATGTTCCGCGAAGAGCCCCGTATTTCTCGACCGCGTCGCGTGCGTATTCAGAACAGCTCGGTTCAAATCGACACGCAGGCGGCAGAAAGGGCGAAACAAACGCCTTGTACAAACCGATCATGTCCAGAACCAGGTACTTCATGTCCCTTTCGTGAGTTTAGTGTATTTCGTGGTTAGCCTTTAGGGAAGGAACCACGAAATATCACGAACTACACGAAATGATCATTCAAGTGTGTAGTCGCTACACTCGAGCCACTAGTCACGCACCCTCGCTACTGCTCAGGCGTCTGCCTATCTTCGCCACGATCTGCCGAAACTCGGCAAGCGGCTTATCGAGCTTCGCGTGCATCAGGCTTCGGCGGGCGTTTAGGACCCAGTCGAATCTCTGCAAGACGGCATCCGTCTCGGCCCGGCTTAACCGGAAACTCTCACGCAGCAGGCGTTTCGCACGATTGCGGTCGTGTGCCTTGCCGATCGCTTTCTTGGTCGCCGTTATTCCTACGCGGTGCAGCGGGCCTGTTGACGGCAAAATAAAGACCGTCATAAAACGGCCTTCGAAACGCGCACCCTCATTGTAAACACGAAGAAACTCGGCGCGTTTCAGCAGCCGAGCCTCTTTCGGTAACGAAAAGCTTAATAATGGTGAACCGTCAGACGCTTGCGGCCTTTCGCCCTGCGGCGTTTGATCACGGCCCGGCCGTTCTTGGTCGCCATACGCGCCCTGAATCCGTGCTTTTTCGCGCGACGGCGGTTGTTCGGTTGATAAGTTCTCTTCGGCATAACTCGTCTCCATTAGTTTTCACTGCGAAAGTGAAAACCTAGAGTTTACGCGCCAAAACCCGCCTTTGTCAAAGCAACCCAAGTAAAAACGGGCACTTGGCGCGCTCGCACCCGGAGCTGGCGAGCGATGTGTCGCCATATAGACCACTCCCGGACCAGAGCCCCAAAATATTGTGCCCCACTATGCGTCACAATCGCGCCGGAAATGTCCCTCAGAGTCCTCAAAACGCGTCCCAACGCAAACAAAAACGCAAAACTCCGAACCGCTGGGACACACCAATCAATAGATGCATCATCCCCAAGCCTCCTCCTCGTCAACTGCACCATCATTCATGTCATGATGCTCAAGGGTCATTCCCAAAACAAGAACAAACGAAGCGGCTATGTTAGCAGTCAAATATGCTGCTTAATCGACATTAGAAGATCAAGAAAAAAAATGGAAACGTAGCGTAAATCGTGCGACAATGCGATTTCCAGCGGCAGAGATCGCGAATTGCAATATCGCACGACTGACCCCGAGAGTGCGACTGACCCCGAGAGTGTATACGCCGAGAGTGCTATGAATATTTCTGGAAGGAAAGAAGAAGTAATAAACGCCGCAATTGCGGTCGCTGTTTTCTTTGCATGTACTTATCTGCTCGCCGCCCTCATCGGTTTTCGATACGGTTACAGTGCCGCTTTTAAGGTCGAGTATCCGGATTCTGGCTCGATAGAATGGGCAGTTCATGGAACCAGTCTGATGGAACCAATTGTAGGCGGCATCGTGCTCTGTTGGTTTTTTTCGTTTATTTACATTTATGTCGTGATTCGGGGAAGTGCCTCTAAGGGAAGCAGAATATTGCTATTGGCCGGAGCGACCCTCGCAATGACTTACACTTTGTATCACAAGTATCTGGTACAAAGTCTCACCGGAAGTCCTGGATTCTTAAATGTATATGGTGAGTTCTTCGTTCATCTAACTGCTATTGAGGTGATGTCCTTTTTACTTTTAACTACACTGATTGCAATCGACTCGTGGAAATGGAAACCTTGAAGGGGTCAGCCAAATGACATTTGGCCCCCCCCAATGACAAATGAATCTCGCCTGCAGGGTACGGGGGTCAGTCACAAAGGGTATGAGGAAAGGGGTCCATGAGGAAAGGGGTCAGTCATAATGTGAGGAAAGGGGTCAGTCATGCAATGTTGGAATTCTTCCGCTTCTCGTAGTTACTGCTAACGTTCGCTACCAGTTCTCTAAGGTTGTCGTTATCGCGTTGCGATGTTCGGGCGGATTCGAGGCGGCGGGCGACGGTTGAGCTGTTTAGGCTGGTGAGTCTCGCGAGTTCGGCGAGGCTGGCGCCGAGCCCGTGGCCGCAGAGAATTAG
>LNEI01000029.1 GCA_001464455.1 Acidobacteria bacterium Ga0077534
CTCGCCGACGGTTCAGTGACCGACGCCAAGATCGTGGGCGTTAGCGGTGCGAAGGTGACCGGAGCGGTCGCGACCGCAACCAACGCCACGCAGCTCGGTGGGATCGCCCCAACAGGCTTCATTCAAAACACAACGACCCAGCAGGCGTCGAGCAACTTCAACATCAGCGGAACCGGCACGGCAAATATCTTCAGCGCAACGACCCAGTTCAACATCGGCACCAACCGGATCCTGGGCATCAGTGGGGGCCTTGCAGTGGGCCTCAATGCCGGTCAGTCTAGCACGGGCGGAGAAAACTCGTTTTTTGGTACGATGGCAGGTCGCGAGAACACGACCGGGTTCGCCAATTCGATCTTCGGCTCGGCAGCAGGCATCCAGAACACCACGGGGAGCGGAAATAGCTATTTCGGAGTAGGGGCGGGACGTGATAATGTCGGCGGCTCGAATAACTCTTTCTTCGGTGTGAGCGCCGGACAGTTCATCGCCTCGGGCAGCAACAACACCCTAATTGGTGCAAATACAAATTACTTGCCCGGCATTAGTTTTGGAACCGCGATAGGAGCGGGAGCATCCGTGGGGTCGAGCGACACGGTCGTGCTGGGGCGTTCGGCCGATCTGGTTCGCGTACCGGGCAATCTGCTGCTGCTCGGAACCGCGACTGGTAACGGCAGCGGCCTGACGAATCTCAGCGCCGCAAATATTTCTACCGGAAGCCTCGATCCGGCCCGACTCGGCAACGGCGTCATCCTCAACCAGACCACGCAACAGGGCTCAAGTCACTTTAACATCAGCGGTAGCGGCACGGTCGGGGGCACGCTGTCGGGGAACGTTATCAATTCGGTGACTCAGTTTAATCTTGGCGGTTCTAGGATGTTAAGTGCTCCTGGCAGCGGTAATACCTTCGTTGGTTTGAATGCGGGACAGGCAAACTCTTCCGGTAGTGCTAACACCTTCTTAGGAAGTTTGGCGGGCGACTCGAACACCTCGGGATTTGATAACTCGTTCTTAGGAAGTAACGCTGGAAGAGAAAACACGAATGGAACGAGCAACACATTCCTCGGAAGTTCCGCGGGAGGCATTAACACGTCAGGTTCTAATAACGTCTTTTTGGGCCGAGGGGCGGGTGTTGCAAACACAACGGGGGCAAATAATACGATGGTTGGCGCCGCCGCAAATGCGCTTGGCGATAATCTGACGAACGCCGCTGCGATCGGATATCGCGCCGCAGTGGGAGCAAGTAACTCACTCGTGCTCGGAAGCGTCAGCGGCGTAAACGGAGCTGCCAGCAATACGAATGTCGGCATCGGAACAACTTCACCGACTACGCGGCTCGAGGTGGCTGATAACAACGGCAGCATCCTTTTCGGCGGAGCGGGATGTCCCAGCGGTTCAGTTTCGATAGGCCTCAACGGACCCTTTGGCAGCTGTGACACGTTTACTTTGCGGGGCAGCGGGGTTGATGTTTTGCTCAACCGGCCGACGGGGGGTGAGATCTTGTTCCGCGAGAATAATGGGAATACCCAGATGCGGCTCCGACCTGGCGGTGTACTGCAGCTTGCGACACTAGGTGCAGCCGGGGCGACCGCTCTCTGCCGAAATGCGTCAAGCGACATCTCCACTTGCTCTTCCTCGCTTCGCTATAAATCCAATATCGCGGACTTCTCACCGGGCCTCGACCTGCTCAACCGGCTGCGGCCCGTCACCTTTAATTGGAGGGACAGCGGAATGGCGGACCTGGGCCTGGTCGCCGAAGAGGTTGCCGAGATCGAACCGCTCCTGACGACCCTAAACGCCAAAGGCGAGATCGAGGGCGTTAAATACGACCGCATTGGCGTGGTGCTGGTCAACGCGATCAAAGAGCAGCAATCTCAGATCGAGGCTCAAGCCGTGGAATTGGCCAGGCAGAGGGAGCTAGGGAAACGACAGCAGTCCCTGATCGAGCGCCTCGAAGAGCGGTTGACACAACTCGAAAACGAGCGGCCTCCGCGGCCAAACGGTAGAAATATCGAAGGACGAAATACGAGGCCTCGAGCTGGAAAGCAATAGCCGATCTCGGCCTTGTCCTGTTTATGAAACATTATTGCACCTAATTTCGTATCAAATAGCTAGCTTCAGCGATCTTTGACAAGCAAGACCCTTTTCCCGCAAATGTGGAGGCCTCTTAGCACGACAAACGATCAAACAGGTGTAAATTTTCGAGGACGGGTCATAGGACCCTGACTTACAAAAAGTTTTTGAAAAGTTACGATGTTCGACGATTTTTTCGCCGTAAGCTGTTGATATTTAACGAGTTATTTGTCCCACGAGAGGCGTGGGACACCCGTGGGACACTTTGGGTAAACTAAGCGTCTCAGACGGTGTAAGTTATTGAGATTGGATGGGTTATTGGTCCGAGGATCAGTAGATCATTCTTGTCTTTATCGTACCCTTGATGTC
This sequence comes from Acidobacteria bacterium Ga0077534, assembly GCA_001464455.1. Taxonomy (GTDB): domain Bacteria; phylum Acidobacteriota; class Blastocatellia; order Pyrinomonadales; family Pyrinomonadaceae; genus OLB17. The sequence continues at coordinate 2,437 of LNEI01000029.1, forward strand.
TTTTAGGATCTCAAAGGCCTCTTTTGACAGGGCCGAGTCCATGTCGAGGATGACGTAGCCGATCGTATCGTTGGTCTTGAGGTACTGGCCGACGATGTTGATGCCGCGGGCGGAGAGACGGGAGTTGATCTCGCCGAGGACGCCGGGGATGTTTTGGTGAATATGAAGGATGCGGTGTGTTCCGGCCTGTGGCGGCAGGGAAACAGGTGGAACGGTATGCGAACCTTCGCTGGTGCCGAGTTCGAGGTATTTGATAAGTTTTGCGGTCACGTCTAGGCCGATGTTTGCCTGTGCCTCCTCTGTCGAACCGCCAATGTGCGGTGTGAGGATGACGTTCGGGAGCTTCTGTAGAACCGTCTCGAAAGGATCGCCGTTCTTTTCAGGCTCAACCGGAAAAACATCTACGGCCGCTCCGGAAATATGGCCGCTAGAGACCGCATCGCGTAAGGCTACGAGATCTACTACGTCGCCACGGCTGTGATTGATGAGGATCGCTCCGGGCTGCATGTCGCGAAGGGCATTCCCATTGATCATGTTCCGAGTCGTTGCATCTGACGGGACATGAAGCGTAACGATATTTGACTGGGCAAGCAGCTCTTTCAGCTCACGGACCTGTTTCGCATTGCCGAGCGGCAGTTTGATCGCGATGTCGTAGTAAACGACATGCATTCCCATCGCCTCGGCGAGATTCGAGACCTGCGAACCGATATTGCCATAACCGATGATGCCGAGTGTTTTGCCGCGAAGCTCGTAGCTACCTTTAGCGTCCTTCAGCCACTCACCGCGATGTGCGGCTGCATTCTTGTCCGCTATCTTGCGTATCAGCATCACGCACAAGCCGATCACAAGCTCGGCAACCGAGCGGGTGTTGGAGTAAGGAGCGTTAAAAACCGCAACGCCGTTGTCCGTCGCCGCCGCAAGGTCGATCTGATTGACGCCGATACAAAACGCCCCGATCGCGAGCAATTTATCAGCCGCCTCGATCACCGGCCGCGTTATCTGCGTCTTCGACCTGATGCCGATCAGGTGAACACCCTTGACCGCCTCGATCAGCTGCTCTTCGCTCAAAGCCCCGCCGAGCCGGGTGATCTCGTGATAGTCGCCCGCCTCGAACTCGGCGACGGCCGCGTCGGAGATATTCTCGAGCAAGAGGATCTTGATCTTGTTACGCGGATAAGATGTAGCGGCGGCGTTCATAAAAATTAGATTGTAGCGGGAAACTGGCGTGAGTAAAAACAAATCGGGATATAATGGTCAAAACCTAACAGGGAAACTACATAAATGACTGAAAACAAACAGACACGTCGCGAGATGCTGCGAAATACGGCGTTGGCCGGATTTGGCCTGAGCCTTTTTGGTATTGAGACCAAAGCCGCTGCTTCAGACGAACATGTCCTTAGCGAATTGATCGCCGGACCACCGCAGGCGGCGAAAACGATGATCGGCGTGCCGTTTGAGCGGCGTGATACGGTGCGAGTCGCTATGATCGGCACAGGCTTGCGTGGCCGCAGCATTTTAAGCGAATTCGTTAACATCCCGAATGTTAAGGTCACCGCGATCTGCGACATCGCGAGGGAAAAGACTAACAAAGCTAAAGCGATGGTCGAAAAAGCGGGACAACCGGCTCCGGCGGTTTACGTAAACGGCGATCGCGGCTATGCCGAGCTGCTCAAGCGTGACGACATCGACGTCGTCTATATCGCGACGCCTTGGGAATGGCACGTTCCGCAGGCTCTCGACGCGATGAAGGCGGGAAAGCATGTTGCACTCGAAGTGCCCGCCGCCTACACGATCAAGGAGTTGTGGCAGTTAGTCGACACTTCGGAACGCACCCGCAAGCACATGATGATGATGGAGAATTGCTGCTACGATTACGACGAGCTGCTGATCCTGAACATGGTGCGGGCCGGTGTTTTCGGCGAATTGGTTCACGGCGAAGCAGCGTACAACCACGACCTGCGGGCGATCCTTTTCGAAACCAAGGACGAAGGTCTTTGGCGGCGTGCTCATCACACGCTTCGCGACAGTAACCTTTATCCAACACACGGCCTCGGCCCGGTCGCGAACTACATGGACATCAATCGCGGTGACAAATTCGATTTTATGGTCGCGATGAGCTCTGGAAGTCTTGGTTTGCAGGATTATCGAAAAGAAAAACTCGACGCTAACGATCCGCGGCAGAAGGAGGTCTACAAGGCCGGTGATTACAATACCAATCTTATCAAAACCGCTAAGGGCCGCTCGATCATGGTCCAGCACAACGTCACGACGCCCCGTCCGTATGACCGGATCAATCTGATCCAGGGAACGAAGGGGATCTTTCGCGATTATCCTTCGCGAATCTATGTCGAAAAAGACAAAGCCGATCACCGCTGGCAGACCATTGACGCATACAAGGAAAAATACGAACACAACCTCTGGCGCGTAGTCGGCGAACAGGCCCGCAAACTCGGGGGGCATGGCGGAATGGACTACCTGATGTGCTGGCGGCTAGTTCAATGCATGCGAGAGGGCCTGGTTCCGGACATGGACGTCTACGACGCCGCCGCTTGGAGCGCTCCGGGACCGCTGAGCGAGATCTCAGTCCAGAATGGCTCAATGCCGGTCAAGTTTCCTGATTTTACGAGAGGGGAATGGAGGAAGACGAGGACATCGATACCGTCCTGACAGATACACAACGTCGTGGCGGCCAAGACTTCTTACCAATCATCGGCGGCTTCTGGTTGGGCGGCGGCGAGCGTTGCTCCGGCGACTTCCCAGACCTTCTTTTTCCATTCGCGGAGGCCCTCGGTTAGCATTAGGGCAGCCTGGGGGTGAGAGGCGTTGCGTTCGACGCGAATGACCTCGCCGACGACGGAAACTTCATCGTCCGGGTTTTCGGTGACCGTCAAGTGGACCTTGCCTCCGACGTTTGGCAGGACTCGCGGCAGGTAAACGAGAGTGCCGTGCGGCCCGACATTATCGGTCAGGCCCTCCTGGATAACCTCTTTTCCCTTCTCATCCTTCCATCGGACCCGGATCGGAAACGATATAACATGCCTGGCACCCTGACGTCTTTCGCGCATATAGAATTCACTCCAAAATGACAGTGTTGGCGGGGCGTATACAGAGCCAAAATGGCTAGATTCCGCATCAGAATAGTATCAGAATAGCAGATCTTTTTACACCCCTAAGCGCCTTAGGATCCAATAATTGCATATGGAATAAGGGGTTGCGGTTTCACAGAGTTGGACAAAACAGTCGCGAATTGCTATCATCTCTATAAGTTCCGACTCACCGGAGGACGGAAACAGGTCGAAATGTGTCGGCCGAAACAGTCTTCGTGCGATGCGAATAGTGGCTGATGACCCAAATCTCAGACGCTATTTTTGCGTTTAAACGGAGTACGAATTAGAAGGAGAATGATTGATGAAAAATCTCGTTAGAGGAGGCGCGATCCTGTCCATTTTGGCAATGTGCGTTGCACTCGTGTACGCCAATGTCGGCACAGAATCCACTCTCGCTATAGCGAATGATTCGCAAGACATTATCGAAAATACAATTTCCGATACGACAGATAACGTTTTAATAGATCCGATAGATAACGTTTTCACAAACGACCAGATCGAAACGGTGGACGACACCAAAAAGAAACTGGTCAAGACAACCGGCTCGTCAAAAGCAGTCGGTGCAGGCGTGAGCCGCGGAGCATTCTCGGCGACCGCCTACTGCCTGAAAGGACGAACGGCCATGGGCCACGGAGTTCGTCGCGGAATTATCGCGGCCGATCCGAGAGTTCTCAAACTCGGTTCGAAAGTTACAGTTAATGCCGGCGCCTGGAGCGGAACGTATTTGGTTTCCGACACGGGCGGTGCCATTAAGGGTAAAAAACTCGATATCTGGGTCCCTAACTGCGGCGAAGCACGCAAGTTTGGCCGCCGAACCGTTCAGGTTTATTCAGCTCAATAATTAAAATAACTATATTTAGATTGCTATTTTTGCAGAGCCCCGAACTTTCGGGGCTTTTTTCACGGACATATTCGCGGGTCTAATCGATAAAACGTTTCGTAATGTCACCGTACTCGTCGATCCGCCGGTCGCGAAGGAATGGCCAATGGCGGCGGACTTCCTGGACACGCATTGGGTCGACCTCGCCGATCACGACCTGCTCGGTTTCGTCTACGGCTTCAGCGACGATAACGCCAAACGGGTCACTCAGGAATGTTCGGCCCCAAAACTCGATACCCGGCGTGCCTTCGATCATTATCTCGTGGCCGACACGGTTAACGCCCGCTACATAGACGCCGTTCGCGATCGCGTGTGATCGCTGGATCGTCCGCCACGCATCCTGTTGCTGATGGCCAAACTCTGCCTTTTCATCGGGGTGCCAGCCAATTGCCGTTGGATAAAACAAGATCTCGGCCCCGCGAAGTGCGGTTAACCGTGCACCTTCCGGATACCACTGATCCCAGCAGATGAGTGTGCCTATCCGGCCAAAGTCAGTATCGAACGCCTTAAAGCCCATGTCGCCGGGGGTGAAATAAAACTTCTCATAATAGGCCGGATCGTCGGGAATATGCATCTTTCGATACACGCCGGCGACGGGCTCGCCTGGCTTAACTATTACTAGCGAGTTGTGATAAAGTCCCAGAGCTCGTTCCTCAAAGATCGGAGCGATGACCGTGATTCCAAATTCGTCTGCGACTTTCGACAAGGCCTGTGTCGATGGCCCAGCGAGCGGTTCGGCCAAGTCAAACTGGCTGTGATCCTCGGCCTGGCAGAAGTACCTCGACCGAAACATCTCTGGCAAGCAGACGATCTTTGCTCCACGACCTGCGGCCTCACGAACGAACTCAACGGCCTTCGCAAGGTTTGCGTCGATGTCATTGCTCATCGACATTTGCACGAGTCCGACAACGTATTTATCACGCTTTTGCATTCATTTAGAATACATTCGATTGGGAGATTTAGTAAACAAATGACGTTGAATGCTCAGCAGGTCTACTGATTTGGCTTGGTCCGCTTCGGGGGCTTGGGTTTTGAGGTCTCTGCGGGCGGTTTTAGGAACTTCGAGGCCGAAGTGACACCGGAAACACCTACGCCCTTAATCTCAAACTCGACATTTTTTGCGATCTTGCCGTCAAGGAAAACCTCGACACGATACTTGCCCGGTGTCCATTTGCCTTCGGGGCGGCCGGTAAAATTCACACGATTCTGTCTCTCATTGGTCGTATAGCTCGCAGAAACGACCTTCGTTTCCGGCCGAACTCCGCTAACGCTGACAGCGACGAAATTCATCTTGATCACCGCCTTCGCGTTCGAATCCAGTACGACCACGCAATAGATCGGCACATCAGTAACGCGAAACTCCGCTGTTGGATCGCCAGCCCGGCCTTCGCCATCGTCCTTTGCAAGATATACGTCCTCGACCGCCGGCGGCGTGGGCAGCTCGCTCTGAGCAAGGATCGCGATCGAGAGGATCAGACATACGACGACCGTGTATAAAGCTTTCACGTTGTAACTCCTTAGTTGGTGCCAACCATTGGAACCGTAAACCGCCGGTTTAGTTGCATCGCCCGAGCGCACTTTTTTTGAGCCCGCACAACCCAACATCGGATGTTATAATCAGCTTCTCGATGCGATTTGTCTTTTCCCTACGCTTTTACGTCCTGCTTGCCCTGGCGCTCGTCCCGCTGTCGCTCTCATGGACGTTTCCGGTGCTTTGGTACGCGGTCCTTGCGTTCGACATAGTGCTGGTATGCGTCGCGGTCGCGGACTACTTTATGAGCAAGTCGCTGCCGGAGGGCTTTCGCATCTCGCGAGAATTTGACCGCCGGTTCGCGATCGGTGACGCGGCTCGGGTGAGTATAATGATCGAGAATTCGACGCCTTCTTCCTTTCGTCTGCGGGTAAAGGATGAGTATCCGGCTGCGATGAAGCTCGATGAACCTCGCGAAGCGTCTTTCGATATCGGTCCGCAGCAAACGGCGGAATTCTTTTATCATGTCACCCCGCCCAGGCGAGGAAGTTACGAGTTCGGCAAGACTGCCGTCAGGTTTCGTTCACGGCTCGGGCTAGTGTGGTGTCAGACCGAACTCGGCGAAGCCCAGTCGGTGAAGGTCTATCCGAATATGCGAAGGGCGAGAGAGATGGAGCTAAAGGCTCTCGGTGCTCGTTCGTTTTTGGCGATTCAGCGTCGTGCGATCAGGCGCGGTGAAGGGCGCGAGTTCGAGTCAATGCGAGACTACGTTCGCGGCGACGAACTGCGGCATATTTCATGGACAGCTACCGCGAGACGCGGCAAACTCACCACGCGCCAATATCAGATCGAACGCGATCAAACCGTGATGATCGCACTCGACGCCGGGCGTTTGATGACCGGTAGGATCGATGGTGAGACCAAATTCGACACCGCCCTTCACGCTGCTCTCGCACTGGTATCTGCGTCAGCCCGTGCCGGAGATAACTGCGGTTTGGTGGTTTTCGGACGTCGCGTCCGCAAGTTCATCCCGCCAAAACGCGGGCTTGAACACATCGACGCAGTGCTCGAAGCCCTGCACGACCTCGAGCCCGAGTTGATCGAACCGTCATACGCCCGCGGCTTTCAATTCATTGCCTCGAACCTTAAGAAGCGGGCCTTTGTCGTGGTATTGACCGACCTCGTGGATAAAGATAGTTCAAAGGAATTGATAAATTCGCTCCGGCTCCTGCGCCCACGCCATCTGCCGCTCGTCGCGACCATTGGCGACCGCGACCTAAACTCGGTCGTCAGCCGCGTACCCGCTGATATCAAGGAGGTCTTCTCCCAGTCCGCTGCTGAAGAGATCATTCATCAACGAGAATCAGCTCTGAAATTGGTTGAGTCCCTGGGCGGAATGGCCCTCGACGTCACGACACAAACGCTTACGCCCAGACTGCTGGAATCGTATTTAAGGGTAAAAGAACGTGGACTACTATAGCGAAGTGGTTGAGCATTGAACGTTCGCAAGTCCTTGGCGAACATATAAAAAAATGAAACTCAGTGAGCAGCCGTATTTGGTTCTCTGTCGTATCATATGGCTGGTATGTCTAAAGGCCGATCGATCCTGATCCTCTACACGACAAAATATCGCCTCGGCGGACGTCAGTTTCCGGTGGTTGCGCAGACATTGGCGGCGGAGAAACGTGCTTCGGGCTTTGATGGCGAGATCGTGACTCGTGCGGCAGAGTCGAAGCGTGACGTACTGGAGGCGATCGCCGAGATCCGCGCCGCGGGAAAGACGATTAGCGAATTTATTTTCGTTGGCCATTCCGGTATGTATGGGCCGATGTTCGGGACGACCGCATTTCCCGAGCAGTTTTCACCATACGAATGGGAGCAGCTCGACATCCCGTTTGCTGAAAATGCGACCGCGGCATTTTATTGCTGTCGCTCGGCCCGTTGGTTCGCTCCTTTTTTTGCACGCACTTTTAACGTTCCGACATACGGATTTTTCTGGTACACGACGTTTTCACGCAGCAAGGAAAAGTACGTTTCCGCGGGTGATTCTGCGGACGGACCGCTCTACACGATCGGCTGCATGGGCCGCAAATCGCATGGCTATCTCGCCGCCGCTAAGAAACGCCTCGGCTTCATGCCCGCCGAGGAGATGAAACGCTTCGAGCCGCGTCCGCCCGATGGTGACACGTCTTACGATCACGTCGCCGAATTGTACGACGCCGCTTTTCAGGACATACGAGTTCGCCAGGACGAGTGGAAATGGTTGAACGAGCATCTCCCAACAGGCAATATCGACATCCTCGACATCGGCTGCGGAAACGGTGCGTTATTGTATGCTTTGCGTGACCGTATCGCAACTGGCATCGGCGTCGACGAATCGGCTGGCATCATCGAGCGGGCGAAACTCAAGAATACCGCCAACGAACACGTCTCATTTCAAAAGATCGACGGCCCGGTGCTGCCGTTTCCCGACAATTCGTTTGATGTCGTGACGTCGCTGATGTCATTCCGCTATCTCGATTGGGACCCGCTTCTGGCTGAGATCAAACGGGTTACGCGGCCGGGCGGGAAGTTTTTAGTTGTTGATATGGTTACGGTTCCGGTTGCTGCCCGGGAATATCCGCGATTGCTCGGTGATAAACTGAGAACGATGAGGAACCAAAAGTCGAACGCCCGATTCGATGCCGCTCTGAAACGCCTCGTCTCGCATCCGGACTGGAAAAAGATGGTCGAGTATAACCCGATCCGCTCAGAGCATGAGATGAAGTGGTACCTCGAAAGCCGCTTTCCGGGCCAGAAAATGGAGGTCCTGAACATGGCCTGGCATTCGCGCATTGTCGCCTTTGATAGTGGGCCGGTCGAGAACGGCGTCGAGGTGAAATTGACCTATCCGTAATAGCTCGCAGAAAAGAGAGATGATAGAGAAAAAGCTGGCGATCATTGACTGGGGCATCGGTGGGATAAGTGTTTATAAACTCGTTAAAGAGCAGCTTGGTGTTTCAGTTATTTACTTGTCCGACACAGGAGCGACACCCTATGGTAAACTCCCCCGCCGTGAGCTAGCCGATCGTTTAGATCAAGTGATCGCATTCCTGAAAACCTTCGGCGTAACGCATCTCGTTATCGGCTGTAACGCAGCGAGCACAGCTATTCCGGATCTCGATGCGGAAGGCATCGTCATTGAAGGAATGATCGAAACCGCGATCGTCGCGACGCTCAAATTCAACCCGTCGCGGCTGGCCGTGATCGGTGGCCGCCGCACCATTCTTTCGGGCGTTTACCGAAAGGGTTTTGCGGCTCACGGCGTTTCGATCGAGCAGCGTATCGCCCAACCGCTGTCGGGCCTGATCGAAAGCGGTGATGTTGGCTCGGAGGATCTGCGATATGAAGCAAAACGCATCCTCAATCCAATTCGCAATTCTTCTCACATCCTGCTCGCGTGCACGCATTACCCCGCTATCGCAGGAGTTCTCGCCGAATTCGTGTCCAGCAACACAAAATTTATCGACCCTGCAGAATCAATAGTCAAAAAGATCACTCGCTGGAAACTGCCAACCGGTGGCAATGATATTTTTCTCACAACAGGCGACCCCAAAGCGATGAAACCCTCTGCAATGCTGGCATTCGACGTCGATCTGCCGACCGTTCGATCGGTTACGATCTGAATTTCTCCTTTATTGCAAGAATAGATAACTTAATGCGTTCAATCATTGAACCGGCAGGAGAGCCGTGTTTTTTGAGAGGTAAATACAATGATACAGCGACACGCACTAGTTCTATTTTCAATGTTAATTCTGGCATTTTCGGCGATGACGGCTTCGGCCAGTGATTTGCCAAAGGGCCAGTGGAAACTTACCGGGTACAACTTCCGTCAGAAGATCGCGTTCCCGATCGACAAGATGAACGTCACGCTAAACATCGAAGACGGACGGCTCGGCGGGCGTTCGGGGTGTAATGTTTACGGCGGCGATCTTTCGTTCGAAGAAGAAAAGCTAAAGATCGGCGGCCTGATCTCGACGATGATGGCTTGCGACGAAATGGTGATGCAGTTTGAGCGAACTTATACGCAGACACTGCAGAATGCCACAGACTTCACCCTGAGCGGCGACGAACTCGTCCTCACCGATCCAAAAACCGCGAGTTTTCTGAAGTTTGAAAAGGTAACTGTTCCGCCGTTCCGCTGCGGAACAAAGCCGCCCACGAAATAGTCTCGATCTCTTGCTGCTTATCTTCCCCGCGGCCCGCGAGCAGCAGGTAAGAATACATCGCAATGCCCGTCCCGACGCCGGTCACGATCTTTACGGCGGCCGGCAGGTCGGAGGGCGAAAGAAATCCCTCGATGATCCCTGCGATAACCAGAAAGCACGCACAACCAATGACGATCTTTGCCGCCTCGACGCCCTTCTTCTTTACGGCCTGAGCCCTGGTTAGGTCGCCGGGGTTGATGATCGCGTAGCCTATCATCATTCCAGCACCCGCACAGAAAAAGATCGTTGATATCTCGACCACACCGTGGCCGACCACGAAGGCGGCGAGTTCATTGCCGAACGGCGGGTTCAATTTGTAACAAGCGGCAAAAACACTGCCGAGCCTCGCTCCTTCAAACGCAAGATCATAAAACGCCCCGATCCCTAGGAACGCACCCATAGCAAAGACGCGTATCGTCACAAGAATATTGTTCGAGAGAATATGCGTCGCCCCGATCTGATTTGCGTCGTTCAGGCTCTTCCACCATTGATTTCCAGACGTTATCTCGCTCGTTACGCCAGAGAGCATGACAAAATGTGTAAAATCTGTGTCGATCCATGTCGAGATGAATCCAAAGACCGCAAACGAAAAATAGACAGCGCACGCGAGCGCCATGTAACGGAAATTGCGGCGAAAGATCTGCGGGAGATCGGCAGCAAAGAATTTCCAGATCAGCCCAACGCCCTGCCCTTCTGCCCGGTAGATGCGGCCGTGGGCGTGAATGACGAGATTGTTCAGATAATTGATAAGTTTGGGGTCGCGTGTCTCGGCTCGGGCGATCGCGAGATCGGCCGCCGCACGGCGATATAGCTCACCGAACTCACGGACCTCCATTCGCGATAAACCCCGTAAACCCGTTCCATTTAGCATCGAGAGCAGGTCTTCGAGCCGCTCCCAATTGCCCTTGTGTTGTTCGAGAAAGCGATTCATGCATCCAACCGGCCATTCTTAATTTAGTCGGTCGGACGTGTCAGACGCAAACTCGCCAGTTTTCCCCGGGTCGTGTTCGCCCTGCAGAAGATTCGTCGTTCGCTCGGTCACCGAGGGAGGTGGTTGGTCATTTGAGCGGGCTGGTGTCGAAAGAAGCGGTACAGGCGGAACTTCAATGATCGCCGGTTCGGCTTGAGGGCGGCGCTTCAGTGCGCGATTGACGCGATTCCATCCAAAGGCGACAAAAATAACGCTCAGAAAATTCGCAGCCATGCCTATGACCAGCAGAGCGCTCATTCCCTTGCCGAACACTACGCCTGAGAGAAGAAGTGCCAGAAGGGCCGAGCCCGTGAGCCCAAAACCAACGAGGGACGCGATAAATGTCGAGACGACCGAGGTATGGCCTGCACGGATCTCTGCCGACATCCTTAGGACCTCAAGCTCCGAGGTCTCGACTGATATTTTTGCTCCGCACCGGCGGCAGAACCGTGAGTCGTCAGTCGATTCCGTACCGCACGAGCTGCAAACGTTGTCAGCGGCCCGCACCGTTGCCAGGGCCGAGATCGCCTCCGCCTCGCGGGTCAGTATCTCTTTTTCGCCTTTTGAGAGCGACGGATGTTTGACGACGTAGTCGAACGTCGCCCGTGTCCCGTGTTCGCCGTGGGCCTTCAGCTTTATCGTAAGCGTCATCGGGTATTCGAGAACATCGGCGGACGAATACGACGTCGCCCAGCCGCGGGCTTCGCGACGGCCACGCAGAACGGTGTCTTCGTCATCGAGAATGTCGTAGCTGAGGCGCTCCATGGCGGCGATCAGCCGGTTGCGAACGCTTCGGACATCTCCGGAGAGAACACGCCGCAGATAGTGCTCAGTCGTGTGGTAAGGGTTTACACCGGCATCTACCGGAAATATCACGTCAGACATTTTGGTCCTCCATCCTACTGCTTTCTATTGTGAGAATACGAGCATTGATTCGCTGAAGTTGCCGTTTCGGATGATTTTTAACATCTCTGTAACATTCTGTGACAGAAACAGACGGCATTTCGGAAAGAGGCTGGTGTTCGTTAGAATCTAGTTGAACCAAGTGTCAGACGAAGTCAGAAAATACCACGAAGAAGACGCCATAGGCAAAACGTATGATCTGCGGATCGCACGTCGACTGCTTCGTTATCTGCGGCCGTATTGGAAGCTCGCCGCTCTCGCGGTTTCGCTCACGTTCCTGACCAACCTTCTGATCGCTACCCAGCCGTATTTTACGAAGATGGCGGTCGATGATTTCATCACACCGAAGCGTGTCGATGGGATCTGGCTCTTCGCCCTCGCGTTCTTCGGCGTGTTCCTGTTTCGTTTCCTATTCTCTTACGTGCAGGAAGTCCTGCTCAATCACGTCGGCCAGCGCGTGATGTTCGACATCCGTACTGAGCTTTTTACAAAGCTTCAGAAGCAGGAGATCGCATATTTCGACCAATATCCAGTCGGTCGAACGATGACGCGGCTGACGGGTGACGTCGATGCTTTGAATGAGCTTTTCACCTCCGGTGTGATCGACGTGCTTGGCGACCTGGTCATAATTTTCGCGATCGTCGGCATCATGTTTTGGCTCGACTGGAAATTGGCTCTCGTCTCGCTCATCACGATCCCGCTGCTTTTTACCGCGACGAATTGGTTCCGCAAACATGCTCGAGTCGGTTTTGACCGCGTCCGCACGCGAAACGCAAAGCTGAATGCGTTCCTGCAGGAATATATTTCCGGTGCCCAGACCGTGCAGTTATTCAACGCCGAAGCAAAGGCGAAAGGGCGGTTTCGCGAGATCAATGACGACTATCGCAATGCCAATATTGAGACGATCTACTACTACGCGATCTTTTATCCGCTGGTGGATTTTATCGGTTCGGTTGGTATCGCTCTGGTCATCGTGGCGTTTGGTTTTGAGATATTGGGCGGTTTCTCAGCAGCGGGTGCGGGGCTGACAGTTGGTATTCTGGCTTCGTTCATCCAATATTCGCTTCAGCTTTTTCAGCCGATCCGCGACCTTTCGGACAAGTTCAACGTTCTGCAGGCGGCGATCGTCGCCTCGCACAGGATATTTATCCTGCTGGACCGCGAGGTCGAGATCACATCGCCCGCGGAACCGAAAAAGACTGGAAAAGCACGCGGCGAGATCATTTTTGAGAACGTCTGGTTCGCTTACAAAAACGAAGACTGGGTGCTGAAGGACGTTTCATTCACGGTCAACCCGGGCGAGAGCATCGCACTCGTCGGGCATACCGGCTCGGGCAAGACGACGATCACAAACCTGCTGATGCGATTTTACGACGTCCAGAAAGGCCGCATTTTGCTGGACGGCGTGGATGTTCGCGACTGGGACCTGCATGACCTGCGTTCTAATTTTGCGGTCGTTCTGCAGGACGTTTTCCTGTTTAGCGGGTCGATCGAGAATAATATCCGGCTGGGCAACACGGAGATCGGCCGCGACCGCGTCGAATGGGCTGCTCGCGAGGTCCACGCCGACGAGTTTATTCAAAAGATAGGCGGCGGTTACGGATCGGTCGTTAAGGAACGCGGTGCAGGGCTCTCTGTCGGGCAGAAACAGTTGATCTCGTTCGCCCGCGCTCTTGCTTTTGATCCCAAACTGCTCATCCTCGACGAAGCGACCAGCTCGATCGACACCGAGACCGAGCAGCTCATCCAGCGTGCCGTCGACCGTGTGATGGAAGGCCGCACATCTCTCGTCGTCGCTCATCGGCTTTCCACCATCCAGCGATGCGACCGGATCATCGTCCTTCACCACGGCGAATTGCGTGAGATCGGCTCACACGCCGAACTGCTCGCCATGCGCGGCCTCTACTGGCGGCTTTATCAACTTCAGTACTCCGATGAGCCTCTTCATCCAATGGCCGACCCTCTTTCCTCCATCCATCGCAGCGAACCTGGATTTGCTTGATCCTTTCCGGGTTTGTCGGTGCGTTTCGTGTTGAAACTTCAGGAGTTAACAACGCAATTCATGCCAGAACACGGACCAACTCATGAAATGACGCCAAGGTTTGAAACTGTATGCGATAAGCCTCCGAATACAATTCCTATTATTTTGGGTTTGCAGAGAGTATAATTCGGTTTATAGGAGACTTAATGTTAGACAATTCGATTTTGCCTGAAGCCGCTAGCGATTGCTGCTGGCAGGACAGCGGCATAACGGTCGAACGCGTTGCGAGCGCAAAGCTGCCTACTCAGGTTGGTGATTTTCGCATCGCCGGTTATCGTTCGCTCACCAGCAACGAAGAGTTTGTCGTGCTGTATAAAGGCGAACTCGACGGCGACACGCCGACGCTCGTTCGTATTCACTCACAATGCCTGACGGGCGACGTTTTCGGTTCGGTAAAGTGTGACTGTGGCCCGCAGCTTCATCGTGCTATGGAGATGATCGAGGCAGAAGGTCGCGGGGCCATCGTTTACCAGCAGCAGGAAGGCCGTGGGATAGGGATAATCAACAAGATCCGTGCCTATGCCCTGCAGGACGAAGGTGCCGATACCGTCGAAGCGAATGAAGAACTAGGGTTTGCAGTTGATGCGAGGGATTATCAGCAGTGTGCGGAGATACTTTTTGACCTCGGTCTGTGCAAGGTCCGCGTTCTTTCGAACAATCCGGATAAGATCGACGCTCTCAAACGCGCCGGCTTGACGGTCGTTGCTCGCGTTCCCATTGAGGTCGAGTCTAAAGAACCAGCCGCTCACTACATGAAGACAAAGAAGGAAAAGCTGGGCCACCTGCTAGAGGTCTGATCTCGATCCTGGCTCGAAAAATTCAAAACAAAAAAGAGGCTGTTCTCAATGAGAACAGCCTCTAAATGTCTTGCGACTAAGTTATCAGTTTATTAGAACTGAAGTCTGAAACCGAAGCGGACCGAACGTGGACCCTGGAATGCATTATCCATGTTGAAGGTCTGGCTGCGGAGGTTATTCGCCGTAATGTAAGCATTAGCAGCACCTGCAAAAGCCTGACGCTGGTAAAGAGCTTCCTGCTGAAGCGTGGTAAGTCCCGCAGGCATGCCGAGGTTGGCAGCCGTCAGACCTGTGGTCGAAAGAGTCTCGCTACGTCCGACGACCGTGTCCTGATCAAGAAGGTTCAGGATGTCTATCGTGCTGACGAGCGTGAAACGATTATCGGCACCGAATTTATACTTATGGCGAACGCCCATATCTGTCTGTGAGAACCAAGGCGTACGGCCAAGATCACCGCGTCCATTGAGGATCTGACCACCAACACCAAAGACGGTGTAACGGGTCGTCAGCGGCGTACCGCTCTGGACCAACTGGAATGCTGTCAATTCAAGCGTGTTGTTCTTGCTGAACGGGATCTCATACGCACCGTAGATCTTGAACGCATGCGGACGATCGGTCGGAAGGACGCCGTTGTCCGGCTGGCCCTGGCCCGAGTATCCGATGAACGGAAGGTCAAAGTTACGGTTTACGTTAGGGCTCGTACGTCCGTTCTCATCCGAGCTGGCGAGACCGGCATAGTTGCCTTCGAGACGGCTCCAAACGTAGCTGCCGCTAAAGAAGTAGCGGTTCGAGAAACGCTTCTCGAGACCGAGTTCAACGGCATCGTAGTCACGGACTGCTTCGAGAGCTAGGAAGCCACTGGCATCGGCGATCTGTTTCGCCAAACCACGTCCCGGGTTACCGATCACGTAGGCTTCGCCTCCGTCCGTTGGGATACCGATATCTTCTACAGCGACATCAACCATTTTACGGGTGTAACGGCCGCGGAAGAGGAAGTCGTTACCAATGGCACGCTCGAGACCGATCGTGTACTCGCTCTGGCGGAATGCTTCGATGTCAGGATCGACCTGACCGAAGTCCGGCTGACCAGGAAGATTCGACGGAATGCGGAAGTCAAGCTGGCAGCGAGTGAAGTAGCTGGTCGACGCCGGGATCGGGCAAGTTCCGCCGATCGGGTCGCCCAGATTTCCGATGGTCGTTTGTCGCGTAAAGTTCGTCGCAGTTTGGCCCGGGAAGATCTCAAAGTGATCCTGACGGAAGAAGTTACCACCGAACGAACCACGTGGCAGCTCATACTTGAAGCGGTCAAAGAACCGTCCATAGCTACCGAACAGCTTCGTCTTGCCGTCGCCAAAAATGTCGAGAGCAAAACCAAGACGCGGAGCCAGCTTGTCTGCAAAATCGAAGGTGATTCCGTCGCCCTGATCGTTGAAGCTTGGCGACTGCTCACGTTCGGTTCTGAAACCAATGTTGAGGGTCAAGCGGCTGAATGGCTGCCACGAATCCTGGAGATAGAAAGCCAGGTTGTCGCTGCCTGCCGAACCCTGAGCACCAAAACGCTGGAGCCAGCCGGCACCGATGGCACCCGGGGTAGCCGGGACTGCACGCCCCGTAGCGGCCGCAATCGTGCGGCTCGGCCCAAACCTGAAGACCCACGTATCAACCAAGGTGCTCTGAATGGAGTTGCTAATGCCGTTCCACTGCATTCCGCCCTTGAACTGATGGCGCCCGCCAAAATCGCTCACGAGGTACGAAGCGTCAGCATCATACGTACGGCGACGGGAAACGTCAAAAAGAAGTTCCGTGAAGCCCGGGAAGTTCTGAGTTCCACAACTCGGGAAACCAGCCGGTGCAACGACTCCAGTATCACATGCCTGTGTCAAGTAACGGGTTTGTCCTGCAACCGAAGGGATACCGTAGTTGCCAAGCTTCTCGTTCAAGAAGCTGTAGCCCGCACGGCCGGTAACAACCAACTTGTTGGTCGGCGTCCAGGTGAACGAACCCGTCGTGTTGTTCGACGATTGACGTCCGCCCTGGAAGTTCGAAAGCTGAGGACCAGATACGAGTCCGCGGCCAGGGAAGGTGATTCCCGGCACCGTTGCGAACGGCGAAACACCCGGAGGGTTACCAAGGATATCGATCGGATTCCAGAGGTACGAAGCGTTGAGTCGCAGGCTCTGGAACGGCTGCCAGTCGAGACGACCGAAAGCATACTCGTTCTTCTGTTCCTGCTGATAGTCATTCGAGCTGATGAACTGACGTCTCGCCGGATCTCTGTCAGCCGCGCCCGTTCCATAGAGACGAACCGTACGCTGAAGGTTGAGATACTGCGGTGCGTAGCTCACGAAGAACCACATTTTGTCCTTGATAACAGGACCGCCGAGGCTGATGAACGGGAAGAAGTTGGTTCCGCGATCTTTGTCGACCGGGATATACTCCGGAATGGTGACGTTTGCCGAACCTGCCACGCCCGTATTGTAGGTCGTAAGGTTAAGGAACGGACGCGGATCGCCGTTGAGACGCTGGGTGTTGAATTCGACACCAGCTTCACCGCGGAATTCGTTACCGCCGCCCTTGGTCACGACGTTGATAACGCCGCCCGTCGCTCCACCGAATTCAGCTTCAAAGCCCGACGATTTGACCTGTACTTCCTGAACGAACTGGAACGGAATGTTGTTGTTCGTGTTCAGCGTACCGGTACGGAAGTTCGAAACTTCCTGTCCGTCGATGATGAAGGTGTTCTCAGAACCAGAAGCACCGTCGATCTGGAAACCACCACCGAGGGGCTCCGCACGAACTGAAGGTGCGATCTGAAGAAGAGAGGTGAAGTTCGTACCCTTAGGCAGAAGTTCAGCTGTCTTCGCTGTGATATTTGTCTGTAATTTGTTACCTGTCGGGTCGATGGCAAGTGCGTCCGCCGCAACGTCCACCTCAACGCCAACGCCGCCTGCGGCGAGCGTGAAGTTGACCGGGGTCGAACGACCGAGAACGACAAGGACGTTATTAGCCGTACCGGCACCAAAGCCGGCAGTGGCTGCGGTCGTCACATTATATGCTCCCGGCGGAACCTGCTGGACACGAAAGAAACCATTCTGATCCGTGGTCGCGGTACGACGGAAACCTGCAGAACCACTGTCCGCACGGTTTACGATCGTAACCTCAACTCCCGGAACAACAGCTCCATTCGGGTCGGTAACCGTTCCTTCAATAGAACCGGTCAATTCTTGCGCCATAGCCGTAAAGCTGAAGCAAAGAATAAGTGCGACCATCGAGACCGTTGATCTGATGATGTTGTTCATATTTTACTAACTCCTGATAATTTATCGCTAAACTTCCTGTTTCCTTATAAATAAGGGGCTTGGAAACAGGATCCAAACTTTAAGTCGCTAAGAGCTCTTGCTAGATGCTGAGGCTCTAAGTGATGCAACTGGCAATATATGCGCAAAAATCGAGCCACAACTTCCAGCTAGGCTCAAATAGGTGTAAAAACCTGTTTTTACTATGTTTTATGGGAGTTTACGCTGGAACGCAGACTGTTCCATACACAGAATAAAGCGCTGATGAATTCAAATTTTCATATAAAATTCATCAGATTGAATAAAATAGAAAAGTTGAGTGAGAGATACTAACTTTTCTTGCGAAGCGAACTGACCGCTTCTTTTATCTCCGCCACATTTGGAGCGTCAGGCTTGTACTTCAGATAAAGCTCGAGGGCATCCGCTGCCTTGGCAAATTTACCCTGGTCTTTATACACACGAGCAAGCTGGAATTGGACCTCGCCTGCCGTCCCGCCCGACAGGTCATCTGCCTTTTTAAGAGCGGTAAGAGCCTGATCGTATTTCTTGACCGAGTGCAGCGCAATGCCAAGGTAGAGCTGTGCATTGATGGACGAGCTGTCGATCTCGGACGCCTTTGAAAGGCTCTTGACCGCCATCTCAGGCTGTTTCAACCGAAAAGCCGCAAGGCCGAGCCCGAAATTACTTGAAAAGCTTTTCGGATTAACATCGACTGCCTTGGTAAAAAGCACGAAAGCGGCTTGAAAGTGTCCGCGATTTAGATACTCATTCCCGAGCCTGTCGAGGGCATCGAAATAATTTGGAAACGCCTCGATCGACTCTTTAATTTTGACAAGGCCTTCTTCTTTTTTGCTTTCAAGATCTGCTGCTCCGCCTTCGTACAAACGCTTTGCGTTTGCGGGTACTTCCTGAGCAAAAACGACTCCCGGGGCTCCAGCAGGCGACTGTTTGATCTTTGGGTCCGTGCGCAGATAGAAGTCTACCTGCTCCGAACCTATTCGGGCACCCGGAATATTTGAAAATGTAACTACGATCGATTGCTGCTGAAAGTTAGTACCGCCGGTAAGCACTCTTACCGTGTATTGACCGGCCGTAAGATTTGAAAAATTAAAGAGGCCCGTGCCGCCTGTCCTTGTTCGTGCGATAGAGGAATAGCCCTCGTCGAGCAATTCGACGTACATTTGCGCAACGGGCCGCCGGGCTTCGTCAAACACAAACCCGTTGATCCGGTTCTGGGCATTGGCCTGAACTGATCCGACAATAAAAATCCCAAGGGCGACAAGGGAAAAAAACACTGCTCTCCTCATAAAACCTCCTGCACCTTGCGGTTCCTTAGTGTGTGGTGCATAGATTATACTCACGTTAGTTTGGAATTGACAACAACTTCCCGTCACAGGACACACATTAATAGTGGCAGAACGAATTTATCGCGACTCAGTACATAACATTATCCGTGTGAATACGGACTCGACCGAGGGCCGGCTGACCGTGGCCCTGATCGATACACCGGAGTTTCAGCGACTGAGGCGCATTCGCCAGCTCGGACTCGCGTATTTCGCCTATCAAGCGGCCGAACATTCCCGTTTTACCCACTCGTTAGGAGCTTTTCATCTGGCTACGCGAATGATAGCGAAGCTTCGAATGACCTACGAGATCTCTGACGAAACGCAGGCCGCTGTTCGCATTGCGGCACTGCTTCACGATGTCGGACACGGGCCGTTCTCACACGTCATCGAATCGATCCTCGGCTTTCACCACGAAGATTTCACTATCGCGGCCGTTTTGAGCAGCGAAACCGAGATCGGAAAACTTCTTCGCGGGTTTTCCGAAACGTTGGCCGATGATGTCGCGGCGATAATTCGCGGCGACTATAAGCATCGTGCACTTTCGCAGCTTGTCTCGTCGCAGCTGGATGTCGACAGGATGGATTATCTGCTACGCGACAGTTTGATGACGGGGGCAAAATACGGGGTCTACGATCTCGAGTGGATAATTAAATCTATCGAGATCAACGTCGAGGACGATCACCTTTACGTTTCAACACCCGGTCTTTACGCGGTCGAGGACTATCTCCAGGCTCGGTATTACATGTATCGCCAGGTTTATTTTCATCGTACGCTCCGCTCGGCTGAGGCGATACTGCGCGTACTCATAAGCCGAGCCTTATTTCTCTTCAAAAGCGGCGGCGATGTTTGGAATGCGGGCGGTACCCCGCTTGAAAAGGTGCTGACCGGCGAGAAACTATCGCTTAGTGAACATCTCGAACTCGACGACACCGACGTCATGTTCGCGATAAAACGTTGGCGACACTCGGGTGACGCGATACTTTCCGACCTGGCGGACAGGTTTCTGTCGCGTCGGCTTTTCAAGGCGTTTGACCTCGATATGCCTGAGTCGGAGCGCGTCGATTTTGTTGATCAAGCGAGAGCGATCGTCGCAGCGGCGGGTTTCGACACCGATTACTATTTTGTCGAAGACAAACCAAGTAATGCCCCTTACTCGTTTTACGCCCGCGGTTCGGCAAGCCCGAAAAACCTGATCTTCGTCGAGGACGGCTATTCGCGGCCTGCTATCCGTGAGATATCTTCTGTAAGTTCGGCTGTTCGCGGGCTTCAGGAGGGCTATCGCATACACCGGATCTGTTTCCCCGCAGAACTGAAGGAAAGCATTGGGCGGCTCTACCACGGGACCACGTAACGAGACTCTGGAACCCTCATCAAAGGATGAAAAAGATCGCGGTTCTTTACTTCCTTATCCTGGCGCTTTGTACGGCGGCAGCCGCTCAGCGTATCGCTGTCCTGACGCCCGATGGCTCGGAAACCAGCCGCGATCTCGCCAATGATCTAGCAACTAGCCTTAAGGAAATGAAGGTGATCGACTCGTCGATCGCGGAATCGGCTTTTCTTTCCGTTTCTCCGGCGACTCCTTTCAATCTCTCAACCGCCGAAGCAAAGCGCATCGGCATAGTAATCGGCTGCGACGCTTTTGTCGTAACGAGGGCGGCGACACAGCGCCGCAGTGCCTTTGACCGGCCTGATTATTTTGAAACTTACGCCCCTGTTTATGTGGTAAGTTCGCGGACCGGACGACTGATATTTTGGAAGCTTCAGAAGGCCGAATCGGTCATCGCATCGACTTCCCGAAAACTGTTTGATGCTTCGATCCCGGCGCTTGCAGCGGAGATCCGCGTCGCGGTTCAAACCTCGATCCTAAAGGAAATGAGCGAGCCAGCGTCGCCGGCGTTCGATGAGCCACCTGATGAAAAGTCGCCGAACGCGAAGGGTTTTCGCTCACCTGTTCCGTATAGACGTCTTAAACCCGAATACACAACCGAAGCATCGCTTTACGATGTCAAAGCCACCGTCGACCTTATGGTCTATCTCGACGCTGCGGGAAATATAGTACGCACGGATGTTGAGCGATGGGCTGGTTTCGGACTCGACGCCTCAGTCGAGAGGAATGTGCGTACAATGAACTGGCGACCGGCCGAACGTGATGGCAAACCTATGGCGATGAAGTTTCTGGTGCGTTATAATTTCAAGAAAGCCGAGTGAAACGGAATGAGGAATATAAGAGCCGCAGTCAGACTTTTTCTCTTCGTAACTTCGACGATCGGCCTCCACACGGTCTGGTTCATCGTTAATATCTTCATCCCCAATAGAATTTACTGGCGGCAGGTCATATTTGCTGCCTGGACCAAGAGCTTTGTCCGGATCTCGAATATGCAGATCGAGGTCTCGGGCCCGCTGCCGAAGCCGCCGTTTTTCCTTGTAACAAACCACCTTAGCTACACCGATATCGCCGCTTTGCGTGCGGTTCTGCCGGGAGTATTTGTCGCCAAAAAGGATATCCAGGGCTGGTTTCTGGCGGGGCGGATCTGCCGCGACATGGGAACGATCTTTATCGACCGAGAAAACCGTCGCGACATCCCAAGAGCGGGCGAGCAGATACTGGACCGGCTTGAGCAGGGCGAGGGCGTTGTCGTATTTCCGGAAGGGACCAGCACGAAGGGCGAGACAGTTCTGCCCTTTAATTCGTCCTTCTTCGAGTTTGCGGCGAAAGCCCGGGTTCCGGTCTCCTACGCTGCTCTGAGCTATCGAACCGCAGAAGGTGAAATGCCTGCTCACCTTGCGGCATGTTGGTGGGAAGACATCTCGTTCTTTGCACACCTTTGGCGGCTTTTCAAAGTAAAGGAGTACACCGCGACCATTGATTTCGGAGAAAAAACGATCACCGGAAGTGATCGCAAAGAACTCGCCCGGGAACTGCACAGAAAAGTGTCTGAAAAGTTCAAACCGGTCGAGTAAATGAAAAGGGCGAGACCCGTTAACGTGTCTCGCCACTTTGTTTATTTTGTTAAAACGGCCTACTGTTGTCCGACAAAATCAAAATCGGCCAAACTGTCAACGACCTGAACTACACGCGGCGTAAAGCGATACTGCTTCGATGCAACGCTGAAGATGTAGGTGCTGCCGGTCTCGACATCGGTAAAGCGATAGATGCCGAACGAGCTGGTCGTCGCAATACGCTGATTACCAGCCGGGTCCGTCAGGATCACTCTGGCATTTCTGATACCACGGCCGTCCGGCGTCACAACTCGTCCCGAAACCTCAACGCCAGCTGCGGTCGAACCGACCTGGACCGTTCCAGGTGTAAAGGTTACCGGCAAGAGAGCTCCCGTCGAGCTTGAAAGGCTCTGCCCGGTAGGTGACGAGCCGAAACCGACCGGCGTCAAGCCAAGCGTAGCGCCCGGAGCAATCGTGAACGTGACGTTCAGGATGTTTCGAGTTCCCGCTGCATATGTGTTGGTTGAGTCAACCAAGACGCCGATGTTTCCCTGTGCGACCTGACTGAGGTTCGTGCCGAGATTTGCTCCCTGCGGAACGCCGTTTCCAAGTGCTACCTGCGGGTTGGTCAAGATCGCCGGGTTAAAGTTAAGGGTGAAACTCGCCGACGACTCGTTGCCCTGCGCCTCGATCTGGACATTTATGGTTACGTTCTGACCGGGGTTTGCCGCTCCGTTTGTCGCACGAATGATGCGATTTCCCTGAGCATTAACCGAATCGGCCACAAAACCCGAAGCTGCCATCAACAGAACGGCCCCAAGCATGACTAGCGTCTTACGACCCGATCCCAAAAAAGACAATGCAGAATTGAACATGATATTTTTCACTAAGCTCCTCTATAGAAAATTAAGCCGGCGGAGTCGTTGTACGCAACATATAGTGGCTACACGACAAACAACTACGACGGGGCAGGATTTGCAGATTCAGGTTCTCAAATTAAGCTGAAAATTCAGTACCAGTGCTTAAGAAGTGTATTGCAAAAACCTGTTTGCTGTCAATGTTTTTTACCTTTTAACACGCAAGCCGCGGAACCCGCTTTCGAGCGGATTCCGCAGCGTCGATTACAGTTCTATTTACTGCAGGCCCACCATGTCCACACCACTAACATCGTTCGCGATATTGAGAGCCCGCGAGGAAAATCTGTAGCGTTTCGAAGTGACTGCGATCGTATAGTTCGAACCGGGATTGACATCGCTGAAGGTGTAAACCCCGAACGAACTTGTCGTAACTGTGCGAACTGACCCGTCACCCGCGACCAGACGGACCTGAGCGTTTCGAATACCCACGCCTTCGGGCGTAAGAACTCGACCTGTGACCGAGAAAAGCGGCGTTGCACCGATCAGAACGTTACCATGTTCGTACGCCGCAGGCAGGAGGGCTCCTTCGGTGCTTGAAACGCTTTGTAATGTCGGAGAGCTGGCAAATATAACGGGATAGCTACCAACACTTGCGTCTGCTGAGACTTGGAACAGCACCGTCATCACTTCGCGGGTGCCTGCCGTATACGCGTTTGTTGAGTCAACGAGAACCCCTATTTTGCCGCTGGCTGCCTGTTGAGTATTCAGCGATAAGTTGGATCCCGTAGGAACCCCAGAACCGATCGTAGCAGAGACAAATGTCATCACCGACGGGTTAAAGTTCAGCGTAAAGCTGGTCGACGACTCGTTGCCGGTTGCATCGAACCTGACCGGAACCCTCGCTATCTCACCTCTGGCACCGAAAATATTCTCTACTCGGAGTGTTCGTACCGAAAGATCAGGCGATTCGAGCGACGGCGGTTCCGTATTTCCAGTCGGCCCGGTTGGTCCGCAGACAGGTTTGGATGGGAAGATGCCCAAATTGTACGCGGCGATCACGGTCACGTCACCTGCATCGATCTGGCCGTTTCCACATTCGCCAAACTCCGGAGTTCGGTTAACGTCTGCCGCCTGGAATTGCGGGCCCGACGGGATCGGCGGAATGTTTCCGAGCAGCACTTGACGGATGTAGGTCACATCGTTTGCCAGAACGGCATTGTCGCCGGCGGGCCCGCCATTTGCGTCGACAACGTCACCCTCTACTCTCTGGCTCAGGCCTTCGTCGTTGAGGATCGTTCCGGTTCCGCTCGCGGTTCCGATGACGCCGTTCGTGACGCTCGTTATGGTGATCGTGAAGGTCTCATTCGGCTCGACAACAGTATCTCCCACGACATTGACGGTCACGGTCTTGGTCGTTTCGCCGGGGGCGAAGGTCACGCTTCCTGTAGCGGCAGCGTAGTCGCCCGGAGCGACAGCCGTGCCATTTGCAGTGGCGTAGGTAAGGACTGACGAGAATGCCGTCGGATTACCCGAACGCGTGAATGTAAATACAAATGGGGTCGTTCCTGAATTGCCCTCATTTGCGCTCACACTGTTGACCGAGAATCGCGGTTCGACGTCGTCGTTAAAGATAGTGCCGATGCCGTCAAACTCGATGATGCTCGCATTGACCGGATTCGAAAGCCTGACGATGAAGACCTCGTTCGGCTCGAACTTGATATCACCGTTTACTGTCACGTTTACTCTTTGCAGTGTTGGCGAATTGCTGGCAAACGTCAGCCTGCCCTGCGCCGCGACATAATCGCCGTCGGCTACGGTCGCCGTTCCGTCGATGGTCGTAAAATCAACCGAGCGGGCAGGCTGTCCCTGCGAAGGAAGCTCGGTGATCGTGACATCAAAGGCAAACGTCGTCGAACCCGAATCGGTCTCGTTCCGCGTTACGTTCGTAATTCGGAAGATCGGGCCAGCAGGCAGCGGAGCAACGCTTACCTGTACCGTCGAAGCATTATTATCGCCGTTCGCATCGCCACCACCAGCGACGCTTGCAGTGTTTGTAATGCTCAACGCCGAGGTGGAAAGAACATTGACGGCTACAACGATCGTAGGAGCGATCTCGTTCGAATTTAGAACGGCCGATCGCGAACAGCTTACAACCGTCGAGGTGGACGCCGAACAGTTCCAGCCGGAACCGGATGCGGTAACGAGTGCGAGGCCAGCCGGCAAATTATCCGTTACGGTATAGGTACCGACCGTTGGGCCCGCACCGACATTTCTAACAACCAAGTTGAACGATGCCGAAGCTCCCTGCTGGAAGCTGCTTCCCGCTGACTTAACGATCGTCAGATCCGGCGGCAACGGCGTCGGTGTCGGTGTTGGCGTCGGCGTTGGCGTTGGCGTCGGTGTCGGCGTCGGTGTCGGCGTCGGCGTAGGCGTCGGCGTCGGTGTCGGAGTCGGCGTCGGAGTTGGCGTCGGAGTTGGCGTCGGAGTTGGCGTCGGTGTCGGCGTCGGAGTTGGCGTCGGAGTTGGCGTTGCGGTCGGTGTTGGTGTGGGTGTCGGCGCACCGCAAGCCTGTGAGTAACGAACTGCCGTGTTTGCAGGGATAGCCGCGTTGGCGTAGAAGAATGAGCTCGCGATCGAGCCACTCTCGTCCTCGATCCCTGCCGTCGCATTGTCAGGCAGAGGCTCACCGTCCGGTCGGCTTACTTTACCGCCACTAGGACGATCATCACCACCCGAACCTGTGCTCGGCGGTGTCGTTTGGACATAGTGTGCTTCGATATCGTTCGAACCTTCAAAGATCTTGATCTGGAAGGTCTGCGCCGGAGAGGTAAACGGATGATTCGGAATTCCTTTATACTCCACGATAAAGACTCGACTTCCCGGCGTTCCTAATGTCTGGTAGAAAATACCATCGCCAACGGCAGCATTATCCGGCCGGAGATCCGTCCAGAAACCCGCAATTACGCCGTTAGGGTTGTCAACGGATGGGATAGGCTGACCTACACAGCACCCGGCACCCTGGTTAGGCAGCACGGATAGGAAACCATTCGACGAGACGTATATCTTGGTATAGGTATTACCAAAATAATTAAAGGGGAAGTCCAAATTGATCTCACCGACGCTATCATCGTCTAAGAACAGCGTATCTCCCGTTTCGCTGATCTCCTGGAAAGCGAAGGGCGGCGTACTCTGCACGTAAGTCGTCTCACATGCAGGAGGCACGCCGGTTTCGAATGCACCAATGTCTGAGCCATTTCCGCCCGGAGCATTGGCAACATCAGGATCATCAACCGGACGCGGCGAATTGCGCTGATCGGTCGTTACCCCGGGGGCAGCTGCTCCCTTATCGATCGCTGGACTTCCTGAAATAGGCCTGTGCGTCAAAGTTGGGCCGCCGTTATCTTCCAAAGGCAAAAGCGCCGGGTCAATGGGCGAGTCGAGATTGCCGACGATGTCGTTAGTTGCTCCGGAGAAGCCGATAGCATCTCCAACTATGCCGATCAGATTATGACCGAGCGAGTTGAACTGCCCGAAGACATCAGAAGATTCAAAACCATTACGCGCAATGATGGTAGTCCGTATGGCAGGAGCCGGAATTATACCATCAGCACTGTTAATATCGACGTTCTCGACATACAGGCCTGATCCAGCTGCTCCTCCAAAATTATTCGTGATCGTCGAGTTGGTAATGGCTACTTGCGATCCAAAGTCGGCAAAGATGCCGCCGCCAAGACCGTCTACGCCTTTCCCTTGGTTACTACCGGTAGAAGAATTTCCCGAGACGGTCGAATTCACCATTGTGAGCTGACCTGCTCCGATTCCCAATTCGGGTGAATCCGGACGCCGGGGCAATCCTCTTACATGGATGGCTCCACCGTCACCGCCTAGGCTGGTGTTATCGTTTAGGGTCGAACGAGTTATATTCACCGTTCCCTCAGCGAAAATAGCTCCTCCGGGACCGCCGTTCGACGTGTTGTTCGCAAGTTTTGTTTCAATTACATTTACTGTCGAGCCAAAACCTACGTAGAGAGCTCCGCCGCCAACAAAGCCTGTTGGTGCTTCAACAGATGCAGGTGAGCTCGGAAGCAAATTGCTGCAGACCTCTAAACGCGATCTTGTGATCGTGACGTTTGTACCGAACGAAGCAAAGATACAGGCTCCATTAAAATCGCGTGCGTCGAGCATGCTTAACGCATTCAAATTTACGTTGATGGCCTCCAACCCGCCGCTCGGAGCATCTCCACTTCTAAGAAGGCCTCCAATAAAGAAGATGCGGCGCTGATTATTACCACTTACGATGATATCGTTGCTCTCGCCATCGATCGTCAAAGGCTTGTCGATCACGATCTGATTCGAGGTGAGGCGGATCTCTAAACGTGGCCCCGTAAATGTGATGCGGCTGTTCGGACATGCGTCGATCACCGCTTGGCGAAGACTGCCAGGCCCGCTGTCGTTCTGATTTATGACAACCGGATCGACAATACAACCTGGTGTAGGAGTTGGCGTTGCCGTCGGGGTTGCGGTTGGTGTTGCCGTGGGTGTAGCCGTCGGGGTTGCGGTTGGCGTCGCCGTCGGTGTCGGCGTTGGTGTTGGCGTCGGCGTCGGCGTCGGCGTCGGCGTTGGTGTTGGTGTTGGTGTTGGTGTCGGCGTCGGCGTTGGTGTTGGCGTGGCGGTCGGCGTTGGAGTCGGCTCCGCGAAATTGGCAGTACAGTTCTTATTAGGAGCGTCCATCACGACATTCGTGACCGGATTGGTTCCCGAACAGTCTCCCGTCCAGTTCACAAACCCAAATCCCGAATTCGCCGTCGCAGTTAACTGAACACTTTGATTCTGTCCATAAAACTGCGTACACAAAACACCCGGACACTGGATTCCACCCGGCGTACCAGCTACTGAACCACCAAACACCGGCGAAATAGGATTGATCGTTACCGTGAGATCGTTGGGGGTAGGTGTTGGCGTTGGCCCAGCGGACCCCTGCGGTGTGATCGAAAAATCGTCGACTGCCAACCCGTCATCGGCTCCCGAAGCATCCGGGTCGTTCCACCGTATGAAAAATGTGGCGCCGTTTGGAATATTCAGTGACGGTATAGTTGTCGACAGCGTGGTTCGGTTTGCGGCCGCATTTCCATCTTTAGCTCCTGTCGTTCCGGTTTCGGGGGTGATGAAGTCCAATGCATCGACATCCGTATATGTTCCGGTGCTAAGGTCAGTCGCGTCGGTACTGATCTGAAAGTCGAGCCGATCAGTTCGTGCCGTAGTGCCGAGACGCCATTCTTCTCCGGTATAAGAAATGAGTAGCGAGGTGATCGTGCTGCCAGTGCTGTTAACGAATCTGGCTCCAAAAACCGGGATCAGCGTTCCACTTCGCAGTCCGCCCAACGCCCGCTCTGTCGTGGACGCAGCCCCATAACTGTAGGTGTCGCCCGTGTTGCTGGCACCAGTGTCCGCACCGTACTGTTCGTTATCACGCGCTCCTCCGCCAGTTTCCGTTAGATACCATCCCGTCGGTAGGGTTGAATTTGTCGTGCCGCTGTTAGCAAGCGAGTCGAAGTTCTCGGTCACTGCGTTGCCCAGCGTGTCGAGCGAAACGCTGCCAGTACCCGTATCGAAGGGGCGAAGTGATGAGTCAGTCGCACCGAATGATGTCTCGGCCGTCTGCATCCCGAAAAGTTGCTTCATGGAATCTACCACCGAAGACCTTTCCGCGTTCGCCGCGGCGGTCGCGTAGGCGAGAACCAGCCCTGAAACAATAACAGTAGATAATAAAACGCTGATGACACGACCCTGCGACGACATTTTTTTCGACATGACAAATATCTCCCTTAAATGACCGACGGACACGAACCCTCTGGCGCGCCCGTTCTCAAAACGGCAACCGAAAAAACTGATTTGCTGCTCTTAACCTCTAGAATATAGCGCACTTAGTAAGTTTTTTATAAATAAATGCTCCTGAGTTAACAGAAATGAAAGGCCACTTACTCGTACGAGCGCCTTCCTGACTATAAAGTCTGGATCGATGTCATATCTACAACGAAGACCAGAGATTAGATTCGTCGTTCCCTACCAAGGCGATCATTCCCAACTGAACTTCGCAGCCCTCTGCAATTCCACGCATTTTGCAACACTTTGTGCGTTATTGTGCGTTTCACGCGGAATGCTGTTTCTTTTTTGAAACGTTTGATGTAGGCTGAAAATCGATCGGACGGAATCTGTAAGCGGCGACAGAAATCTCGTTTACCGGCGTCGCCCGTGAATCGTCCGATCATTTGATATCTCAAAACAGTTGAATGACTACGACTTTCACAGATAAAGACAAATTAAAGGCCCTGGCGATTGTGCATGTTTTTGAGACGGGCAAGCCGTTTGGTGACTACGCGGCGTGCGTTGTGCTAAATGACGGAGCCGGAGTTTCCTACGGGATTAACCAGTTCACGCACCGGTCGGGCTCGCTCGCAGCGGTTGTGCGTACATATTTGAGTCTCGGCGGAACCGTCAGCCGCGAGACGCTGAGCGCAAAACTTCCCTCGCTCGCCGATAAATCAGCCGGTTCGGTCGCAAGACTCAGCCGTGATGAGCAGTTCAAGCGTGCTCTGCGTGCCGCGGCCGCAACCGGCGAGATGCGCCTCGCTCAGCGGCGCGTCGCTGAGGAAAGATACCTACAACCGGCGATCGACACATGCGAACGTATGGGTTTCGTCACGCCGCTGGCGCTCGCGGTCGTTTACGATTCCATAACGCACGGCTCTTGGGATTGGATCTCAGCCCGTGTGAAGGCATCGGTGCCGAGCGTCTATCGTGACCCGCTGATATTCGAAAAAAGCTGGATCACCGAATACGTCCGGCTTCGTCACCGCTGGCTGACCGAAGTTCGGCGGCTGCGTGTGACCAACTACCGCACGAAGTTCTTTTTGAACCAGATCGCCATTTCGAATTGGACGCTCGCCCTGCCGCTGACCGTCCACGGTGCGCGGATCACAAATGAGCACCTCGACAAACCTCTCGAAAACTCGGTCGCGGTAGAGACAACCTCCGACGCGCAGGATCGGCCGCCCATCGCGCCAGCCGAAACCGAGGCAATACCGTGGCCGGAGCCCTCTATCACTGAAAAAGCGGGCCAATTCGCATCGACGGCGGCCAGCGGTTTCGACCGCATCGACGGAGCGTTCAATTCGCTCGTCCGCCGCAGCGACGCGGCGAAATCGATGTGGACGACCGTCGCGGGTTCCGCGTCGCAGGCTGCGTGGGCCGTCTTCGGCTTCGTCATCGGCCTGCCGCGCGTCGTCTGGATCGGCGTAGCCGCAATAGCAGCCGCGCTCACGCTCCTCTATCTATACAGACAAATAACCCTCGGCCGCATCCGCGAACTCAGACAATAAACGGTTCAACGGGCATTCTACTGACCGCTGACCACTGACCACTGACCACTGACCACTGATTATGAACGACACCAAAAACATCCTCCTCGCCTGGGCCAGCTCGGCCCCGACGATCCTAGCCGCCATTGACGGCGTGACCTGGATCAGCGTTGTTTCGGCCATCGTGCTGCCGATACTTTTTTTCGCCATCGGCAAAACCGTAGACGTGCTGCTTCAGATCTACTTCCGCAATCGCAAAGAAAAATGAACTCGATCCCGCAACACCTGAAATACATCGCTATCGCCGCGGCGGTGATCGTCATCATCGCATTTGCGGCAGACCGGTACTCGAGCTTTCGGGAGCGAACGCTCGAAACCTCGGCTGCTGAAACCAAGGCAAATGCGGCCGAAACCCAACGACGCGCCGAGCAGCTCGAAAGCGATGCCGCCGCGTACCGAGAAAAGATCGCATATCTCGAGGATCGAATAACCGAGATCAGCCGGATCGCAAGGAAACAAGATGAAGAGATCAAACTACATTCTAGCCGCAGCAATGCTGCTCGCGGCGATGCTGAACGTGCCCGTGGCACCAGGGCAATCGACACAACCACCCGCCAGCTCTGCGAAAAGCTCGCCGAGCTCGGACACGGATGCGAATAAGGCTATTAAAGCCTGCATGGCCGTTGCCGTCGAACTCGAAAAGACCCGGATCTTGGCCGATGCCCTCGAAATCGAAAAGCGCGTCGTTACCGAACGCCTCGAAACCGAGCGAAAAAGGACCGCCCTACTAACCGAGCTCGCCGCCACTCGCAGAAGCGAAGCGGAGGCTCTCGTAAAAGCTATCGAAGCCAAAAACGAAACCATCGCCGCCAAAGACGCGGTCATCGCGGCACATGAGAAACTGACCGCGTCGTTGAAAGCAAAACGCCCTTCGCTGCTCCGACGCATCGGCGACATTCTCGCGGGTGCGGCGGCGGTTGCGATCTTTAAGTAGAGGACCGATATGAACAAAGACATTGAAACAGCCATCTCAAGCATCCGCGCGTCGTCGCTCGCTGTCGACAAACCGCAGCGGTACTACGACGGACAGCACGACCTCGCGTTTGCGACCGAGAAATTTAAAAGCACCTTTGGGTCGCTCTTCCGCGAATTCGCACTAAACCTCTGCCCGGTCATCTGCGACGCGGTCCGCGACAAATTGCGTGTGACAGGATTCACCCGTATGAGTGACGGATCTAGCCGTGATCCGGAAATCACGCCTAAGGACGTGACTCATACTATCTGGAATCGAAACCGAATGGCGACGCGCTCCGGCAG
Source organism: Acidobacteria bacterium Ga0077534 (assembly GCA_001464455.1). Classification (GTDB taxonomy): domain Bacteria; phylum Acidobacteriota; class Blastocatellia; order Pyrinomonadales; family Pyrinomonadaceae; genus OLB17. Next base: position 33,967 of record LNEI01000029.1, read on the forward strand.
CGTTCACAAGGAAGCACTCGTATGCGGGAATGCGTATCTGTTAGTATGGCCCGACGCCCTAGGACGCGCCGCATTCTACCCGAACCGTGCGTCGCAGGTAACCGTGAAGTATGACGAGGACGAGCCCGGCCACATAAAGTGGGCGGCAAAGGCGTGGACAGATGCGTTAAACCGTATGCGTTTGAACATCTTCTATCCGGACCGCATCGAACGCTATGTTTCCAGGGCGACGGCTCAGGCAATCCCCGAAGCAAAGGAGTTTCAGCCGTTCGACGACGTAGGCCGGCGATCCGGCGTGATCGCAAACCCCTACGGTGTCGTCCCCGTCTTTCACTTTGCTAACAACGCCGATCTTGGCAGTTTGGGACGCAGCGAGATCGATGCGGCGATGCCGGTTCAGGACGGGCTGAATAAGTCGGTACTCGACATGCTGGTCGCGATGGAGTTCTCGGCATTTCGCCAACGCTGGGCCGCTGGCATCGAGGTCGACTACGACGCGGAAGGCAAGGCCGTCGCTCCGTTCGAAAGCAGCATCGACCACCTTTGGATCGCCGGCAGCCCGAATGCGAGATTTGGCGATTTCGAATCGGCCCAGCTCGATCAATTTCTGAAGGTAAAGGACAGCTTCCGCATCGACATGGCGTCGGTCACCGGCACACCGCTTCACTACTTCTTGCAAAACAACGCCGGCTTGCCGAGCGGCGAGGCCCTAAAGAAACTCGAGACGCGTTTCATCGCCAAGATCCGCGACCGCCAGGAGAACTTCGGCCAGGTGTGGTCCGACGCGATGGCTTTTGCCCTACGTATCGAAGGCCGCGAAGGAACAGAACTGATCACCCAATGGGAAGACCCGTCACCCGCGTCGGAGCGCGAGTTCCTCGAGAACATTCTCTTGAAAAGACAGATCGGCCTACCCGTGGGCGACGCACTACTCGAAGCCGGATATGGAGCTGCGGACGTAAATAGGATGGACGCGCTCTAAATATCAGTCACTAAAAGTTGGCGGATGAGGTGGATTGGTATAACCCAAAACCCGGTAGCGGTCAAAATAGACTAACTCACGACGGCCAAACCCGATGCGATAGAGAAAAAATCCGTAGACACCAGCAATCGCAAGCTTTAGCAAAACATCGAGCCATTGAGGAAAGCCGGTCAAATAGCTGGAAACGCGGAAATTATCATCGGGCCATAACACGTCAAGGACAAGCGTTGCGACAACCCAAGCGAAAACACCGCAGGAGAATAATCTGCCGATACGGTTCCCTTTGATCATCCCCCACGACGCTAGCCCGGTTATGCCCAGAATGAGTATCAATAACAGGATTCTCAGAACGAAAGCCGTAATCAATGGTTCTCGTCCGTCTGAAACAGAGATGCCGTAGTAGGCGAGCGTATCCGTCATGTAATAAAAAACGAAAAACGGTGAAGCTACATGCGCCAAGGCCGTGAATATCAAAAGAGTCTGAGCGAGAATGACCGTCATCGGACGCTTAACGAGATTTTCCATGGTAGCTATTCGACGATATCACCAAGATTCTACGACTATGAACACAACCACACAACCACACAAGATCGCGGGCGAGCCCGCGGATGAACTGGGGCCGGAGACGGCCGCAGATGTAACGCCCGATACCGAGATGGTCTCGCTTCGGGCTGAGAATGAAAGGCTCAAAACGACCATCCGAAATGCGGCGGCTCACCGGCAGATAACGGGCGAGTTGGGACGCATCGGGGCACGGTCGCCTGAGCTGCTTTTTGAGTTCGTAAAGGGCGATCTGCAGTTTGCAGATAACGACGCGGTCATCAACGCGGCCGCCCTGATCGAGCGCATGCGACGCTCGTTTCCCGAGCAGTTCGTGGTCGAAAGGCCAACGGCGATCGACGCCGCAGCCGGACAGGCGATACCGCCGAGGCTCTCAAAAGAGGCCCTGGGACGCATGACCGCGGCCGAGATCGCCGAGCTCGACTGGAACGATGTAAAGCGAGTGCTCAGCGCGTCGTAGCCTGCAAAAGCCCGCGCGTAAGCAAGGGCGAAACATGCAACATCACGACGAAAGAACCTTCCACATGAGTACTTCGATAACCATTGACTTGAATGTATCGCCCTTGCTCACGCGCGGGCTTTCGCAATGCGTTCTTCCGGTCCTACCACGGAATAAACGGAAAGACACGGAATAGAACCGAGGATCAAAGACCAAAGGTCAAAGATCAACTAACCATCAACAACTAACCACAAACAAAAAACTATGGCATTAGATTTCATACCAACAGTATGGGCGGCGAGATTGCTCGTCGCTCTTGATAAGTCTCTCGTATACGGGCAGACGAATGTGTGTAACCGTGATTACGAGGGCGAGATCCGCTCGAGCGGAAATACCGTCAAGATCGCGTCGATCGGCGACGTGACCGTCGACGAATATACCAAAGACACAGACATCGGCGACCCCGAGACGTTGACCGACAGCGAGCAGTCGCTGCTGATCGACCAGGCGAAGTATTTTAACTTCTACGTCGACTCGGTCGACCGTGCACAGCAAAACGTTAACGTGCTCGACGAGGCCATGCGGCGCGCGTCGTGGTCGCTACGCGATCATGCCGACACGTTTCTCGCCGGCATCATGGACGCCGCGGTTCCGGGTGGAAACAAGATCGGGACGACCGTCGACCCGATCGTCCCGACCAAGGACGACGCGTACGAGTACCTTGTCGACCTCGGAGTGCTGCTCGACGAGGCTAACGCTCCGCTCGATGGCCGCTTTGTCGTCGTACCGGCCTGGTTTCACGGGCTGCTCCTTAAGGACGAACGCTTTGTAAAAGCTGGGACGCGCGGCTCCGACGCGGCCCTTCGCAATGGCGAGGTCGGCCAGGCGGCCGGCTTTTCGATCCTCAAATCGAACAACGTTCCGAACACTGAGGGCGAGAAATACAAGATCATCGCCGGCCATTCGATCGCGACGAGCTACGTCGAGCAGATCGTAGACGTTCAGACCTACAAACCCGAAAAACGCTTCGGCGACGCCGTCAAAGGCCTCCACGTCTACGGCGCAAAGGTAGTGCGTCCGACGTGCCTCGCGCAGTTGATCGCGGATAAAGCGTAAAAAGTAGTCGGTAGTCGGTAGCCGGTAGTCAGTAGCGATTGTCGGTGGCGATGATCAGACTTGACAACGGACTACGGACTACCGACTGCTACTACTGACTACCGACTACTGACTACTGACTACTTAGACTTATGTCCTATCTCGATAAACTAAAACAACTCACCGCCTGGGACGCAGAGCCCGCGTTGACCGAAACCGAGCTCGAAGACGTCCTCGCCTCGGTCGCTCTCGAAGACACAGTCGGCCTCAGCCCGCTTCACGAAGAGTGGACGCCGACTTACGACCTAAACGCCGCCGCCGCCCAGGCCTGGCTTCTGAAAGCCGCCAAAGCCGCCGCTCTCACCGACGAACCAACCGCCGGCATCGTGACATCAAAAATTTTCGACAACTGCCGAGCAATGGCGAGGCTATATGCGGGCAAGCGGAACGCGAGTACCCGTATCTGAGTCTCAAGATCGCTTCTTGGTCTTTGTTCCGTGCCATTTGGTGTGATCCGTGGTCATATCTTTATGATTGACCACGGAAAACAGGTAAATGCACGGAATAAGACCAGGGCGAAACGCGGTATCAGTTTGCGACAAAGTCCACGTCGCCGAGAGTGTCAACGACCTGCACCAAACGAGATGCGAATGTGTATCGGTTCGAGCTAATACTGATCACATAGCTGCCACCCGCCTCGACATCGGTAAACCGGTAATGCCCAAACGAACTGGTCGTAACAACACGCCGCGACCCGCCAGCGTCGGTCATCACAACCCGGGCATTGCGAAGCCCACGTCCATCAGCCGTCAGCACCCGGCCCGAAACGTCGACCCCAGCGGAGGTTACATTGACTACAACGAAACCTGGTGCAAAACCCGAGACCACCTCAGCTCCATTGAGATCTCTTATCGAAAGCGGCACCGGTGTATTTTCAAACGTTATAGGGAAGGTCCCGACAAACGACGCTGGCGACACAACAAAAGCTACTGTTATCAGCTGACGCGTTCCGGCCGGCAGGGGCGACGGAAGATCGATGGTTACGCCGATGCGGCCCGACGAAACCTGGCTCAGATCCGTGATCAGCTGCGAGCCAGCGGCGCCAGGAGCGACGCTCACAACTGGATTCTGCAGGACCGCTGCATTGTAGACTATCGAAAAGCTCGCGAACTTCTCACCACCACGGGCTTCCATAACAAATGGAACGGTATTTGTGGCGCCTGGCATACCAGATACACTAACGGCCCGGATTATTGTCGCGTTCGGTGGAAACGGCGTGGGGGTAGGTGTCGGCGTGGGGACTGGCGTTGGCGTGGGGACTGGCGTTGGCGTCGGAGTAGGCAAAACCAATGGACCGAGCGGTATCGCCAACCCATCTATTACGCGTTCGCCACTGCCAATCTCGCCGATGATCGCTCCTGCTCCGGTTGCCAGATCGATCTGAACCAGATGCGGTACCGAACTAATGTTAAGGGCCGCGTAAGCGAAACTCGAGCCGGGTGGAATGTCCATTCCGCCAAAGTTCGTGAAGTCAAAGCCAAGCGGCCCGATCGTCGTCAGCGTGCCGCCATTCGGCGAAGGTTCGCCGTTGATGCCGGCGATGCGTATCAATGTGTTCGCTTCAGAATCGATGCCGTACAGCGTGCTCGCTGATGAACCAGTGGTGATCGTGTGGGCAGCATGCACGATGCGCGGAGTAACACCGGCATTTGGGTCACCCGCGGCGTAGGTCAAAGGGGTATCGATGCCAAGAAGAGTTCCATTTGACGGGCTAAGCCGACGATTGGCTCGTTCGCGGCCAACATTCCGAATTATGTCGGCAGCAGGATGCACATCGAAACCTTGAAAAGTGTCTGGCAACGAAGCGATGGTATTTGTCGGATGCACCGGCGAAGCTACGCCAGTCGCGGTGTTTATCCGCACCACGCGAGCCGGTCCAGGAAAACGAGATACAAGTCCATAGAGTTGTCCATCGCTGGGCCGGAAATCAATTCCATAAATGGTCTCCCCATTATCGCGATTGACGCCCGTGACCTCGACATTCGTCAGGTAAGTCCCCGGAGTGGAAGCATCAAAGCTGACGAGCCGATTCTGAGAAAAATCGTATGCCCACAGGATCGTCCCTCCCGCGGGCCTGGCCTTCGGCAAGCCGTCGACATCGACCGGGGCATAACCGGGTTCGCGATCTGCTTCGATGCGTTGGCGGAGCTGATCTGGCAGTTTGCTTGTATCGATGGGATTGCTGCGGCCCGCCCCATCAGCCAGCTGCGCATCACTTTTAACAGTAGTGGCCAGAAATACCGTGGCGAGGACTGCGACAAGAACTAAACCGACGATACTGCGAAATGGTGTGAGACTGGGAAAAAGGCTTTTCATCGTTTACCTCTGAATTTTGATGATTGGCTTAAATTACCACGAGATGACGATCAGGACAACAAAAAAAGCGGCCCCGAAAGGCCGCGTATCGATCGAGTGACCCGAAGATGACCTCATCTCTGGGCGGCGGTTTGAATGGATGTGACGATGATCTCATCGTTAGCTCTAGGATCCTCGCGGCCGATGTCTTTGTCACCGACGAGGGCGGCGATCACGGGCCGCATGGCTGGTTTGGCGAGGAGATTGACGGCCCAGATCGCGGCGGTTGTCCAGACGGGCGGCTTGCCGTTCCAGTGCTCGGCCAGCGTTTTGATGCCCGAGCCGTCGCTATCAAGATAGACTCGTTCGGCCCACGTCCGGCGGCCTTCCTCGAAATGCGGATATTTCCCGAGAATCTGTGCGATAGACGCAAGCTGCCGCGATGGCAGCGGCACGTGATACTCCGGACGGATGGCGATGCTGCTTTTGTGATCGCGACGGATCTCATCAACGAATTCGTCAAAAGAGCCGGCATCGGTCAGGTTAAACATCGTGTTCGAATGCATACAATGCCGATCACCGCCCGAAACGATCGGCAGACCGAGGCTTTCGGCAAGTTCGATCGCGGTTTGATTCTCGCTCCACGTGCGAAAACCATTGATCTCGATCGCGTGTATCGACCTCGCGTGATCCGCCAGGAAACGCCTAAGTGCCCGCTCGTGAAGCTCCTGGCCGATCATTTCTATGTCCCATATCGGATGATTGAGCACGACCAGAACGCCCTCCACCTCGCCGAGCATCTTAAAAAGCTCGGTCAGGCGGCCGTTGTCCGGCACGCCTTCGGCATGGGTGTAGGCAAGCAGGTCTGCGGTTATCGCCTCGGCCTGCTCATGCGGCAGATTGTGCACGCCAACGTGGAAGAATGCGTTGTCGTATGGAACCGTCCACTCCATCGAGATCGGTGCAACGCCTTCCGGCACTTCACCGCGGATTCCAATATTCGCAGAGATGCTGTCGTGATCCGTGATCGAGACCATGCTCTCGAGGCCGAGGTTCAGCAGAGAAAGCGTTTCCATCTCAAAAACCTGCGAGCCGTTAAGGGGCGGTGTCCAGAAACCGCTTTTGAGATCGGGCGGAGCGATGCCTTCTCGTTCGCAACGTCTTCGTTCGCGCTGGACAAAATACGACACAACCGGGATCCGCTCGGCATAGTACGGTACAAAATCGAGCAGCTCGCGAGAATGCAGAGTGTGGCAATGAAGAGAAACACCGGTGCGGGCTACGCCATCGAGCCGCTCGCCAGCCTTTAGAAAGGATATGTTCTTGTTTTCGACGCTCACTGAGGCCTCCGTTTAAAGTTGAAGACGCCCGTTTTTAGCGGGCGTCGGAAGGACTGATCGAGACGGCAATTCGCTCGGCAGGAAATACAGTTTCGGTTTTTCACCGTTCGGGCTCGGTTCATCCGGATCAGCTGATTCTATGAAATGATCGTTAACTTCAGCGGTAAGTTAGAGAATGAATGACGAGGATTTCCAATCGGTTACGTGAGGTTTAATGACACGTTACTTTATAGGTAAGTTTTTCTTAAATGAGGCGATAAATGCGTAGCGGCGGGCGACGGCATTTATTTCAAGCACGCCTACGCTGCGGCGGTCGAGGTCAAACAAGAATGGGATCAGCTCGCTCCAGAACTGCACATGAAACTTCCGCAGCCATGTCTGAAGCAGCGTTCGAAACCACGCGGGCAGGTCCTTTTGATCGTAAAAATCGACGATGTACATCGTACCGCCGGGCTTCAGGTTATCGAGAGCACGGTGGATGGATTCCCGCCACGGCGGGATCATCGAGATCGAGTAGCTGAAGAATACGGCGTCAAGCGGCTTATCGAGACCAAAAGTCGACCGATGATCAAATTCATCGGCAAGTGCGTGCTCGAAGGATATGTTCGTCAGGCCCGTCGAGTTCTCACGTGCCGTCCGCAGCATCTCGGCAGAGGCGTCGAGGCCGTAGAATCTTGCATGCGGATATTTTTGCGCAAGGAGGATCAGATTCCGGCCCGTCCCGCAGCCAATCTCGGCGATGTCGTCACCGGGGGTGATCGCCATCTGCTCGATCAGCCGATCTCGGCCGAGAAGGTAGTATTTGCGAGTCGCGTCATAGAAGTACCGCTGGTAACGGTACATCGAGTCCATGGCGTCGAATGCGCTGCGGGCGGTTTCTGCCATTTTAGTTGAGGGTATAAAGATGAAAACCACCGTAGATCGACGCTCGATCTCGAAGGAAAAGCTCGCGGGACTGCTCTTCGCAGTACGTAAATTTCGCAAGCAGTTCAGTCGGCAGATTGCGGGGCAGGGGCGAAGCGGCCGCGGCCGTCCGGAATATGATGCGCGAACCGGGCTCCGCCTTTTCTGCGATAGTACTCCACAGATCGGTCATCACTTCAGCGTTCATCCAGTCCTGGGCGTCGAGAAATACGAAACGGTTAAAGCTGCCTTTCGGATTTTTGCGTATCTCATCCGTTACCGAACCTACCGCTGTGTTTACTCGGTACGAGTCAGAACTAAGCGACTGAAAATGCTCAGCTTTGAGGTATTCAGGCATCGCCTTGCCGCCTTCGGTATCGTATTTTCGGGCAAAAGCCTGCCAGGCAAAGTAATTCTCCGCGATCGGAAAATCGCATGCGAGCTTTCTTGCCCGTTCACGATAAACATCGATCAGATTGCCGCCGCCGAGGTCGCTCTTGAGCTCGTCGAGCTGCTGCGGTGGAATGCCGAGACCGAACATAGTGATCGGAAGCTTTCCGAGAAATCGTATGACGCGAGAATCGAAAAACGGAGCGATGTTCTTTTCAAATGCCCGTGCTTGTTCGTCCGGGTTCTTCGCGGCAAGCACATCCTCCGGCCTAAGGCCGACCGCGTGAGCAAAGGAATGAAAGAACCGAAGGAAGTATCCGTTTCTGGATCGCTCATAAAGCCCGCCCTGAGAAAAATAGTTGATGCGGTCACCGTGAAAGAGCCGCATTATCAACCCGTTCGAACACCAGAAGGCATGCGTTTCGTCGTCGAGATTTGGCTCGATATACCGCAGAAACGTGTCGCTGTTTCCGCGGTCGAGGCCCTTTGCAAAGAGGTTATAAAAAAGCTGCTGCTCAGGCACATGGCGGAGCGCCGTAAGCTTAAGACGGAGAAGGTAGATATGGTAGCGATTGAGATCGACGGCAGTCACCGACTCAGGGCGCTCAACGAGGTAGTTCAGCGCGTTGCAGCCGCCCGACGAGATCGTGAGGATCCGCGAATCTTCGTCGATCTCAAGAGCCTCGATGTCAACCCGCGGATCTTCCCAGATCTGGTTGTAAACAAAAGCATCAAACCAGTAAGCAAAAAGCCTCTGGAGAATGCCCTGTTTCGTAACTGCGGCCTCGGTCGAGACCGCTCCAAGTACATTTTGTTCGGTAGCCATCTGACAATGAGATTGCTACCGAAACAAGAAATAGAACTTAAATCCTAATGAAGTGTTTGTTAAATTTTACACCGCCGCGCTTATTTCGGATCGGTATTCCACCAGTATTGCGGGCCCAGCGTCTTTTGCTGTGGCCAGGTTTGGTTGAGTGTGTCGGCGTCAAAGAGTTCGCCGTTCTTCATTACCCAGCGGATCGAATCCGTGTTGCGGATGTCCGCGAGCGGATTCTTGTCCATGATGACCAGGTCGGCGAGTTTTCCGGGTTCCAGCGAACCGACGTCCTGCTGCAGCCCGATCGCTTCGGCACCGAAGATCGTGGCAACCTTAAGCGTGTCGTGGGTGGACATACCGCCCGACTGCATTGCCCAGATCTCCCAATGAACGCCCATTCCCTGCATCTGTCCGTGGCCGCCGATCCCGGCACGCCCGCCCGCTTTGATGATGTCGGCGGTACCCTTAGCGATCTCTCTGAAGCTGTACTCCTCAGGGCGGAACCACTGCGGACGGCGGCGCATCATCGAGTTGATAAGCTCACGAGGGATGAATTTGCCGAGTCGCTGATTATTAACAACATCGGTCGTCTGGAAGAAATAGTTCTCGGCCCACGGCCCGCCGTAGGCAACGAGGATCGTCGGCGTGTAATACGTCTTTGTCTTTGCGACAAACTGGATCACATCGTCATAGATCGGCTGCAGAGGCAGGCTGTGTTCATGGCCCGAATAGCCGTCGATCATCTGCGACAGATTGAGCTTCATATCGAGAGCACCTTCCGTAGTCGGCGTGATCTTGTTATCGGCACAAGCCATCGCGACCCATTGACGGACGTTACGATCGCCGACAACGTACTGCTTAAGCGTGTCGGTCTTGTACGCATCGCGATAGCGTTTGATGTAGTTGCTCGCCGAATCCTTATCGTCGAGAGCAAGCGAAGAGAAAACACCCGGCCCGGTCGTATAAACACGCGGCCCGAGGATGTCGCCTGTTTCGACCATATCCGCATATGCGTATATATCAGTGGTCGCAGATTGTGGGTCACGTGTCGTTGTTACACCGTAGGCAAGATTCGCAAGATATTGCCACACCTGAGTCTGATGAACATCTCGCGGCGGCCACATATGTGCATGAACATCGACAAAGCCCGGAACGATCGTCTTGCCAGTCACGTCCACGATCTTTGCCCCGGCAGGCCGTGCGACCTTGCCCGTCGCACCGATCGCCGTAATGCGGTTGTCAGTAACGACGATGTCGCCTTTTTCGATGATCTCGTCGCCCTTCATCGAGATGATGCGGGCGCCGGTCAGAACCGCCACGCCCTTTGGCTTGTGGCGAGGCATTGTAACCGTTATATCTGTCTCGGTTGGCTTGTCCGAATCGATCGCCTGGCGATAGAGCTTCGTTCCCCACGACCAGGAAACGCTCTTGCCATCCGGAGAAAACGCGAGGTAGTCGCCGCCGTAAACGGACATCTTCTTTACAGGTACGTTCGAGGTCGGTGCCGCCACACTGATATTTACGGTCTCGCGGCCAGAGCGGGGAACGGTCACGAGAAAATGCCTGCCTTGCACATCGGCAAACACCCGGCTGCGATCAGGCGAGATTCGCATCGAGCTCGCCGCCGGCAGTTGCGGCGGTGTTCCTTTTCCCGTGATCCGTACATGTACGCGACGATCATATCCGTCCAGCCGTATAGATGCGAGGCCGGCCCCAGTTGTCATATAGACGCGATTCGGATCATCCGAAAAATGCGGCAACCGTCCGCCCTGTGTCGGAGCGATATGTGTAGAAGGCCCGCCGCCAACGGGGATGTACCTAAGATCAGTGCCCGTGTTGCCGCCGGCACCGGTCACTTCTCGCTCGTGCTTGCCGTGAAGTATCTCTTCCTCGGGCGAGAGAAACTCGTGCCCTTCGCGAATGTCGGCGAATAGTTGATCATCGACCGCTCCCGTGATGAAAACGATCTTCGTATTATCCGGCGAATAAGCCGGCGACGAATAGTAAGCAGCGGACGACGTCAAACGACGTGGAGTGCCGCCATCGGCCGAGACCGAATAGATATGACCGCCCTTCGTCGACCAAGTCACGAACGCGATGTTTCGCCCGTCGGGCGACCACGCCGGCATGAATTCGCCATCAGATCCGTCAGTCAGACGTTTAGGAGTTCCACCCGCGAGATCCATTACATACAGCTTGCTAAAAGCGGAGAAGACTACACGTTTGCCGTCAGGCGAAACGACAGGATAGCGAATGATGCGAGCGGTTACGCTAGAGCTGTCATCGACCCGATAGTTAAAGTGGACCCGCGGCCCGATCTCAGCTTCGACATTGACCGTAAAAGGTATGTCTGTCGCAGCCCCGGTCGCGAAATCAACCTTTGCGATCTTGCCGTTGTTTGGCACGATCAGCGAACGTCCGTCCGGCATAAAATCGTAGCCCGGAAAGGTGTCGCGAGTGGCACGAGATTCCTGGTCGTCACGCGTTACGTTATTGAGCAGCCAGCGTTCGGTATTGTTCTCGAGATCTCGAACGCGAAGCGCGGTCTTGGTCTCGTAACGAGTCGCATAAACGATGTTCTTTCCGTCCGGCGAGATCACCGGCCGCATCGCCGAGCCCTGTGTGTTAGTGATGCGCGAGATCTCACCCGTATCGCGGTCAAAGCGGAAAACCTGCCACAGCGGAAAACGTGCGTTGTAGTCAAACGCTCCAGTTCGTTGTCCCCAATAGATAAATTTACCGTCAGGCGAAGCCTGAACGCCCATGATATTTTGTCGCGGCGTTGCTGGCCCAGGCGTTCCAGGTCCCGGAAGAGGCGGTGGCGGCGGCCCGATCGAAAGGCCCGAACCGCCGTCCTTGTGATACATAAAAGGATGAAACGTACCTATCGATTGGTCCGATTTCGAGACCATCAGATAATTGCCGTCTTCAGTCCAGTTCGGCGAGACGAACATCGCCTTTGTGTCTTTCGTGATCGCCTTTGCATCGGTCCCGTCTGCTTTCATCACCCACAGATTCTCTGCACCACTGCGGTCCGTGAGAAACGCGATCCATTGTCCGTCGGGCGAAAACTTAGGCTGGCTCTCAAACGACATACCGCCGTGGATCTTTTTGGCCGTGCCGCCCTCAATCGGCAGTGTATAGATATCGCCGAGCAGGTCAAACGTCATCCACTTGCCGTCAGGCGAAACGTCGATCGACATCCACGTGCCTTCGTTGACCGTAAACTTAAGGGTCTCAGCCACTTTCAGAGGCAACGGCGGCGTTTCCGGTTTCTTTTCGTCTGCTTTTTTCTCCTCAGGTTTCTTTTCGTCCTGAGCAAGGGCAGAAAAAGGCATCGCCATGGCGACCATCATTACAAATGCAAAAAGCTTAATCGAAAGGCTCATAGTTTTTGGTAAACAGACTTGGTAACGGCACAAGTTGAGCCGCACACGCATGGTTTCTTGGTAAAAGTTTAGAGAATCTTAACTGTTTTTCTTACGTGAAGACAAGATGATTTGTTTCGGGGAGAATTATAACCGGATAAACGAACGGCGAAGTTTCGGGGGAAACTTCGCCGCCAGATACAGATCGGCTCGGACGTCACTTTGTCGCCATTGTTCCGTCGACGGGTCTTGAGTCAATGGTACTTCGCGTTTGCCTGATTATGTATCCGTTCTTTGCCCGAACGACGGTGTTTGGACGAACGACCCTTATCTTGACCGAACGACGTTCGCCGGGTTGGCCGGGATTCTCTGGATAGTAGCCTATGGAATATTGCCGTCGCAATTCCTCGGCAACGCCCGAGAAGGCGGCTTCGAGGTTCTTGATATCGTCTGCCTCGAAGATACGGCCGCCGCTCGATTCGGCGAGTTTCGCAAGATACTCCTTACCCTTCAGATACTCGGCAGGGCTGGTTCCGCGGGCTCCACCTCGAAAAGCTCTCGGGTCCAGAGCGATTCCGCGTGCCGCCATCATATCGGCGATGTCCTTCGGGATATCGGTCGGTTGGCCCGTCGAGGTCGAGACTACGCCTGTGTTTTGCTGCGTGTTATAGCGGATAGGATAAACAAGGGCATCGACTTCCTGAACTCCGTCGAGCGAACTTTGGAAGTTTGCGGCACGCGACGTGGTGTCGACGCCATCGGTAAATATGACGACGGCCTTTCGGCCCGAGACCTTAATTATATCCAGATCAGTAACGACCGCGACTGCATCATAAAGGCTGGTACCGCTGCCGAACGTCGCCTTGTAAATAGCGGAATAGATCTTCGGCTTTTCCGAAGTTGGTTCATCGGTGAGTGCCCGCACGCGTTGGTCAAAGGCGACGACCATCACCTTGTCGCTCGGCCGCAGCTGATTGACAAAGGTCACCGCCGCATAGTGGATCTCGTCCATTTTATACTTGGTCGACGGGCTGATATCGATGAGCAGGATCACGGTAAACGGCTGCTCCTCGGACTGAAAATACGTTATGTCCTGCAGAACGCCGTTGTCATAGATCTTAAAGTCTTTCTTCTTCAGGCCCGGAATAAAGCGGCCGTTGCGGTCGAGCACCGAAACGGGCGTTGTAACCAGATTTGTCTCGACTGTAATGACCTCGTCGTCCGGCGTCGCCGTTGGTTTAGTGGGCGGGCTGGTGCTTTCACCGTTATTCTTCAGGACGGGAGGTTTGTCGGTCTGAGGATCGTTCTTCAGAACAGGCGGTTTACCCTGAGCGGTAGCATTAAATGAAAAAATAGCGATCAAAAATGCGGCAATAATAACAAGCCTCGGCATATGTTTCTCCTCCTGAATTGTTGATGGTTCTGGTTCGGACGGATAGCCGCGGCCCCATAAAAGACACGGCGTCCGCTCGAGAGGAAATCTCGCGGGTAGGCACAAAGATCGTGACACGTTAGATTAGACGTAAGATGTTGGAAAAAGGTTACAGAAAAGGATTTGATTGCCGTCGGCTTTAGCCGACGGTAGGGTAGGAACAATATATAACCCAGGGCTTTCGCCCAAATTGGTTGGGCGAAAGCCAAGAGGAATGGATGGTCCGCTTTCCGTTCCCTAAAGGCAACGGCAAGATTTCTCCATTTTCAGAAAAGTCGCTAGACTAAATGCCCATGGAAACGCCCGCATCACAAGGATTTAGAATGCCCGCCGAATGGGAGCCGCACGAGGCGATCTGGCTCGGCTGGCCGCATAATGCCGCCGATTGGCCCGGAAAGATCGCGGCGATCCATTTTGTTTACGGCGAGATCGTCCGGCGGATCGCTGATAGCGAGATCGTGCGGATAATCGTCAATGACTCCGCTCACGAGGCAAAAGCTCGCGGCATTCTGAACAAGATCGGCGTCTCGCCGGAGATGGTCGAGTTTTTTCAGATACCGTCAAATCGCGGCTGGACGCGAGATTTCGGGCCGATCTTTGTCAGTACCGCCTGCAGTAGCGGGCGGGGAAATTCTTCAACCAAAACCGCCATCGCCGGATTCAAATTCAACGCATGGGCAAAATATGACGATCACGAACTCGATTCGCAGATAGCCAAAAAAATCGCGAAAAAGCTAAAGAAGCAATATTTCCCGATCAAACACAACGGCAAACCGTTTGTTCTCGAAGGCGGAGCCATCGACGTCAACGGTAAAGGCGATCTGCTGACCACTGAAGAGTGCTTGCTGGACCAAGCCGTTCAGGTCCGTAATCCCGGATTATCGCAGAAAGGAATTGAGCAGGTTCTAGCGGAAAGCCTCGGAGCCACAAACGTCCTCTGGCTAAACAAAGGCATCGTGGGCGACGACACGCACGGTCACATAGACGACCTATGCCGCTTCGTCAATGACAAAACTGTCGTTCTCAGTCGCGAATCAAATCCCAACGACGCCAATTACCAACTGCTCGAAGAAAACCGCGAGCGTCTCGAAGGCTTTCGTCTGCAAAATCGTTCAAAGATCAACATCGAGTTCCTCCCGATGCCCGAGCCGCTCCTCTATCGCGGCCAGCGTCTGCCCGCAAGCTACGCAAACTTCCTGATAACCAACTCATCAGTCCTCGTCCCCACTTTCAACGACCCGAACGACCGCATTGCCTTAAATAGACTCGCCGAGCTTTTCCCAAAACGAAAGGTCATCGGCATCCACGCCGTCGATCTCGTCTGGGGCCTCGGAACGCTGCATTGTCTGTCACAGCAGCAGCCCGTCTAAGATCACGCGGCTCGTCGGATCCATTCTGCCTCGTATTCGGGAAATACAATGATCGCGGGATGAACGTCAAACGCTTTTGCAAGTTGTTCACCACGCCGTTTTCCGATGGAAACCTTGTTATTCTCCAGCAGGCTCAGGTTTGTAATACTGATGCCCGACCGGTTACACAACTCCTGCTGCGTCCACCCTTTTAACTCTCTTAGAATCTGGATAACACGGCCCGTCGATAGAGGAATATGCGGTTCGGCTGGTATAAAATCTTCTTTCTTCATTCCTAACTTCTCCAAATATTGGTGGGGAGTGATTTCAAGTACGAAAACCGTTACCACCTCATTTTCAACTGTGTATATCACCCGATATTGAAGGCTCAACCGTGACGATCGTTCGCCTTCACGTTCACCTTTAAGCTTTTCATCGTGAAATCCTGGGAAGTCACGAAGCTTCTCCGGCCCGTGACGGTATACAAGTTCCTTCCAGACTTCATATTTCTCGAGCACGTGGGGCGGCAATTTCTGCACCGCTTTCCCAATATTGCGATGTTCGAGCATCTTCCACATCCTCTTATTTAATAACTTATTATATTTAATAAATCAATAGCTAATTCAAATACTCCTGCCTCTTCTCCCCGATCTCCACCGGAGCGTCAAACACCGCCGCTTCTTCTTCAAGATTCCAGATCTCGTACAAAACCGCTGGGCATTCGGTGATGAATCTTGACGGCTTCTGCAATACCGTCTGGCGGTTGTAGTCGGTCATTAGCAGTGGGTATGTGAGGTAGAGTTCGTCTTTGGCACGCGTAATGGCAACGTACCAGAGTCGGCGTTCTTCTTCTTCGCTGTCGATCTCGCGAAGCGAGCGGGGCGACGGGAATTTGCCTTCGGCGGCCCAGATGATGAAGACGGCTTTCCACTCGAGGCCTTTTGCCTGATGGACGCTGGTGAGCGTCAGGAGCTCGTCTTCGTCGCCGCCTGAGACGATCTCTTCGCCGACGAGCGGCTGCGGCTCTTTGAACCGCTCAGTCGAGAGCAGGGCGAGTTCGGAGAGGAATTCGTCGGTCGTTTTGTAGCGGGTGGCGTACGCACCGAGGCCTTTTAGGTCTTCGATTCGTGCCTCGGCGTTCTCGTAGTTTTCCTGCAAATACTGTTCATAACCGTGGGTCAGGATCAGCTCGATCTGTTTCGAAGGGTTATCGCGATTTTCCTGCTGGACGAGAAGTTCGAGCAGGACAATAAACTGCTTAAATGGCTGACTGGTCGCAATCCGGCCTCCGACCGCTCGAATCGACTGGACCGCAAGCGTCCCCGCTTGCAATGCCGCCGCTTCGACGGCTTGAGAAGTGGCCACATCGTGGACCTTACGGGTTACTTGATCCGAAACACGGGTAAGCGAGGACGGTTCTGGCAAAAAAGACTTGCCAGTGTTGCCAGAAGCAACCGGCGGTCCAGTCGTTATGATTGCATCGTACACTTTGTTTGCAGTAGCATTTCCCACTCCCGGGATCATCTTCAATATTCTCTTCCACGCCAGCTCGTCTCTCGGATTTACGATCACGCGAAGGTACGAGATCACGTCCTTTATATGAGCTTGCTCGAAAAATCTTACGCCCGACTGGACGCGGTAGGGGATGTTTCGCCGTGTCAATTCGAGTTGGAGTTCTACCGAATGATAGTGTGATCGATAGATTACCGCGATGTCCTCCAGCCCAAGGCCGTCGTCGCGAAGCTCGAGTATTCTCGAAGCGATAAATGCCGATTGCTGATCCACATCGCTGCACGGGGCCATCGCTGGTTTGACCTCACGCGAACGCTTTACGGCGGTCAGCATCTTTGGAAACTGACGCCGGTTGTTCGAGATCGATGTATTTGCAAGGCCAAGGATCTCCGGTGTCGAGCGATAGTTCGTTTCAAGTTTGAAGAGCTGAGCCTCCGGATATCGCTTCGGAAATTCGTAGATGTTAGTGAACTCCGCTCCGCGCCACGCGAAGATCGATTGGGCATCATCGCCAACGACCATTACGTTTCGGTGCTTAACGGCCAACAGGTCGATGATCTCGGCCTGCAGCCGGTTCGTGTCCTGATATTCGTCTACCAATATATGTTGAAACTGTTCGGCGTATAGAGCGTGGATCTCCTCTTTTTCGATCAAGAGGCGTTTAAGGTTTAGCAGCAGGTCGTCGTAGTCCATCACGTTCCGCTCTTGCTTTCGCTCGCGATAGATCGTATCGATCCACTTGATCTGACTTGTCAGCGGTTCGAAATAAGGATACTTCCCGGCGATCACATTCTCGATCGGAAGATCGGTGTTGGTCGCGTAGGAAATAATGTTCTGGATAACATCGGCCTTGGGAAAGCGCGTTTTTTTAGTGTCGATCGCTGCCTCGTCGATGCAGACCTTTATGAGATCATTCGCGTCCTCGCTGTCGAGGATCGAGTAGTTCGAATCAAACCCAATGCTCACCGCATGCCGCCGCAGGATCTGATTGGCTATCCGGTGAAATGTCCCGCCCCACACCCGATGAACATTCTGCGAACCAGTTAGTGATTCCACGCGCCGCAGCATCTCCTTCGCTGCCCGATTGGTAAAGGTCGCGAGCAATATCCGCTGTGCCGACACACCATGCTCAATCAAATACGCCACCCGATAAGTGATCGCCCTAGTCTTGCCCGTTCCTGCCCCGGCCACGACCAACGAAGCCCCCGGCTGTGCCGTAACTACGGCAAACTGCTCGTCGTTTAGCTCCGAGCGGTACCGCGTCAGCTTCTCCGGCAGCGAGCCTTTATCGCGTTTTATTACGTACTTTGCCATCAATAAAAAACGAGTCTAGCATAAACGTTGCATTTACCTATAAGACTTGCACTGATGAAACGGAATGTGTTTGCATTCTGCTCGTTTTTCGAACTAAACTTCGATTCGTCCGCATTCCATGACCGGAGATTCGTGAAAGTGAAGAAAGTTCTAAAGTCTGTCTTAGTTGTTACGTTCATTGCCGGAGGCATAATTGCTTTCGCTTCGACGGGTACTGCCGAGGCCAACAACGCTGTTGGCGTAGCCGCGACAAGGACGCTCTATCGTCAGCATTGCGGTGAGTGTCATGGAAATGACGGCAAGAGCAATACGAAGAAAGGCCGTGAAACCGAGGCGAGCGATCTGACCGATCCGGGCGTAAAAGGGAACGCGAATGATAAGAATATTCGCATCATTACAAATGGAAAAGGCGAAATGCCCGGATTTAAGCGTAAACTCTCACCCTCACAGATCGCCTCAGTTGCCCGATATATAAAAACGCTCTAGTTCAGCTCGATCGACCCGAGCACGTTTTGAAACGTGTTCGAATAGACATTCACCTGGTTTGACGGAACAACGGTGACCGCGTAGAACAGCGAGCCGTCGCGAAGTCGCGTGGTATAGATGTTTACGACCTCCGTGTCACCGGTGATCGGCGAGCGGCCGGCGAGTTGCAGGGTCAATCCCTGACGACGGGCCAGGCTTCGGCTAGTCAACCTCGTTTGAGCCCTCAGGTACTGATTTGCCTGAAGCGTTTCGTTGACATACGCCTCCGTGTCCGCTCGCAAAGTGCCGTTCGAACTTGGATAAACACCCATCATCATGCCGTGCGTGATACCCTGATCGCCATAGGCACCGTCGGGAGCAAACTGAACGGCGTTTTGATTGCCGAATTCCCGCCAGTTGTCCGGGATCCAAACTCGGGCCCAGCTCACTTCGTTAAATTCCTTGGCACGCTGAGATGGATTTGGTACGTTGCGAGTGTAGCGTCCGCCTGCGGTCGGATTTTCCGTGCCCTGTCCACCGCCCTGCTTCTGGATCTCAGCCATCGTACGAGCCGGCGGCATCGAGCGGAATCTGGACTGGATACGTTCGAAATCGCGTGTGATCTTGATCGGGTTCGGCGAAACTCGCAAGTACTGAGCCTCACGAATGATCTTCTCATAACGGTTGCCCGGGTCAGGGTGGCTGCTAAGCCACTCAGGGGCACCGCCCCCGCCTTCACCTGCGATCGTCCGGAAGACGTTTGCCAGATCTCGCGGATCGTAACCTGCGTCAGCCATTATCTGAGCTCCGAGCGTATCGGACTGCGTCTCGTATTCACGGCTGTACTTTGTTTGCCACGCAGCTGCCGCCAGAGCCCCCGCCTGGGCACCAGTCTGTCCGCCGAGGATCGCTCCGCCGAGGATCAGACCGATAGTGCCAAGCGTGTTTTTCACACTGCTCTGCTTGGTCGCCTGAGCCGTTGCGTGACGAAGCGCGACGTGGCTGATCTCGTGGGCCATGACACCGGCGAGTTCACCTTCGTTTTTGGCCGCCTGGAGCATACCACGGTTGACATACATCGGCCCGCCCGGCAGGGCAAATGCGTTTAGATCGCTAGCGTTGACCCACTTGAAACGATAATTAAAGGCCGGCTGGTCAAACTGCCTCGGTATCGAACGCACGAGGCGATCGCCGATCCGCTGGAGATAAGCCTCCGAATCCCGATCATTGATGGTCGGAAACTGCTTTTCAACCTCCGATGCGGCCTGCGCACCTAGTTTCACATCGTCCTGGACCTTATATTTATTTTTTGGGGCAACTACCTGTGTCTGCTGTGCAAATGCGGCAAGAGGTAGAAGCCATAGCGTGGCTATTAGACCCGCGGCATATAGTTGTTTTGCAATAAAGTTCCTTCTCATAATGATCCTCCAATTGTCTCGTTTCCAAGATTTTAATGCCCGGCGTGTTTATTAACAACACCGGGCTGGGGTCTTCAGTATGATGCCTGGACGACCAACGCCGGTTCGCCGTAAACTGGCGTTTGCCAGCCTCTGCCTGACGTTAACAAAATGTTACAGAATGTTACGGCTAACCTTCCGCGCCGAGCAAGTTAGGTGTAATGTAGGCTTTTGCTATTTCGGTTGCATTGCGTTTCGCACTCTAACAGACTCGTCCATTGTGTGCACGAAATTAATGCTGGGGGACGTTGATCTAAGCGCGTATGAGTTTTAATAAGCTCCTGTCATTGATATTCCTCGGGGCATTGCTGTCGACCTCCTGTTTTAGCGGACGGCAGGGATCTGGTGCGATCAAGATACAGGGTGCCGGATCGTCGCTGATCAATCCGCTGATGCAGAAATGGGTTAGCGAATACGGCAACATGAACTCTAACGTCCGGATCGACTATCAATCGATCGGTTCGGGCGGGGGTATTAAGCAGGTGAAAGAGCGAACGATCCAGTTCGGAGCTTCCGACCTCGTAATGAGCGATGCCGATTTGAAGTCGGCTCCCGGCGAGATCATTCACGTTCCTGTGATCCTCGGTGCCGTTGTGCTCACCTACAACCTCGAGGGCATCGACCAGCCGCTTCGTTTTTCGCCGCTGGTAATAAGCGATATATTTCTCGGAAAGATCACAACCTGGGATGACGAACGGATAAAGGCCGACAATCCGGGCGTTCCATTGCCATCTGTTCCGTTGACCGTTGTTCACAGGTCGGATGGCAGCGGAACTTCGGCGATCTTTACAAATTATCTCTCAAAGGTAAGTCCAGAGTGGAAAGAGAAAGTCGGCGAGGGGACTTCGCCAAGCTGGCCCGTTGGCCTCGGCGGAAAGGGAAATGAAGGTGTTACTGGCCAGGTCAAGCAAACTCCGAATACCATCGGTTATGTTGAGCTGGCGTATGCCGTCAAGAACAAGATGCCTGTCGGCCTGATAAAGAATAAGGCCGGAAATTACGTCGTTCCGAATTTTGAAACGGTAACAAACGCAGCAGCCGAGACTATCGACGAGACTCCCGACGACCTGCGTGCCTCTATCACGGACGCTGCAGGACAAAGTGCTTACCCGATCTCAAGTTATGTGTACGTGATCCTGTATAAAGAACAGACAGATGAAAGGATCGGCCGCACGCTCGTAGATTTTATGAAGTGGGGGATCAACGATGGGCAGCGATTTGCACAGCCATTGTATTACTCGCCCCTACCTGCCGGGATGGTCAAACGGGCATCGGCAAAGATCGCCTTGATCACGTTTAACGGGCAGTCCCTGTCTGCAAACTAGTTAATGTCGCAACCTGATAACAAAACTGAAGAAGCCCGCAGCAAAGGCGTGTTGACCGCAGATACTATCTACCGAGCGCTCTTGTTAGGTTGTGCCTCACTGATAATCGTCATCGTCCTGGCAATGTTGGTGGTCATCGGCCAGGGTTCGCTTTTGTCCATCCGTGAGTTTGGCTTTCATTTCCTGATCGGCAGCGTCTGGGATCCGGTAAAGGGCGAATTCGGTGCACTTCCGTTTATTTACGGCACCGTGGTCTCTTCAGTGATCGCGGTACTGATCGCGACACCATTGTCTATAGGCGTTGCGGTCTTTTTAGTCGAGCAAGCACCAAGATCACTCGCCCGTCCTATCGGTTTTCTGGTTGAGTTGCTCGCAGCTATTCCGTCGGTGGTTTACGGGTTGTGGGCCATATTTGTACTTGCTCCGCTTCTGCGTGTGTATGTCCAACCACCGCTTCAGGCTGCACTCGGTTGGACACCCTTTTTTAAGGGCACCGCGACCGGTATTGGAATGTTCACCGGCGGACTCATCCTCGCGATCATGATCACGCCGATCATTACCGCCGTGGTGCGAGACATCCTCGAAGCCGTCCCGGTAACCCAACGCGAAGCCGCTCTTGCACTTGGAGCTACGAAATGGGAAACAACTAAGATCGTTCTGGCAAATGCATCATCGGGTATCGCGGGTGCCGTCATTCTCGGCCTCGGTCGGGCGATCGGCGAAACGATGGCAGTCACGATGATCATCGGAAACCGGCCGCAGATAAGCGTTTCGCTGTTTGAGCCCGGCTATACCATCGCCTCGGTCATTGCGAATGAATTTACTGAAGCAACCGGTGACCTGTACCTTAGCGCACTTGTTGAGATGGGCTTGATCCTGTTCGTGGTGACCTTTGTTGTAACCGCGGTCGCGAAACTTCTGATCCTTAGCGTGGGCCGCAAAACACGCCGAACTGCGTAGTGATGGATAAGAGACGCCTTACAAATTCGATAATGACGACGCTGACGGCATTATGCGCGTTCACCGTTGTAGGCATCCTGGTCTTGATAATCGGCTATATCGCTATCCAGGGTGTTTCCTCGCTGAGCCCGGCTTTTTTGATCGAGACGCCTAAGCCTGTCGGCGAGGGCGGCGGCATCGGCAACGCCATCGTAGGATCGCTGATTCTGCTAGGCCTCGCGTCGCTCGTTGGCATTCCGCTCGGCATCGCGATCGGCACCTATTTGTCGGAACTTGGCGACGGTTGGTTCGGAACGGTCGTCCGCTTTGTAGCAGATTCTATGATCGGCATTCCGTCGATCGTCTTCGGCGTTTTTGTTTACGCCCTAGTGGTGCTGCAGCAGGGCTATTTTTCTACGCTTGCGGGTGCTCTGGCATTGGCCCTAATAATGATCCCGATCGTAACCCGCACGACCGAGGAGATAGTCCGGCTCGTTCCTAAGGCAATGCGTGAAGGGGCTCTTGCCCTCGGGGCTCCCGAATGGCGCGTGACTTGGGACATCGTTCTTCCGGCTGCTCGGGCAGGCATCGCGACCGGTGCGATGCTCGCGGTAGCCCGCGTTTTGGGTGAGACGGCTCCGCTGCTGTTCACAGCCTTTGGAAGCAGATTTTATAATATTTACCTCGATGAGCCGATGGCTTCGATGCCGGTTCAGATATACAATTACGCGATCTCGCCATTCGAGGAATGGCATGCGAAGGCCTGGGCCGCGACGCTTGTGCTGATCACGCTTATCCTGGTGATCAACATCATCGTCCGCTACACGACGCGGCGCGGATACTAGACCAGAATTTGACCAAAGATGAGTAAGATCAGAGTCACAAACCTCGATTTTTTCTACGCGAAAGTGCAGGCGCTGCATGGGATCTCGATCGAGATCCCTCAGAACGAAGTCGTAGCCTTTATCGGGCCGTCCGGATGCGGCAAATCAACGTTCCTGCGTACGCTCAATCGCATGAACGACACGATACCGAACACCCGGGCTGACGGCGAGATCCTGATCGACGGGGTCAACATCAACGACTCAAAAACCGACGTTGTCGCATTAAGAAGGAAGGTTGGAATGGTGTTCCAAAAATCCAATCCTTTTCCCAAATCCATTTTCGACAACGTCGCTTACGGAATTCAGATAAATGGCCTGCATTCGAACAAGGCAGATCTCGCCGCAAGGGTCGAAAAAGCCCTTACGGATGCCGCTCTCTGGAACGAGGTCAAGGACCGGCTCAACACTTCCGCATTTGGACTGTCGGGCGGACAGCAGCAAAGGCTCTGCATCGCTCGCGCCCTTGCAGTTCAGCCTGAGATCGTTCTGATGGACGAACCTGCGTCCGCTCTCGACCCGATGGCAACGCAAAAGATCGAAGAACTTGTGGTCGAACTTAAGCGCGATTACACGATAATTATCGTTACCCACAACATGCAGCAAGCCGCCCGTGTTTCCGATAAAACGGCGTTCTTTATGCTCGGCAAACTGGTCGAATTCAATCCAACTCAAAAAATGTTCACCAACCCGAACGAGAAGCTGACCGAAGACTACATCACCGGCCGGTTCGGTTGATCGACAGTTTTTCCTTCGCAGGCGGGCCGAATGTTGCTAGAATCTAGAAAGACAGAATGGATCACAGAATTATTGATGAACAATTAGACATCCTTCGCGACAAGGTTCTACTCCTCGGAGGCAAGGCCGAGGCGGCCGTCGAGCGCGCGATGAAGTCGTTGATGACCCGAGACTCAGACCTTGCTCAAGCCGTACTTGAAGAGGATAAGGTGATCAACCAGATGGAACTCGAGATCGACCGTTTGAGCGTCGAGATCATCGCACTTTATCAGCCCGCCGCCCACGATCTAAGACTCGTGATCTCGGTCGCAAAGATCACCCCTGTACTCGAACGCCTCGCAGACCATGCCGGAAACATTGCCGAAGCGGTTCTGATCATCAATACCGAGCCCGAACTTCGTCAGTTCCCAGAGTTAAAGATTATGGCCGATGCCGCGGCGGATATGCTGCGAAAGGCGTTGGATGCCTTTATTGCCGAAGATGGCGACGCAGCTCGCAGTGTCATCCGCGAAGACAAGCTGATCGACGCAAGCTATAAAAAGGTTTTCGGCGACCTGATCGGAATGATCATCAACGATCCGTCTACAACAACGAGCGCGGCTCAGCTACTATTTGTTGCAAAACACCTCGAACGGATCGGCGATTACGTCAAGGACGTTTGCGAGTTGACCGTCTATCTCGCGGAAGCATCGATCATAAAACACAGCCCAAAAGAAGCGTGAGATATATTTTCACTTTTTAGCACCTAACGGCGTCGTTTGCGACGCCGTTTTGCATTGCCAAATCGATCGCGGGGTGCAATCATTTTCTTAACGGAGTTTCGTTATGGAAATCGCGGTAGAACAAGCACGGAAGCTGGAAGATTTTCTTGTCATGCCTGATGCCGAGGTTGCCGAATCGATAGAGGCGGCCCGCGAGGCTCTCGGGCCACGTGTTGTCATTCTAGGCCACCATTATCAGCGCGACGATGTGATCAAGCACGCTGATCTGACCGGCGACAGCTATCAGCTTTCGGTCATGGCTTCGCAGACAGATGCGGAATACATAGTATTTTGCGGCGTGCATTTCATGGCGGAATCGGCCGATATTGTCGGCAAGGATTTCCAACGCGTCATCCTGCCCGACCTCGGAGCCGGATGCTCGATGGCTGACATGGCTTCGATCGATCAGGTCGAAGATGCTTGGGAGCAGCTTCGCGACATCGGCGTGCTGAAAAACAAGGTCGCTCCGATCACCTACATGAACTCGACCGCCCAGATCAAGGCTTTTTGCGGTCGGAACGAAGGCGTTGTCTGCACTTCGTCAAACGCTATTCCGCTCTTCGATATTTACCTTAAGGAATACGACAAGATGTTCTTCTTCCCCGATCAGCATTTGGGGAGAAACACAGGAGCGAAGTTCGGCATTCCGCTCGACAGGATGGTGCTGTGGAATCCGCACGAAGAGCTTGGAGGTAATACCGAAGAGCAGCTTCACAAGGCTAAACTTATACTCTGGCGCGGTCATTGTTCAGTTCACGGCCGTTTCAAAGCCTGGCACGTTGACAAGATCCGAGAGGATCATCCTGGAATGAAAGTCCTGGTTCACCCGGAATGTCCGAAAGAGGTCGTTGATCTTAGTGATCTCGACGGTTCGACATCGTTCATCATCAAAACGGTTGAAAACTCGCCAGCCGGTTCCAAATGGGCGATCGGCACCGAGGTAAATCTCGTCAACCGGCTACAGGCTCGATTCCCTGACAAAGAGATCCGTCTGCTCGCCCCAGACCTCTGCATGTGCGCGACGATGTACCGGATCGCGCCGCAGAATCTCGCGTGGGCGATGGATAATCTCGTAAACGGGAATGTGGTAAACGAGATCGTCGTCGATGACGAAACGAAGCATTTTGCGAGCGTCGCTCTCCAGCGGATGATCGATATGACTGAGTCAGAAAGTCGCTCGCGATAAGCTGCCGGATAGAACTTGTCGTCTAGAAAAGCGAAATTCTGTCCAACGCGGACGCGGTGCGGCAACATCTCATCCGCGCTTCTCCCAGTTAATTTTCGGCGTTTACTCGCCATGTCCATTGGAGGTTATCGTGAAACAAATTTTTTCCATACTGGCTCTTTTTCTTTCTCTTGGTGTCGTAGAAGTTTTCGGACAAACGTCCTGGCTTGATCGCCCCGTAAACAATTGGAATACCGGAAGCGGCGTGGTACCGAGTGCACCGCGCACGTTCGCACCGATCGACTCTCGGTGTCAGAGTCAGATCCGTCAGCCGGACAGCATAGCTGACCGGACCGTGACGCGTGCGGGTTGGTCGCTATTCGGCGCCGCTCAAACTTATGGGCAGGTGATTGTCATCAATGGAATGGCGGGCGCCGACGGCATGTGCCGCCCTTCGCTCTACAATGCCTTTGTTTTTGTTAATAACCGGTTTGCCGGCACCCTGTCGCCGACGGCGATGGAGGCGCGTTCTGATGGGTCGATGAGCTCCGCACGGCTAAATGGCGTGGCTAACATTACAGCCGAATTCACCCGTTACAGTTCGAACGATGCCCTTTGCTGCCCGTCGCAGACGAGCATGGTGACCTATTCGATCACGTCGGGTGCTCGGCCGCTGGTCAGGCCGGGCGAGGTCAATACCGTGCAAAATTGCAGCACCGGCGATGGAGACATTTCGACACAGGATAATGTTATCTCCGGAACGATAACCTATCGTCAACGCATGGCTCTGCCACCAAACGCCGTTGTGACCGTGAAGCTCGTCGATGTCTCACGAGCGGATGCTCCTTCGGTTACCATCGTCGAGCAGCGAGTCGATACCGCCGGAAAGCAGGTACCGTTCTCGTTCGATTTTGCGTATGACCGAACGAAGATAATAGATCGCAATAGCTATGCTGTCCAAGCCGAGATCCGCGACGGCGGCCGCCTGATCTTTGTTACGGATACGGCTTATCCTGTGATCACGCAGGGCAATCCGCGAAATGTCGAGATCGTTCTCGTTCCGGTCGGTGGAGGAACGGGCGGGGGTCAGGGAACGGGACGGAACGTGGTGAGAGGAACCGTAACCTACCTACAGCGGATCGCGATGCCTACAAATGCCGAGGTAAGGGTCTGGCTCGTTGACGCTGCAACCCCGAACGGCTCGCCGGTTGCAGAGACGACATTTGCGACCGCCGGGCGACAGGTTCCATACCAGTTTGAACTCCGGTACGAGGCCAGTGAAATAAATCGCCAGCGAAACTATGAAGTTCGTGCCGAGATCCGGTCAAACGGCCAGACGCGTATGCGTTCAACCGCAGGGACCTCAGTCAACTTAAGAGCCTTCCAGAATGATCCGGTCGAGATAATTGTTGCCGCGGGCGGCGACGAGCCGACAGTTGTGACCGGACGGTCGCTTTCACTGTCGAAGTTCGGAACAGGTTCTATGAGGATCGGTGACCGGTCGTCTCAGTTTCTGGTGCGCGGTTCGGTTGTAGTCAGAACCGACGGAACGGCGACCGTGACGGTCGGAACGATCTCGAATCAGACTGTCTTTACAGGCCGGGTAACATTCCTGGACGATTCGACAGTTCGGATCGCGATTGACGCTTCGGGCGACGCGGATGCGTCAGGCGAGATAGAGGTCTCATACACCGACCGCCGCTTGAACCGCGTCACCGGTCGAGATCTTATACTCGATGGTCAGAATGTTGTACTTAGCTTTTAATGTCTTGATCAGCCTAAGCGAAAAAAGCGGGTCGTAAGGCCCGTTTTTTCGTTTCTCCCGACTTTTTCATGGATAATAATGACAATGAAATTAATTGTTCTCGGCTCCGGCACGACCGTTCCACATCCACAGCGGGCTAGTTCCGGTTTTTGGCTGGAAACGCTGGGCGGAAGCATCATGCTCGACTTTTCCGCGCCGATGCCCTTTAGGATGGCTCAGGAGGGCCTCGATTGGCCTGCTCTTGACAGCATCTGGATCTCGCATTTTCACCTCGACCACTGTGGCGGGCTTGCTCCATTTCTGGCCGGGACAAAACACGCCCCGCAGATGCGATCACGCACGCAGCCGCTTCGCATCTTCGGCCCGAAAGGCATCGAAAAGTTGATCAAGGGGTTCGACGCAGTAAACGACTACGGCCTGCTCGACCAGCCATTTCCGGTCGAGATCATCGAAGTCGCCCACAATGAAAAGTTCGAGATCGTCGCCGGCGTCGAGGCTGTCGCTTGCAAAACGCCCCACACGGACGAAAGCCTCGCGATCCGTATAACCGACCGAGACGAAAAGACGCTCGTCTTTTCTGCCGACACCGGTTTCGACGAACTTATCGCAACACTGGCAAACCACGTTGATCTGTTTATTCTTGAGTGCTCCTTCCTTCAGAACAAAACAAAAACAAAACACCTCGAACTAGCCGAGGCGATATTCCTGATACGTAAATCACGCTGCAAACGCGCAATGCTGACACACTTTTATGCTGAGTGGGATGAGGTCGATCTTACCAAAGAATTGCGAGCGATCGATGCAAGACTCGAAGTTGTTGAGGCAACGGACGGGCTTGTAGTAGATGTTTAGCAAAAACTACTTCACATTCCGTTTAGCCATTGCCATCAGTTCTTCCGGCATCCATTTGTCCAGGTTCTTTTCTTCAGCCCCGGCTATGCCTCGATTGCGGTTTCGCCATTCTTTAGCGGGGTCGTCTTCGCGGCCCGATTGTATTGGATAGTTTTCGACTTGTTCGAGGCTAATGACTATCCCCTGCGCAATATCTTTCCAGTCTTCGTTCTGGATACCGCGAAGCACTACAGGCAGTCCGGCGGTCCAATCCTCTTCCGGAGCGATGTTATCGTACTCGGGAATGGTCAGAAATGCCGGATCAGGGAACGGCTTTCCGCTAAATTCGCTGACGATCTGTGCTGAAACGTCCTTGTACGAAGCGGCCGGATTAGCCTTTCGCATGTCGAGTGCCCGTCGGAAAATATCTGAAACTGTCGTCGTGCTCATGATTAGAAATTAACACAGATGACCGCCGAAATTAAGTTTGAAAGCTCGCATCTGAGCCTTAGCTCGCAGGCTACAACTTTTTCCTTGTCACTCCGCATCTGAAAAGTTAGTCTTGAGAACATAGTAGAGCTTTATGAAGTTGATTCTTTGCCTTTTCATCCTTTTAGTTAGCTTTGTCTGCACATTTGCCCAGAATGAGCAGGCGCCGATCCTCGAAAAGGAGATCGAGTATCGCGATTGGACGTATAAGAGCATTCGAACCGGCGAAGACGTAAATCTCCGAGCCTATGCTGCGGATAAGAAACTAACGATCGTTGTCTATTTTGCCCCCTGGTGTGGAAATTGGCGCTACGACGCGCCGATGCTAAGGCGGTTCTATGAAAAGTACAAGGACAAGGGACTAGGGATCATCGCCGTCGGGCTCTATGACCCGCTCGACTCGATGAAAGCAAGTGTCAATGAACTCAAGATCCCTTTCCCCGCAGTTTACGAGTCGGCGGAGCGTGGTGCAAAGCAAACCTCGCTGCATTACAAATATCGGCGATATGTCGGGGACCTTCGCAATTGGGGATCGCCTTGGTACATATTCCTGATGCCTTCGAGGATGGAGAAAATAGGCGACACGCTCACCAAAAAGACCTTTATCATCAACGGCGAGATCATCGAAGCCGAAGGCGAAGCGTTTATCCGTAAGCATCTCGGCTTGTCCGGCGACACGAAAGCGTCGGTCGCGAAATCAGATAAGATCGAGGTTTGCGACCCCGACACCAAGACGGTCGAACTTAAGAAACCCTAGTCTTACAGGGGCAACAAAGCTAAGGCATCGGTCAGTTTCTTCCCTATCTCTCGCAGCGGATCTTTCGCCGCAACGAATTTACCAGCGATCGCGAGATCTTCTGACTCGGCGGAAAGGTCTGAAATACCCTCAAGGGCCGGGAGGTATTTCTGTAGTGCGGGCTTTACGCGAAACTCCGATTCGAGTATTCCGAGGCCAACTTTGATATTCCGAATTGCCTCTACGATCTCTGCCTTTTTTGCGCGGATCTTGGCAGCGGTTGCGGGGCGAAGGTTGCCTGCCCTAGCATCTGCATCTGCGACTTCCAAACCCTGAGCTATTACCCCGAGCTTTTCCTCGAAATCAGTAACGTTAGACAGTTGAATGTCGACCTTCTCACGGCCAGCTCGTACGTCCAGCGGCGGGAGGATCTTTACCGGGGCGGTCGCAGGCGGTTTTTTCGGTGCCGGTTTCTTTGTCGTTTTTTTCTGGGCCGCTGCCGAAATAGTGAATATCAATAGAAAACTCAGCCCAAACGCCGCAATTCGAAAATCTCTCATATCAGTTACCTTCTGTTAAATAGAGCCGAAAAGCATTATTATAGCAATAATGCTTCAGCGTTTGTTAGAGGTTCGCAGGCTCGGGCGCGTTGGCTACGCAGATGCGCTTCGCCTTCAAAAAGAACTTGAAGCCGAGGTGATCGCGGAGCGCAAACGTGACTATCTGTTGCTGCTTGAACATCCGCACACGTTTACTCTCGGCCGCCGTTCGAAAGAAAATGGCATTCTTGCGAGCGTTGAAACGCTGGAAAAGCTTGGGATCGACGTTTTTGAGACCAATCGGGGCGGCAAGGTCACGTATCACGGGCTTGGGCAAGTGATAGGCTATCCGATCGTCAGTCTGTCACCCGATCGCGAGGACGTTCATCGCTACGTTAGGGATCTCGAGGATGTTCTAATGCGAACAATGCTCGATTTCGGGATCGAATCGTTTAGGATCGAGGGATTGACCGGTGTGCATACCGCCGAAGGCAAGATCGCCGCGATCGGGGTTCACATCAAGCGTTGGGTCACGACACACGGTTTTGCACTCAACGTAAACACCGATTTGAGCTACTACAACTGGATCATCGCCTGCGACGGCGAACCGGTTACGTCGATGGAACGGGTCCTCGGACGGGAGATCGATCCGAAGGAGGTCGAAGACCGCCTGGAGTTCAATTTTAGAGAAGTATTCGAACACAGTTTTAACGCAGCTCCGCTTGCAGTCGACGCTGTGAGTGTTTGAGCGTAGGAGAAGTACCAATGAGTTTTTATAGATTTCTTTTCGTCTTAACAGCAACACTTTCGATGCTCGGCTGCGGAGGCTCCTCACAGCCGGCAAATTCGCCCGAGACTAAGCAAACCGAACCTGCCGCAACGATATTAGCCGTTGAACGCCCTGCAGCGATCGCCGCCATGATGAAAGAACGCGGCGAGCAGGACACTGCGGCCCCGACCCTCAAGATCGTGAGCCCCGCTGACGGTTCCACCGTCACCAGCTCGACCGTAAAGGTCAAGCTCGAGCTGGGAGGTGACCTCAAAGGCTACAAACCCGGCATGAACGAGGGCTCTCACACAGGAAATCACATCCACGTCATCCTCGACAATCAGCCGTATGAAGCGTATTACAACCTCGACCAGGAGTTTGAGTTGCGAAACGTTTCCGATGGCGTTCACACTCTCAGAGTGTTCCCCTCGCGTCCGTGGCACGAATCGTATAAGAATGACGGTGCGTTTCAAATGGTAAAGTTTACCGTCAAGAACGGCGGCAGCGATACTGAAAAACCAGCTACCACCGCAACCGGGGAAACCATGGCGAACGCAGATACCGCGAAGCCAACACCCGAAGGAAAAGAAATGAAGGAAAGCGCAGCCGGTGAAGTCGACCCGAAAATGCCGCTGCTGACATTCAGCCGGCCAAAGGGCGAATACAAAGGGGCTGACGCGAGCGATATCATGGTCGATTTCTGGCTGCACAATGCAAAACTCGTTGGTGACGGCGGTGACTACCGCGTTCGCTACACGATAGGCAATGGTGAGCCTAGGTTCATTGAGAAATGGGAGGCGATCTGGCTGTCACGCTGGCCCGACGGAAAGCACACGATCAAGCTCGAACTCGTAGATAAAGATAACAACGTGGTTGAAAATGGCGGTTACAATACCACATCGCGAGAGATCACGGTAACGAAACAAATTACGGAGAATAAGAACTAAATGCGACGAGACACAACTTCTTGGTTCAGCGGAAATCTGGGTATGGATATGCCGCTCGTAGCCTATGGACACGCGGGTTATCCGCTGCTAATGTTTCCGACGGCAGCAGCTGATTATCTGGAATACGAGCGTTTTTACCTGATCGACGCGATCAAGGACTTTATCGAAGCTGGTTTGATCCGTGCTTACTCGATAAATTCGGTAAACAAATACAGCCTGCTCAATCGCGAGTCGCACCCGGGCTGGAAGGTTGAGATGCTAACGCGGTATGACCGTTACATCATGGATGAGGTCTTGCCGCTGATCCGCAACGAATGCGGCGAGGACGCCCGGCCATTGACGACCGGAGCCTCGCTAGGAGCTCTTCTTGCGGCAAATACTTATTTCAAACACTCGGACAATTTCCGCGGGACCATCGCAATGAGCGGAAGCTACGACATATACAATTATCTCGACAAGGGTTACTACGATGATAATGTCTACTTCAACAATCCGGACATGTATTTGCGAAACCTCGATGATAACTTTCACCTGCCGAGGCTCAGGAATGCTGATTCGATAGTTATCGTAACCGGGCAAGGCTCGTTCGAGGCACCCGATCGCAGCCGTGAATTCTCCGGCCTTCTGCATTCAAAGGGTATTCCCCACCGCCTCGATGTCTGGGGGCACGACGTTAACCACGACTGGGTCTGGTGGCGAAAGATGCTTCCGTATTATCTTGGAGAATTTCTCCGATAGGAGACCTCGCATCCCCAAAAAGCGAAAGGTGAAAAAGTTTGACCGCCTAACTTTTTCACCTTTTGCCTTTTCCCTTTGTTTTTATCCGTCTCCCTTTTTACCCTTTGGCTTGGGGCCGGCCGGTTTGTCGGGTGTTGGTTCCGGTCGCGGAGTCGACGGAGGTTGAATAGGCCTCACAACGATCGGCTTGTCAGGCGTCGTATCTACCGGCCTCGTTGTACTCGGCTGCGTCGAAGCGTCATTGGTCGGTGCTTCACCTCCGGGCAGCGGAGCATCCGGGTCGATCTTGGTTCCGGGTGAGAAGACGATGCCCGTCTTACGTCCGGCGATGTCGGCTTCCTCAAGCTTCTCCAGCTCCTCGCGCTTTCTAAGCTCGCTGGCTCGTTTGACGTCTGTCGGCATCGGGGGCGGAGCCGGGAAGGTCTCACGCGGCTTATCCTTCATAAACGGGATCATGAATGAATTAAAGATCGGCAGAGCAGTGCCTCCGCCGGTCATTCCGGCTCCGAGCGACTCCTTACGAAGCGGGTTCCCCATCCAAACCCCCGTTACATAACTCGGAGTGTATCCAATGAACCAGACGTCGGTGTGATTGTTGACCGTACCGGTCTTACCCGCGAGGGGGTGACCACCTGCACTGGCTCCGGGAGCGGTACCCCCGCCGGCCGTTACGCCACGCATCATGGAGACCATCGTTAGAGCAACATACTCACTGGTCACCTTCGAACTCGTCCCCTCAAATTCCTCAAGCAAACTGCCGTCGCGATTGTAAACCTTACGGATCAGGTGCGGAGCAACTCGGATTCCTTTATTTGGAAAAGCAGAATAAGCCGCAGTCATTTCAAGAAGTGAAGCTTCGCTGGCTCCGAGTGCCGATGGAAGGCTCGGCGCCATGGGATTTGAAATGCCGAAACGACGCACCATCTGCCCTCCGGCCTGGATCCCGACCTGTTCGAGAAGATGGACCGCTCCGATATTCAGCGACTTTGCAAGCGCGATCTTCATTGGAACATTTCCATGGCTTAGGCTGCCATCGTAGTTCTTTGGAGCCCATCCGCCCCGTTTGATCGGAGCCCCGCTGACCATCATGTCAGGAGTCATTCCATCTTCAACGGCCGCTGTGTAAACAAAAGGTTTGTATGCCGAACCGGTTTGACGCAGTCCCTGCGTCGCGTTGTTGAACTTATTTGTGTGGAAGTCATATCCGCCGACCATAGCGACGATCTCGCCGTTCTTAGCGTTTATGGAGACGAGCGACGCCTGGACCTCGGGAACCTGGGTCAATTCTACCTTGAGTGTCTGATTTTCCTTATCAACTTCCTTTATAAGGAATTCCGCGAGGAAGCCCGGTTTCAATTCGTCCTTCGGTCGCTTACCGCTCCGGCCCATATCTGACGGCTTCACCACCGCCTTGTACCTTCCAAAACGTACTCCGACCTCATCGGATCCCGGGTTTGCCTTCATTACCAAACCCTTCAGGTACTCACCTTCCTTATATTCATCACCGTACCAATCGGGATGCTTAAATGTCTCGAGTGTCTTGGCGATGACCTTTTCGTCAGTGAACGGCTCGTCATTCTCGTCCACGAGAATATTCCTGTAATCCGAACGCCACGCACGGCCGCGGTCATAGGCGCGAAGCTTTTCGCGGATGGTTCTAGTCGCTATCTTCTGGGCTTCGACGTTTATTGTCGAGTAGACCTTAAGTCCGCCCTGGGCGACGCGTGTAGTGTACTTCTCTTCGAGTTGCTTGCGGATCTCCTCCACAGGGTAATCCCAAGCGGTAGACTTCGGCTGCGACTGATAGTAGGCGGTTCCGGCCAGCGTGATGGGCTTCGCTTTCGCGGCATCAACCTCCGACTGCGAGTATTTTTCCGGATAATACTTGGTCATCTGGTCGAGTACGATGTCGCGACGCGTCTTTGCCTTTTCCATGCTTCGGGTAGGCGAATACTCCGGAGACTTGGGGATGGCAGCGAGCAGGGCGGCCTCCTCTAGATTTAGATCCTTGACCGATTTTCCAAAGTACGTCCGAGACCCCGCCTCAAAACCATAAGCTCCGGCACCGAGAAATACGTAATTCATGTACATCTCGAGGATCTGGTCCTTCGTATACAGTCTCTCGATCTGTAGAGCGACTGCCCACTCATTTACCTTTCGAGTGTAGGTCTGGTCTTTATAGAGAAAAAGATTCTTTGCGAGCTGCTGCGTGATCGTGGACGCGCCCTCGGTTCGGCCGGTGGTTACATTCTTGAATATAACACCCGCGATGCGGTACGGGTCGATCCCGATATGGTCGCGATAACGGTAGTCTTCGATCGCAAGCAAGGCATCCGTCACTCGGTCCGGTACGTCCTGGATCTTGAGCGGGATGCGTTTTTCGATGGCGAACTCGGCAAGGATCGTCTCGCCGTCGTCGGCATATATCGTGGTGACCTGTGGCGGCCGATAAGTAGCAAGTGCCGAAACCTCGACCGAATATCGAGAGTTATTCAGATAGTATGACGCGAGCACGCCGGTCAACGCCCCGGCAGATAAAGCCAGTACAAGCGCCGTCAGGAAAAATGTCGCCCCCGAAAACCAGCTTCGTTTAGAACTGTCTGAAACACCTTCCGCTGTCTTAAATCTCTTTCTATCTACAGCCATTACTACCTCCCGCCTCAAGCAAACCTCGCTTGCGGCATCAATTAACGAATCGGCGCAATTTTACACTAACTACGAACCCAATTGCGACAAAAGTCGACAGCAGAGCCGACAGCCCGGCGCTCATTAGCGGCAGCGGAACGCCAATGACGGGTAGAATACCCAGAGCCATTCCGACGTTCATAAAGATCTGGAACGCCATTCCGCAAACGATCCCCATGATAACGAGCATCCCCGCCCGATCAGAGGCTTCGCGGGCCCCTGATATAAGCCCCGAAAGCAGGAGAGCATACGCCAGGAGCAAAGAAACACATCCGATAAATCCTGTGTTCTCAGCCGTTACGGCGAAAATAAAGTCCGTCTGCGGCTCAGGTAGGAACTTCAAAACACTCTGCGAGGTCTCTGTTTCCCCCTGTATGCCCGCCAAACCGCCTTTGCCGACCGTGATCGTCGATTGGATCGTATGATAGCCATATCCGCGGGGATCCACCTGATCCGGGTTTGTTATCGCCAGGATGCGTTCCTGCTGATACCTCTTTATCTTGCCGGTCTCAACTCCTATGAACCACGCGGCTGGCACCATGATTGCCGTGGCAACCGCTGCGAGCACGATGTAGCGCACCTTGATGCCCGACAAAAAGTACATCGCCGCAAGTATCGGGAAATACGTTATAGCCTGCCCGGCATCCGGCTCAAGAAGGATCAGTGCTACCGGGCCAAGAAATATCGCCAGACCGATCAGCATCTCTTTCATTTTGAGATTTCCCGCTTTCCGCGATCCGTAATACTTCGCCAACATCAATACCGTCGGTATCTTGGCGAATTCCGACGGCTGAAATTGCCCAACGATCGGCAATCGAAGCCAGGCTTTCTGTCCGTTGACCTGAACTCCTAGCGGCGTCAGCACCAGAAGCAAAAGAACGAGGGCGATGATGTAGAAAATAGGAGCGGAATCGATCAGGCGACGATAATCCGTAAACGCGACAATAAAGAATGCGACCAGCGATAACCCGATACCAAAGATCTGCTTCGTCCAAACGCTGTCTGTCGGCAGAGCATTATAGATCTGCCATACGCCAAAGGAAGCAATAACGATCGCCAGCAGAGTAGTCAGCCAGTCAAAATCTTTAAGATCGCGTTTTTCGATTATCGCTACCATCTTAATTAGGAATTATTTCTTGGCAACCGTTTCGGGTGTAGCCGCGGCCTGTCCGCGCGCGACGCGATAGGCTTCATAAACGCCTTTGGCGGCCGGAGCTGCATGGCTGCCGCCGAAGCCAACGTTCTCTATCAACGCTATCACCGCGATCTCGGGCTTGTACGCCGGAGCAAAACTGACAAACCATGCATGGTCCTTCTTGTCGCCGACGTCCTTTCCTAATTCCGCGACCTGAGCAGTTCCGGTCTTGCCGGCGATATCAAAGTCAGGAATGCGTATCGATCCCGCGGTACCCCCGCCCTGTACAACGCCCCACATACCATTGACGACCACATCCCATTGAGCTTCGGTAGCTTGAAGGATCCTGGGCTCTGCTCGCTGAAAACCGAAACCGGGCCTCGCAGGGAAGTAATTGTTCTCGCCCTCCTGACCGATGGCCGCGATCGGCCGAAATTCTTTCAGGAAGTGCGGTTCGTACATCTTTCCTCGCATTCCGATGGCCGAAACTGCCCGCAACATAGAAATCGGTGTTACGACGACAGTGTCCTGGCCGATCCCGGAATAAACAGTTCGGATATCACTCCATTTCCCTTCGTTCTTGATCACATACGGCATCCAGGACTTAGGCGTCTGCGGAACCTTTTCATTAGGGATGTCGATGCCGGACCGTTTGTCGAACCCAAAATCCTCGATCATCTTTATCACGCCGTCGATCCCCATTTTGAGGGCGAGACGGTAGTAGTATCCGTCGCATGATTTCGTTATCGCATAGCTGAGCGGCGGAGAGCCGTGGCTTCCCATGCAGCGAGTAAACTTATTTCCGATGGTAATACCGCCGCCGCACACTAGATTTGATCTCTCGACCGTTATCGCTCCCTGCTGTAGCCCAGCGAGTGATTCTGGTATCTTCCAGGTCGACCCGGGTGGATACCGGCCCTGAATAGCTCGATTGTAAAGCGGCCGTTTCTCGTCCTGCCAATATGCGGCGATCTGTTTCCGGCCCTCCGGTTTGGAACTTGACTGCACAAACACGTTCGGATCAAACGAAGGTGCCGACGCCATCGCTAGAACCTCGCCATTGTTCGGGTCAGTTGCGATGATCGTTCCGCGCTTTGTCACAGAATCAGCAAGCTTTTTCTCGGCGGCAAGCTGCACATCTAGGTCGATCGTCGTGACCATATCCTGGCCGGACTGAGGTTTTACAACTTCGAGTTCGCTCTGAACACGCCCCTTAGAATCAACGAGTACCTTTCGATATCCGGGACGGCCTCGTAAATATTCATCGTAGTATTGCTCAAGGCCGCCTTTACCGATGATGTCGCCGGGGCGAAAACCTTTTTCCTGATAGACGGGATCCTTGAGCTGAGTAGGGCTTATTTCGCCAACATAGCCGAGAACGTGGGCCAGAGTCGTTCCGAGAGGATAATAACGCTGCGGTTGCAATTCAACGCGAAGTTCGGGGAATTCCAGCGAATGGGATTCGACCCAGGAAATGTCGCGCATATCGACATTCTCCTTGAGTACCATCGTTTCGAACTCGTTCTGCTGCTTAATGAGGTTCAATCTCTCGACCACGAACTGTGGCTCAAGATTTAGCCCGCTGGCATAGTCATTTACGCGCTCACTGACGTTGATCTTCTTGAGCGGCTCATTTGAAAGGACGACATTATAAGTCGGCCTCGAATCGACGAGGAGTTTGCCATGCCGGTCAAGGATGGCTCCGCGCGGAGCCGGGATCGGGATGAATCGTACCCGCTGGCTCTCGGCCCGATCGTTGTAATAATCACCTTTGACGATCTGCAGGTAATAAAGCCTCGCTCCTAGGAGCCCAAGCAAAATGAAAGCTATCGCCTGGATCGCGATGATCCTGAGTCCGAGGTTCTGCACCTGATCGCCTATCTTCATAGCTAATGGATCCTCGCCGGTTATTTATTAAGCCTAATAGGATTGCGACGTCGGGTTTGGCGCCGCGGGGTGAACATATCCCGTTTTCGGCGCCGCACTCCGTCGCCGGATATGCTCTGTAATAAAAGATAAACCAAAGTACCGGCGATCGTCGTTCCGATCACACGATATGCCATGACAACCACAACGTCCGCTGCCGGCGG
Source organism: Acidobacteria bacterium Ga0077534 (assembly GCA_001464455.1). Lineage (GTDB taxonomy): Bacteria > Acidobacteriota > Blastocatellia > Pyrinomonadales > Pyrinomonadaceae > OLB17. Next base: position 72,279 of record LNEI01000029.1, read on the forward strand.
CTGGCCAAACAGCCTCTGAACTCCAAAATACACCAGATCATTTGCTAGACATGCTCCAGCTATGACGGGGATTCTAAGCAGTAAGTTGTCCAAATACACTCGCCGGGCCATTTCGAAAACAAGATACGCAACGATGGTTTTCGAGAACCCGCTTGCCCCTAGCAAACCTCCGCTCAGAGCGTCAACCGCGACGCCTGAAACGGTCGCAAATATGATCGCCCGGATCGAGTTCCGCTGAAGGGCGGCAAAAACCACGATGATCAGCGGAAAATCAATATAAGCAAAAGGCTCAAAGACGTTTCGCAACGTCCACTGAAGAACGATTGCGATTATAAGTGCAATTGTAAGTCTTACGCCTTCCATCTTTCTTAACTACTTCTTCACAGCATTGGGAAGCTTTTGGTCAAACTCCGGCTTCTCGCCCGGCTGGTACAAGAGAATGCCGACCTCCTGCATTGAATCGAGTCTGGCCGCCGGCCGTATTTCGATGATGTGAGGGGTCGTTGCCGATCCCGACACTACGTTTACGATCTCGCCGATCTTCAGGCCGGGCGGAAAGATCTCGTCCTGGCCGGTCGTAAAGACTACCTGGCCGACCTGAACGTCGATGTTTCCGGGCACGTAGCGCATTTCAAGCAGGTCCTTTTTGCTGCTGCCGCTCACAACGCCGAGAGCACTCGACGCCCCGATCTGCCCCACGACCGCCCCGACCCCGGACGTAGAACGCGTAAGCAAGTCGACCTGCGACGTAAGCGGACTCACCGCCGTAACACGACCAACCAGCCCGCCATTTGTGACGACAGGCATATAAAGAGTTACACCGTCGAGACTGCCTCGATCGACTATAGATGAATCGAACCACGCCGATGGATCTCGGCCAATGATGCGCGCCGTCAGCACCTTGTACTTGCTTTGCTCCCTGAGCTCGAGAATGGACCTTAGCCGGGAGTTCTCCGCCGAGAGGTCCTCGCTCTGTTTCAGTTCCACCTCAAGCTCCTGAACACGCTGTTTCAGCAGATCGTTTTCGCTTTGGGCGGAACGAAGGCTCGAAATCGAGTAAAAGTAATTGGCGATCGCCGCCGTGACGGTCGTAACCGGCGACTGAACAAAGTCCGCCGCCGTCTGGGTCCACGCGCGCACGACTCTCTGACCCGTCGATTTATCGCGGGCATCAAAAGCCATGAGGATAAAATTCACCAAAAGAAGGGCGATCATCAACCACGGGGTCAACCGCCAAACTTCCTTTTGACTACGCTCAGCCATGATTTAGTCGAGACAGTCTCGGAAGTTTTGGAAGTCTGGGAAGTCAAGGTTTCTTCCTGGACTTCCGAGACTTTCAAGACTTCCCCGACTAACTTCCTGTCATTAATGAATTATCCCACTTAACGCGCTTGAGGAGTTCGAAATCGGAGAGCATCTTACCCGTTCCGAGAACGACGGAGGAGAGCGGATCGTCGGCGATGACGACCGGCAGGCCGGTTTCGATCATTAGACGTTTATCGAGATTCTTGAGGAGAGCACCGCCGCCCGTGAGCACGATGCCGCGTTCGACGATATCGGCGGAAAGCTCAGGAGGCGTGCGTTCGAGAGCGACGCGAACGGCATTGATGATCGTTGCGATCGCGTCCGAAAGGGCTTCGCGGATCTCTTCGTCGGTCATCGTGATCGTTTTGGGAATCCCTTCGATCAGATTGCGCCCGCGAACGTCCATTGAAAGCGGTTCTTCGAGCGGAAATGCCGAACCAAGGGCGATCTTGATCGCCTCAGCCGTGCGTTCGCCGATAAGCAGATTGTACTTACGCTTGATGTACTGAGTGATCGCCTCGTCCATCTCGTTGCCGGCGACACGTACGGCACGTGAGTAAACGATGCCCGAAAGCGAAATGACCGCGATGTCCGTCGTACCGCCGCCGATGTCAACGACCATGTTGCCGTGCGGTTCAGTGATAGGAAGCCCGGCACCGATAGCAGCCGCCATAGCCTCTTCGACGAGATAGACCTCGCTTGCCTTTGCACGATACGCGCTGTCCTCGACCGCGCGGCGTTCGACCTGCGTGATCTCGGACGGAATACCAATAACGACACGCGGGCGGACCCACGATTTGCCGTTGTGAGCCTTGCGGATAAAATGCTGGAGCATCTTTTCCGTAACCTCAAAATTGGCGATCACGCCATCCTTCATCGGACGGATCGCGACGATATTTCCCGGCGTGCGGCCGAGCATTTCCTTTGCGTCGCGGCCCACGGCCTCGACCTGATTTGTGACCTTATTGATCGCAACTATCGATGGTTCCGAAACAACGATACCACGTCCCTTTGCGTAAACAAGCGTATTTGCGGTACCGAGATCGATCGCTAGATCGCTCGAAAAAAGACTAAATAAAGACTTAAATGCCATTGTAAAAAAGTACCCAGATTAATATTCAGAAATCGTGTTTAACGGAGTGATCTTTGGCATGAGTGCGATGGTCTCGTACCGGAAAAAGGACACCGTTGCCCGTAACGTCTAACCTAATAGTATACACCTATTTATTAGCATTTTTCTAATGTAATTACATCAAATATTTTCGCGAAACCCGCAAAAAAATTGGCCTTCGAGCATTCCGGACCCACGGCGACAAAAAAAGGCGGCCCGAAGGCCGCCCAAGGGGGTTTCAGTCATGCAACTTGAGTCATTCGATGCCGACGAAATCAACATCGGTCAGCGTGTCTGACACGTTGATTACGCGTGAGCCGAATCGATAGCGGTTAGCCGTAACAGACACAACGTAAGTTCCGCCGGCCTCGACATCCTCGAATCGGAAGAACCCGAACGAGCCCGTCGTGGCGGTGCGGCGGTTGCCCATGGTGTCGGTGATGATCACCGTGGCATTTCGCAGGCCGCGGCCGTCCGGGGTGGTGACTCGGCCTGATACCTC
>LNEI01000030.1 GCA_001464455.1 Acidobacteria bacterium Ga0077534
ACCCTATCTGCGAACCGCCTCCCACGAGATCAAACAACGCGAACTCCATATCGAAGTTTCCATTCGCCGGTGTTCCCGTGCTCTGCAGCTGTCCCTGATAGACGATCTCCGTCGTCTGGGCTTGCAGCGACAAAAAGGAAATAATAAATACTGCGGTGATCAGGCTAACTTTCTTTATCATCTTTGCTCCTCCGGTTTCTTGCAGACTGCGGCTTCTGGTTTCGCCTCACAGATCGCCCTTTCAAGTGCATCTATTCTTTTCTTCTGAGCCTCGATCTGAGATTGCTGCTCTTTGATCGCATTGACGAAGGCCGCGGCCATTTGCTCATATTTGACGCCCTCGATCTCGCCTTTTGAATTCCTGAACGTGAATTCCTCATCGGCCTCGGCCACGTCTTCGGCCCCGAAGCCGACGTCATCAATGCCGCTGTTCTTCCACGTGAACCGGATGGGCCTCAGCTGCATCAAGAAGGACAGTCCAGTGTCGAGCGGGCGTATATTCTGCTTGTATCGCAGGCTCGACGAGCATGGAGTGAAGACTCCCTGCCCGTTAATGCAGACGTGCGTTGATGTTTCCGGAGCCCCAAAGGCCCCGATGGCGACGGTGTCGAGGGCGATCCGGCCTATTTGCACTCGGTTGCTGGCGGTTACTACAGCGTCAGCCCCGACAGCAGTGGCGAAAACAAGATTCCCGGAGACGACACGGGCTAGGTCGCCAATGGCTGTATTTCTCGACCCTCCAGTATTATTACGACCGGCATCAGCACCGATAAACACGTTTCCATTGCCGTCCGTGTTGCCGTCTCCGGCGAAAGAACCAATGAAAACATTGAAATTGCCGGCCGTGTTCAGCAGACCAGCCGATCGGCCGAAGAACGAGTTATCACTGCCGCCAATGTTGTTAGCGCCGGCCGACCGGCCGTAGATCGCATTACTCCCCCCGGTAGTGTTGCTTGTGCCGGCAGATCGACCGAAAAAGGAGTTATCGCTACCGTTTGTATTTTGTGCGCCGGCACTCGTGCCAAAAAAAGAATTTGCGGATGCAAGATTATCGTTCCCGGCAAGCCAACCGAAGAAGGAGTTGTCACGGCCCGTCTGATTGCTGCGGCCCGCACTATGGCCAAAGAAGGAATTAGCGCCACCGGACGTGTTGCTAAGTCCGGCCTCGCTACCAAAAAAGGAATTATCAACCGCCGCGACACCCGTCGTGACTATTCCGGCCTGATACCCAAAAAACGAGTTGTTGAAACCGCTCGAATTATCACGGCCCGCCTGGACGCCAACGAATGTATTTTGGCCGCCTGTGGTGTTCTGAAAGCCCGCACTTCTTCCGAAGAAGGAGTTTGACGAGCCGGTGTTGTTAAAGCCCGCGGAGACTCCGACGAAGGTATTGGCATCGCCGGCGGTCGCCGAATTGCCTGCACCCGTGCCGACAAAAGTGTTGTCAGTGCCGGAGGTTCCTGACGCGGCGGAGCTTACGCCCACGAAAAGGTTATTTGTCCCGCCGCCGCTCAGTACTCGGCTGCCGCCGAGTTGGTATTCCTGCGTGGCGTTGAAAATGGCAGCTGTGCACGGGCTCGGGCATCCCGAACCGCCGCCGCCAGTCGCAGCGATAGTAAGTGTATTGCCGGAAGGCGTGATCGTGACGTTTGTCCCGGCGGCGAGTGTCACGTTGTCGGTCAGAGAATTAAGGCTTTTCACGACCTGGCCGGACGCGACCTTGCCCGCGGTGACCGCCCCATCTGCGAGCTGCGGGGTATTTACGCCGCCGTTTGCGATGTTGAGCGTCACGTTTCCGCTTGCACCACCACCGGTAAGACCCGTTCCAGCCGTGACGCCCGTGATCGTTCCGCCGCCGCCCGAACCGGTCTCATCCGTCGCCGGTTCCCATTGGCTTGTTCCGCTGTTGAACTTTAGAACCTGTCCGTTTGTCGGAGCTGATGCCGACACGTTGCGGCCCTGAAGCCGTGCGACCGTTGTGGCGGCCTGCGTGCCCGTGACGTCGCCGGCGAGCGGGCCCGTCAAATTCGTCGCACTTGTTGCACTTGACGCTGTTCCCGCTGTGTCAGAGTCCAGACTCTTGATGGCGTACGGAGAGCTGCCGACCGATTGCCGCGGCGAAAGCGTCGTAAATCCGCTGCCTCCCTGACGCACACGGATCTCAAGGAACCGCTCACCGCCGTTGAATTGGTTGCCAAAATCGAGCCTGACCGAAAAGATGCCGTTCGCGACCGCCACACTGGAACGCGTAAGCGTAGATCCAAGCTGAGCGCCCCCTTCGGCAGCCGAGAAAAGAGCGAATTCAAGATCAAAATCTCCATTGGCCAGTACCCCGCTGACCTGAAGCTGGCCCTGGAAGGTAAAAGCGGTCGATTGTGCGTTGCCGGCAGAAAAAAAGCACACGATAAGTGTGCTTGCAAGTACTAAAGTACGTGTGACCTTTAACATTGGGACTCCTATATCTTTGTTAGTAAAATAATGGGAGCGATCTAACAATCACCTCAGCTTCCCAAGGCGTGTCGATGCGGGACCGTGAACCGCATCGACAGCAAACCGGGACCTATGGGACTTTTGAGCAAAAGCCCGGTTTGATGTCCAGTGAGCACAGATAACGCCTGATCTCATCGACCTGAGCGGATCTCTGACGGAGTTGCTCCAGCTCGGCGGCCTGCTCGCCGATCGTCTTTCGCTGTGCGTCGATCATAACCTGCTGCTCCTTAACGGCATTCAGCATTGCCCACAGGATCGGGTCTGCGTTTAGCTGCAGGTAGCCGTTCGGCCTTTCGGTAACGGCATCAGGCAGTATCTTTTGAACCTCCTGTGCGCTAAAGCCGATCTGCTCACTCGTATCCGCAAGCCCGAGGGCGTTATCAGCCCGATAGGCAAATCGTATCGGCTGGAGCCGCCTTATCGCCTCGAGCCCGATCGAGTATCGGCCCGTAACGTTCTTCAAACGCTCGTCTGAAAACACGGCCCAGCTTCCCCCGCCTGTTTTTGACGCATTGCCGTTGACCGTTAGTTTCTGATCGGGGGTAGTCGTACCAATGCCGACGCTCCCGGCCCCGCCCTGAATGAGATGAACATTTCCGCCGTCGGTGTTAAGGGCAAGCGTGGCTGTCGCTCCGTTGCTCCGGGCCATGATCTCATTGTTGTCGATAGAAATGTTAAGCGAGTTTGTCAGGCCAGCGACTATATAGCCGCCGCCCGTAGGCTCGGAGTCGGTCCCGCTGAGAACCACGAGATCGCCCGGAATTCTAACGGTCTCCTGGCCCCCGCTGCGGCCGAGCTGGATCGTATTACTCGCACTCACTATCGCCTCCGCCCCTATAGCCGTCGCGTAGCTGAGGTTTGATCCGCCGACGTCGGCATCGGCCCCAATGATCGTGTTACTGTCGCCGGTTAGATTATTGTTTCCGCTGCGAAGTCCGTAAAACGTATTAGAATTACCGCCCGTATTAGCGTTGCCTGACTGATAGCCAAAGAACGAGTTCGAGGCGCCCGTGAGGTTGTTCGATCCCGCCGCAAATCCAAAGAATGAGTTATTGTCCGCTGTCGTGGTGGCTGTACCGGCCGCCCGGCCGAAGAATGAATTTGCAGATCCAGTCGTATTGGCGTCGCCCGCGTTAGCCCCTACGAAAGTGTTGCTGCTTCCGGTCGTGTTGCTCAGGCCGGATACATAACCGAAGAATGAATTAAGAACTCCGCCCGTGTTGTCTCTGCCCGAAGAGGAACCGAAAAAGGCGTTTTGTATTCCGGTATTCGACTGGCCTGCCTGAGTTCCGGCGAACAGGTTGCCGACACCTGGACGGCTGAGTACGTGGATCGCGCCAATGTTGAACTGTTGGTCCGCATTTACGATATCCGCCCGCAATGTTCCCCCTACCGTACCGTTACCGGAGATATTAAAGTTACTTGCCGGCTGTTCGGAGGCCGTATTTTGAATATAATTCGGGCTTCCCGCAGGCAGCGTGAAGCTGCCGGTGATACTACCTGCAACACTTAGCGATCCCGGGACCTGCACAGTATCGGCAGCTCGGCCCAGGACGACCGTGTTGTTCGACGAGACCGTCGCACCGGCCCCGATCACTGTCGCGAAACTGAGCCCGCTCGAAGCCATGTCGGCATTCGAGCCAAGCGCTGAATTATTCGACCCCGTGGTGTTCGTATCGCCGCTGTTGTAACCGACAAAGCTGTTATTAGAACCGGTAGTTCTCCATCCGGCGAGCCTGCCGAAGAGTGAGTTATTGCTTCCGGTCACGTTGAAGCTGCCCGCAGCCGCACCGAAAAACGCGTTATCGCTTCCGGTGGTAGTGTCTGCACCCGAGCCCCTGCCAAAAAAGGAGTTTCGCCCGCCCGTTGAATTTGCTGCTCCGGACGAAGCTCCGTAGAACGAGTTCGAGTCTCCGGTTGAATTTGTCAGCCCTGCGGCTGCTCCAAAGAAGGAGTTGCCGCTAGTCGTGGTCGACTCCCCGGCCTGGTTCCCTACGAACGTATTGTCATTACCCGCAATATTCTGTTCACCCGCCCCGGATCCAAAAAAGGAGTTTCGAAATCCGCCGACATTGGACTTTCCTGCCTCGCGGCCAACAAAAGTATTTGCAAAGCCGGCATCCGACAGGCCGCTTTCGTAGCCAAGATACAGGCCGTTACCCGAGCTGTACAGCAGGCGATACCCGCCAAGCGGGCCAAATCGATACTCGGTCGCTGCCTGCACCACGCTGCCTTTTAGCGTTCCGGCCGCAGTACCGCTGCCAGAAATGTTGAAGTTGCTTGAAGCCTGCTCGCCGGTGGCATTTTGTATAAAACCCGTCGCTGCGATCCCGCCGAGCTGCGTGGCGTTGGTTGCGGTCGCGACCGCTCCGGTCACCTTCGCACCGCTAACGCCCACGATCTTGGCGTCGGTCACTGAACCGTCGGCGAG
>LNEI01000031.1 GCA_001464455.1 Acidobacteria bacterium Ga0077534
TTTCAATTTCGCAAGAGTTCATGTAGCGTCTTATGCATGAACACCTGTACCATTTGCAATTCCCGCTCGAACATCTCGGTCAAACTCCCGCAATTCGCTCCGGACAAAAAGCTAGCATTTATCGAAAGCGTCTGCGAAGAGCTCATCAAAGACCGCTTCGGGCCGTGGTACGTGTTTGAGTCGTCAGCGACCGCTCACGATGCAGTGCCATCTGCGGCAGTGGGCTGGGATCTGGGATTCGCTACGCCGCGAGGCCGCCGCTCTGGGTCGGCCCTAGCTGGCGGGGTATTGGGACGCGCGATATCGCGAGCCGGCCGTGGCGGGTCAGTACCACCTGCGGTAGCGGGTGGGGTTTTGGGACGCGCTGCATCGCGAGCCGGCCTTGGCGGGTCAGTACCACCTGCGGTAGCGGGTGGGGCTTTGGGACGCACGGCTAGAGACCCGCTGCACCGCATCTACGTCGTTCCGATTTCTCTTCGGGGTCTTGAGTCTTCAAGAGCCCCGGTCTCTATGATTCCCGGTACTGACCCCAGATCTCTCCTCGCCCAACCACGCGGATCACCTCGTTTAGCCCTCACTTTTTGAATTTCCAATTTTGAATATTTAATTGACGTAGATCTTTGACAATCCGAGATCCTGGGACGCAAAGCTCCCTCCGATCAACCGCTAACCCGGTTTAGAGCCCGGTTGCTCTCGCGGCCTGAGCCTCGACACTACGTTAGCAGCGACCTAAACCAACACCCACAGGCCGCCGGTATGGTCCGCTGCTACAAACAGTAGACTCCTACGGAGCCTTCCAGAGGCAACGCACAGGGATGCCGAACTAGCTGCAAACGTACCAAGATTCCTGGGACGCATCCATGCAACTCCCCTCCTGTCCAGGAGGGGAACCATAGCGAAAACTCCCCTCCTGGACAGGAGGGGTGCCCGCTTCGGGCGGGGTGGTTGAGTGGGTTAGGTACCACAAACAAGAACAGACACCGCGAAAGTTTGGGACGCAAAGCGACGACGCGACACTTCGTACAGTTCAAAATGAACAATCCCCACCATTTCAACCACCCCGTCAGCCCAAAGCGGCTGCACCCCTCCTGTCCAGGAGGGGTGCCCGCTTCGGGCGGGGTGGTTGAGTGGGTTAGGTACCACGAACAAAAAGTTTGGGACGCAAGCGAAAACATGCACGAACGATACGTACCCTCGAGGATGCTCAATCCCAAACATTTCAACCACCCCGTCAGCCCAAAGCGGCTGCCACCCCTCCTGTCCAGGAGGGGAGTTGCTGCTGCGTGATTCCCCTCCTGGACAGGAGGGGAGTTCTTGGGACGCAACGAAAAAAGGCCCGATCATTATTGATCGAACCTTTATATTATTTCGAATGGCGGGGCCGACGGGACTCGAACCCGCGACCTCCAACGTGACAGGCTGGCGTTCTAACCAACTGAACTACGACCCCGCAAAAGATTGGTGGGCACGAAGGGACTCGAACCCCTAACTTCCTCCTTGTAAGGGAGGCTGTCTACCAATTGACGTACGTGCCCGAAAAAGAAGTTTTCGGCGACGTGCCCGATGAATTTTCAAAAAAACGTCGCTCGAATCCGAAAATTGAGCGAACCTTAACCTTACGAGAAGCCAGTTTATCTGTCAAGTCAATCAAAGGAAAAGAATCACCCTCGGCGCATCAGGATCGGCTTCGAGTCAGGCTCTTGCCCTGCCGGACCGTCATCGTAGGTCAGGACGGTGCCGCCGAAACCGACGACCCAGCCGCGGCCGTTGTTAAAGACAATCCGCTCGAGCCTGTGCGTTGTTTTCGACGCGACATCGGTCCAGTTGTTGCCGCCGTCGCGGGTTCGGACGATCACGCCGTTTTCACCTATCGCCCAACCGCTCGTGGTGCTCGTAAAATATACGTCGGTCAGATTGGCCGTGACGCCGGAAAACTGCTGTCGCCATAGTCGTCCGCCGCCGTTCGAGCGAAATATTCGCCCTTTTGTACCGACCGCCCAGGCGCCTTTGTCGCCCGAGAAAAATACTGAGCTGAATCTCATGTCGCGGTCACCGATGAGCGAAGCTTTTTCCCAGGTAAAACCCGAGTCTTCGGTAAACATGATCGTTCCGCCGGCCCCGACGATGGCTCCGATACGTTCGTTGGCATAAGCACCACCGAGCATCAGATAGTGGATAGGCGTTTGGACCTTTTTCCACGACTGACCGTCTTCCTGCAGCTGATATATGACACCGCCCTCGCCAAAAGCCATTGCGCGGCCATCGGGGGCGAAAAGCAGCCGAGCAACACGTTCGCGGCCACCCTCTTCGAACTCGAATTTATCCCAGGTTTTGCCGCCGTCGAGCGTCCGTCTAAGGTATGATGCGGTCCTGGTCGTTCTGTCGAAGACACTGCGTTCGCAGAGCATCCACCCTTTGTTCGGATCAACGAAATGGATCTGCTGGATCGCATCAGCCGTAAACTTTTTTGCCTGGACCCATGTTTTGCCGCCGTCCTGAGTGGAAAGCAAAACACCGTCAGTTCCCGCGATCCAGCCGCGGTTGGCGTCTAGAAACGTTATGTCCTTAAACCACGCGAAACTGTTCGTATTTCGCTTCACCCACTCGGCGCGTGCATTCGCAGCTCCGAAAAGAACGGCGAACACAAATATTATTGCTTGAACTTTACGCATTTCGAATGACCTTTTAGAACGGGCTTCCGAACAGCAATCGGGCCGCACTCGCCTTGCCGAGCACATCAAAGAACTTGTCAATGGTAAAGCCCTTTCCGGCAACAAAGACCTGATCGCCCGGGTTCAGAAAAACCATATCGGCCTTGCCTGTTTCCATTTTCGAAAGGCTGACCTGTTTACGTTCGAGCCGTCCGTCGCGGGTGTAGCTGACAACGTAGACCTTGTCTTTGTTGCCGTTCTTCGTCACGCCGCCCGATTCGAGAATGGCCTCGTAAACGCTCACCTTTCGGTCCATGACGCGAACGCCGGGTGCGGCCACGTTGCCCATAACGCTGTATCGCGTCGACATCGCCTTTTCGAGGGTCACCGACACTTTAGGGTCGATGATGAACTCATCGAGTTTCTTGGTTATCTCGGCTGCAACCTGCTCGACTGTCTTTCCGGCGACGAGGATGCCCTCGCGGATAAGCGGGTATGTGATGCGGGCGTTGGGCGGCACGGGCTTGCTCAGGATGCAGTATTCAGGACACTGCCCAAAAACTTCGACCGAAATCACATCGCTTGGACCGAGGCGGTATTCCTTTAGGTAATTGTTGTAATACGGCACGATGTCGTCGTCAGATACGACTTCGTCTGTCTCGGCCGATTTCTCATTTTCCGAAGTCGGGGCCGGCAGCGGCACCGAACTTTTTGGCTGCTTGTCCGACTTTAGGACGTCCGCTTTTGTCGTATCCGACTGGGCATGAGCCGTTAAAGAAAAAAGCAAAGCACTGAGAACGAACGTCAATAAACTACTTGATAAAAACTTAACTTTCATAACCATTTCCTCGTCCGTTGGTGTTAAACAACTATTCCACTTGTGAATCCAATTTTGCTATCTTCCCTTTCCAAACAGAACGGTCTTGACCGTGTCAAAGACGATCACAAGGTCGAGCGTAAGGCTCTGATTCTTGATGTAATAAAGGTCGTACTGGAGCTTTTGGATCGCATCCGCAACCGAGGCACCGTACGGATACTTGATCTGAGCCCAGCCCGTCAGACCCGGAGCAACCAGATGCCGATGCTCGTAATATGGGATCTCCTTGGCCAACTGATCGACAAAGTGCGGACGCTCCGGCCTCGGGCCGACAAAACTCATTTCGCCCTTCAGAATGTTCCAAAACTGCGGTATCTCATCGATCCGAAGCTTTCGAATGACCTTTCCAACGCGCGTCGTCCTGTCATCGTTCGTAACCGCCCAGATGGGCTTGCCGTCGGCCTCAGCATCCGTTTTCATCGAGCGGAACTTGATGACCCGAAACGGTTTACCGCCCTTACCGACCCGCTCCTGCATGTAGAATATCGGCCCTCTCGAGTCCAGCTTGATCAAGATCGCCGTAATGATCGCGATCGGCAAAGAAACGATCGCCCCGACAAGTGCCAGTAGCCTATGGATCGCCTCACGGACGACGAGCTTCAACTGCGATTCACGCCTTTTGTTGGCAAAGATCAGCCACGATGGGCGGAGCATATCGACGTGCACCTTGCCCGTAATGCGTTCAAAAAAAGAAGTGCATTCCTCGATCGACACATCGCCCGCGAGGCTCATTTTCAGCAAAGCTTCGGTCGGAAAGGCTCCTCGCCGTTCACGGACCGCTATCACAACGCGGTCGATGCGCTCACTGCGGATTACGGACTCGAGTTCGTGCGCCTTTCCGAGGATCTCGGATCGTCCGAGTTTCTCTCGCGGTTTGGCTCCATTTTCCGAGAGAAAACCGACGATGCGATATCCGGCATCACGCCGTTCCCAAACGGCTTCCGCGGTATCAAGGGCGGATTTGCCGGTGCCGACTACGAGGATCTTTTCACCGATATCAGGGTGCCCGGTCAAACCGTGGATGAGCACCCGCCACCCTAGAAGCAGAACCAATACGATCGGAACCGACAGGACCGTAACGCCGCGGCCGATGAGCATCCCGGGAACAAAGTAGAAGAACAAAGCGAGAAGAGCCCAAGCTATGCCAAGCGCCTGAACTAGCCGGAGCAGAAGTTCACGCCGATTGGTCATTACGATATAGTCGTAAAGATCGTAAAAGTAGAGGAGAAGCAGGCAGACACACGTAGCCAACGATATTTTTAGCCAGCCATTCTTAGCGTTTAGTTCATTCTCAGACCCCGCAAGGCCAAGGCGCAGGTAGAGTGCTAAGATGACGCCGCAATAAATGATCGCGGCATCAGCCAGCAGTAACCAGAACAACCTTGAACTAAATCTTGCAGCACCCATTTTTTTCGGCTTTACTGAGGAGCTACCGCTTCACCGAGCCGTTTGTAGTTGTAGTACCCGTAGTTGTAATGCGATTCTTCAAGCACGTCTTCACTCTGATTCAAGACAACGCCCAGCAATCGGTCGCGTGGGATCGGTTCGAGCAAGCGTTCGATCACGCTGTAACGCGTACGATTTGCCCGCACGACGAGCATCGCACCATCGGCGTGGTTGATCAGAACGGTCGCATCCGTAAAGATGCCCAATGGCGGAGCATCGATAATAATGTAGTCAAACATCTCACGGGCCTCTCGCAGGATCTCTTTGAAACGCGGGCCCGATATCATTTCAGCAACGTCATTACGAGCTTCTCCACCCGGCAAGATATGAAGCCCGGAAGGCTCAAGCCGGACTATCGACTCTGCCAAGGTTGCGGTTCCGTCGAGCACATGCGATAGGCCCGTATCCGTTTCGATACCGAGGTAATCGCCCAGGCTCGGCATGCGCAGATCGCTATCGATGATCAGGCAGTTGACACCATCTGTTTGGGCCAGAAGCCATGATAAGTTCAGTGCAGTAACTGATTTGCCTTCGCTCGGATTGACACTCGCGACGACTATCGACTGCAACTTCTGACGCTGGCTCTTGTGGAGAACATGAGTACGGAGGCTGCGGTACTCTTCGCAATAATTCGACAAGGGCTGCGTGATCGCAACCAGTCTTGGCTCAACGCGTTCGGTGTCGACAGCCCAGCTGACAAAGTCAGGAAGCTGTCGACCACCGACGCGCGTTAAGGATTCGGCGTCCAATTTTGCCCCGGCAGAGATCTCCGTCTCCAATCGAACAGGGAGTGCCGTCCCGTTCGTTGAATCCGGCTGCCCTATGAACGCCGAACTTGGGCTACCGATCTTGATGTCCTCACCGAGCAGGTCTGGCGGCAAATTTGTCCGCCGAACGCTCGGATTAAAAGGGACTATCTTGTCCGACGGGTTGTATTCGCCGCCGAGCCTTTCGGTATGCTTTTTTTGTAATGCTTTGAGAATGCTCATTGTTGAACTCTCCGATCTATTTCGCTTCGAGCGAAACTATGAGTTGAATTTGTTGAAACCATTAAGTGTGCCGAGTTCGAGTGTCACGTCGTCATCCAGGTCCTCAAATATGAGGGTGTCGCCGTTCGAATATCCATTCGACCCACGAGATTCCGGTTGAGGCTCGGGTTTGAAGATACGGGGCTTTACGGCCTCTGTCCGGGCGGCTCCGTGCCAAATATCATCCTTGGCATCTGCCCGTAGAACACGGCCTGCCGGCGATTGAAATGCCTGTTCAGAAGCGATCAAGTTATCCTTTCTAGGCAGCATGTCCAGATTATCGGCAACCGCTTCTATGATCTGACGGCCGATCACCGGCTCTCCGGCGGAATAGGCCGCGAGCATAGCGTTGTCGCAAAGGTTGTTGATCTGACGCGGAATGCCGTCGCTGCACTGGTAGATAAAGTCAACGGCTCCCGGCGTAAAGACGTTCGGCTGGTCCGATCCGGCGATCATCAAACGCTCGGTGATGTAGCGGTCGACTTCCTCGACATTTGGAAAAGGATGCATCGTGCATCGGAGGGCAACTCGCTGTTTAAGCTGGCGGAGATTCTGCTGATTCAGCTTATCGCGGAGTTCCGGCTGACCGGTGAGCACGATCTGCAGGTGCTTTGCATTATCCGACTCGAAGTTCAGCAAAAGCCTGATCTCCTCGAGCACGAAGTCGGAAAGCTCGTGAGCTTCGTCAATGATTATCACGGTACGAAGTCCGCGGCGATGCCGTTCTTCGAGCACCTTGCCCATCAGCGTGAGCAGCTCGGATTTGTTGGACCAATCCTTGATACCGAGCATCTGCGTAACGTGATGGTAGAATTCGTCGATCGATAGACGCGGATTAAAAACATAAGCCGCGAGCACACTCGAATCGAGGCGGCGCAGTATCCACCGAAGTGCTGTCGTCTTACCCGTTCCGACCTCGCCGGTCAGGACGATGAGGCCCTTCGCATTCTCAAGACCGTAATAAAGGCTCGCGAGTACCTCGTTATAACTCGGCGTGAACACGATAAACCGCGGATCAGGCGTCAAAGTAAATGGAGAATCGTCTAAACCGAAGAATTCTTGATACATAAGTTTCTATCTCAACCTCTGTTCCGGTAGATCCGGGTCAAAACCTTAAGAAGCTAATTCCTATACAAATCTGTCAAAAAGCCGTGTTAACTGAAGGATCAGAATGATAAGCGGGATGATCCCGATCGCTATTGCGGTTCCGGCGGCGAGTTTCAGCCATGAAGAACGGCGGATCCAGGTTTTTTCACCAACCGACAAGAGCGGCGGCACCGAAGCAAGCACGGGGAGTCCGGTATAGTGCTTAGCATCCTCAATATTCTGGATCTTAAATAGACGGGGCACCTCAAAGAACGCCGCAAGCAGGAGCCCGAGCATCAATCCGATGCCGGCTCCCATCATCGTCAACATAAATCGTTTCGGAGCGACCGGTGATTGAGGCACGTTAGCCGGGTCCTGAACGCGGATGGTCTCACCCTGCTGGCCCTGTTCGACATCCAAAGTTACGCCGGCATCATTCTTTTTCTTCAGTATTTCGTCGTATGCCATCTTGGCGGAACCAAGCTGAGCTGTAACGCTCTCAAGAGCGACCTTGACTTGCGGGATCGCATTGATACGCGATTCCAGAGCCGCTATTTGCACGGCATTCTGCTGACGCTCAGAATCCTTGGTAAGGAGCTGCGACTCGATCTGACCGATCTGAGCCTGCAGTCTCTGATTCTCGAGTTCGAGATTCTTCTGCTGCATCTCGGCTTTTCGGCTGCTCGACTGAGCAGCAACCGCAACACGTCGATCGGTGTTCTTTCTCAAGCCTTCCAGCTCGTCGTTGAGGCGTTCGATCTCGCTATTCTTCGCGACAACGGCAGGATGTTTTGGTTTATAGACCTTAAGCAGATTATCGAGCTGGCCTTTCAAGTCAGCTCTTTTTTGGATGAGCTGCGCGTAAACCGGCGAATCTTCTATCTGCGAAGCCTGACGTGCGGTGTCCTGATTTTCCTTTTCTCCAAAGTCCTCGATCAGCCGCATCTGGCGATTGTTGGCTGCGATCCCGTCGCTCAGACGGCCCTTTTCGCTGTAGAGAGCCTGTTTTTCTTTTGTTATGGTGTCATCCCTTTGGCGAAGCCCCTCAAGCTGGGCAACAAGGCCCTGCTCACTCTCAGGCAGAGTAGACACATTCTGCATCATGATCTCGAGCCGCTGCTTCTCCAACTCATCGAGATTTGTCTTCTTTTCGTTGAGCTGACGTTCGAAAAGTTCGTTTGTAGACTCGGCCACCTCGACGGAGTTTTGAACCTGCAGGTTTACATATTTCGTAGCTAGTTCGGCGGTAACGTTTCGCGCCGACTGAGGGTCACGATCTCGATAACTGATCTTGAAACCGGCGACTCGTTCATTTCCGGTTTCCGCCATCTCAACATTGATGTTCTTGTACATCTTCTCGACGATCAGTTCCATCGGAACTCCGGCTCCCCTTTCCGTCTTGTACAGATCGTATTTGAGGATCATCGGCTCCAACGATGAGCGACTGAGCACCTCTTGATTGATCGTCGACAGCCGCTGCGAGAGATCCTCACGCGAAACGGGCGCCACTAGGTTCGCTGAAATGGTGGGCGGTTTGACGGTAAGAAGCGATGTCGATTCATAAACGCTCGGCAATCGATAAACGATATATCCGATAGCAACCGTCAGAGTGATCATCGGCAAAATGATCAACCACTTCTGTCGTTTGACCATTGCGAGTATCTCGCCTGGTTTTCTCTGTCTAAATTCAGCCATTTTGTTTACCTGCTAAACTAACCGTTCTCTTCCTCGGCCTTTGATTTTTCTTCTCTCGCAAAGAGCGATCTCAAGATCACCGCCGCCAGCGCGAGCATCACTCCAAAGATCAGCAACCCGACAGACTCAGGCAGCGAGACGGTGATCATCTCTACCATCGTTGGATTTGCCGTACTTGCTTGAAATATCAACATCTAAAACTCCAACCCGCCTCAAAGTGTTGCGAGCACTGACCTCGCATCCTGTATCTCACGCTGCGATAGATTTGCTATTTGCCGCAGCGAGGTCTCAACCTCTCGGCGGGCCGATTCTTTATCACCGGCTTTTGCGAGAGCCATCCCAAGGCGAACTCTGTATCCCGGCACCGGGATCGACCCCGTCTTCTGTGCCGCCGACTGCTCGACAGCTACCGCTTTTCGGAACTGCTCAACCGCTGGCGAGGCCAGGCCTTTTTTCAAGTAAACCCACCCCAGCGTATCGTAGAATCCTGCCGTGGTTTGTCCCTTGCTGACAGCCATCGTGGCGAGCTGCAATGCCTCATCGAGATTCCCCTGCTGTTCGGCTATCAGCCACGCCAGATTGTTTGCGGCGATCGGCGTCTCAGGGGCTAGTTCGAGGGCTCTACGATATGCCTTCTCGGCGGCAGAAGTATTCCCCTGCGAGTCTTCGAGAATCCCAAGCATTGTAAATGCAGGAGCAACCGGCCGTTTCTCGACAACCTTTCGGTACTGGTCGAGCGCCTCTGATATCCGCTTCTGCGAAACCAAAAAGCTTGCGTAAGCCGAGTAGGCCGGCAAATAGTCCGGGTCTGTTGAAATAGCGTTGAGAAGGTGGCGTTCAGCCTGTTCTGGATTCTTCTCAGCCGAATACACATTCGATTTCAGGAAACTAAGGGCCGCGAGCACCTCGCCGCGTCCAGCGTTTGCCTCGATAAGAGAATCAAGCCTCGCGTGAGCCTTTTCCGGTTGGCCTTGGCGAATCGAGATGTTTACGATCCCGCTGATCGCGTCGAAGTTCCTCGGATCCGCGTTAAGTGCCTTTTCGTAAAGTGAATATGCTTCGGGCAAATTGCCTTCGGCGACAAACACCTTTGCAAGATTCACCATCGCAGCGGATGACCTCGGCGAAACCCTCAGCACTTCCTGCAGATCGGATTTCGCCTCCGAATATCTTCCGAGCTCCAGATGAGCCAGGCCCCGCGACGATATCGCCTTGACCCTAACGTCCTGAACCATCTGAATAGGTTGATCGGACGTCGGAACCGCAGCATTCGATCTCTTTATAAGCTCGTTTGAAAGCCTTAGGGCAGTGGACGCATCGCCTGCCGTAAAAGCAGCCTGGATCCGAACGAGTCCGGCATTCAGGAATGTCGGATGATACCTTTCAAGATCGCCAAGAAATGCGTTCGCTTGGTCGAGAAGGCCAAGTGACAACTTCGCTTGGGCCATCATGAAAAGCGGTTCGCGGCTGCTAGGCTGCTTCTTAAGAATTTCGGTAAGATCCTTAACGGCTTCCTCGACCTTGTGTTCCTGCATTCGAAGCCGAGTTCGGAGCATCAAAGCTTCGATGTCGTCATCGTTGATCTTGAACAAAGCCACTAGCTGTTCCTCGACCTTTTCGCTTTCTTTTCTGTCGAGATGGATATTACTCAACCGGTATCGTGCGAGAACGTATTCGGGCGCGTCCACTAGCACTTGATTCAAAGTGGCTATCGCCTCGTCGCCGCGGTTCGCTTTATCGTAGAACTCTGCCAGCACGAGCCGGCTTTCCGGACTGTTCTCTTGAATGCGAACCAGCTCAATGTAGGCCTGTTCGGCTTTGTCTATCTGTCCGCTCGTTACAAAAAATTCTGCCAGAGCTTCGCGGGCCTCGATATTTGTATTGTCGGTCGCGATCGCCTTATTAAATTGATTTTCGGCTTCTTCGTCGCGGCCCGAGTACATCAAAAAGCGGCCATACTCGATGTGGCCAAGCGTTGAATCAGGCACAGCCGCGATGCCTCGTTTGATAGCTTCTTCAGCCTCAGGAGCTTTCTCCCTCGTCATGAAAAGCCTTTGGAGGCTGATATAGGATTCGATCCGCTGCGGGTCAAGGGCTATGGCTTTATTTATCGCTTCGACAACGTCGGCGTCAGGTTTTCCCTGCGTGGCCATTATCGATGCCGTCAAAATGTGGCCCTCGATGAAACCGCTGTCTGCGGCGAGGATCTCGTCTCGAAGCTTTTCTGCTTCACTGGTCAGCGGCGGCTGAACCAGCAGAAAGTAATTTGCTAGCTTTGCTTTCGCATCTAGATTCTTATCGTCGAGTTCGACCGTTTTTCTAAGTTCCTCGACCGTTTCGGTGAACTGGCCGAGTTTCTCGTAGGCGCGTGCCATTCCCCAGTGTGCGGCTGCCGAGTCCTTGTCATATTCGACCGCAGCCCGGAACTGCATTAGGGCATCATGGAACTTTCTTTTCTGGAGGTGTTCTTCTCCCTTTGCGACCAGCGAGGTCGATGACGTACATGAGGCTGTGAAAAGCCCTACGCAAAGGAATAAAAGCAGGTAGGCGAAACGACTACGAGACAACTGGCACTCTCGGTTTAGCATAGATCGTTAAATTGGTCGCTAAGATCGACAGGGGCGGGTTTCGGGGCAGTGAAACTTCGCTCCGGCCTTTTGATCGAGCGTTTTGCAGGTCGCTAACTTTCTATTTAGCTGACTCCGCGATTTATCTCTATTTCAAAAACTAAATCCCAGTGTTCACTGGTAGTTCAGAGATACATACAATCGGAAGTAGATTTCAGATTTTTCTTACGGTTAGGAGAGATCGATACTATTCAGGAACAAATGGTGAAAGAGATTCTGCAAGATTAGACGCAAGATCAGTTGCGGCTTTGACCCCTGCAGTTTCGTCCGAGCCGACGCTTGTCATCACTCGGACGATCGCACCATCGCTGCGGCGGCGTGTGATGCTGTCGAAGATGGTATTGAACTTATCGCTATACTCACTAGGCTCAAATCTGCCGCGCCCTTGATACCAATAGATCATTACCTCGTTGTAGATACCGTTCTGTATGATGTATCGATTAGCGGAGAAACTTCTGCCATCGCCAAGATCGATCTCGACCACCTGCGGGTCTTTCATTACCCAACCAGCTCCGGGCAAACAGTTTTGAGGACTATGGTATGTAGCACCCGAACGTTGTGAGGCGTAGTAACCCACATAAATATTTGCTACGCGACCATCTGTGGTCGTATACTCACGCATCGTGTAGTCGCTGGTGCGTAAAACGCTTTCGATGCCCTCGTCAAACTTTATCTCGTTGCCACGCTGTGTCCAGACTCCAAGAGTCTGCGAAAGCTCAGTAAGTGACCGGCGTTCAGGCAGATCATCAGCTCTGGAAACAAACCAATTGACAAGAATCCCGCCCGCAATAATGGCAGCTATCAAAGGCAAGACGGGAGCGCTTCTCGCCGATGAGATCCCGCCCGAGACAAATGAGCCATCAGCTACTTCCCTGCCGCGAATAAGCTTTTTCAAAAGCACATTCGCCCCTATCAACAGGACCAACGCAACAACGTACACCATCCATCCGGAGGTATCGTGCCAAGTCCCTTCAGTGGCCTGCTTGCCGTAATAGTAAGTGAGGATACCGGTTCCTGAGACTCGGGCTGCATTTGTCACCACGGCGATCGGTATTGCGAGCAGCATTAGCAACAATGCCCGCACGAGATCTGACGGAGCCATATTTGCAAATCCACCCCGTTCATAACGGCGGGTGAAATAACCCAGGATCAGGGCAAGCGTGACCAGCGTCATCAACGACCTGATCCCGCTGCACGCCTCAACCACCTCAAGCGAGATCGTCTGAGTCGAACCTTGCGGCAAAATGTCGATGACGTTACCTTTCCTAAGCGTTGGAACATCGAAAAAACGAATGCCCCATACCGCCATCTGTGATGCCCAGGTCTGGAGCGGAAAGGCGATGCGATTAAAAATGATCTGCGGTATTGGGATTGCGAGCAGGAGCAAAGCAAATGGCACCAGTAATAAATTCAATATCCTCAGGCCGAACAAATAGACCACAAGCCCGACGAGCATGAGGACAAAGGAAATACGTGTGGTAAACAGCTCGGCGCCAAGAGTTCCCGCGAAAAGGAAAAAAAGTGAGACAAGTACAATACAAAAACCAGCGATCACTGCGGGATCCCGCCGAACGCTGGAGAATAGATCCCATTCACGCCAGACGATCATCCCTATCACGAACGGTACCAATAGCCCGTGCGAGTAATTCTCATCGGTCCACCAGTCGCGGCCTAGCTTAGAAAGCACGGTTGCGTACAGAAATACAACCGCCGCCGATATCGCGGCAGCCTTGGCCAGTGTTGTGTTTGAATCCTTTGCGTTCTCGCTCATACGAAAAACCAAGTTCTACAAAACCCGAATGAACGAGATTTTCCGCAAGCCGTGAAATTAAGAATTGCGGCTGACGACGAATTCGACCATGCCTCGAAGTAGAACGGTGTCACGGTCAAGATCATTTAACCCCTTCAGAGCATCGTCGCGAACCGTCTTTGCCATCTCACCGGTCTTCACATGACCGTAATGGGCCGGGTAGGTAGCCTTCCGGGAAGAAACATCTTTACCCGCAGTCTTTCCGAGGGTCGCCGTTTCTTGAGTCACATCGAGAAGATCGTCAGTTATTTGGAACAGGAGGCCCAGCTTTTCACCAAACGATCTAAAAACCGTGATCTCCTCTTCCCTTGCCGAGGCGATAATGGCCCCGCAAACGGCCGAGGCGGTAATTAAAGCACCGGTTTTTTGAGCATGGATCTCAGCGATCTCTTGGATCGACAATTCATTCCCTTCCGCATCCAGATCGAGCTGCTGTCCGGAAACCATCCCGTACGGCGTGCCTGAGGCCTCAGCCAGCAACGAAATTATGCGGATGCGGTCTTCCGCCGAGAGCCCAGCATCGTCAGCAACGGCCTTGAACGCCAACGTCTGTAAAACATCACCCGCAAGAATCGCGGTCGCCTCACCAAACTTAACGTGACAGGTAGCTTTTCCCCGCCGCAGATCGTCATCGTCCATCGCCGGCAGATCATCGTGAATGAGCGAGTAGGTGTGGATCATCTCGACGGCCGCTGCCGTACTTAGCATAGTTGATCGCGGTGCTCCCAAAGCCTCGCCGACTGCGATCAATATTGCCGGGCGAAAGCGCTTCCCACCCGCAAAAACACTCCAGCGAATGGCCTCGTGCAGGGTCCGCGGTGAAGTAGCACCAGCGGGTATTAATTGATCCAGCCGCGCATCGACATCGCAGGTAACGCCTTTTAGAAATTCAGTGAGCTGGTGCATCGAAGACAATTATCTTTTATCATCCCATCGAATCAAAATTCGCATTTTTGCGCAGCCATTTGCGATAATGTAGATTCTTTTCCTAGACATGCCAATCACTGAAACCGATTTCCGAAGGGCTCTTTCCTGTTTTGCAAGCGGTGTTACGGTTGTGACCACAGTCGACGCTGAAGGCGGGCTTCACGGCCTAACCGTTTCAGCTTTCTGCTCCGTTTCGCTGGCGCCGCCTCTGGTTCTAGTCTGTATCGAGAAAGCGACCGCGAGTCATTTCGCATTTCTCGAATCACGCATTTGCGCCGTTCACACGCTGGACGAGACTCAACAAGCGATCTCCGAGCGTTTTGCGACCCCGATCCAAGACAAATTTGTCGGCCTCGAATTCCGTCCCGGCATAGGTGGCGTTCCGGTCATTGAAGGTACGCTCACCGCACTTGAATGTCGTGTTATAAATGTCTTCGACGGTGGTGATCACTCGATATTCGTTGCAGAAGTCGAGAAAACGCAAACACGCGAAGGTGATCCTTTACTCTATTTCCGCGGCAGCTATCGATCTATCGCATAGCTGCTAAAAAGCATATGATACGAAAAAACCTGCTTCTTTCTGCGATCGTTCTATCATTACTGAGTGTGCCGGCGGCGGCTCAGGTTAAGGAACGCTGGTTCAAAGGAAACACCCACACGCATACGCTTAACAGCGACGGTGACTCAACGCCCGATGCTGCCGTCACCTGGTATCGCGAGCGAGGTTACAACTTCGTGTTTATCACCGACCACGAGTATATTACCGACGTTGCTCCGCTGAACGCCCTGTTTGCCCAAGCCGATCAGTTTCTGGTCATTTCGGGTCAGGAAGTGACGGACTCGTACAACGGTAAACCATACCACTCAAATGGTTTAGGCATCACCAAAGCCATTATGCCGGCCAAGTTGAGCGGAGCGGTCGAAACACTCCAAAAAAACATTGACGAGATCGTCGCGGCGGGCGGAGTCGCTCAGATCAATCACCCGAACTTCGGCTGGGCTTTGACCGCCGAACACCTGATCAAGCTTCGCGGCTATTCTTTGCTCGAGATCCACAACGGCCATTTTCTGGTAAATAATCAGGGCAGCATCGACTCGCCGAGTGCCGAGTCGCTCTGGGATGCCGTCCTATCGAGCGGCAAAGCCGTTTACGCGATAGCGGATGATGATTCGCACAGCTTCAAGCGTATCGGTGACCCGACAGCGTCCACACCGGGTCACGGCTGGATCTACGTTCGAGCAAAGGAACTTACGAGAAACGCAATTCTCGAAGGACTGCGAACCGGGAATTTCTACGCTTCGACCGGCGTTGAGCTGACGGATGTTGAGCTTGGCCCAAAGCAAGTTTCGGTCTCCATCAGGGCCCTCACGAATAGCCGCTATCGCACCCAGTTCATAGGAAAGAACGGCAAAATGCTGACTGAAACCGGTGCAAACCCTGCTGTTTATCAGATCACCGGAAACGAGGGCTACGTACGAGCAAGGATCGTCGAGTCGAACGGTAAAATGGCCTGGACTCAAGCCGTTTTCGTTCCGTCACGATGATCACGCGAGTTTTCCGATGAGATCTCGTAGATCGTCTTCGTCAAGACGATAGGTTTCATTGCAAAATCCGCAATTCATCACCGCTCCCTTCTCCTGTTCGAGCATCGACTTGAGTTCGTCCCTCCCAAGCGCCTCGATCATCGTAAAGGCGCGTTCGCGAGAGCAGGTGCATTGGAACGAGATATCCTTCTCACCAAGCACCTCGAAGTCAATAATACCGAGCGTTAAGCGTATCAGATCCTCCGGAGTCGCTCCCTCCTTGATGACCGATGTGAGGTGCGGCGCATGGGCCACGGTATCTTCGATCATCGTCACGATATGATCATTAACGCCGGGCATCATCTGGATCAAAACACCGCCCGATGCCGTCACGAAGGGCTCCGACTTTTGAAGCAAAACTCCCAGCAGCACGGCCGACGGGATCTGCTCAGACTTTGCAAAGTAAAACGCAAGGTCCTCTGCGATCTCTCCGGACTGTATTGGCACCGACCCGATGTAAGGCTCGCGGTGAAGCCCTATATCAAATCCGGACTCGCGGATAACGTGAAACATTCCCTTTCCGACAATCCCGGCGACATCAAATTTGCCGTCCGGCTTCGGAGGCAATTCCGCCAGCGGATTTCGAACGTAGCCACGAACACCGCCCGTATTGTTTGCCTCAGCAACTACACCACCGATCGGGCCATCAGCATCGATCCGCAGCGTCAGCCGGTCAAAATCTTTTAGGCTCGCGCCCATTAGAGCCGCCCCCGAAAGCATTCGGCCAAGTGCGGCGGACGCCGTTGGGCAAGTCCCATGCCGACGGATCGCCTCTTCGACCGTGTCTGTCGTAACAACGGCTATAACTCTGACCGTATCGTCGGCAGCGGTTCCGTGTATAAGTTTGTCCATCTTCAATAGTTTGTGAAGGCCGATGACTGGTTGTCAAATCATTGACCTATCGATTCCTGGTGGTGTACATTCGCTAGCATAGATTTACAAATGAGGCATAAATGAACTTATTCAGCAAATCATCCGCTTCGTCTGCCCGTGTCATCTTTTTTCTCACGATATTGTTGATTTCTGTGGCTGATACCGATGCTCAGAAAAAGCAGAAGGACGAATTGGTGCCCGTTATCGCATTTGTCAGTACCCGCGATCACAAGGCCGAATCGATAGCCGAGTTTTTTCTTGCTTCCGAGATCTATCTCATGGATATGGACGGCTCAAATCAGCGCCGTCTTACGAACAATAGATTTGGCGACGGGTACCCAAACATCTCGCCCGACGGACGCCGGATCGTATTCGAAAGCGGCCGTCTGCGAAAACCGGGCGACCCCAACAATCTTTCCGATCTCTTTATAATGAACTCAGACGGCTCCGATCAGCGACATCTCGTGCGAGGATCGTCAGCAACCTGGTCACCTGACGGAAAGCACATCGCGTATCACGCAAGTGCTTCCGGGAGTGGAACAATGAACCGCATGAATCCCGGATCGGCTACCTCAGACAGCGATATCTTTATCCTGAACGTCGACGATTTCCTCAAAGGAAAAGCCAAACCGTGGAATCTTACCAATGACCCCTCGATGATCGATGAAGATGCGGATTGGTCGCCCGACGGGAAATCTATCGCCTTTACGAGATATGGTGTCAACGTCCCGCACGACAAAGCGACTAGTGCCGAGGTTTTCGTTATCAATCCCAGCGGCCGCGAAAAACCTCGCCGCCTGACAAATAACAATGACGAGGAACGTGCGCCCGCATGGTCGCCCGATGGAAAACAGATCGCGTTAACCTGCAGGATCAACGATTCGCCGTTTCAAGCATGTGTGATGAATTCGGACGGCTCGAATTTGCGAGCATTGACCAAAATAGCCGGTCGTACCGCAGTGTGGTCTCCGGACGGAAAACAAATCATTTTCCATCGCGAAGTGAAAGCTGGCGACACCGAAAACGAGCAGTTATTCTCGATAGACCTGACGGGTGCGAACGAAAAGCAGCTAACTTCGGGCTCCTACCTGAACGGCTGGGCAAATCCCGGAATGGTGCTACGAAGTGCACTAGCACCCAAATAAATTATCAAAGATCAAAACCACGCAAAATAAATACTACTCGTGGTTGCTCCACAACGATGCACAATATCTTGTGCAAAAAAACATTGACAAGGTTTGACCGTTTTCACTAAACTTCAACTACTTGCAGATCGGACTTACATACGCATCTTCAAGTTCGCTTAACACAATTCATCTCATCTAAAAGCTATCAAATGCTATTTTCTAATGTTAAAATAGCGTTAATCGGGTAGATTCGTCTCGGC
The DNA here is from genome assembly GCA_001464455.1 of Acidobacteria bacterium Ga0077534. Lineage (GTDB taxonomy): Bacteria > Acidobacteriota > Blastocatellia > Pyrinomonadales > Pyrinomonadaceae > OLB17. The sequence goes on from LNEI01000031.1 coordinate 17,992, forward strand.
ATCTTTATAAAGGAGCGTAGGGCCACATATGAGCACAGTTTTTGAGTCGGCAATAAGCACATTTCTCGATAAAAACGGCGTTGGAAACGGCGCCGGAACAGCTACTGCACGCGAGTTCATCCCGCTCGGCCTCAACGCTCAAAAGGTCGTCAGCAAGCGATATGCTCTCAAAGACGAAAACGGTGAACCGCTCGAAACTTGGGCGGACATCGTTCGCCGCGTGGTCGGTCATGTTTCAAAAGCTGAGACCGAGCCGTTCAAACAAAAGCTCTTCTACAACGAGATGACCGCCGTCATGCTCGCCCGCGAGTTCGTTCCGAACACCCCTTGTCTGGTCAACGCCGGCAAGCCGAAAGGCCAGCTTGCTGCCTGCTTTGTTCTCAACGTACCTGATTCGATCGAAGGCATCATGGAACATGCCCAGCACGTTGCGATCATTCACCAGACGGGCGGCGGGACGGGCATGACCTACGAATTTTTACGCCCTGCGGGCTCGATGGTCAATTCGACTCGTGGCGTTGCATCGGGCCCGGTTAGCTTCATGAACATCGTCAATCAAACGACCGAGGTCGTGAAGCAAGGTGGTGTTCGCCGCGGTGCAAATATGGGCATTCTGCGTGTTTCGCATCCCGACATTCTCCGTTTCATCCACGCCAAGAACGATCAAACTAGTCTCACCAACTTCAACATATCGGTGACGGTCACAGACATGTTTATGGAGGCGGTTGAGAAGGGCACGTGGTTCCAAACCGAGTTCAACGGAGAACCCTGGACTCAAGCGGTGTACGATGCCGCAACCGGCCAGGACTATGTCGTCTATCGCCGTGCCGACGGTTCAACGGCTACCTTTGCGGACAAGCTCGGGTTTGAAACCGCCGATCTCAGCGACTGCATCATCGAACCGCCGCCTCTGCCCGGAATGGTTTTCGCACCCGACATATGGAACCGCATCATCGCTTCGGCCCATAAGTACGCCGAACCGGGCATCATCTTTATCGATCAGGTCAATCGTCACAACCATCTGATGAACTCGATGGGCCCGATATACGCGTGCAACCCGTGCGGCGAACAGCAGCTTCATTTCAACAACTCGTGCAATCTCGGCTCGATCGACGTTGCCAAGTTTTACAAACAAGTTTCGGACGGCGAAGGTGTCGTCGATTGGGAGCGACTTTCAAGCGTCACTCAACTCTGCACCCAGTTCCTCGATAACGTGGTCGATGCCGGTTATTTCCCGCTGCCTGAGATCGATGATGTCGTCAAACGCACCCGCCCGGTCGGCCTGGGCATCATGGGCTTTGCAGATCTCTGCCTGAAGATGGGCGTGACCTACGGCAGCGATGAATCGATCGCCTTGATGGAACGCGTCATGGGCTTTGTCCGACGTGAATCATGGCTCGCATCGCTCAATCTCGGGAAGGAAAAAGGTGTTTTCCCGGAGTTCGAAGCAAACAAGGAAGCGTATGCCCGGTTTATCTACGACGAGATCGGCATTCCCCGCGACATTCCGCTTACGCCTCGCAACTACGAGGTAACTACCATTGCTCCGACGGGTACGATCTCCTTGGTGGCCGAAACTTCGTCTGGGATCGAGCCTAACTTCTCTTGGGCATACGTCCGTCAGGATACGCTCGGAACCCGAACTTACGTTCACACTCCAGCCGCCGAAGCTCTCGGTTTAACGGTCGATCAAACCAACGAAGAGTCGATAAAAGCTGCGGCAGAATATGTCGTGGAACATGAAGCCGAACTGCCGAGCCACTTCATCTCAGCCATGTCGATCAAATCGCTCGAGCATGTCAAGGTGCTTGCCGCCGCTCAAAAGCATGTCGACAACGCCATTTCAAAGACCTGTAACGGAGCCAAAGACGACACCGTCGAATCTGTCGACGAACTCTACAAACTCGCCCGCACTCTCGGCTGCAAAGCCGTCAGCTACTATCGCGACGGCAGCCGCGAAGGGCAGGTGCTGAATGCGATGAAAGTCGAGGAGAAGGGGAGTGACGCAGGGAAGGAACAACAGCCTTCGACTCCTCAACTCATCAACTCATCAACTCCCGAACTCTTCCACTCCTCCACTCCGTCACGCGTCGAGCGGCCCCGCGAACTGCAAGGCTCGACCTGGCAAATCCCGTTCGAGGGCCAAAATCTGTATGTGACGGTCAATCACGATGGGCAGCGGATCCTCGAGATCTTCGTTGCCGGGCCGATCAGCCCGGGCGTTGGCCTGCTCGCTTCAAAAATGCTTCGCGGCGGTTTCGACTCAAACGAGGTTGCTCACAGCCTGAACAAAGTAACGTCTACCCACGCCGTGTGGTTCAACGAACGCCTTCTGACCTCACCGGAACAGGCCGTGGCAGAGTGCCTACTTCTCATCGAACGCCGTCTGAATGGAATGCCCGAGTCGGAACGTGCCATCGGCAAGACCGTAGCGATCGAAACCACGCAAATGTCCAGCATGATCGGCAAGTGTCCCGAATGCAGCGGCCAGCTCGAACACGCATCAGGCTGCGACTCGTGCCGCGACTGCGGGTACTCGAAGTGTAAATAACTGTGGACCGCAGGCATCCTACCTGCAGGCAGGATGCCTGCGGTCCAGTTTTACTCGAGCCCGACGAAGTCAAACCCTGTCAGATCCCCTGTAATGTCAAAGATCCTTGGCGAAAATCTGTAGCGTTTCGACGCTACCGCCATCGAATATCCGGCTCCTGTCGGAACGCTATTAAAGCTATATACACCGAACGAACTGGTCGTCGCGGTTCGGCGAACGCCGGTTGCATCGGTGAGGTTTACTATCGCATTTCGCAGGCCCTGACCGGTCGGCGTTGCGACTCGGCCTGTAATGGATACGGTCGGAATGTCGACCGCCTCGCCAAATGTCGTGAACTGCAGCAGCCGCGAGACCGAAAACCCATTTACCGCCTGTGCATCCTCGATATACCAGCGGCCGTAGAACGTTCGATTCTCAAACGCCTCTGAGTTCGGTATCACTACGCTGACCGATGCCCAGCCGTTTCCCGCTCCGCTCGATTGCGAATTTACGGCAACCCTTGCGAGCGATCCTGCAGATGGGATCGAGGTGCCGACACCGGGATCGACGTCATCGATGACCAGTACGGCCTGCGAATTCCCGAGTGCCTTCGAAACCGAGACGGTGAAGTTCGGATTCCCCACCATCGGTGGGGCGATGGCCATGACCTCGGGCACGATCGCACCCGTTCCGGCCCGGCCGGTTCCCGTTATTTGCGGGACTCGGTTCGACTCGGTATAAAGTTTCGGCCGGTCGAATGGGGGCAGTTCGTTCTTTACTCGGAGATCGGTCATCGGTCTCTTCATAAAGGCGACTAACGCCTGCTTATCATATGCCGAAAGTCCAAGCTTCCTGATTATTCCGTTTTCGAAGTTCGGCGCATCGTCGTGGTCCCCGCCGCGATCGTAAAACTCAATAACTTCCTCGAGTGTCGCGAAACGTCCGTTCCGCATGTACGGGGCATGGAGTTCTACATTGCGAAGATTTGGGGTGCGGAAACGGCCGTTGTCGTCCGTGTTTTGCGTAACGGCGCCGCGGCCTAGATCCTCGGCGACCGGGCGAACGCCTATATTGTGATATTGATTGTTGCTCAAAAGCGGGCCGCTGTGGCAAACGTTGCAGTTTGTCGCGACAAATAACTGCAGGCCATCCTGTTCGAGCTGCGTCATCTGTTCGATATTGGCGTTCGAGCGGTCAAATGGCGTGCGGTCGGAAAACAGCATCCGCTCGTGCGTGCCGATCGCCATCGCGATCCTCGCCGGCGTGACTTCGGGCGTACCGAACGCCTCCTCAAAAAGCTCAGGATAACTACGTGTACCGATCCAAGTTTCGAGGCTTGCAGGAATATCCGTTGCGAGGGCGAGCGGTTTTGCACACTGGATGCGGCTAGCGACGTCGCTCCAGTTACGGCCGCCGTGAGCCATCTCAGCCGACGAGAGCGGCGGTCCGGCTACCTGGCTCTCAAGTGCCGCTCGGGTTGGAAGCAGGACGTTGTTGGTCAATTGATCGCGAAAGGTCTCGCTCGCTCGGCCGTCCCAGAAAAGGCCGCTTCTTGAGTAGCCCGCATTTAGGTACGAAGGCGATTTGCGGCCAGTAACCTGGTTGCCGAAGCCATAGACCGGATCAAAAACGTATGTTCCATTAGACAGATTCTGCGGCACGCCGGGTGAGCCAAAGATGTCGTCGGCGGTGCCAAACATCTGATCGAAACCGGGATTTCGCGTGGCCGCATTTGTCCGCGGATCGGAACCTCCCGCGGCTGGACGGTGACAGGTTCCGCAGGAAACGGTTCGGGTCGATGAAAGCTGCTCATCCCAGAAAAGGGCTTTTCCGAGTGATGCTTTTGCTGCGGTTACTGGATTTCCTGCGGGAGCGATGGGCGGTTCGAGCGGCTGGAAGAGCCAGGTTTGGTCTAGCATTCCATCGCCACGTGTGCCCTGATCAGGCGTACCAAGCGGGCTCTGTACGGTTCCGTTCTCGGCACGAACCCAGTAAAAATAAGGCTGCGTTCCGGTGACAGTCGGGTCGAAAAAGAAACTAGCCTGAGTCGTACCAACGTCAGTCGCGGTTGCAGGATCGTTCGAAGTATTTCGAAATATACGATATGTCGTCGCCCCTCTGATGGTATCCCAATAGATCCCGACCTTGTTTGCGTAGTCGCCATCGGAAGCGTTGACCCCGGTCGGAGCCGCTAACGAGCTGCCAAACACGCTGCCCTCGGCTGTTCTGGTCTCGCTGCCGAAGAAGGCTACGCCGAGCGCAAACATCGCAAACCCACCAATAACAAAAAACTTTATCGTCCGCATCAAACCTACTTCCCTTATATTTATAGAACCCCAAATTTTATCATATCTAACGCTGAAACTCCCCTCCTGGACAGGAGGGGTGGCCCGGCTTTGCGGGTCGGGGTGGTCGAGGAGGTGGGGGATCGCGGTGTTTGAATTAGTGTTACTTTTTGCCATTTTATCTTCCTCACTCCGCGAGCCCTCAACCACCCCGTCAGCCGAAGCGGCTGCCACCCCTCCTGTCCAGGAGGGGAGTGTTTCTTGATTCCCCTCCTGGACAGGAGGGGTGGCCCGGCTTTGCGGGCCGGGGTGGTTGAGGCGCTGGGGCTTCGATAATGAAACGCGGGCGATGGCAGCGAGCATAACATTGCTTTGCATTGCATACTCCGCGAGGCCTCAACCACCCCGTCAGCCGAAGCGGCTGCCACCCCCTCCTGTCCAGTAGGGGAGCTTTTCCTGATTCCCCTCCTGGACAGGAGGGGTGGCTCGGCTTTGCGAGCCGGGGTGGTTGAGGCGTTGGGGATTCGATAATGCAACGCGGGCGATGGCAGCGAGCATGATATACCTTTGGGTTGTATACTCCGCATCAACATCAACCACCCCGTCAGCCGAAGCGGCTGCCACCCCTCCTGTCCAGGAGGGGAGCTTTTCTTGATTCCCCTCCTGGACAGGAGGGGTGGCCCGGCTTTGCGGGCCGGGGTGGTTGAGGCGTTGGGGGATCGCGGTGTTTGAATTCGTGTTACTTTTTGCCATTTTATCTTTCTCACTCCGCGATCTCTCAACCACCCCGTCAGCCGAAGCGGCGGCCACCCCTCCTGTCCAGGAGGGGAGTGTTTCTTGAGTCCCCTCCTGTGGAGGGGTGCTTTTCGTCGCAAACCAACTTTGCTGTAAAATCCTTCCATGATCTCTAACCGAATGTTTCTGGGTGTTGCTCTGGCTGCGGCGATCTTTTTCTCCTTTGCTGATGGGGATGTTGTGATTCGGTCGGTCGGGGCTGAGCCGAGGCCGGAACCGACCGCTACGATGCGGCCTAGAACTGCTCCGATCACGCCGACTCCAACACCGGCAACCGCGACGCCGTCGCCAACTGTTACCCCGGGCACAAAACCGGTCGAAACGCTCGAGCAGCTTCAGTCGAAGATCAGGATGCGGTTGTTTGATCCGCTCGTTCGGCGTGGCCGGGTCGGGGTGAAGATCGCTTCGCTGAACTCGGGCAAGGTTATTTTCGAGCAGGACTCGGAGAAGTATTTCATGCCGGCTTCGAACATGAAAAACTTCACTGTGGCTGCCGCTATCGACAAGCTTGGCCCGGATTTTCGCTTCGTGACGAGCGTTTACGGCACTTCCCTGCCGGATCCTAACGGTACGGTCAAGGGTGATATTCGCGTGTATGGCCGGGGCGATATTTCGATCTCTAATACCTTTTTTAACGGCGACAATTACAAAGGGATCGACAATCTTGTCGACCGTATCGCCGCCGCCGGTGTAAAGCGGATCGAGGGCTCGATCGTTGGTGACGAAAGCTATTTCAAAGGTTTCTACATTCCGCAGACGTGGGAGTGGGACGACCTTCAGTTCTATTACGGCGCCGAGGTTTCGGCACTCCCGGTGAATGACAATGCCGTCAGTGTCGCCGTCACGCCGGGTGCGAACGGCGGGCCTTGTGTGGTCACGATCACGCCGCCGAACACTCTGTTTCAGATCAACAATCTGTGTACTACGGGCGGTTCGCGGCGAACGGCCTCGGTCGTTAAAAAGATCGACCGCAACGTGCTCGACGTTACTGGCACAGTGCCTTCGGGCGATGATGGGCTGCGGGCGGCTGTCGCGGTTACGCGGCCGGCGGAACTGTTCATTGCACTGCTCAAACAGCGGCTGGAATTTCGGGGTATCACGGTGACGGGTTCCGTCAGGATGTCGCCGCCGAACATTCGCAGCCAGCCGGGGCAGATCGAAATAGCCCGGCTCGAATCGGTTCCGCTCAGCCTCATCGCCGCAAAGACGATGAAGCCCAGTCAAAATATGTTTACCGAGGTGCTGCTGTGGACGCTCGGTGAGGAGCGTGGCTTCCCTGCCGGACAGCGTGTTTACAGCGAGTCCGACCCGGATAGCTCCGCCGCCGGTATTAACGTTATCAAAGCCTTCCTTAAGGACATCGGCGCCGCGGAGGACGGCATTTTGCAATATGATGGCTCGGGGCTGTCGCGTCATGATCTGATCACACCTTCGGCTGTCGTATCGCTGTATACGTACATGGCTAAACAAAGTAAATATGCTCCGGTGTGGCGTGAGAGCCTGACCATTGCAGGAGTCGATGGCACGCTTACGAACAGAATGCGGGGGACGCAAGCTCAAGCGAATTTTCGCGGGAAGACCGGGACCATCGACCAGGTCTCCGCGCTTTCTGGTTACGTGACGACGGCTGCGGGTGAACAGCTCGTCGTCTCGCTCGTAGTAAATAATGTCGGCGGCCGTGCCGTCACCCGAACTTCGCTGACCGACGAGATAGTCGTGGCGTTAGCGAATTTTAATGGGAGAGTCGACTAAGTTGACTAGGTTGCGAAGTTGACTAAGTTGCGAAGTTGACTAAGTTACGGAGTTGCGGAGTTGCGGGTTGTAAATATCGATATCAAAAACTTCGCAACCTCATAACTTCGCAACTTCGCAACTTCGCAACCTCGTAACTTCGCAACCCCGCAACTTCGTAACTTCGCAACTTCGCAACTCTGCAACTCTCTAAACTCTTACCATCGTCCGCCGCCGCCGTAGCCGCGGTCGTCGCCGTAGTTTCCGCGGTCGCGATCTCCTCTATCCCGGCCGCCGCCTCCGCCGCCGTAACCGCCGCCTCCGCCATAGCCGCCACCACCGCCGCCGCGTCCGCCGCCGCCGCCGCGATAGCCGCCGCCTCCGCCGCCGCTGCGATTGTCTTCACGTGGGCGAGCCTCGTTTACGACGAGATTTCGGCCGTCGTATTCCGAGCCGTTGAACTGTGCGATAGCCGCCGTCGCATCGTCGTCCGAAGCCATTTCAACAAATCCAAATCCTCGCGAACGCCCCGTTTCGCGGTCCATCACAACATTGGCCGAATCAACGGCCCCAGCCGTAGCAAAATGCTCTTGCAGATCTTCGCTCGTCACGCGAAAAGATAGATTACCGACGTAAAGTTTAGTTCCCATTTCTCCTGTAATGAAGTCGATAGAAGAAGCGTAAGGGTAGGTATTGACGGCGGATCTCGATGATCTGACCGTTACTGCAGCGGCGCGTCCCACACAAAAAAATCTACTGCTTCCAAACCAATAAAACCTACTCTCAGGACCGAACCGAAAAGCGCCGCATCTAGCAACCGGACGGGGAATATCACGAGATATCAGCGAGAGCCTATAAATACATAGCGGAATTATGCCCGTATTCACATCATTTACGCAAGGAAATTTTTGCCCTTGCATCGTCGGCGGTGCCTTTTTTTCCTTTAGCGTCAGTTTCTTGACCGCCGAGCCGATATCGCATAGACTTTCTGCGATCGGCCCCTGCTTCATCTTGTCCGCAGATCTTTCAGACCGGAGGTTGCCTTTCGTATGAAGAGCAGATCGACAATAGGCGTTTTTTCCCTTCTCTCGCTCGTCCTTGTTGCGGCGTTCTTTCTTGTCGGGCCGGTTCAGCATGCCCAAACTGGGACGCCCAACGTAAATATCGTTATGATCGCCGGAGCCTTTGAAACCGAGGGCGATTCGGGTGCGATCCAACGCAATTTTTATCTTCGGCGTAGCGACACGTCGAATACATGCACCATCATCTATCGCTCCGTCGATGGAACGGCCCAGGCCCCTTCGGATTATTCGCCTCTCTCCGGCGTTCTGACATTTCTTCCGGGCGAGCTTGATAAATTCGTACAGGTGCAGATCGTCGGCGATACGGTGTTCGAGCTGGACGAGCGTTTTCGTTTTGAGATAACCAGTGCGACCGGATGTCAGGCCAATCCGAACTTCCTCGAGGTAACGATCTATGACAACGACGCTCCCGGTCCGGGCGTTTCTGCGGTATCGCTGTTCTCGCCCGGTCCTGCCGGAGCTGAGGGCAATTTTGGTGTCACCCAGTACAACTTCTGGATAGACCGCGTGGGCGACCTGACTATGCCTTGTACCGTAAACTATATAACCCGCGACGGGACAGCGTTCGCCCCTGAGGATTACACCGCTCGCTCCGGAACCTACTCGTTCACCGCCGGCCAAGTCCGGGGCACAATCACGGTGAATGTCATTGCGGATCTTTTCACTGAGATGGACGAGACGTTCTTTTTCGACATAACCGGTACGACGGGCTGCATTCTTCGAAATCACCGTTCGGTAATGGCCGAGATAATCGATGGCGACATGCCGGGGCCATCGTGCTCCGGTGGTATCGAAGGCGATGCGAACCTTGATGCCGCGATTCGGGTGAACGACCTGGTGATCATGCGCCGTGCGATCCTCGGGCTTGAACCTGCGGCGCTGCTCGGCTGCTCGCTTCAGAAGCTCGATATCACGCCCGACTGCGGCGACGGCAGCGTCAACTCCGGCGATGTTACGATACTGCGCCAATGGATCCTGCAAGGCAGCGTCCAACGCCCCAACTGCGGCCCCATCGGCCCACCGCCACTGTTCTAAGCCGGGAACGACGGCGCCCTCGCCTGCAAGCGTTCCGCTTCGGGACGCTGACGTACTTAGTGATTCGTCAGCTTGGAAAATAACGATCTCTGTCACGCCGGAGGAACCGGCGTTGCAGGCGAGGGCGCCTGCGTTCCCGGCTTCAGAGCCCGCGTTCCTGGCGATCGTCTTAAAATACATACAGCCTCCTGTCTTCTCCGCTGCCCATCATTGCCACGGCGACTGAGACGGCGTCGACCTGGTCGTCGTGTTGGCCGACGGGAAAGCGGATGAGTTCCTCGACGAATTCGTCTATCCACGGGCCGCGGACGAGTTTCAGCTTTCCCTCTTCGGCTCGCGGCGACCATGTCAGGGCGCGTGTCGTTTTGTCGGCGGTGACGGGCACGAGGCGGAACGGCCAACGCATCAATATCTGCTGGCGGCGGAGTTCTGAGACGATCGCTGCCGCATTTCCGCTGTTCTCGATGCCGTGCTGCGTGTCGCGCTCCTGCATGATCCGCTCGAAAACGTATCGCCGCTGCTCGGGGTACTCGATCCGCTTGCGAAAACCGTCGGCGATGTACATCACGCCCATTTCATCGATAGCGACGCGGAAACTCGCGGTGTAGTCGGCGGTGGTTTTGGTCGATATCGCGAGGTCGTATCCGCGAAACCACTTGAGGCCCGGCGGAGCTTTGTCGACGATATTTTTGAGCCACTCGCGTTTGAATATCGAGCCCTCAGCCGGGTTCGGCCGCTGCTGATAAAGCGCCGAAAAGGAGTAGGTGCCAAGCTGATCTTTGAGCTCCAAAAGCTTCGGCACGTCATACCGCGGCGGGCAAAGAGCCTCACCTACGACGCGCCAATCTTGGGGAGTTGCGAGAGTTTCGGAAGTTGCGGAAGTTGCGGAAGTTGCGGGAGTTTCGGAAGTCGTGGAATTTTCGGAGGTTTTGGAAGTTTTGGAAGTTGGATTTTCTGGCGTCGCTGAAGGCGACGAGGATAATAGCCTGGGGTGGGGCCGCTTCGGCGGAACCTCGGGAATAATGGCGATGTTTTCGGCTCCCTGAAGGGGAGCGACATTGTCATTCAGCCTCGAATACAAACGCGGATAGCCGATGACGCGGGGTTTTGCGACTGGAACGCAGGCGCCCTCGCCTGCAGGCGTTCCGTTTCGGGACGCCGACGTGCGTGGTGATTGTTCAGGTTGGATAATACCCGGCTCCGGCACGCCGGGGGAACCGGCGTTGCAGCCGAGGGCGGCCGCGTTCCCGGCATCGGACGGCTTTCCAATACCGTCGCTCCAGGACTCCTCCATTCCCCCGCTCCCCAACTCCTCCATTCCCCCGCTCCCCAACTCCTCCATTCCCCCGCTCCCCAACTCCTTGATCGCGGGCAGGTTTATGATCTCCCACTTCTCGCCGCCTTCGTTCATTTGCTTTATAAGGCGGCCGGCGAGGTCGTCTTCGTGCCAGCGGGTTTGGATGAGGACGATCGCACCGTTGGGTTCGAGGCGGGTGTAGAGGTCGTCGGTGTACCAGTCCCAGAGGCGGTTGCGAAAGGTTTCGCTCTCTGCCTGAGCACGGTTTTTCACCGGGTCGTCGACCATGATCAGATCCGCCCCGAAACCCGTCACACCAGCTCCGACGCCAACCGCCTTTAGCCCGCCACCCGCCGCCGTGCCCCATTCGGAGACGGTATTGATGGGTTTTGATGAGGTGAAGGGGAACATCTTCAACGGTAAACTCCCCTCCTGGACAGGAGGGGTGGCCCGGCTTTGCGGGCCGGGGTGGTTGAGGAGGTGGAGGATCGCAATGTGTGAATTAATGTTACTCGTTGCGAGGTTGTCTTCCCCAGTCCGCGAGGCCTCAACCACCCCGTCAGCCGAAGCGGCTGCCACCCCTCCTGTCCAGGAGGGGAGTGTTTCTTGATTCCCCTCCTGGACAGGAGGGGTGACCCGGCTTTGCGGGTCGGGGTGGTTGAGGAGGTGGGGGATCGCAATGTTTGAATTAATGTTACTCGTTGCGAGGTTGTCTTCCCCAGTCCGCGAGGCCTCAACCACCCCGTCAGCCGCGGCTTTAGCACTGGCCGGGCCTTGACGGCCAGAACCGGCTGCCACCCCTCCTGTCCAGGAGGGGAGTTCGGATTCTAACTCGATCCGTTCGCCGCAGCTTGAGCAGTGGTCGATGTCACCGACCTCCGACGCGGTGCAGCGCGAGCGGTCGTTGTGGTCGAGCCGGACGGAGTCGACCTTCTCTTCCCTCTTAGCAGCGGCCGCAGCACGGCACGCGGAGCAGCGGAAACGGACTGGCGATCTCGAGCTATCGCCGGTTCCTCGGGCGTGAGCGCCTGGATCCCCCTCCTGGACAGGAGGGGTGGCCCGGCTTTGCGGGTCGGGGTGGTTGAGGTCCGCAGGGATTGTGCGAGTTTGTTGCAGCCGGCTTTCGTTCATGTGTGAGTTGCGTGGTGCCGCAAGTTCATCAACCACCCCGTCAGCCGAAGCGGCTGCCACCCCTCCTGTCCAGGAGAGGAGTTCGCTTACTCGTTCCATCGCGACGTGGTCTGAGATCACTTGCCTTATCTTTCGCGAGAAGCGGTTGGCGAGGCTTTGGCCGTAGCTGGCGAGGATGATGTTTGTTTCGGGCTTTTGGAGCAGACGCCAGGCGAGGTAGCGGACGGTGACGAGTTCGCTCTTGCCATGACGCGGCGGGATGTTGATCATCAGTCGTTTGATCTTGCCGCTCGTAATGCGCTCGAGCGCGTCGTAGATGACCTGCTGAAATTTCCAGTCCCAATTCATGTTTGGCGAGATATCTTTGAGCCAGTTGACGAAGTCGGGAAAGCCGGGCGGCTCTTCACCTGTAGGTCCGCTCTCTGCGACTGGAACGCAGGCGCCCTCGCCTGCAGGCGTTCCGCTTCGGGACGCCGACGTGCGTGGCGATTGTTCAAGTTGGGCAATACTATGCTCCGTCAGGCCGGAGGAACCGGCCTTGCAGGCGGGGGCGCCTGCGATCCCGGCTCTTTCCCATCCAAACTCGCGTATCCACCCCTCGCGGGTGCCGCGGCCTTTTGTGCGGCGGTAGAGGATGCGGCAGGAGAAATCTTCGAAGCCGAACGAACGCATCGCGGCTTCGATCTTTGGGCCGGACATTCCGCTTTCGTACAGCTGGCGGCAGATGTTGACCTTGAGGTGTGAAAGATTCTGCTGTTCGTTCTTGACATTCGTTTGTTCGTTGTATATCATGTGATAGTTGAATGACATTTCCGGCTTCGCGGCTGACCCGCGAGGCGAAATGGATGCGTACATTCAACCCTAGTACAAAGACACTCAAATTGGTAGCCTAAAATGCACAGAATGTACAATAATGCACAGTTTGCAGCAAAATGCGTGAAATTTTCGCGCACGGCTATCCCGGCACATCACGCGGCTCCCGCGTCGATAAATTCCAACAAAAACACACACTCAAGACATGAATACCACGCAACGAACATTGGATTTGATCACGCGGCCAAAGCTCCGCCTCTCTGAGGTCGAACGCCTCATCCGCATTAACCGCATCATCGTTCCCCCGCTCTCACGCCGACGCCTTATCGAAATGTGTGAGGACGGAACCCTCAAGATCGCCCCGAGAAAAGACCCGCGCTCCAGATATCTGGTCTACGAAGACTCATTCCTGAACTGGGTCCGCTCGCTGGACGAGCCGGCGTAAGGATGCGGAAGCCCGCACGCAGTAAGGGCTCTGTCCGACATTGTGCTACGTTGAACGGGCCTCTCCCGAACTGCGCCGCAAGATTCTCGGTGCGCAGGAGAGCCCTTACTTCGTGCGGGCTTCTGCATTGGTGGTTTCTGCATGGGGAGAAAACGAAATTTATTTCGCCCATCTTTACCGTTCGTGCATCTTAAGGTTTATACTTTACGCTGACTGCGTAGGAACTACCGGCATTCCGTTGGCGTTTGGCGAGGATTTTGGCCATGAGATAAAGTGGTTGAATTTTTTGCCTCAGCGGGAATATAATTGAGGTAAGAAGTAATAACATTGTTTACCTCGCGAGGAGAATCATCATGAATAGAAGTTTGAGGCAGGGCAGCTTGCGTGCTTCGGCGGCGAGAATTGTTTTGGCTGGTTTTGTTGCCGGCTCGATGGCTGTTGGCGGTTTGCTGACAGGCACGCTTTCGACGCCCGAGGCGATAGCGGCCGGATCGGCGGCGAAGATCCGCGGAAACGCGGCTTTGACCGAACTGAAGAAGAATCGGCGCGATGATTCCCTTGTCAGCAAAAAGCGCAGCGACGACAAGGCCTTGGTAGATATTAACGCAGCAAATGCGGCCTTCTCATTCGGCGGGTCGACCAAGATCCAGGCCGGTGACGGCACGGCGGGCGACCAGTTCGGCGGCAGCGTAGCGATATCGGGCACGACGGTCATCGTCGGTGCAAATGCCAACGCCGCTACCTCAACACGCAACGGTGCGGCTTACATTTACGTGCTCAGCAACGGAACGTGGACGCTCCAGCAGAAGTTAACGCCGGCTGACGGCGAATCAAACGACATTTTCGGTTCGTACGTCGCGATCTCGGGCGACACGGCCGTCGTCGGGGCATACGGCGACACGGTCGGAACCAACGTGAATCAGGGCTCGATCTACGTTTTTACCCGAACGGGCACGACCTGGACGCAGCAGCAGAAGATAACTGCCGCTGACGGCGAAGCGAACGACTATTTTGGCCGTGCAGTGGCCATCGCAGGCGACACGATCGTCGTCGGGGCTTCGTCGGCCGACCTGACGACGAGCATCGATCAGGGAGCCGCTTATGTCTATTTCCGAACCGGGACGACATGGGCTCAGCAGGCAAAACTCACCGCAGGCGACGGAGCTTCGCTGGATTATTTCGGCGATGCTGTCGCCATCAACGGCGATTCGATCATCGTCGGAGCGACCGAAGACACGACCGGGGCGAACACTCAGCAGGGCTCGGCATACGTTTTCACGCGAGCGGGCACAACGTGGACGCAGCAGCAGAAGCTGACGGCGGGCGACGCGACGGGATTTGATTACTTTGGTTTCAGCGTTTCGATCGACGCAAATACGGCGGTCATCGGGACTTTGCAGGACGTCGGCATCAATTTCCAACAGGGTTCGGCATATGTTTTCACCCGCTCGGGTACGACCTGGACGCAGCAGCAGAAGCTGACCGCAGCGGACGGAGCCGCAGGCGACTCATTCGGTAACGCTGTCCACGTTCTCGGTGACACGATCATGGTCGGAGCCGCGGGCGACACCAACGGTGCAAACATGCGACAGGGCTCGGCTTACACTTTTGGCCGCAGCGGAACCGTCTGGACCGAATCGCAGAAGCTGGTTGCGGCTGACGGCGGTGTCGACGATTCGTTCGGAGCGGGCGTTGCGTTCACGCAAAACAACGCGGTGGTCGGCTCGATCGGTGACACGATCGGATCGAACTCGCTGCAGGGTTCTGCGTACATATTCTCATCCGATGTCAGCATTTCCGGCCGCGTCACGACCCCAACCGGTCAAAATCTGCGAAACGTGGTCGTTTCGCTCATCGATTCCGCAGGCGTCCGCCGCACCGCGACGACCAGTTCATTCGGGCTCTACTCGTTCGACGGCGTCCGCACCGGCGATACCTACACGATGACCGTTTCATCAAAACGCTACCGCTTCACGCCAAAGGTCCTGCCGGTCGATTCTAACCTGACAGGCGTCGACTTTGTCGGACTGGAATAACCTCACTCATAATTGGCAATTAAAAAAAGGCGGCTCTTCGGAGCTGCCTTTTTTATCGAGGATGTCTGAAACGTGTTTTTCTGGGGCGTGGAGCGGCCCAAAATCGACTTTTCAGACATCCTCTTTTTTTGTTAGCTCGTGGACGGTGCTCCTCAATTATGGCATGCAGTTTATATGATGCTTCTCACAAACTCGGTCCACGCTTCGGTTCTGCACATTGCGATCCTCACCGGGCCGGAAAGGACCATAAAGGCGAGGCCGGCGGCGAATGCGCGGTTTAGCTTGCCCATGACGTAGGTGTCGGCTGCGAGGATCGCGATGCCGATGACGGACGGAACGCCAAAGAGCCAGATCGCACCGAGGTCGGGGATGAACGGGAACGGCATTCTAGCGATCGACGGAGCGAGGAAATTGAGCATGACGACGAGCATCAGGCGTTTGTGATCGGCAGGGACTTTTCGGTAGTAGATAGCCGCTGCGAAAAGCACTACAAATGTCACCATGTCGCCCGCCGGGACCGCGAAAAATTCCTCAGGCGTGAATCCCGGAAAGCCGCGTCCCGCAGCCGTCGCATAGTATCCGGTCAGGAACCCCGAAACTGTCATCACAACCGCCAAACCAATACTCGCAAGCCCGAGCGTCATATGCAGCCGAACCCGTTTCGCCGAGATGAGCGCTGCCTGAACTGAAAACAGCACGATCCACAAAGTGATCGACGCCGCATGCACCGCGACTATCGGGGTCATTGCCTGCGGCTTGTATGGGAGAGCGAAGATGTAGTTCGGGATGAAGCCGAGTATTGTGATCAGCGGGAAAAAGATCGCCGCTCCGATAAAGAATCTATGTTCGATGTCGGCTTTGCTTCGCCTCGCCGCCAGATCAAAAGCCTGAATATCCGCAAAATTTGTAGCCATAACAGCCTCCGTTGAGTTTTGAATAACCGCCGCATTTCAAACGGGCTTGTTTGCTAAGGCGGGAAAGTGAAGCGGATGGTATCACCCCGGGAACGCAGGCGCCCTCGCCTGCAAGCGTTCCGCTTCGGGACGCTGATGTATGCGGTGATCGGTCAACTCGAATAACGCTCACCTCCGTCACGCCGGAGGAACCGGCGTTGCAGGCGAGGGCGCCTGCGTTCCAGTCGGCGCGGAAAATCTGCTGAGTTGGTACTATAATGAAATCATCGATGATCCAACTGGGCCCCGACATTTGCACTGACTTTTCTGCCGCTTCTTCTCGCGAGTGGCTTGAGACCAATGGTATCGGCGGGTACGCTTCGTCGACGGTGGCGGGAGCGGGTTCGCGGCGTTATCACGGGCTTTTGGTGGCGGCGACGAAGCCGCCGCTCGGGCGGATGGTGCTGCTTTCGCGGTTTGACGAGGCACTCGTGATCGGTGGCGAGCGATTCGAGATATCTTGTAATCAATATCCCGGCAGGGTTCACCCCGAGGGTTTTCGTTATCTCACGTCGTTTCGGCTAGACCCTTTTCCGCGTTGGACTTACGAGGTTGGCGGTGTCGAGGTTGAGCGGTCGCTATTTATGGTGCACGGCGAAAATACGACCGTTTGCCGCTGGAAAATAACCGACCGCAGCGAAGGTTCGCGAGCCGATGACGACGAACTCGACTGTCATCTCGAGCTCAGGCCGCTGGTCGCTTTTCGCAATCATCATCATCTTCGCCGGGCCGAGCCGGAATTTGAGACCGGTTTCACGACCGGCAACGGTTGGCTCGCTATTTCGCCCTACGAAGACATGCCGACGCTTTACCTTGCCCATAACGGAGCTGCGGTCGAGCGGACGGGCGTTTGGTACCGTAATTTCGAATACGCCATCGAAAGCGAACGCGGCTTCCCTTTTCACGAAGACCTTTTTCAACCATTTTCGCTAACATTTGATCTTAAAACGGATGCAACGATCATCGCTTCGACCTCGCAAAAGCTGGCATCGCAGGCCGCCGAGCTCGAAAAGTCGGAATTAAGACGCCGTGCCGAGATCATCGTACGGTCTGAGATCAAGGACGAATCGCTTTGGCCGCTGGTGCTCGCTTCTGACCAGTTCATCGTCGAACGAGGTCTGGGAAAGACCGTCATCGCGGGCTATCACTGGTTTTCCGATTGGGGCCGCGACACGATGATCGCCCTGAACGGCCTGACACTCGCGACCGGCCGTCCGGAAGTCGCGAAGCAGATCATTCTCGAGTTTTCC
Source organism: Acidobacteria bacterium Ga0077534 (assembly GCA_001464455.1). Classification (GTDB taxonomy): domain Bacteria; phylum Acidobacteriota; class Blastocatellia; order Pyrinomonadales; family Pyrinomonadaceae; genus OLB17. The sequence goes on from LNEI01000031.1 coordinate 35,375, forward strand.
CGCCACATTTCGCAGGGAATGCTCCCGAACCGCTTCCCGGACGAAGCGGAAACGCCTGATTACAATACGGTTGACGCGACGCTTTGGTATTTCGAAGCGATTCGGGCGTACGCAGAGAAAACGGGCGACTTCGACACCGTCCGCGAACTCTACAAAAAACTGATCGACATTATCGATTGGCACGTCCGCGGCACGCGTTACGGCATTCACCTGGACACCGACGGGCTGCTTTACGCGGGCGAGGAAGGCCATCAACTGACTTGGATGGACGCCAAGATCGGCGATTGGGTCGTCACGCCACGAACCGGCAAACCTGTCGAGATACAGGCTCTGTGGTATAACGCCCTGCGGGTGATGGAATCGTTTGCAGCGAGATTTGGCGACGAAGCAAAACGCGACGAATACGCCGATATGGCAGAGATCGCCAGAGAAAGTTTTGTCGGGCAGTTTTGGAACGAATCGGGCGGTTATCTTTACGACGTAGTGAACGGCGAGCTGCGCGACTCGTCGCTGCGGCCCAATCAGATCTTCGCCGTCTCGCTTCCCTACTCGATGCTCGACACGGTTCGTGCGAGAAAGATCGTCGACCGCGTGGAAGCCGAACTGCTCACATCGGTCGGGCTCAGGACTCTTTCGCCGAAAGACCCAAAATACGCTCCCATCTACATCGGTTCGCCTCTCGAACGCGATGGCAGCTATCATCAAGGCACCGTTTGGGCCTGGCCCATCGGCCATTTCATCGACGCCTATCGAAGGGTCCACTCAAAAGACCCAAAGGCCGAAAAAGCCATCGCGGCGATGATCGAACACTTCAAAAACCACCTCACCGAAGCCATGATCGGCCAGATCTCCGAAATATTCGACGCCGACCATCCCCACACCCCACGCGGAGCCGCCGCCCAAGCCTGGAGCGTCGCGGAAGTTTTGCGGTCGTGTCGAAACGACGGATGATGAGGCCACGCAAGAAGCGCATTTTCGCGGCCTTTCTGATAACCCCACGAGACTTTTATCGGCCTCTATCGATCTGTTCGCCGGGATCGCTGAGCCTCTTCTACGGCTAACATCTCATGAAGCGCTAATCGGCCTTTCGCGTTGACACCTTATGCGAAGTTGGAGTACATTCGATGCATCAAGTTTTAAATTGCTGCGAAAGTAGCATCACCTGTGGGTCGGCGTTAGGGCATGTGCAAGTCACGCGGACTCATCATGCCATTCATGAGCGAGGAGGCTCGGTATCGTATATGAAAACTCAGGAAATCGATCGTATTGCAAGATACAGGAAAACATTGACCGTCACGGCTTTGTTTGCAATAGTCGCAGCCTTTGGGACTGCCTTTGGCCTTATGAAGGCAGAAGCCAGTTCCGCTGGAACGCTGCAGGCCGAAGATGCTCCGCGTTTTACTAATTCGTCCGGTCAGACACCGTCTGCAAATGGTGTGGATGAGGTAAGGCCTGTTTCGTTCGGGGACACTATTCGCCCGTCAGGTCCGAATGCACCGGACGCACCTATCACATTTACACAGTCAACCTCACAGGCGATCACTGCTCTGAATTCGGTCTCGTGCAACGCGGGCACCTTACACACGGACAATAGCTACTATCGAGCTTTCACTCTGGCTAGCCACGGCATCACTACGGATACGCTGAACGTGACATCCGTTGATATTGGTATCGAAGAAGCCGATGCGGGCGGACCAACACAGCCGATAACGGTCAATCTTTACACCACAACGGGATTTCCAGCTGGCTTCCCCGGCTCTCTTACTTTGATCGGCACTACCTCGATAAATCTTGCAGATCAGACAGGTACGATATTAAACATTCCTATTGCAGGAGTGGTTCCGCCGAGCACGTCTCAGCTGGTGGTCGAGGTATTTACGCCGAATGGCCAGGGTGCGGGAAACGCGTTTTTTATGGGCTCCAATGGCGCCGGACAGTCAGGCCTCAGCTTCTTACGTGCACCCGATTGTGGAGTCACAGTACCGACGGCAACGGGCGCGATCGGTTTTCCAAACATGCACATCGTGATGAATGTGAACGGCGATACAGTACCGTCGGCGGTATGTGCTCCCACTGCCTCGACGTTTACCAACAACACCCCCGTCGCGATCCCGACTGGACCGGGTACCGTAACGTCAACGATCAACGTCGCAGGCGCGGGTACATATCTCACTGATGTTGATCTGACGACATTTATGCCGCACAGTTTCGCGGCGGACCTGGATGTGACGATTCAGTCCCCGGCCGGAACGATCGTGACCCTCACTACCGATAATGGAGCCGGAAACGACAACGTATTTAACGGAACGGTTTGGGATGACGATGCCAATCCGGGTGGCCAAGTTCCGTACGTGACCAACAATGGTTTGGTGACGGATCATGCATATGTGAATAACACACTTGCTTCGCCGCTTGTGCCGGAAGAATCTCTAGGTGCATTTATAGGCGAAGATCCAAACGGCACGTGGACTATCACGATCTCGGACGATCTATCTGGAGATGGCGGTAGTCTTGACAGTTGGACCCTTGATCTTGACACGCTTGCCGGGCCTCCAACAGTCACGACCAATGCCGCGATCATACAGAACACGCCGACAGCGATCCCGACCGGGCCTGCTGTTGTCACATCGACATTGAATGTAGCGGGGCTCGGCACATCGATCCACGATGTCGACCTTACGTCCTTTGTACTCCACACATTCGGAGCAGACCTAGACATCACGATCCAGTCGCCGGCAGGAACTATCGTAACCCTTACAACCGACAACGGGGCTGGAAACGACAATATATTTAATGGCACTGTCTGGGACGACGATGCAAATCCAGGCGGTCAAGTTCCTTACGTGACCAATAGCGGCCTGGCCACAGATCACCCTTATGTCAATTTAACCCCGGCCGCGACACTTGTGCCGGAAGAAGCAATGAGTGCCTTCTTTGGTGAGGATCCAAACGGCACTTGGACCATCACCATCTCTGACGATCTCGCCGGCGATGGCGGAAGCCTTGATAGCTGGGGTCTCGAGATCAATACATTCAATTGTGGAGCGGCTCCGACCACCACGACAGTTGTCTCGGCTCCGAATCCATCTATCGGTGGACAGGCGGTGACCTTTACGGCAACGGTTGCTCCGGTTCCAACCGGTGGCACTGTCACCTTCATTGAGGGCGGCACGTGTGCAGCTCCTACAGTCACACTCGGTGGCCCGGTACCAGTCAATGGTGCAGGTCAAGCGGTGTTTAATATCTCAAGCCTGGTTCCGGGAGCCCACACAGTTACCGCTTGCTATTCGGGCAATGGTGACTTCCAGGCGAGCGATGGTGATACCGTTCACAATGTAAGTGGTCGGGGAAACACCACAACCACGATCAATTCGGATCTGCCAGACCCGTCGGTTTTCGGCCAGAACTACACAGTAGTAGTAACGGTCGCACCGGTCGCACCGTCAACCCTGGCTCCGTCCGGAAGCGTTCCGGTTTCAGATGGTACCAACATATGCTCCGCTACTCTCGTTGGCGGAACCGGCAGCTGCCAGCTTCCGGGCACGTCCGTTGGGCCTAAGACGTTGACCGCCACGTATCCGGGCAACGCTGTCTACAACGGCAGTGCGGATACCGAGAGCCATACGGTCAATAAGGCAGATACGACGACGGTGGTGCAGACATTGCAGAATGCTCCGACGTATGGGGAGACGTTTACGATAACGGGTTCGGTGGCGGCGAATCCGCCGGGGGCTGGGGTTCCGCAGGGGACGATCAGTTTCCTTGACGGTGCTGCTCCGATCGCCGGGTGTCAGAATCTGGCATTGAATGCTCTCGGTTCGGCGACTTGTTCGCTGAACAACCTGCCTGCGGGTACCAGGACGATCAACGGCCAGTACTCGGGCAACGCTAACTTTAACGCGAGCAATGGTTCTTCGACGCAGGTCGTGAACCCTGCCATCCTGAACGTGACGGCTTCGTCGCATAACCTGACGTACGGTGATGCGGCTCCGGCTATCACGAACACGATCGTGGGATTCGTGCTCGGCCAGACGGCGGCGGTGCTGACCACTCAGCCGAACTGCTCGACAACGTATGCGGCGGGTTCGGGAGCCGCAGGCTCGCCTTATCCGACAAGCTGTTCGGGAGCAGCGGCCCCGAACTATGTGTTCAACTACATCCCGGGCTCGATCAACGTCGCGAAGAAAGCCCTCAATGTGACGGCTGACAACAAGGCACG
>LNEI01000032.1 GCA_001464455.1 Acidobacteria bacterium Ga0077534
GTAGGCGTCGACGAGAACGTGACGGGGTACGTTCCGACGGCAGCATTTGCTGCCACCGTGAACGTGATCGTCGCGATCTGCCGAGTACCTGCCGCATACGTGTTCGTCGAATCGATCAGAACACCAAGGCGTCCCTGTGCGGTCTGCGTTGCGTTAACACCGAAGTTCGCACCGGCCGGTACACCGTTGCCCACTGCCGAACTCACATACGTGAATACTGCAGGGTTCCAGTTTGCTGTGAACGCAAGCGACGTCTCGTCACCCTGCGAATCAAGCTGGAATGCAACCGTTACCGTCTGTCCTGGGCTCGTCGAGGTGTTGACCGCTCGGATGACACGAGTGACATCCGGACGACCAGCATCTGCACGGCTGACTTCGATCTCATTAGCGATCGCAGGAGCCGTTGGGCCGCAGGCCGGGGTGTTGTTAGGCGTCGTGCCGAGGATCATGTTACGGATAACCGTAACGTCACCGGCATCGATCTGGCCGTTACCGCAAGGCAGGTTAACGTCAGCTCTCTGGAACTGATTCGGCGTGGTTGCCGGAGCGGTTCCCGAAAGGATGAAGTTTCTGATCGCGGTTACGTCGTTAGCCTGGACGAGTCCGTCACCAGCTGCTCCACCGTTTGCGTCAACAACGTCGCCTTCAACACCTACTGGTGGAGGAGGAACACCGTCGTCGTTAAGGATGGTAGCAAGTCGCTGCTCAGGATCGATCGTGCTGCCAGCCGCACTCGAGCTAACGAGGCGGAGGAAGAACGTTTCGTCAAGTTCACCGACCAGGTCACCGATAACAGCAACCGGAACGTTTACCGACATCGTGCCAGCCGCGAAGGTCGAACAAGTCGTCGCAGGAAGTCCGACGTAGTCCGATCCAGCCGAAGCTGTTCCGTTAACGGTTTCGTAGCAAACTGTCGAGCTTACCGACGAATCACCGATGCGATCGATAGTGAACGTGAAGTTCGTGTTGCCGACATTGCCTTCAGCACCTTCCGGTCCTGGGAAGCGAATGCGGAACGAGAGACCATCGTCGTTCGTGATCGTCACGAGTGCAGGCGTACCGCCAGCAGCTACCTGAGCGAACTGAACTGCCGTCAACGTAGCGTTGAGGGTTTCGTTCGGTTCGAAGACAGCGTCACGGCAGACCTGTACAGGAATGTCAACAAAGTTCGCACCCTGTGCACCACCGAAGACTCCACCGGTCGTGAGCGGCGTGAAGCCACCTGCCGGGAAGTTAACAGTCGTACCCGCCTGCGAGATGTAGTCGACACTGCCTGTGCACGATGCACCGCCAGTTGCCTGACCAGTGATGTTAGCAGTTGCAAACGTCAGCGTACCCGGTACTTCAGTAGCACCAGTCCTGGTGAGACGTACAAAGAACGGATTCTGAGTACCAACAGGATCGGTACCTTCAGCCTGGGTCACAGGTCCGATAGCAAAGCTCGGAGCCGGGTCACCACCAGCACAAACGTTCTGGATGACACCAAGTCCGATCGGATCAGCACCACCAGCCGGATCAACTACGAGATCCGAAGATGCCGCAACGATCTGAAGGGTGAATGATTCATCCGTTTCGAACGTGTTGTCGCCGTTGACCGTTACAGTAACAGTCTTCGTCGTTTCGCCAGGAGCGAAGGTAACGACAAGTCCGTTGATGGCGACAAAGTCACCAGGCGAGACAGCCGTACCGCTTACGGTGTTAACCGTTACAGTCGAGGTCAGAGCCGAAGCACCCGCACGAGTGATCGTGAAGACGAAGGCCTGAGTGTCAGGTGAGTTAACTTCGCAAGCCGAGACATCCGAAACCGAGATGATCGGGGCTGCATCGTCATCAGTGATCGTTGTGGTCACCGAAGCCGGGCTGCCAAGAGCACCAAAGGTTGGGTTGCTAAGCGTAACCGCGAAGCTTTCGTTGAGTTCGTCAACGGTGTCACCGCAAACCGGAACCGTGAAGGTCTGGGTTGCAACACCGGCGGCGAACGTCAGCGTTCCGCTACGGGTCAAGTAGTCAACTGGGAATCCGCAAGTTGCGCCGCCAGTGGCTGCACTCGTTCCGGTTCCGTTCGACGTTGCGTAATCGACAGTACCTGCGACTGCCGTCTGAGTTCTGGTCACCGTGTAGGTAACGTTGAACTGGCCAGAGTTGCCTTCGGTCACTGGGTTAGCAGGTGACGTCTGAGCGATCGTGTAGAGAGCGACGAGGTCGTCGTTCTGGATGGTACCAAGACCAAGAGCGTCAGTGATACGCGGATTGTTGTTCTGATCCAGCGGATTTGCAACACCGTTGACCGTCAAGAGACGTACGGTGAAGTATTCGTCGAATTCGAAGATGTTATCTCCGTAGACGATGACTGGAACCGTGATGACGCTTGGTCCGCCCTGCGTAAAGGTCACACAGTTGGTCGGGCCAGCAACACGCGGCGTGTAATCCGAAGCACCGCTCAACGCACTTGCGTCGTTCGGGCCTGCAGTCGCAGGATTCGGGTTAACCGCAGGATTTTCGATATCGCCGTTGACGGTTTCGAAGCAGACCGTTTCAGAGGCCTGTGCGTCACCGGTACGGGTGATACGGAAGTTGAACGCTGAGGTCGATGCGACCACTGGGTCAACTCCAGCAGTGTTACCTTCGATCTGGACTACGTCGTTGATCGAGAACTGCGTGTTTGGTTCGTTGTCAACGATCGTGACGACTGCGACAGGATCAGCACCAGGTGCAGTGATCGAAGCGTTGGTCGCCGCGGTGATCGTGACTGTAAAGGTTTCATTCGGCTCGTCGATGTTGTCATCGATGATAGGAATGGTAAAGGTCGTGCTCGTTGCACCAGCAGCGATGGTTCCCGTGCTGGTCGTCGACGTGTAGTCAGCACCCGCGGTTGCGGTGTCACCGACAGCACCAGTGTTATACGAGAAGGTCGTGTTGAGACCCGTCGCAACGCTCTGGACAACTGTCATGGTCACAGTGCCTGCATTTTCGTTAACCGTCTGGTTAGCGATCGTGAGGACAGGTGCATTGTCATCATCGACGATGGTTGCGGTTGCAACTGGTCCAGGCGTTCCGAGGAAGCCTCCACCGGTTGGGTTCGACAACTGAGCGTCAAAGGTTTCAGTGAGCTCGAATGCGAGATCACGGCAGATACGAACTGTGAAGTCCTGGAAGGTGTCGGTACCAGCAGCGAACTGCAGGGTCTGACCGTCGGACGTGTAGTCCTGGCCAGGAGCACAGACTGTGTTTGGTGCACCGGCAACGGCCGTACCTGAACCAGGTACCGTCGAGACAGATACTGCACCAGCAGTCGAGTTGACACCGTTGCGGAATACACGGAACGTTGCGATGGTTTCACCCGGATCGCCCGGATCGCCTTCTTCACCAGCAACCGGAGCTCCGGTCACACCGATGAACTGGATCGTGTACGACGTGTCGTCGTTCAGGATGGTACCAGTTGCAGGTGTTCCCGTTGCCTGGTAAGAACCAGCAAGCGAGGTGACGGTGATGATGACCGTTTCATCCGGCTCAACGATAGCATCCGGCGTTGGGTCAACAACCATGGTAGCGGTGGTCGAACCAGCAGCGAACGTGATCGTTCCGGTTGAGGTCTGGGTGTAGTCGGTGCCTGAAGTTGCGGTACCAGTGGTGGTGAAGTTCACCGTCAATGGAGCGTTCAACAGAGCAGCCGAACCAGGATTACGTGTAAAGGTGTAAAGCAGGTTCACCGTACCGTTCTCAACTACCGAGTTACCCGGGCCAACTGGGTTGGTCAAGGAAACTGCAACTGAAACGTCCTGATCGTCATTGCCGATCGTACCCGTCAGAACCGTTGGGCTCGGAACGAAGTCGAAACCAGTGTAGACAGCAGGTGTGGTGAACGTGACGATAACCGTCTCGCTATCTTCAACAACTACGTCAGCAACCGGGGTTGCGGTGACCGTAGCGGTCGTGACGCCAGCACCGAAGTTGAGCGTACCACCAGCAGCCGAAACGCCCGAGGTGTTACCACCGACGGTGTAATCAGTTGCGAAGGTCGCCGTTCCACCGAGGGTGAACGGAACTGCCAGAGCAGTTGCCGTGAGGCCCGTTCTGGTACAGCTGTAAACCATTGCGGTTCCGCTGTTTTCGTTGACCGAAGCCGGAACTGGTCCGGTACAAACGATGTCAGCGTCGTCGTTGGTGATGGTGCCAGTAGCAGAAGTTGGAGCAACTGCACTGTAGCCCGTTCCGTCGACAACGGTGATGATCACCGTTTCATCTGGCTCAACAACTGCATCAGCGATCGGGGTTACGTTAACCGTTGCGACAGTCTGATTGGCTGCGAAAGGAACCGAAGTGCCGATAGCTGCATAGTCAGTGCCGTTGGTTGCCGTTCCACCGATGGTGTAGTTGACAGTAAGCGGTGCGATGGTGACACCCGTACGAGTAAAGGTGTAAACCAAGTTGACGCCGCCGTCTTCATTAACGCTTGCAGGTGCAACCGTAACGCTTACGCCTGAATCATCGTTCTGGATGGTTCCGGTTGCTGCATTATCTGGAGCTGCTGCGATCGTGTACTGATTAGGTGCAGTTGCTGCGTTGATGGTCAGGATAACCGTCTCATCTAGCTCAGCAACGCCGTCAACAGTTGGATCAACCGTTACCGTCGTGTTGCAGAGACCAGCGGCGAAGGTCACCGTGTTAGCACCAGCAGCCGTACCGGTGTAATCCGTACCCGCGGTTGCCGTACCCGATGTGGTGTAGTTGACCGTCAGAGCGGCACCGCAACCACCGGTTCGGGTGAAGGTGTAAACGAGGTTCGTTGCACCGTCTTCGAGAACCGCGACAGGAGCGACCGCAACTGAGACAACAGCATCATCGTTGAGGATGAGGCCTGAAGCCTGAGCCGGGTTACCTGGGGTGTAGACCACTGCACCGCCGGTGAAGTTGTCGACCTGGATCTGAACTTCTTCGTCAGCTTCAACCGTAGCGTCAGTGACCGGGTCAGCTATTAGGGTTGCGGTCTGAGCATTTACGCCGCCGACCACTGTACTGTTGCCAACCGGAATGAAGATCGTACCGATACCGCCAGCGTTCATTGCAACGCCGCCGTTCGAGTAGGTCACTGCATAATCAGTCAGCGGAGTCGCTGAGCCCGAAGCAATGTAGTTTGCGTTTGTGATACCAGGAGCGTTGTCACCAATACGCGTGAAGGTGTATACGAGGTTGGTTGCACCATCCTCAAGCACGCCAGCAGGAACAGCACCATTTACGATGACCTGGAAGTCGTCGTTGGTGATCTGAGCCGTTGCTGCTGCGTTCGTTCCCGCAGCGTTCGGCGAACCGACACCGTACTGGGTTCCATTAGCGTTGATCGTGAAGATCACCGTTTCCTGGTTCTCAGGGACGAGGTCATTCGTCGGGGTTACCGTAACCGCAGCAGCCAGGACGTTAGCCGCGATCGCGACAGTACCCTGGCAATTTGCCGGAGCTCCGACCGGATAGGTCACGCCCGCGCCACTTACAGTGTAGTCGGCGGTTCCATTACAAGCCGCTGTACCCGACAATGTGAAGTTAACCGTGATCGCATCACCTGTTGGATTGATGCCATCTACCTGATTCGCACCAGCTGAATTTGCGGTACGGGTCAGGTTGTAGGTAAGTGCTCCGGGGCCGGCTTCCGAGATAGGTGAACCAGCAACGGTGACCGAAACGTCTTCGTCATCGTCATTGATGAAGCCGGTTGTGATGTTCGCTGCCTGAGCAGGAACGCCACCGACCGGGGTCGTGTCAACGTTGTATACGCCGGCATTAGCATTGATCGTGATCGTTGCAGTTTCATCCGCCTCGACTTCGATGTCGGCAACCGGAGTGACCTGGATAACCGGAGCCCCACCAATGAGGGTGACCGCAAAGTTTGCAGTATTGAACTGCGGACTAGTGATATCCGTAAGAGCAGCCGTTCCCGAGTAGGTGAAGTTACCGGTGAAATCGGTAAGAGCCGCCGGGTTACCGCCGGGACATACCGCATTTCCAGCACCACCAGGTGTGCCTGGGGATGCGGCCGCACAGAGACCCTTGGTGACCGTGTAGGCAAGGGTACCCGAAGGTCCAGGAGTGCCTTCTTCGACAAACTGTCGACCGGCAACCGGTGTTACAGCATCGGTTCCGTCAACAAGAATGCTGAGCCATGGAAGGTCGTCGTTGTTGAACGTACCCGTTGTCGGAGCTGCTGGCAGTGAGCCGGCAGGTGCCGTGAGGGTAACAGTCAATGTTTCATTGGTTTCAACGAAATCGTCTGCGTACGCAGTTGCAACAAGGTTACAGGTTGTCGATGCGGCACCGAAGTTAACCGTACCTGTCTGAGCACCCTGAGCATAGGTTAGCGTACAACCAGCTCCGGTAACACCGACGCTGAAGTCAGCGGCCTGATTGGCCACGTTAACCTGATAGCGAGCGGTTCCCGAGAAACTAAAGCCGACACCAACAGCGCCGCTTGTTCCACCGCGATTGATCGCGTAGGTAAGAGCGTTACCGCTTCCTGCCGGAGGAGCAACACCAGTACCGTCGCTGCCGACAGTCGTGCTTGCACCGCCTTCATTGACCGGACCGTTTACCGTAACAGCAAAAAGGTCGTCGTCGTTGATCGTGAAGCTCTGATCACAAACGGTCCCCGGACCACAGCCAGGCACCCCAATGAAGAAATCAGCACCACCAACTATGGTTGCCCGGATCGTGCCGATCTCTGCTCCCTCAGCAACGGCGTCGTCGCAAATCTGTATGGTAAAGAACTTAGGCCCAACTTCGCCAGCTATATAACTAACGCTGTTCGCGTTCATTACGTAGTCGACGCCGACACCGCAACTTGCACCAGCGGTTGCTGTGCCACCGACCGGCGCGAAATTCACAGAGATCGCGCTGCCGTTAAAAGGAGCCGCACGGTTTACCGTCACCGTAACGAAATTACCGCCCGCCTCAGAGATAGGGCTCGGCGCGATCGTGTAGGCAACGATCTCTTCCGGAGCATCCGGCCTGTTGCCAGCGATATCGCCAACTTCCTTAGCCGTCAGAGCACGGCCGAAGAGTTTGACTTCGTCGGCATTTACAGTGAAAGCGTTTTCGTTTGCGTTGATAGCACCGATAACGAGATTCGCACCTTCAGCTTTCGTCAGGCCCTTCGAGGTGAGCGAACCAGCTTCTTCGCCGTCAATGTACAGGCGAACGAGCGAACCATCATGCGTTGCAGCAATGTGTACCCACTTGCCGGTGCTGATCGTGTCGCGGCCGGTCAGGGTTTCGACTTCACCATCAGCATTGCGTGCGGTGAAAACGACCTGACCATTGCGAACGCGGAGCGAGAAGGCTTCGCCTTTCGAGACGAGGGCGAAATCGCCGTCAGTGCTCGTAAGGTTGACCCATCCGTCAACGGTAACTGCGGTCGGGTTAAGGTCAGCCGCATCGGCAACCACAACCTGTCCTCTACCGTCGAAATTGAATGCTCCCGCGCCCACTTTACCGGTGGCATATCCATATGTGCCGACCCATTCACCATTGTGAATTCCGCGGAAGTCACTGGTGTCGTTGTCGCCACGGTAGCAAGCTAGAAGACCTTCCGGAGCAGTATCGCATCCGCGGACCTTAGCGTCCTGCTGCGGAGCGGGTGCTGCTTCGGCGAGGCCGAAAAAGCTCAAAATATTGTTAAAACTAGAGGCGAAAAACCCTGATTCCTGCACTGATGCAGTCTCAGGAGCCGCCGATTGAGAGACATTGGCCGTCAACGCACTTGCGCTGAAAACGGCCGTTAGAATTACTAACGTCAAAAACACCAGGACCTTGACCCCGGCGATTCGCGTCGTAACTCCGTTGATAGAAGATCGTTTTTGAGGCGATCCCTGTCTTCGGGCGTTGGATGACATATTCATTCTCCTAAAAACTAAAGTATTCGTGATTCGAATCTGTTGTTGATTTCTTTCAGTACCGACAACGGAAATATAGCCTTTAACAAGGCGATAATTGCTACACCGTTTTACTACAGTCTAAATTTAAATAAACTACTTTTCGGAACGAACTACACGGATTATACCCAATACACCAGCTATGTCAAGCGTATTCTGGACAAGTGTTAAACTTTTTTTGGTTGCCGCAAGGGCAACTTTATGTGTAAAAAAGTCGGTATTCGTTAGCTTATTCCTCCAAGCAATTCATGTAAATCGATGCGCGTCTTCCCTACCGGCCGGCAGCGAGCTGCAGGCGGACGTTGGCGGCATCCAGTTGTTCGCGGGCGGCTTCCGTATCGTTTAACGATCCGGATGCCACCGCTGCAAAAGCCTTTTCCGCCTCGTCACGCATGGTGCGGGCGGCTTCGATATCTATCTCGTCGGCGGTCTCGGCCTTATCGGCGAGAACGGCGACCTTGTTGGCGTTCACCTCGAGAAAGCCGCCGGACACGGCAAGCTTGTCGGTGACACCTTTTATATTATATGTAAGCACTCCAGGCTTGATGGCCGATACGAGCGGCGCATGGCTGGGAAGTATCCCTACCTCGCCGGACGCGGTCGGCACCGTCACGGAATCGACCTGTGCGTTAAGCACGAGTTTTTCCGGTGTTACTATCTCTAGTTCTAGCATCGTTAAATCTTAGTCGAGTTTCTAGCCGCCCGCTTACGCAGGCGGTTCTGACTTACGCGGCGGCGGCCATCTTCTGAGCTTTCTCTCTTGCCTGCTCGATCGTGCCTACCATATAGAAGGACTGCTCGGGCATGTCGTCGCATTTGCCTTCGAGGATCTCGCGGAAACCTTTGATCGTGTCCTCGACCTTGACGTACTCGCCTTTGAGACCGGTGAACTGCTCGCCGACCGTGAAGGGCTGCGAGAAGAAACGCTGGATCTTGCGGGCACGGGCGACGGTCTGCTTGTCATCTTCGCTAAGTTCGTCCAAACCAAGAATAGCGATGATGTCCTGAAGGTCCTTGTAACGCTGCAGGATCTTCTTGACCGACTGTGCTGTGTTGTAATGCTCGTCGCCGACGATCTGCGGATCGAGGATACGCGAGTTCGAGGCTAGCGGATCGACCGCAGGGTAGATACCAAGTTCAACGATCTGTCGCGAAAGAGCTGTAACAGCATCGAGGTGAGCAAAGGTCGTAGCCGGAGCCGGATCGGTATAATCGTCGGCCGGAACGTACACAGCCTGGATAGATGTAATAGCACCGGTCTTGGTCGAAGTGATGCGTTCCTGCATCTCGCCCATTTCCGAAGCCAGCGTCGGCTGGTAACCCACAGCGGAAGGCATACGGCCAAGAAGCGCGGATACCTCAGAACCAGCTTGCGTAAATCTGAAAATATTGTCAACAAAAAAGAGCACGTCGTTGCCCTGATCGCGGAAATGCTCGGCGACCGTTAGGCCCGAAAGAGCAACGCGGAGACGGGCCCCCGGAGGCTCGGTCATCTGACCATATACTAATGATACCTTCGAGCCCTTGATGTCGTTCATGTTGACCTTGGCCAGGTCAAACTCGCCGGTCTCTTCCATGTGGTGGTTGAAAGCGTCACCATAGGTGATAACCTTCGACTCGACCATTTCGCGGAGCAGGTCGTTCCCTTCGCGGGTACGCTCGCCGACACCGGCGAATACCGAGAAGCCGTCACGGCCCTTGGCGACGTTGTTGATCAGCTCCATGATGAGAACTGTCTTGCCCACGCCGGCACCGCCGAAGAGGCCGATCTTTCCGCCGCGAAGAAACGGCTGAATAAGGTCAATGACCTTAATGCCGGTCTCGAACATTTCGAGGCGTGTCGACTGCTCGTCAAATGACGGAGCGTGGCGGTGAATGGATGATTTGTTTTCAGCACTGACCGGGCCGAGTTCATCGACGGGATCGCCGACGACATTCATCACGCGGCCGAGTGTGGCTTCGCCCACGGGCACCATGATCGGGCCGCCGAGGTCTTCGACCTTCATACCGCGAACCATACCGTCAGTCGGCAGCATGGACACGGCGCGGACGCGGCCTTCGCCAAGGTGCTGCTGAACTTCGGCAATGACGTCGATTTTCTCGCCATCAAAGCCTTCGCTCGTGATACGCATTGCCTGGTAGATAGGCGGAAGATAATTGTTTGAAAATTCGACGTCGACGACGGGGCCAATGATCTGTACAACTTTACCGATGTGCCCGTTTCCCTCTGTGGCCATTTATTAAGTGATGCTCCTAATATGTAAATGTAAAGCGCCGAGGCTTTTACAAAGGAGTAAGAATAGCACACAGAATCTGTAGGGTGCAACGGGCACTCTACATCCTAAGCATCAAAACAGAGAAAAAAATCGTGCTGTCGATCTGGAAAGGGTTTCGGATCTAGAATATCGACCCCGGCCGGCGATAGCGTCGCTGCAGCCGAGCTCGCTGATAGATGCGTCGAGCGATGTCGATCAATTCGGTACGGTGCTGTTCGTCGGCCTCGAGCTGGGCAATCTGGTTTTCCGCTTCGCTGTGGTCAACACGGTCCAGCGGAACGGTATTATTAAAGATCCTTGTTTTCGTCCAATTGTATTGAATGGCGGCCATACTACAAACCCTCCGAGCGTCCTGACTTCGATCCGATAAGCTTGATTTTGCGACGGCGTGGGTTGCAGGTCGGTTCGTTGGATTACATAGAAAGCGATCGCGGAAAATTGTGGTTTGTTCGCGGGTGATTCTGGTATATGATTTTGGTATCACTTTATGACTGACGCCGCTAGAGGATCGGGATCAAGTAACCATACATTTTGAAAAAACTAGAACTACCACCACAAGGCCTCAATACGCTGTTCGGCGTTCAAGACCAGAACATTAAATATCTCGAAACGCTCCTCGATGTCAGTATCGGGGCCCGAGGCAATGAGCTGCTCATCGACGGCGACGAGAAGGACATTAAGACAGTCGAGCAGATCCTTTCGGATTTCGGGGAACTGTTCAACGAAGGTAATACGTTTACGGATAAGGAACTTCGTGACGCTTTCAAACAGATCGCCGAGGACCGAGCCTATTCGCTGAAGGATCATTTCCTAAAAGCCCGGTTTAACCCTTCCGGTAAGAAACAAGTCGCTCCGAAGACCGCGAACCAGCGAAAGTACCTCGACGCGATCGCGGCGAACGATCTTGTATTCGGCATCGGCGTCGCAGGTACGGGCAAGAGCTATCTCGCGGTCGCGATGGCGATCGACGCTTTGTTTAAGAAGCAGGTCAGCCGGATCATCTTAACGCGTCCGGCGGTCGAGGCCGGCGAGCGGCTCGGGTTTTTGCCTGGCGATCTGCAGGAGAAGGTAGATCCATATCTACGTCCGTTGTACGACGCTCTGTTCGATCTGGTCGATTCTGAAAAAGTAACGAAGATGCTCGAGAAGCGGATCATCGAGATCGCGCCCCTTGCATTTATGCGCGGGCGTACGCTAGCCGATGCCTTCATCATCCTCGATGAAGCCCAGAACACCACGAGCGAGCAAATGAAGATGTTTCTCACACGCATCGGCTTTGGATCGAAGGCTGTTGTCACCGGCGACACCACCCAGATCGATCTGCCGCGCGGACAGAAAAGCGGACTAAAGGAAGCAGAAAAGGTTCTGGCCGATCTCGAGGGTATCGACTTTGTCTATTTCACCGACAAAGACGTCGTCCGCCACAAACTCGTGCAAATGATCGTGAGGGCGTACGAGGCTCATTCCAGCGAGAACGATGGTTGAGTCTATGATCGACGTCATCAATCTGCAACGAAAGGTTAAGCTGGAAACCAGTGTGTTTCGCCACTTTGTAAGTGACATCCCGTCGTCGATCGATGAGGCGAAAGGCACAACCTTCTCTGTCGCGTTTATTTCGGACCGGCGAATGATCGAGCTGAACAAGATGTTTCGGGGCAAGGATACGACGACCGACGTTCTTTCTTTTCCTCACGAACCCGACGAATTTGAACAAGCTCAAGCGGACGGCGAGCAGGCACTACGTTTCCTGGGCGACGTCGTCATATCTGCCGAACAAGCTAATAAACAGGCGGCGGAAAACGGCCTGTCGCTGGACATCGAGATCAAGCAGCTTATCCTTCACGGTGTCCTTCATCTCTGCGGTTTTGACCACGAAACCGACGATGGAGAAATGAATGCTCGGGAACTCGAACTCAGAGAGCGGCTAGGCATTTAACCTTCCGTCCGTGTGTGGTTTAATACTCGATCATGAGCGAAAATCATAAAACCGCTGACCCATGCGTGATGGTCATTTTTGGCGCGACCGGCGATCTGACCAAACGCAAACTCTTTCCCGCCCTATACAATCTTGCCAAACAGGATTTTCTGCCCCATGGCTTTGCGATCATCGGCGTCGGGCGCCAAGAGATGACGAGTGAGGAATTTCGCGCGTCGATGATAGCCAATCTTCGCGAGTTCGTCTCGAAGCCGAACGACAAGATCATTAATTGGTTTGAGGAACGCACCTATTACACCGGTGGTGATTTTGACGATGACAAGAAACTTTTCGGTGACTTGCGAGCCTTGATCGGTGACGTCACGACCGCTCATCAGATACCGGATAATTACTTTTTCTATCTCGCAACGCCGCCATCGCTTTTTGCCAACGTTACGCAAAAGGTGGTGAAGAATGGCTTAGGCAAAGAGGAGAACGGCAACTGGCGGCGTTTTATTTACGAAAAGCCGTTCGGCCACGACCTGGAGTCGGCCGAGAAGCTGAACGCGTCGCTTTTGAAACTTGTCAAGGAAAAACAGATCTATCGCATCGATCATTACCTTGGTAAGGAAACTGTCCAGAACATCCTGGTCTTTCGCTTCGGCAACAGCATTTTCGAGCCGATATGGAACCGGAATTTTATCGATCACGTTCAGATCACCGTCGCCGAAAAGCTCGGAGTTGAACTTCGCGGAGGCTACTACGACTCGGCCGGGGCTCTCCGCGACATGATCCCGAATCACATCCTGCAGCTCGTGACGCTCACGGCAATGGAGCCGCCCGTGTCATTTGAGGCCGATTCGGTTCGCGACGAACAGGCTAAGATACTTCAGGCGATCCAGCCATACTCGCCGGAAGGAGTGCTGCAATGCGCGGTTCGCGGCCAGTATGGCGCGGGCAAAGTCGACGATAAGAAAGTCGATGGATACCGCGGTGAGCCAAATGTCGCTGCCTTTTCAAACACCGAGACATTTGCCGCCCTCAAACTCGCGATCGACAACTGGCGCTGGGCCGATGTTCCTTTTTATATTCGTACAGGCAAGCGAATGCCAGCCCGGCATTCGAGCATTGTTATCCACTTTAAGAAAGCGCCGTTCATGCTCTTTCGCGAAACAGGCGTCGAGCGTCTGCGGACGAATAGGATCGTCATCCACATCCAGCCCGACGAAGGTATAACTCTCCATTTCGGCGCGAAGATTCCGGGCCCGATCGTCAACATGGGCGCTGTTGATATGGATTTCAACTACCTCGACCATTTCGGTGAACAGGTCTCAACCGGCTACGAGCGCCTTCTTTACGATTGCATGATCGGTGACGCGACGCTTTTCCAACGAGCAGACATGGTCGAAGCCAGCTGGCGGATCGTTGAGCCGGTCCTCGACGTTTGGAAGGCACTCCCCGCACGAGACTTCCCTAACTACGCCGCAGGCTCGTGGGGGCCAAACGAATCTGATCAACTCCTCGAACGCGACGGCAGGTCGTGGAAAAACCTGACATAAGAATGAGGCTGCCGATGAGTTTTCGGCAGCCCCAAACTAGCTCCTCAGCTTGAAGCTAAGTTCCTCAGTCTTGCTCATTCCATCGCAATTAGATCCACGTCCCTGAGTGTAGCGGTAATGGTGAAGCTCCGTGACATGAAGCGGTATCGCTTTGCTCGGACGGTGACGACCTGAGTCGAACCGGATCCCACGTTTTCGAAGCGGTAGCGACCAAACGATCCGGTCGTTGTCACACGTCTTTCCCCAGTTTGCTCATCGGTGAGGATGACGGTGGCGTTTCTGAGCCCTTGGCCGCTTGGGGTTAGGACTCGGCCGGAGATGGTCACGGGCGGGGTTGCGTCGGTGATCTCGATGCTGCCGGCTGTGTAGCTGGCAGTGAGGAATTCACCTTTGCGTCCGGCCGTCTGTCTCGTGGTGACCGAGTCGTCGATCGTTAGGTTGTAAGTGCCGTTCAGCGTGTCTGGTTCGACCGCTAGTTTTAGGATGATGACCTGCCTTCGTCCCGGCTCAAAGCCGGTCGCCGAGTCGATC